>CP119313.1:2020866-2694489 GCA_029202485.1 Candidatus Pedobacter colombiensis | reverse complement strand
AATCTATACAGACAAAACTTTAAACCATCTGTTCACCTGAGTGAGCCTTATGTACTGGCTTGTGTAAATGTTGTTGCCGCAGATACTGATGCAGAAGCAAACCGCCTGGTGACTTCGCTTTACCAGCTATTTCTGGGGATTGTTACCGGAAAGCGCAAGTTGTTACAGCCTCCTGTTGACAATATGGATACGGTATGGGATGTATATGAAGAAGAACAGGCCAGTCAAATGCTGGCATGTACATTTGTTGGTAGTAAAGAAACACTTAAGGCAGATCTTCAGCAGTTTGTAGACCAAACCGGAGTTAATGAGATTATGGCTACTTCGCATATATTTGACCATCAGGCCAGATTAAGATCTTATGAACTTTTAGCAGAAGTCTTTAAAGCCTAGTCTTTCTATTTTAACCATTTCCTTTATACAGCAGGAAAAAACACCTAGGCAAAGAAATACCTGGAATCATTGAGTCAATATTATGATTATTTGAAAATAATTATTTAATATTGGTTGTATCTTAATAAAATAAATTTAAAACTTAGTTTTAAGTTTAGATAGGTAAGAAGTTTTAACCAAATGACATCCGGATTGCTTAGTTTATGGAACTGTATAGAGACTTTTCTGATACTGAATTGGTAGACTTATTAAAGTCTGGGAACAGAACTGCATTTACAGAAATCTTTAATCGATATCAATCTTTACTTTACATTTTTGCCTATAAGAAGATTGGTGATAGGGAAGAAGCTAAAGATCTTATTCATGAACTTTTTCTTACATTCTGGGAAAAACGCGATATACTAAATATATCCGGTGGAGTACCTGCTTATCTGTTTACCATCCTTAAAAACCGGATATTTGATTTGTATAAACACAAAAAAGTGTCCCAACGTTATCTCGAAACCTTTCAGAAGTATCTCGATACAGAACAGAATGCCACTGATTATCTGGTGCGCCACAATGAATTGGCTAACCTTATTGAAAAGGAAATCGCTAACCTGCCTTATAAAATGCGTGAAGTATTTGAGCTGAGCCGGAAAACCAACCTGTCCCGTAAAGAAATTGCAACAACACTGAGCTTATCCGAGCAAACCGTTAAAAGCCACATGCATCATGCACTAAAAATATTAAAAACTAAACTGGGGTCGCTGGTGATCCTGGTTTTATAGGTTTATTTTTTTCATTTTTATTTAACCCCTGTGTTCAGCCAAATCGTTATGTAATTAAAATAGCATGAAATGATGCAGCATAATGACGCGGAAAGCTTATTGAAAAAATACCAATCTGGATCATGTAGTCCGGCAGAGCAGAAAATGGTAGAGGATTGGCTTACATATGGCGAGGCAAGAACGTTCGACTTAACAGAAAAGGAACTTGATGAGGATTTAAAGGATTTGCAGATTCGGGTATCCCGCATTCCCGTTGTAAAACGGATCAGCTTATGGCCACGTATTGCTGTGGCAGCAGCAGTACTGCTAACTCTGGGTATTGGCTTTTACTTTTACCCTAAATTTAAGAATGACAATGATATAACTGTAATTGCTGCACATAAAGACATTCCTTGTGGAAAGAATAAAGCCATTTTAACTTTGGCCAATGGGGCTAAGATTTCTATTACTGATGCTTTAAATGGCGAATTGGTAAAGGAATCTGGTGTGGTGATTTCTAAAACTTCCAATGGACAATTGGTTTATCAGGTGACCGACAAAACAGCTGTTTCGGGCACGAAGGAAGCCTATAATACAATTGAAACACCTAAAGGTGGTCAACACCAGGTTATACTGCCTGATGGTACCAGAGTTTGGTTAAACGCAGCATCTTCTATTAAATTCTCCGAAAGATTTACAAATATTCCTGAACGTAGAGTTGAACTTAAGGGGGAGGCCTATTTTGAGGTTAGCAAAGATAAAAAGCACCCTTTTATTGTAAGAACGGATAAGCAGGAAATTGAAGTGTTGGGCACGCATTTTAACATCAATAGCTATGCAGATGAGCAAAAATCCGTCACCACACTATTGGAGGGATCGGTTAAAACAGCACCAGTGGGCTATGAAAATGGGAAAGCTGGTGTGGTACTGCATCAGCTATCAACAATCATTAGTCCCGGTGAACAGGCAAGCTCAACGCATGGTGATATAAAGGTGGCGATTGCCGATATAGAACAGGTTATGGACTGGAAAAATGGTGATTTTATGTTTAAGAAGGAAAGCCTTGCAGGTATCATGAGAAAAGTATCACGCTGGTATGATGTAACGGTTGAATATGATAAAGAAGTGGATCAGAATCAAACCTATAGTGGTTTTGTTTCCAGATCTAAGAACATTTCAGAAGTACTAAAAATTATGCAATCTGCCGGACGGCTTAAGTTCGATATTACTGGCAAAAAGGTAATTGTAATGAAATAAACAAAACAAAACAAAACTTAACCAAACAAACAAGATGAAAAAAGACTACAAAAACAGTACATAAACCGTCATTATAGCAAAATTAAATTTACCGGAAGTGCTGGAAACACCCCCGGTAATTGTTTAATACTTATCCATTAAACCCAAAGATTTGGGTATGGTGTAACCAATTAATTAATGAACGATATGAAGTGTTTCCCCTTGTAAAGTAAGCACTTCATAGATTTAAACAGATTCAAATGTATGAAATTTTACATTAAAAGCCTATGTCGGCCACCGGCTTGCGTAGCCAACTTTTTGTTGATTATGAACCCGTTAAAGGGGATGAACCCAACAATCAAACGACAGATTATTATGAGGGTCAAACTAATTGTAGTATTACTAACAACCACAATTTTACACCTTAGCGCAAGCACTTATAGCCAAAATGTAACCTTAAAGTATAGCAATGCTGCATTGGTAAATGTGTTTAAAGAAATCAGAATGCAAACCGGTTATGATTTCTTTTATAGCGACAAGCTAATGAGTGATGCAAAGCCGGTTAACTTAAACCTGAACAACGTGAGCCTGGACAAAGCTTTAATGATTTGTTTTAAGGACCAGCCACTGAGTTACCGGATAGAAAATAAAACGGTAATTGTAAAGGAAAAGGATGTTTCTGTATTGGACAAAGTGCTTGGCTATTTTGCGATCGTTGATGTACGCGGACGGGTATTGGACGAAAAAGGACTTCCATTGATTGGTGTAAGCGTTAAAGTTAAGGGAAGTACATTAGCCGTGAGTACAAATAGCAATGGTGAATTTGTGATTAAACTTCCCAAGGGGGATGAAACACTTGTGTTTAGCTATATCGGCTATCTAAATAAAGAAGTCGAAGTAAATAACAATACATTAATCAATGTTACACTTTTTGAGGCTAATAAAGGTCTTGAAGAGGTGGTTGTAGTTGGATATGGTACACAAAAGAGGCGAAATGTAATTGGGGCGGTAGCACAGATCAGCAGTGCGGATTTGAAGCAGATGCCAACCATGAACATTACCAATATGCTATCGGGAAGGTTACCCGGGATTACAACCTTGCAGCAATCCGGCCGGCCGGGAGCAGATGATGCCACGCTTAGGATCAGGGGAACCTCTTCTTATCAGGGAAGTCAGGGACCAATTGCCATTGTTGATGGTGTTGAGCGCCCATTTGCTCAATTAGATCCCAATGAAATTGAAAGTATCTCTATCTTAAAAGATGCAGTAGCCCTGTCTGTTTATGGGATACAGGCCGCAAATGGGATCATATTGGTGACCACCAAAAGGGGGAAGGCGCAACAACCAAGCATCAGTTATGATGGCGCCGTTATGGTCAATTCAAACACACGTTTTCCTAAGTTTTTAGATGGCCCTGATTACATGGAGTGGTTTTCGAGAGCAGAAGAAATGGATAATGAATATAGGATTAGCACGGACCAGGACCCTAACCCTTTAACCTACAATAAATCGCAGATCAATGCAATTAGAAATGGGACAAATACCAATCCATTACTGGGAAATACAGATTGGATAGGTGAGTTTTTAGGTAAATCCAGTACTTCTCAAACTCACGGAGTAACAGTTAGAGGCGGAACAGAAAGGGTAAAATACTTCTCTAACATAGGTTACCTGGATCAGGATGGAGTAGTAGCAAATACTGGATATAAGCGGTTTAATCTGCGCACCAATTTGGATGCTAAGTTGAATGATATACTTTCCGTTTCATTTGATATCAACGCCAGGATGCAAAAGACGCATACACCGGGAATATCACCAGACAATGCGTCGTACATGAACCCGTTTTATCAGGCAGTAAGGACTTTGCCGAATATGCCGATGTATGCACCTAATGGGCTGCCAACAGCTTATAACAGTAATGCGGGCTATGTAAATCCAATTGCCTCAGTTTTGAAATCAGGCTATCAGCGAGCTGAAACAAATGTATTTCAGAGTACTTTGGTTTTTAATGTAAAAGTACCCTGGGTAGATGGCCTCTCGGGAAAAGTGCAAACATCGTTTGATAAGAATGCTACAGAGAACAAAGGCTGGGTCACACCCTATCAGTTAATGGGTAGGGGAAGAACGCAGACTACCGGTGATTATACGCTGATTGCCAATCCTCCGGGCATCACCGTGCCTACACTTCGTCAAAGTTACGTTCAAAATAACAGGGTGACTTTCCAACCCAGCTTAACCTATTCCAAAAGCTTTGGTGATCACACCATTAATGCATTGGCACTCTATGAATGGTCGAGATACAACAGTAATTTGTTTTCTGCAGGTGCAAGAAACTTTGCTTTGACTGAGCTGCAAGATATTGATTTTGGCAGTACAGCTGCTGCTGATGTAATTAGTCCAACAGGTTCCAGTGGCTCAACGGCAAGACATGGTTATGTAGGAAGGGTTAATTATTCCTACAAAAATAAATACCTGTTTGAAGTAGCTCTACGTAGCGATGCTTCAATTAATTTCCCTGAAAAAGGACGTTGGGGTTATTTCCCTGGCGCCGGACTGGGATGGGTAGCCAGTGAGGAAAAGTTCTTTGAGCCCTTAAAAAACACAATGGATTTCTTTAAAATCAAGGCTTCTATTGGTATTTTGGGTAAAGAGGAAACCTTGAGTAGTTTTGCTTATCTGCCAACCTTTAGTTTTACAACCAGTCCTGTGGCAGTTATCGGAGGATCAAGTGTCTCTGCATTGTATACCGGGGCACCTCCCAATAAAGACCTTACCTGGGAAAAACATCGGGTTACCAATGTCGGTTTTGAAGCCGAGTTTTGGAAGGGTAAACTGGGGGTAGATTTTGATTACTTCTATAAGGTTGTAACCGACATTCTTACTGGTAGATCGGGCCTTTATCCACCTTCTGTAGGAGGTAATTTCCCTTCGACATTTAATGATGGAATTACCGATAACAGGGGTTTTGACCTTCAGATCAGACACCGCAATACGCTTGGTAAATTTAGTTATGGTATAACGGGTAATTTTAACTGGGCACGAAATAAGATCATTTTAATTAATGAAAATGAGAACCTGCCATCATGGCAAAAAAGAACGGGCAGACCAATAGGTGAGAAACTAGGTTTTGTTGTGGAAGGATTTTACAACACCTGGGAAGAGGCCAGAAATGGTTCTTCACCAAGCAGTGGGATCATAGCCCCGGGGTTCTTTAAATATAAAGATTTGAATGGTGATGGAAAGGTTACCCGCGATGCGGATATGACTTTTGTAGGAAAAAGTAATATGCCAGAAATTATGTATGGGTTAAACATTGAAGCTGCATATGCCGGTTTTGATTTCTCCATGTTGTTTCAGGGAGCAGCGCTATCCAGTGTAGCTTTGGCAGGTGTTTATGAGGGATCATCAGGTACTTCAGGTGTGGAAGACAATACCCCTTTTACCAAAACATTTTACGGGTATGGTAACTCACCATACTATTTGGTTGAGCAGGCCTGGAGGCCTGATAATCAGGATGCCAAATTCCCAAGGTTAACCTCAGGTGGTGTTGCACTTTCGCCGCACAATGCAAATGCTAACTCAGCTTTTATAAAAAACAACGACTATTTAAGGCTGAAGGCTATTCAGATTGGTTATACGTTACCAAGAAGCTTATTTAAATCGAAAATAGAAAAAATGCGCTTTTATGTTTCAGGATTTAACCTGTTTACCTGGGATAAACTGAAATACCTTGATCCGGAAATGCCTAACGTAAATAATGGATTTTATCCTCAGCAGAAGATGATTTCCGCAGGAGTTAACCTAATATTTTAATCTGAGTTATGAGCGTATATTTAAAAACATTAAAAAAATCATTCCTCATAGCAGGTGCAATTCTGGCAATGAGCGGGTGTAAAATAGATACAGATCCATTAGATAAGTACACCGATGTAGCTGTTTATCAGAATCCGGCCAACATCCGCCTTTATATTATAGGGATGTATGCAGAGTTTGGTACTTTTAAATTCGGTACGTTTCCAATCGGTTACGACAATGCTACAGATGCATTAACGGATATCATGAAGTATTCGTCTGGTGTTTCGGGTAACGGAACAGTTAACATCCTTGCGTCGGATGCTTCGAGAGTGAGTGCTGCTGGTCCGATGTTAAATTATTGGACAAGTGCATATGTTAGAATTCGTCGTTTGAATGAATTTTTGGAAGGGTTGGATACCAAAGCACAGGGCCTTGATGAAGGAACTAAACTAAAGTTTCAGGCCGAAGCTCGTTTTATCAGGGGGTATGTTTACTTCTGGTTGGCAAGATTACATGGTAGTGTAATTTTGCTGGATAAACTGACCAGTGAAAAAGACAAGCAACGTTCCAGTGAAGATGATTGCTGGAATTTTATAGCAGCAGATTTTGCCTTTGCAGCCGAATATTTACCTAAAACCTGGGATAGTGCAAATACGGGCAGGGTGACTAAGGGCGCAGCTTACGGAATGCTGGCCAGAACCTGGTTATATGCAGCTTCTATAGCGGAGTACGATAAAAAGCAGTTTAATTCGGATGAATTGACAGGTGTGCCGGCAGCAAAAGCTACTGCTTATTATACCAATGCATCTAAAGCTGCGGACGAAGTGAAGAAACTGGCCGGGGAAGGTTTATATGATCTGGATGCAAATTTCGCTTCTGTTTTTACCAATAAAAACACCAAAGAAGCCATTTTTAAAATAGATTTTATCCGTCCACAGTTAACCCATCAGTACGATCTGGGCTTTGCGCCGCCAAAGGATGCACCTGGACAAGTGTTGGTGTATGGTGTGCCGACTGCAGAGTTAGTGGATGAGTTTGAAATGAGCGATGGCTCAAAGTTTTCATGGTCTAACCCTACAATGGCCGCAAATCCTTATGTGAATAGGGAGCAACGATTTAATGCTTCTATATTATTTAACGGGTCGAGCTGGAAAGGTCGTACGATAAATACAACACCAGGCGATGCGGTTGAAGGGATTACCGAATATGGAGCTTCCACAGATCCTAAAAAGACAGTGAGTGGTTACTATACTAAGAAGTTTCTGGACCCATTGAATACCGATATAGTAGTTAACAAAAGTGACCAGAGCTGGATGGAATTGCGCTATGCAGAGGTGTTATTGATTGATGCAGAAGCAAAATCTAAGATCAATGACATCCCCGGTGCAAAAGCATCATTAAATACGCTGAGAAATAAAAGAGGTTTACCAAATACACCTTCTCAAACGCCTGCAGAGTTAATGCAAGCGGTAGAGCATGAGCGCAAAGTGGAGCTGGCTTTTGAAGGACATCGCTATTGGGATCTTAGAAGATGGAGAAAGGCACATGTTGTGTTGAACAATGTAAGGTTTACCGGCCATAAGGGCGCACCAAATGGGTCATCATTTACCTATAGTACTGTTCCTGTTGACAACGCAAACCGTCAGTTTACACCAGCCTTGTATTACATTCCAATTCCACAGGAAGAGATTTTGAGGAACAATGCAATTACCCAGATAAAGGGATGGTAGTATTTAGTTATAACATTAAACTTTTAGTGATGAAGAGATTATCATTGTTTTTTATAGTTACAGCATTGGCTGGTCTGATGCTTAACTCCTGTAAAAAGGCAGAAAAGGTAGTTCGTAATACGAAGAACGACCTGAGTGATATTTATGGTACGATTGAAGGGATGGGAAGTAGTCGTCTTTTTGAACCTATCTTTAGTGCGAACAGGGATACGATATACTTTGAAATGCCCTATTATTATCCTGTCAATTCGGATAATGCGGTAGATCTGACAAAGATTATCATCAGGTCTACAGTACCATCAGATGCAATGGTAACACCTGCATTGGGTGTTGTTCAGGATGTATCAAAACCTTTTAAATTAAATATAACTTCAGGTTCTGGTGACGTCAGGTCCTTTGTGGTTGTTTCTAAAAAGGTGGGCGATGTTTCGATCACCAAGGCAAAAGTACAGTATCAGACAGGAGCTTCAACACAAGAAATAGAGGCAGTAATTAAAGGCGACGATGTATTGTTTTACATTTTACCTGGGACAGACTTATCGGCAGCAACATTAAACCTGGAGATTAACAGCCACTCTACCAGCTCTATTGCAAGTGGATCAACCATCAATTTGTCAAAGAATTTGCCGCTAACGATTACTGGTGTGGATGGTAGAAAGAAGACATATACCCTAAAAGCCGCAGAACCTGTTAAATTGGATTATGGTGTAGGTATAAATAGAAGGTTATGGTCTAAAACTGCTGCCGAACTAGGTTTTACGGCCAATAATGAACCCTCATTAGCCGTGTCCGGTGATTATCTGGTTACAGTTGTTCGTACAAACCCGGCGGTTTACAGGGTATTTAACAGACATACCGGTGCGTATATTAAGAACATGCCACTGCCATTTAGTGCCCTGGCTATGCAGATTGTAAATGATGCCGATGGCAATTTAATAGGCACAACTTATGCGGCTAAAAATGGCAATTTTATCGTTTACAAGTGGACTGATGTGGATGCTACTCCGGTTAAACTGATTGAGTGGACAAATAACAATCCTGCCGGAATAACCGGTGATGGTGGAGTAGGAAGGCGACTTAATATTTATGGAAGTGTGAATAGCGATGCGGTGATTATGAGTACCGGCGGTCAATCTTCAGTAATCTATAAGTGGAGAATTGTAAATGGGGTACTGGTCAAGAATACACCGGATGTGATTACTTACAAGTCAGTTACAGGTGGTTCAACCACTTTTATGGGCTATCAGGCAGATGCGCAACCTGTTTCTACTGATGCAAATACGGACTATTTTATCAATTACCAATTTGAGATTGCTTTGGTAAATGGTGTTTCGAACGAGCGTAGCATAGGCTTTGCAAATGAGAGTGCTGTATTTGGTTTATTCCATTTTGCTACCGATTACATCGTGTTTAATAAGGCTAAGTATCTTGCAATTCAGAAGTTTGTGAAAACAACGAGTTATAATAATGCCATACTTGGATTGTATGATGTAACCGAGAGTTCGAAGATTAGTCTATCTGCAGCAGATCCAAGGTATCGAACTTTTAACATCTACAACTCTGAAGAGTTTTTAGGGGCAACTGTAAATAGCAACGGTACCGGGGATGTGTGTTTTGGACTTTCGCCGGATAAAGAACGGTTACAGGTATATATGTTGCTTACCAATGGTGGTATACTGGCACATGAGTTTACTAAATACGCTCCTTAATATCTATCAATACCCTGCAGCTTATCGCGTGGTTAGTCGGTAAGCTGCTAATTATGATTAACCTAAAAATTAAATCTGATGAAGAAGATTATTTATAAAATATGCATATGGTCTGCAGTTTTGATTGTCGGTTTTACAGCCTGTAAAAAATCAAATGTTGCCAAAAAATTGTTGCCTGATGAAACGACCAACATCTTGCCGGATACCATGCGCCGCAATGAAGCCATTGCATGGGTAGATGCCCGTTCTAATGTTTTTGGTACTTATGGCAGATTTAACGATACCGCCAAGATCCGAAGAACGTTGGATACGCTTAAGCAGGTTGGTGTAACCGGTCTGGTGCTGGATGTAAAAGGTTCAAATGGGTATACCATGTATCCGAGTAACTATGCTCCCCAGATAACGAGTATGGATGGAAAAACTTTTACACCAGGGGTAGATTATGTCGGGTTTATGATTGCCGAAGCAAAAAAGAGAAACTTTAAGATCTATGCTTCGATTGTAACCTTTGTAGAAGGATCGGCGGGTAAAGGTAAAGTATATGAAGATGCAGTATGGAGAGATCAGTATCAGTCTATTGTATGTGACGAAACCGGAAAACGGGTACCGATTGTATCTACAGGTAAAAATGGCTTTGTAAACCCTTCAATTCCGGCAGTTCAGGAGCGTGCACTCAATATCGTTAAGGAAATAGTAGGTAAGTATGATATTGACGGTTTATTGCTTGATTATGCACGTTACACAGATATCAATGCTGATTTTTCTGATTACAGTAAAAATGATTTTATCAAATTCCTGGAAACGAAATACGATGATAGTCAGGCAAAACGAATGGATTTTCCTTTAGATATTGTTAAAAGCTGGAAAATCGTAAGCGGGGTAGTTACGCCGAATGTTACCGGCAAGTACTATAAACGCTGGTTACTTTATCGTGCTACTGTAATTCATGATTTTTTTGTAAAAGCAAGAGCTGCGGTTAAAAGTGTGAAGCCAAATATGAAGTTTGGTGTTTATGTAGGCGCCTGGTACACGACTTATTACTCGGTAGGAGTAAATTGGGCAAGTGAAGATTATGACCCTTTTAATGATAATGAGTTGCGTTTCGATTGGTCTTATCCGGATTACAATAAAACAGGTTATGCGGAGCAGTTGGATCTTTTAATGACGGGTAACTATTTTACGCAATTGATGCTGGTGGATAATCCGGCGACGGCAGGTTTGGCTTATCACTGGTGGAGTGTAGAAGGCTCCCTGAAAGGTACGAAGTATATCACAAGGAATAAAATGCCTTTATATGGCAGTTTAGATATGGGAAATGTGGATTGGCCCAATCAACAGGCCATTAGCAATACGATTAAATACATTCGGGCAAATGCATCAGGTGGGGTGATGCTTTTTGATGTAGTGCATGTATATGCGCCGCAGTACAATAGACTGAAACAGCCACTCTGGGATGCACTAAGAGAAGGTTTAAAGAAATAATGCGTTAGGTTTGGATAGGGGCGGCTCCCACCCGTCCCGTCCTTTATTTAGCTAAAGGTATAAGTTGTTATTAAATCTTAGTATTTTGCGGCTAAGCGTTTTTAACTATGAAAAGCCTTTATTTTAGAAATTTATTACTGTTCGTATTTGTTTTTCCTGTATCGCTGCCATTACAACTACGAGCGCAAAGTAAATTACAGCAATTTGATGATCAGGTGCTGATCAATCTATCGGAGACAAGAACCCCCGAAAAGACCGGCGTTTTTCTTTTTATATCCAATCACAACGATTGGGTAAATATTGGTGTGCCTATGGGCTTGCTTACCGCAGGAGTCATTAACGATGATAAAGCAATGCGGCAAAATGCATTGTATGTAGCCAGCAGTTCGGCAGTAAATGTGCTCTTTACGATGCTGCTTAAAAGAATCGTAAAACGACCAAGACCTTTTCTGGCCAATGTGAAGATTAAAGCGGTATATCAGCCTTCAGAATATTCATTTCCATCCGGACATACCTCTACGGCTTTTACTACAGCAACTGCGCTTTCTCAGGCTTATCCTAAATGGTATGTTATAGCACCTTCCTATCTATGGGCTGGCGCTGTAGGTTTTTCGCGTTTATATTTAGGTGTACATTATCCTACTGATGTAGTCGCAGGGGCAGCCCTTGGTACCGGAGCAGCTTTTTCGCTGCGGTCATTACGCGGAGATTAACCTGCTAAAAAGCTGCAACAATTGTTGCCTTACATTTGTTATCATTTCTCATAATCATAAAAAACATGAATGCAGTAAAATCTTATGCCGCTAAAAGTGCAGATAAACCATTAGAACCTTTTCAGGTTGATCGTCGTGAGCCTCTGGCAGATGATGTAGAAATAAAGATATTGTATTGTGGAGTATGCCACTCAGATATTCATACTGCACGTAATGAGTGGGGTGGAACCACATATCCTATTGTTCCAGGGCACGAAATTGTAGGTAAAGTAACGCGTATAGGGTCAAATGTAACGCGGTTTAAAGTTGGTGATACCGTTGGTGTGGGCTGCTTTGTAGATTCCTGCGGTCATTGTGGCAATTGCAAGGAAGACAATGAGCAATATTGCTTAAATGGCAACTCTCAAACCTATAATTCCTTACTGCAGGATAAAAAGACCATCACTTATGGTGGCTATTCAACGCATATTGTGGTTACCCAGAAATTTGTTTTGACCATTTCTGATAAACTGCCTTTGGAAAAAGTTGCTCCTTTATTGTGTGCCGGAATTACCACTTACTCTCCTTTAAAACACTGGAATGTAAAAGCAGGAGATAAGGTTGCGGTTGTTGGTTTAGGTGGACTTGGCCACATGGCTGTGAAGCTTGCAGCATCAATGGGTGCAGATGTAACGGTCTTGAGCCGTTCTAAGGAGAAAGAAAAGGATGCGGAGAAATTAGGTGCCCACCATTTTGAGCTGACAACTGATAAAGACAACATGAAAAGATTAGGCAGCAGTTTCAATTTTATCATTGATACGGCTTCTGCTAAACATGATTATAATGAATACCTGGCCTTATTGAAAACCAATGGGGTGATGGTGTTATTGGGTGTACCGCCTACACCGGCTGAGGTGTCTGCATTTCAATTAATTGGTGGTCGCCGTAGTCTGGTAGGCTCATTGGTTGGTGGCATAAAAGAGACTCAGGAAATGCTGGATTATTGTGCAGCGCATAACATTACCTCAGATATAGAGTTGATCAATATTGACCAGATTAACGAAGCTTATGAGCGTACGCTTGCAGGCGATGTACATTATCGCTTTGTAATTGATATGGCATCGTTGAACTAAATCAATTAAGGAAATACTTACCTTTGCTTTTATTTTTGCAGGAAACATTATAAAAGTTAAGGTAAGTATATATGGTTTGGGAAAAGTTATTGTCGTCGAAACGCTGGGGGAATGAAGATAGATTTATTGGCAACCAGAAAGAATCAAGGTCTGAATTTCAACGCGATTACGACAGAATCATCTTTTCCTCGCCCTTTAGAAGATTGCAGAATAAGACCCAGGTATTTCCTTTACCGGGCAGTATATTTGTACACAACAGATTAACCCATAGTTTAGAAGTAGCCAGCGTTGGTCGCTCATTGGGTACCATCTTTTACAATAAAATCAAAGACCAGGATCCTGGTATAGACGATACCTGCCCTTTGCTTTGTGAGGTGGGCAATATCATTGCCTCCGCTTGTTTAGCGCATGATTTGGGTAATCCTGCTTTCGGACATTCCGGTGAAGCGGCCATTTCTCATTATTTTACCGATGGTGATGGCAAGGTTTATAAGGATCAGGTATCACCTGAGCAATGGGAAGATCTGATCCATTTTGAGGGTAATGCAAATGCTTTGCGTATTTTAACACATCCATTTGCCGGAAAAGGAACTGGCGGCTTTGCCCTTACCTACGCTACATTGGCGGCTATTGCAAAATATCCTTGCGCAGCTATAGCCGGACACAATAAACAGCACATTTTTACTAAAAAATATGGCTTCTTCCAATCGGAGCAGGGTGGTTTTGAGAAAATTGCTGCCGAAATGGATCTGATTAAAGTACAGGGATCCCCATTGATCTACAAAAGACATCCTTTGGTGTACCTGGTAGAGGCTGCAGATGACATTTGCTATAACATCATCGATCTTGAAGATGCTCATCGCTTAAAAATTCTTTCTTACAAAGAGGTAGAAACACTGTTACTGCCTTTATGTAAAGACGAAAAGATGCCTGCACGGCTGGCTGAAATAGATGATGATGATGCTAAAATTACTTTGATGCGGGCAAAATCTATCAGCACATTAATAGGTTTGTGTTCTGAGGTATTCTTTAAAGAACAGGAAACCATATTGAATGGCGACTTTAACCAAAGCCTGATGGATGCCATCGAAGAACCATTTCTTTCTGTAATGAAGGAGATTGAAAAGGTCTCAATTAAAAAGATTTATAACTATTCATCTGTAGTACAAATTGAGGTAGCAGGTTACCAGGTGATGGGTGGCTTATTGGAGGAGTTTATTCCTGCTTATCTGCAAAATGAATCAAAATACCATAGGAAACTGGTCGAGTTGATCCCTAAACAGTTTTTAACACAGCAAACAGATGCCTATACTAAAATTCAGTGTGTATTGGATTTTGTATCTGGTATGACGGATATTTATGCTGTCGAGTTGTTTAGGAAGATAAAAGGAATCTCATTTCCATCTATGAGTTAAGTATTACTCAGTTTTTTGCCATATAAATAACATGTTTAGTTATGATTAAATATTAAATTGACTTAACTTTTCTAGCTTTGTTAAATACAAGTTTAATAAAAGCGATGAAAGTAGGAAATTTAGAACCACAGGCACTTTGGAGTAATTTTATAGCATTGAATGCAATACCTCGGGCCTCAAAAAAAGAGGAACGTGTTATAGAATTTATGGAATCTTTTGGTAATCAACTAGGTTTAGAAACCATAAGAGATCATGTAGGTAATGTGGTGATTAAAAAACCGGCAAGTGCTGGTATGGAAGACAGGCAGACTGTGATTCTTCAATCGCATTTGGATATGGTTCACCAGAAGAATAGCGATAGCAACTTTGATTTTGATACTCAGGGGATCGATATGTATGTTGATGAGGACTGGGTAAAAGCCAGGGGTACTACTCTGGGTGCTGATAACGGGATAGGTGTTGCCACCATTATGGCTATATTAGCTGCAGATGATCTTGTTCATCCACCTTTAGAAGCTTTATTTACCATTGATGAGGAGACTGGTATGACTGGTGCGAAACAGCTTGATCCTTCACATCTGTCGGGAACTATTTTATTAAATCTGGATACAGAAGAAGACGATGAATTAACTATTGGTTGTGCCGGAGGGATAGATACGACTACTGTATATAAATATAAACATCATGCTGTTGCTCAGGATAGTATAGCTTTTAAAGTTTCTATTAAAGGATTGCTTGGCGGGCACTCGGGAATGGATATTCATAAGGGAAGAGCTAATGCCAATAAGCTGATGAACCGTTTGCTATACAATGGAAATAAGGTATTGGATCTGCAGCTGAGTAATTTAGAAGGTGGTAGTTTAAGGAATGCTATTCCTCGTGAAGCTAATGCTGTGGTAGCTGTTGCACGCAGTCAGAAAGCTGCGTTTCTTTCTTTTATTGCTGATTATTCGGAAATGATAAAAGCTGAATACCACACTATAGAGCCGGCTTTAAATATTAGTGCTAAAGAGACTGAACTTCCATTGGAAATTTTAGATAAGGATGATTACCATAAGATAGTCAATGCTTTATATGCTGTGCCAAATGGCGTTTTTAGGATGAGTCCTGATATTCCGGATTTGGTAGAAGCTTCTTCTAATCTGGCAAAAGTGATTATTAAGGATGGTGAGTTTATTACCTTATCCTTACAACGAAGCAGTGTAGAAAGTACAAAAGAGGATGTAGCCATAGCGGTAGGTGCAGCATTTGAAAATATGGGTTGTACAGTAACCACCAGTGGTGATTATCCGGGCTGGAAACCTGATGCCAATTCGGAGATTCTTTCCTTAATGACTAAATTATATAAAGTGAGTTTCAATGCCGAGCCCAATGTAAATGCTTGTCACGCTGGTTTAGAGTGCGGTATACTGGGTGCGCATTTGCCGGGTATGGATATGATTTCATTTGGACCTACCATTCATGGAGCACATTCTCCGGATGAAAGGGTAAAGATCTCATCAGTTCGTAAATTCTGGCACTACCTTTTAAACGTGCTGGAGGAAATACCGGCTCGTTAAATAACTAAATAACTATTAATTTCATTTCTTTGTAAGATCTAATTAACGCTTTAATCACAATTCAATGGACGAGGAATTTTATCTTCATATTTTTAACAAACAGAACAGGATTGAGCCTGTGCCCTCTAATCAGGAGATTGCGGATTGGGCTATAAACCTGATGAATCTGTTGTATCCTGAGCGTTTAACTACGCCCGATTATTCGATTAACGAGATTAAGCGCTTCTTTTTAAAACAAGAAAGGGAGCTAGTCAGGCTATTAAATGCAACAAAAGCATGTGAAGATTTTAACAATGAAGGAATCGTTACTGAGTTTTTTAATGGCGTTCCGGAGTTGTACAGAAAGATGAATACCGATATTGCTGCTATTTTAACCGGAGATCCTGCAGCAAAGAATGAATTTGAGATCATTAGAAGCTATCCTGGATTTCTGGCCATAGCACTATATAGAATTGCGCATGCTTTATTGAAAGCCCATGTACCCTTGATCCCAAGAATATTAACAGAATATGGTCATTCACTTACCGGCATAGACATACATCCAGGAGCTGTGATCGGTGAGTATTTATACATCGACCATGGAACAGGATTGGTCATTGGGGAGACTACTGTGATAGGAAACCATGTTAAATTGTATCAGGGAGTAACATTAGGCGCTTTAAGCGTTGAAAAATACATGGCTGATACCAAGAGGCATCCGACAATTGAAGATCATGTGATTATTTACTCAGGAGCAACGATATTGGGTGGAGAAACCATAATCGGTGCGAATTCTATTATCGGTGGAAACGTATGGCTAACTAAAAGTGTACCTGCCGGATCTACTGTATATCACCA
The DNA here is from genome assembly GCA_029202485.1 of Candidatus Pedobacter colombiensis. Lineage (NCBI taxonomy): Bacteria > Pseudomonadati > Bacteroidota > Sphingobacteriia > Sphingobacteriales > Sphingobacteriaceae > Pedobacter > Candidatus Pedobacter colombiensis. The sequence goes on along the minus strand of CP119313.1, from coordinate 2,677,759 downwards.
ATCGTCCGTAAAAGTTATAGAAACAAAAGACACCAAATAAAAATGGGAACCATTGTAGAATTTATAGGAAATACCCCTTTGGTAGAGATCGCCAAATTAAATCCGAACCCAAAAGTGAAGTTGTATGCTAAATTAGAAGGCAATAATCCGGGTGGAAGTGTAAAGGATAGGGCTGCTTTAAATATGATCAGAAGCGCTATGGAGCGTGGAGAGATTAAAAAGGGTACGCGCCTGATCGAAGCGACGAGTGGAAACACGGGCATTGCATTGGCCATGATCGCTGGCATATATGGCTTGGAGATTGAGCTGGTGATGCCTGCGAGCTCTACCAGAGAACGGACCTTAACGATGGAAGCCTTTGGTGCCAAAGTTACCTTATTGGAATCTATAGAAGTTTGCCGGGATTACGCTGAAGAACAGCGTGATAAACACGGATATTTTTTGCTTGATCAGTTTGCAAATCCGGATAACTATCTGGCACACTATAAAACTACAGGTCCTGAAATATGGCGAGATACGGAGCAACAAATTACTCATTTTGTAAGCTCTATGGGTACAACAGGCAGTATTATGGGCAACTCTATGTTTTTAAAAGAACAAAATCCAGCCATTCAGATTGTAGGTTGTCAGCCTACAGAAGATTCCTCTATTCCCGGTATACGCCGTTGGCCTGCAGCTTACTTGCCTAAAATATTCGATGCAAGCCGGGTAGATCGTGTAATGGATGTATCGCAGCAGGAGGCTACAGAAAAGGCACGTCAGTTGGCAAAAGTGGAAGGTATCTTTGCCGGAATGAGCAGTGGCGGGGCTTTAGCCTGTGCTTTAAAGCTATGCGAAGAGCTGGAATCGGGACTAATTGTATTTATTGCCTGCGATAGAGGCGATAGATATTTGAGCAGCGATTTGTTTGGATAGCCTGAATATGCTATTTTTGATTACACAATGAAGCTACAGAGATTATTTTTATTATTCATTCTTATTTCCGTTACCACTACCGTTTTTGCCCAAACCAGTTCTGAACTGAAAAGGAACAAAGAGGCTATACAGCGTGAAATTGATTTGCTACAGCGAAATCTTAATGAGACTTCGAGTAGCAAAAAGCTGACTATGGGTCAGATCAGAGCTATCAATAGTAAGATCAGGCTGATGCAGAATAAAATTGCTGTGATCAACTCAGAAGTGAAGAATCTGGATAATCAAATCCATGAGAATACCAATGAGGTACATTCTTTAAAAAGCCAGTTAGGCCAGTTAAAGAACGAATATGCTGGAATGGTACGTTTTGCGCAGAGAAATCAGAATGCATACGATAAAATGATGTTTATATTTGCCTCCGATAGTTTCAATCAGGCTTATAAGCGCATTAAGTATTTTCAGCAGTTTGGTCAATACCGTAAAAAGCAAGTAGATTATATACAGGGTACTCAAAAGAAAATTGAGTACAAAATTGTGGTGCTGGATAAGAACCTGAAAGAGAAAAGTAATTTGTTAACCGAGCAGGAACACGAAAAAGTAAAGCTAGGTAAAAATAAAACTGAGCAGGCCCAAATGTTGAATCAATTCAATAGACAGGAAAAGCAGTTTAGACAGGATATTGCTGTGCAAAAACGTAAGCAAGCAGAAATTGACCGGGCAATTAGAAGTGCCATTCAGCGCGAGATAGAAATAGCCCGTAAAAAAGCAGAGGAGGAGGAACGTCTTGCTGCGCAAAAGGCCGTTGCCGAAGGCAGACCGGTACCGGTTACGAAAGAGAAAACGACCAGCAATTATTTAACGGCTTCACCGGAATCGGCTAAACTATCTGCAGGTTTTGAAAATAACAGGGGACGCTTGCCCTGGCCTGTTGCTCAGTATTCTATTGTAGAGCGGTTTGGTAATCATACCGAAGGACAAGCAAATTATACCAACGATGGGATTAATATCCTTACCGAGCAAGGTGCAGCTGTTAAAGCTGTATTTGAAGGGGACGTGTTATTTGTAAAGGAACTGTATGGTACTTATATCGTGGCGTTGCGTCATGGAGATTATTTTACCGTCTACCAAAACTTAAAAACCGTTAGTGTAGCCAAGGGTAATAAGGTAGAAACAAAACAAACTTTAGGAATTGTTGCTTCGAAAGAAGATGGCCCGATATTGCATTTTGAAATTATGCGGGGACAAACCAAACTGAATCCGGAAGCCTGGATAGCGAAATAGAATTATAAATGCTTGAGATTGTATATCAGGACGACCATTTAATAGCGATCAATAAACCACATGGATTGCTAGTACACCGCTCGTCAATTGCCAATGATGCCAAAGAATTTGCCTTACAGCTTTTGAGAGATCAGGTAAATCGCCATGTTAGTCCCGTACATAGATTGGATAGAAAAACAGGTGGTCTGTTACTTTTTGCTTTTGAGAAAGATGTAGAGATAGCCATGCAGCAGCAATTTATGAACGGGGAAGTGCAAAAAAAATACCTGGCCGTACTTCGTGGTTATGCTCCAGATCAACTGGATATCGATTATCCGCTGGCTAAGGAGAACGGTACCATTCAGGAAGCCTTCACCTCATTCGTTACTTTAAAGCGGGCCGAAATTGATGTGGCCTTTGGAAAACACTCAACTTCCCGGTATTCGCTGGTAGAAGCAGCACCTACTACCGGTCGCATGCACCAGTTGCGAAAACATTTTGCGCACATCTTTTATCCAATAATAGGAGATAGGAAGCATGGTTGTAATAAACAGAATAAGTTTTTTAAAGAGCAATGGGAGATGACTACAATGTTACTCCATGCATCTGAATTGATATTTAAACATCCTTTAAGTGGACAGCAAATTCATCTAAAAGCTCCGGTTCAAGCCGAGTTTTTAAGGGTGATGGAGTTGATGAAATGGTGAAAGTTTTGCACACTCGCCGGACTTATCAACACGGGGTCTGTGAATAGTGTTTTCTATTCTTTTGCTGCTTAAGGAGTTATAAAAAAGGTCAAATTTTCCCTCCTAATGTTAGTAAATTTTATCATCTTCGCAGTCCCAAAACGACTGGTCTATCCGCCGTTTTATTATTATAAACCATAAAATATTAAAGAAAAATATGCAACACACTTGTACACAAGTATGGAATAACTGTCTCCAAATTATAAAGGATAATATCCCGGCCCAGAGCTTCAAAACCTGGTTCGAACCGATATCAGCCCTTAAGCTTGAAGATAGGGTTTTAACTGTACAGGTACCTAGTTTGTTCTTCTATGAGTGGCTGGAAGAGCATTATGTAGGCTTGCTGCGAAAAACTGTAAAACAACAACTTGGTGATGAAGGTCGGTTAGAGTATAACATCGTTGTCGACAAGTCGACAAATGGTGCTTTACCTTACACCACTAACATGCCGTCAAATGGTAACGGATCTACCAACAGGAAGCAGTCAATGCCAGTTCCTGTAAACATCAACAGGGACATTAAAAATCCTTTTGTAATTCCGGGATTGAAGAAGATGAATGTAGACCCTCAGTTAAACGCAAGTTATACTTTTGAGGCCTATGTAGAGGGAGACTGTAATCGTCTGGCACGTTCGGCCGGACACGCTGTAGCGGCAAAACCTGGTGCTACATCATTTAACCCATTAATGATCTATGGTGCTTCGGGTTTGGGTAAAACTCACCTGGCTCAGGCTATCGGTAATGAAATCAGAAGAAGTTTACCGGATAAGTTGGTGATCTATGTGTCATGCGAGAAATTTTGCCAGCAATTTGTGGAATCGTTGAAAAACAATACGATTAATGATTTCGTGAATTTCTATCAGGCAATGGATGTGATCATCATGGATGATGTACATAACTTTGCGGGCAAAGAAAAGACACAGGATATCTTCTTCCACATTTTTAACCATTTACATCAGTCAGGAAAGCAGATCATCATTACTTCTGATAAGGCGCCTAAAGATTTATCTGGACTTGAAGAACGTCTTTTGAGTCGTTTCAAATGGGGACTTTCAGCTGATCTGCAAGTGCCTGAACTGGAGACAAGAATCGCTATTCTGAGAAAGAAAATGTATGCTGATGGTATTGATCTACCTGATGAAGTTGTAGAATATGTAGCTCATAACATCGATAACAATGTACGTGAACTTGAAGGAGCGATGGTTTCTTTATTGGCACAGTCGACGATGAATAAGAAAGAGATCGATTTACAATTGGCTAAATCTATGCTTAAGAACTTCATTAAGAACACGACTAAAGAAGTTTCAATGGATTATATCCAGAAATTGGTTTGTGATTACTTTGAAGTACCTGTTCATTTGCTTAAAGCACCTACCCGTAAACGTGAGGTTGTACAGGCTCGTCAGATCTCTATGTACCTTGCTAAAGGGATGACCAAAAGTTCACTAAAAACTATCGGTGCATTTTTTGGTGGAAGAGATCATTCGACCGTAATTTATGCTTGCCAGACTGTTGAAGATCTGATTCAGACAGATAAGAAGTTTAGGGCTTACGTGAACGATATTGAAAAGAAATTAAAGATGAGCTAAGGCTCATCTTTAGCCTAAGTGCAATAGGATCAGAATGATCTGAAAAAGGAGTGAGATTTTCTCGAAAAACTTTTAAAAAAAGTTTGAGTGATTGAAAGAGAATACTACCTTTGCAGCGCTGAAAGGCAGAAAATGGCCCGTTCGTCTAGGGGTTAGGACGCCAGATTTTCATTCTGGAAACAGGGGTTCGATTCCCCTACGGGCTACAAAATCGCCCACCTTGGGAACAAGGTGGGAGAGAATTTAAAGAGAATCGTTATAGAAGCCTTTGAACTTTTAGTTCAGAGGCTTTTTACTTATCCCCCAAATTTCTACCTTAATATAGGGTCAAGCGAAATACTCATCGCCAATTGTCGAAATCAGCAATAGATCGCTTTCAAAGGTATTAAGGTTAGATAGCTTATCGGCTGCAAACTCTCCCATCCATGTGATAAGCATCGGAGAGTATTTAAGAAAAGTTTATTAAAAGTCTTCAGAAAATTTGAAAGCTTTTTTACAAAGCTAAATTGTTTCTTAAATTGCAGTATCATGAGACCTAAATTTATCATCTTTATCACCGCTCTCTTTACAATAACTGCCTGCCATCAATCAACCACCCATAGTAGTATCATCAGTAAGCAACAGGTATTCTCAAAAAAAGAAAACTTGTTAAAGAAAACATATCCGCTGACTGACAGCGGCCAGCTAATGCTTCATTTAGACAGTTTATCAAGACCAACGTTTCCATATCTATCAGAAGGTCGCAATTATAGCCCTTTAATTACTATAAGCCTGGCCAAGTTTAAAAATAAGAAGTTATTTAATCTCCCATTAAAATTAATACCAACACAAATTGGCGGAGATCAATTAGATCATGGACTGGAGGTAGACGAAAACGGGATGTTGCCCGACAGTATCAAGGAAACTTTCAATTTGGTTGACAGTGCTACTTATAAAGCAGAAGGAGTTTTGGTGGCAACGACTCCAAAGTTCGTTGTGCTCGATCTGGATGGGACATTAGTAACTATGACTTACGATGTTGAGGTTATAGACGCAATTACTTCATCGGAAGGACACGGTAATAATCACTGGAGTGTGTGGAGAAATACTACAATAAAAAAAGATCTAACTATGGTTATTCGCCAATATTATAAACACGATGTGCCTGGAGATGACGACAAGAAAACCGAATATTGGTTTATTGATTCATCCGGGCAGTTCCAAAAGAAATTATCCAAAGTAAAAAAGCATTGATCAATCTCTCGAACAACATAAGTCGAACTAGAACGAAAAAGTTCAGATTTTGTAAGTTGTCGTCTACTTTTCTCATCCTGGGAACAACATGGGAGTCTATCTCATGAAAATTATTAAAAGAGCCCAAAAAGATTTGAATTAATACATATACTATCCTTTATTTACATTTAAACTGCTATTATACTGTTATTATACTAGTAAAGCAGTAGCATACCAATATAATAGCAGTACAAGACCAGTAGGAGACCAGTATATGTTATACACCAACATAGTTCATTTGACACTCCAGTTTGATAGTATTTGTTTGAGTATTGCTTTTCCTTTTTGAATGACAAATATAGGCGCAACCACAGGAAACCGTATGTTCAAAATCAAAAAAACATATTCTCCTCCCCAGCATTTGGCATTGATTCAAAGATTTTCTGGCCGAAAGAATATTGGTCACAATCCTTTCCGGGGAAGGTTTAAAACTCAATGAAGGTCTTTTTCTCAGAAAACATCATGTCCCTCAAGAGAAGCAAAGACCACTTGTCTTCTTACCAAAACTTTTTATTTAGTTATTTTTTTGTCAAACAGGTTAAAGTTTCGTGTTTAAGTTTTATATTTACGGAAAAAACTTAAAAATGAACGCTAAAATTAATCAGTTACTATTTTTGATACTAGTACTGTCCTCAACCCATTTATTTGCCCAGAGCATTTATTCAGAGAAAATAGACTTTCAGCTTTTGAAACAACCAAAAGTTGCTATTGAAGAAAACCATCGTGACTTTAAAGTTACGGTAACATCCCCTTACAACCTTACTGCTGCCGATGTTGTTAAAAAGGCAAAGGCAGATCATGAAAAAGCGGAGGCTGAGTATGGAACAGTAGTAGCCAACAGTGAAAAGGAATTTCAGCAGAAAACAAAGGATTACGATGCTGATGTAATCAAAGAAAAAGAAAAGTTTGCCCTGGAATCTGCTGAGTTTAAAAAATTGTCAATTCTCGAGCGTTTAACTTTAACTGAACAAAAAAAGAACCCCAGATTGGTGATTCCTTCAAAACCAGTTTATGTTAAACCTGCCCCACCTATATACAGGGAACCCAACTTAAATGAATTTACCATAGTAGATAATAATGTGCTGGCCTCTCAGGTTGTGCTTAATGGTTTTACAAGAGGAACGGGTTTTGTTGATATCCATCTTGATATTAAAGCCGTTAATTTCCAAGATAATGCCGGACAAACATTTGCCAACCAGCCAACAAAACTTGTAATTAAAGTAAACGGCAAAGAAAGTGTCAATACAACCTTTTTTCAGGATTTTGCATTTCTGTCCTCTTCGCCAAGCAATAACATCAATAAAACAATTGAAGAAAAACGTCATTTAGATAAAGTAATCAAATTTGTAAACGATTACTTAAATAATATCTATGGTTTTCAGGCGGAGGCAAAAGCGGTTAAAATACTTAATGTGAAAAACAAAGGGAAGTTTGATGAGCTGGAAAGAGCAGATATTTATGTGAAAACAAATCTGAAAAAATTACAACCTACAAGTTCTGAAGTCAATACAGCAGCATTTTCAGGTATGCAAAAAGGGATAGACATCTGGACGGAGACCTTAACAAAAATAGCTTATAAAGACAGTAAGGCTGACTTTAATGCCAAGATCGCAGGGTATATTTATTTTAATCTGATTAACCTGAACCTTGCTTTAGATAAAAAGACGGAGGCCGAAAAGTATCTGAATCAATTACAGGAAAACCTGGTTTATATCAAGTTGTCGTACGATGAGGAGAATGAAGTAAAAAGAATAGAAAAAGAGATTTACCAAAGTAAAAAATAGGGAGATGAAATTCATTTACATCATTTTGTTTGTCCTTGCTTTCGCTAAAATTAGTGTGGCACAAGAGGGCAATACCAATAAGTTTGAGTTTGATAGCAAAAATGAAAAAGATCCGCAATTTGTACTTAAAGACAATTACAACTATTATTTAATGACGATTATGGACGCTTATGACATTGCGGCTGGTCATGTGATGATTTTGAGAAAGTTTGATCAAAAAAATGTTGTAGTCGAAACTTTTAAATACGAATTTCCAAAAATTGACGAGAAAGCACTATATAAATACCTTGGCTTTGCAGAAAGTGAAAATGGTAAAGTTGCCGTTTTTGTTCAGGTTTATTCGGGCAAGGCCTTGAAAAGTGAAATATATAAGCTTGAATTTGATAAGGCAACGGCCAAATTTACCAGTACAATGTTGGCCAGCAGTCCGATTGTATCTGCGATGAAATCTGGGGGAGTTTATTTAGAAAAATCGGATAATGGAAAGAATGTTGCGATCAATTATCATAGCTACAGGATTAAAGGAATGCCAGACCAAAACCACATTATAGTTTTAGAGGTTAAAACAATGAGTGTTATCTGGCAAAAAGAGCTTTCCTTCACAGACGAATTTACTTCACAAAACTTTGTGATTACAAATTCTGGTAAAGTGGTACTGGTAAGAGACATGAACGGTTCAAAAAAAGGGATTACTTACCTTAGTGTAATTACTGCCGAAGGTAAAGAAGATAAAGCTTTTGAAGCCCAGATCTTCCTGAATGAAATGAAAGCGATATCAATTGGGCAGGATGATTATTTAATTGCGCTCAATTCAGGTTCTAAAAATTTCAGATCTGATTTTTACAATAATCTACTGATGTATGACCTGAAATCGGGTCGGATATTAAACAATACTAAAATTTCAGGGTTTTCCTCTCTAACCGGTCTGGAGGATGTGGTCATTCGAAATATCAGCATCCAGGACAATTCCATATATGTTTTTACTGAGGCTAAAGTAGACGCTGCCACAAAACCGGCTAATGGGGTAAGTACAATGGCCGTTGTAGCAACGAAATACCAATACGGGCCCTCATATATGTATGTTTTGGCTCTGGATGGGCAGCTTAAATCAACAACAAAACTTCAGGTTGATGCAAAGCCAGAAGCACATTTGTACCATTCTTTTGGTGTGATGAGCATTAAAGGTTCCTTTTATGTGAATGCTGGCAATAGCAATGGTGTATACCGGATGAATTTTAATGATGTAAATCCGCACAGAAGTATCATGACTTTCGGAGATTTATATAACGATCGGACTCACTTTGTTCCGCAATTAATGACTTACTTTCCAGATAAGAAGGCTTTGCTTTGTGCTAGAACAGTCGGTATTGATCAGATGGCAATTGTACAGGTGCCTACTCTGGAGTAATACCTTGATCGGTTTGTTTACAGACTAAAAATTCCGCTTTACAATAGTAGAGCGGAATTTTTGTATTTATGAGAAATTGGATCTTCCTCAAAAGTTACGATGCATCTTTTTTGTTGTCATTGAGCCAAGCATTGAATTATAAATAGGTTGACCAAAGCACATTATCTAAGCCCAGAACGCGGTCCATACTGCTTCATCAATCAATTAAAAATCCACACATCCTTGCTTTGTTAATTAATTGAGCGAAACAAATTTAATATTAATAGAATAGTAGAAAATCGTCAAACTATGTAATTTTTCATATATTAGTGATGTCCAAGCATGAACAACAACAGCAAAAGCTGTCCCCCTAAAATTTTTAGTAAAAAATGGAGTGTCATCGGTCTTAAAGGAGACCGATATCAGCGTTATATACTAACTCGGACCTACTTCGTGTCAGGTTCGTCTCTGGTTCGTCTTTGTTCGGTAAAAATTCAAATGAAAATTGTCTAATAACCGAGTAATATATGAGTAGCAAACAGCTATCCTATCCGGCCTGCTTTCGATCCGAAAAAAATTAGGTAAAATTACTTTGAGAAGTCGCTATCACTTCCAGTGTCGCAATTTTTAGCTCTTTAAAGGTGGAAGGTCTTCGCCCAGTCATCTTGTAAAAAGTGTTGCTGAAGGAGGAGATGCTGTCATAGCCTACTTCATAGGCAATTTCACTAATGGTGAGGTCACTTTCCAGTAATTTCTCCATTGCCTTAGTCATTCTTACCAGCTTCAGGTATTGAAAGAAAGAAATTTTGAGGGAAGCCTGAAAGATTCTCGATAAGGTACGTTCGCTAAAGCCAGTGGCGGAAGCAATTATAGGAAGCGTAAGTTCGTTGGCCAGGTGTGTATGGATATATTTTAATGCCGGTCTCAGTCGTTCATTGTCTGTGGTAGGGACTACAAGGGGCAAGGGATGTTTACTGATGACTGGCAAAATGTTTTTTATGGTATCTAAGAAACCATATTCCTGCGAGCCTAGACTGATATTTCCATTCCAGTTTTCCGAAAACTTAAGCATTTCCAGCAATAGATTGTTGACGGGATAGATACCAATTTGGCTAAAAAAAGGGTTGTTTTCTACATCGGCTGTATTAAAGTAAATATTGCGGACAATGGTCGATTTATAACGGTGTTCCAGGTGGTGTTCAATACCAGCAGGAATCCATAAATAATGGCGTGCAGGTAAGAAATAAGATTTATCATTGGTAAACAGAAAGATGACTCCACCTTCTACATAGGTGAGCTGACCTTTGGTATGCTTGTGGTGTCTAAACTTGTCTTCAAATTTACTGTGCCATACAAACGTTGTCTCTGACTTCTCGTCAAGTTCAAACAAAATAGTTTCATTACTTGTTTTTTGCATGTGGCCGTTTTGAACAAATATATGTCAGTTTAGATAAAATAAAGAAGTAATTCTTGTCCGAAATTTGCAGTATTAATTATGAAAATGAATTTTAGCTCGCATAAAAGAAAATTTTGGATATGCATGTCCTTTCTTTTACCTTCCCTTTGGGGCCATGCACAAACAGGAATTACCATTGGAAGCCCATTAACCATTACCCAGGTATGGCAATTAACAGATAGTAACAGCAGAAAGATACAGATGATGCAGCTTGGGGTACAGGCAGCTGATGGAAATGTTAAGGTTGCACGTTCAGAACGCTTGCCTGATGTGGCTATGGAAGGTGTACTGGCACATATTTTTGATATGCCTATTTATGAAAACGGACTTTTTCATACACCTACCCAGTTTCCGGTAGAGCCTAAATATTACAAAGTTTCTGCCGACGCGTACTTGAATTTATATAATGGTGGAAAGGCCAATCGTGAGATTGCCGCATCGAAAAAGGAGCGGGAAATTGCAGTGGCGAAAAAACAATTGAGTGGACAAGAAATCCACTTTACAGCTGCTGTATATTTTTATGATGTATACCGAAATAAATCTTATAAAGAATTACTGGAACAGGACATTAAAGACCGCGAAAAACAATTGGGTGAAATCAATGCGCTTTATAAAAATGGGATGGTCTTAAAAAGTGATGTCCTTAGAGCAGAGCTTAGGTTGTCTCAGCAAAAGATGCTCCTTATAGAGATTGAAAATAGCATCAAGATCGCTTCTCAAAAGTTAAATCTTTTAATTGGAAGGCCTGATCATATCTTGCTAGATCCTATAGTTCCCGAATCTGCAGCTGATCCGATATTTTTAAAAGGAATAGCCGATTATATGAATGAGGCAGAATCGAAGTCATTTAAGGTAGAGATTTCTAAGAAGGAACAGGAGTTAAGCGCATTCAAACTGAAGCAAGTGAAATCGAATGTTTTGCCTTCTCTGGGGTTGTTTGGTGAGTATTTTTATGCCTATCCCCAGGTTCAGTTTTATCCCTATGCACTTTCTCTATATAGTAATGGGATGGCTGGATTAAAGTTGAAGATTCCTATTTCTTCATTTTACCAAAATAAAGATAAAGTTAAGGTTGCTGAAGCTCAGTTGCGCCGCCAGGAGGTTGAAGATGAGGATGTGAAAGAGAATATTCGTCAGGAGGTTCAGGAAGCCTATATCCGTTATACAGAATCTTTGAAACGCATCGATGTAGCCACAGAAAATATTCAACAAGCTGCTGAAAGCTACAGGATCGTACAAAATACTTACTTCAATCAGCTAGCCTTATTAACCGATTTGCTAGATGCAGAAACGCAGTTGCTACAATCAAAGTTTGAACTGACCACGGCGAAAGTTAATGCCAGAATTCAATATTATCAATTACAAAAAGCAGTAGGAAATCTATAAAAATGAGCACTCAAAAACAAAACAAAACAGATCGGATCATTACACGTATCACGACGATCATTGCTGCAGTTGTATTCGTGATATTGTTGATTTGGGGCATCAAGACGGTATTCGGTTATTTAAGATATGAAGAAACCAATGATGCGCAAATAGATGAATATATTAACCCGGTTACAGCCAGGGTAAATGGCTATATAAAATCAGTCCGCTATGTAGAAAATCAGGTGGTAAATAAGGGGGATACATTGGTGGTGATAGACGATAGTGATTACCTGACCCAGCAGGATGAAGCGGCGGCTTCCTTAACCAATGCAAAAGCGCAGGTAGCAGTATTGGAAAGTACAGTACAGACATCAGGTACTGCCGCTGGGGCCAGCAAAGCAAAGATTGCAGCTGCTAGAGCAAAGTTATGGAAGCAGCAGGCGGATTATGATCGATATAAAAAATTGTATGATGCAGAGTCGGCTACACGTCAGCAATTGGAAACCATGCAAAGTATGCTGGAAGTGGCGCAGGCAGATTATAAGGCTGCACAGGAAGAATATGCTGCTGCATTGTCTAAAACCAATGATATAAGAGCACAGTCTGGCGTCTTAAAATCTGAGATTCAAAGGAGGGAGGCTGTTTTGAAAAGAAATGATTTGAATACCTCTTATACTGTGATTGTTGCCCCTTATAATGGAAAGATGGGTAGAAGAACTATACAGCCGGGACAGTTGGTTCAAAATGGACAAACCATCGCTTATATTGTAGATCGTGATGCAGGGAAATGGGTAACTGCTAATTTCAAAGAAACTCAGATTGGAAAAATGCAGATTGGGGAGTCGGTGAGGGTAGAGGTAGATGCTTTTCCAGGGAAAGAATTTTCAGGAAAGGTTGAATCTTTCTCCGGAGCCACTGGATCAAGGTTTTCCCTTTTACCACCAGATAATGCGACAGGTAACTTCGTGAAAATTGCCCAGCGCATTCCTGTTCGGATTCGTCTGGAAGGAAGTATTGCAGAGCTGGAAAACCTTAGAGCAGGAATGAGTGCCATTGTGCGCATTAAAAAGGATAGGGCTCATGAATAACTCGAAACCCATATTTAAAACATGGGTGCCGGAATGGCTGATTAAGCTAAGCATTTTATTCCTCTTATTGGCTTCTGTATTGCTTTTTGCTTTGTCTACAGCCGACGGCAGTGCTGCGGCCGGATATTATGGCATGGAGCCCGCAGATGTACAGTTTTCTTTATTGATGTTTTATGCAGCAGTAGCCAGCTTTTCTGGGGTAGAAAAGCGTTTCTTTGAGCGTATTGTGACCAAAGACTACCTGTTGATCTGTATTTTACTGGAAATATTGATTGCTTACGCCTGTTACCATACACGGGAAATCTGGCTTGTATTTACCTTTAGGTTTTTGCAGGGCCTCGTAAATTGTGGTATCACCAGTATTTGTCTGAACCTGTTGTTCGGGCGATTAAAATCTGAGCATTCCAGAGAAGTGGGATATACTATATTTTATGGAATGATTTTATGTGTATCGCCTGTAACCGCGCTTTTTGCAGCCCCATTAGTAGAGAATTTTGAGTATAATACGCTGTATAAGGCCATTATTTTTTGTTTCCTGCCAAGTGCGGCTTTGTTATTCCTGATTTTAAACCGGGTTAGGATTCTTAAGAAAAGACCTTTATATCAGCTTGACTGGGCCAGCTTTTTTCTTTTTGTGTTGATGTTGCTCCTGATTGCTTATGTGTTGGTTTATGGTCAGCAAATGGATTGGCTGGAGGAGCCTACTATCGTTTACAGTATTTTAGGTATCCTGCTTTTATTTATTACTTCCATATTGAGACAGCGTTCTATGAAGCGCCCTACAGTATATCTTGACGTTTTTAAATACCGAAATTTTAGCATTGGCATTGTTTTTCTAGTGATCCTTTACTTGATACGCGGTGCTTTTGGTTTAACCACTACTTATTTTATCACTGTTCTGGGAATGGATGCTTTGCATGCCAATGAGCTAATGATTTATAATATTCTGGGCATTATTGCAGGTTCCTTTATCGCGATTCGCTTTTTGATAAAGCAACAGCTGCTGCGGATATTGTGGATAGCAGGGTTTGCTTTATTGGGGGTGTTTTTTCTGATGATGTGTTTTCTTTTTGCTTCAAATGCGGATGCGGAAACATTTATTGTTCCACTATTTTTGCAAGGACTGGGCGCAGGAATGGTCATGTCTCCAATTATTATGTTTATAGTTTCTTCAGTGCCATTGTCTATGGGGCAATCTGCAGCTTCTGTTGGGGTCTTTGTTCGCTTTTCGACCTTTTGCCTAAGTATTGCCCTGATCAATTTCTATCAGCTGTATTTTAGAGGTGTTCATACAGATATTATGGGTAGAAGCTTATCTTTATTGGATACTGAACTACCTGAACGATTAAGGATGTACCAATCAGCATTAGCCGGTAGGGGCATGTTAAAGGATGAAGCGGCAAAAGCGGCTACAGGACTTTTAAGTAAAGCGGTGCAGAAACAGGCCTTTCTGCAATTCTGTGTCAACTATTATGAGCTGGTTGCGCTTCTTTGTCTGGTTACTATTGTGCTGATTGCATTGCAGCCGGTGATTAGCAGAACGATTATCAATGTGCAGAATAGACGTCCGGCACCTGCTGGATTTTAGTTCTATCATTTGAGTGATTTAGACCAAGAAGAGGTGCATATAGTTAGTAAATTTAAAATGATAAATACTATCTTGGTTCTATAAAATATGAATTGTATGAAAGCTATTGAAATTATTTCTATACCGGTTACCGATCAGATCAGAGCTAAAGAGTTTTATCTGAAGCTGGGTTTTAAGGTCATTGTGGAGGCACCTTTTCAGGGAGATCAGAAATGGATTCAACTTGGGTTACCAGACGGTGGGGTTTCTATTACCTTGGTAACATGGTTTGACAATATGCCTGCTGGCTGTATTAATGGATTGGTGATCAAAACTGATGATCTGGCTAAGGATAAAGAAGAACTGATCAGTAAAGGTTTGGAAGTGGGTGAAATTGATCAGACTCCCTGGGGACAGTTTATGCCTGTTGTTGATCCTGATGGAAATAGAATTAGTTTACACCAAGGTAAGTAGAAATTATATTATGAGCTTTCTAAGTAAAAAAACAAGTTGGTCCAACGCAGAATTTATTGTGTTCAAGCTGTGTGTAGCTTCCATATACATTATAGTGGGTGCCTATTTCCATAATTTTTTCAGCAACTACTATGTCCCCTTATTTATTGTATTCGGGATAGCATGTGTATGGACTCTTTATTTATGGTTAAGTAAAATGAAGGCTAAAACCTAAAGCAGTTTATTAAATATTTCTAATCATCTTTTAACTGGCCCTTTAGTTCTTGCTAAGGGCTTTTTAATTTCTGGATAATAGCTTTGTAATCAATCAGATTAATCGATTTTTTACAAGTTATTATTTAAGATTTATGAAGAAAATATTGCTCACATGCTTATTACTAAATTGTGCTTTTATGGTATTTGCTCAAAGCAGAAACATAAAAGGAATTATCAGAGATGCGATAACTGCCGAACCCCTAATTGGAGCAACAGTAGTAGTTTCAAACACCAAAAACGGGGCAACCAGTAATGTAGAAGGGAAGTTCCAAATTGTACTTCCATTAGAAGCAGCTGTAATTAAGTGTGCCTATGTTGGCTACAAAGATACTATGATTACCGTTAATCCTGGGATTGAACACATTGAAATTTTATTACAGCCCTCTTTACAATATCTTCAGGATATTGTAGTCACAGGATATACCCGTCAAAGCAGATCAAAACTTACTGGTGCAATTTCAAAGGTGGATGGTGCTGCTGTAAGTGCTGCACCTGTTGCATCACTTGATCAGGCGTTGCAGGGGCGTGTTCCGGGTTTGTACGTCGCATCAGCATCTGGCCTGCCAGGTACACCGGGGAGGGTAACGATTCGGGGAATAGCATCATTGCAGGGCGGTAATACAGATCCATTGTATATTGTTGATGGAGTTCCTGTAGAAGCAGCCTCAGTTTCGGCGCTTAACCCGGAAGATTTTGAATCTTATAGTGTATTGAAAGATGCAGCTTCAACGGCACAATATGGATCAAGAGCGGCCAATGGGGTGATTGTTATTACTACAAAAAAAGGAAAACCTGGTATCGACGGTAGAACCCAGGTCAATTATCAAAATCAATTTGGGTTTTCTAAGGTAGATCAATCCCGCTGGAATATGATGAACAGCGCTCAACGTCTTCAGTTTGAGGAAATTTTACAGGACCCGGCTTTTCCCGGATGGCAATATTCCAGAAAGAACGATAAAAATGCTGACGGATCATCAAAAACCGAATCAGATTTTGCATATGGTGACGAGGTGCTCAATACCTTACGCGGTAGTAATAATGAGCTGAATAAAAAGATATTACGTAGCGCTTTTACTCAGTCTCATAATCTGGATGTATCAGGTGGTTCGGAAAAAACTACATACTATTTATCAGGTGGCTATTTCCAACAAGAGGGTGTCCTCCATAATTCGGGACTTGATCGATATAACCTGCGTTCTAATATTCAGCATATCAATGGCAGACTAAAACTAGGTTTAAATATTGGTCTTGGTTATGTAAACTCCAGAGTTACTGAGGGTGATTTTGATGTATCGGAAACCAATCCGGTTGCCGCTATGTACTTCTCGTTACCTTATGAAAGCCTATATAATAAAGATGGTAGTCTGGCTACAGGCACCAATAAGTATGGTGCAAACGCATTATCTATGTATAGTGATATCAATAGGAAACAGAATCGGTTAAAAGGGCTTATATCAACCAATATATCCTATCAGATTGCACCCGGACTGAATGCAACCGGTACGTTTGGGGTAGATTATCAACAGGAAAACCACATTGCCTATATCCGTCCGGATTCTTATTTGGGTAGTTTGGTAGATCCGGGTGGTCAGGGTAGCTATCACAATGAATACCTTAATAATCTGGGACTAATTGCTACCGGAGGTTTGATGTACAACAAAGCCTGGGGGCGCCATGACATTGAGGTTAATCTATTGGCAGAGATCAATCAGAAAAACTACAGCAGTTCCGGCTTCACAGGGTACGGTTTAATCCCTGGTTTAGAAAATACACCAGCCGGGATTACTCAAGGGACCGCCGAAAACAGCTTTATTCCCATAATTAGTGGCGGGCGCTCCCAAAACAGACTGATTTCTCAGATTGGTATATTCAGGTACTCTTATGCTGACAAATATACTTTCACAGCCAGTTTAAGAGGGGATGGAACATCCAGGGCACCAGAGGCCAATAGAAATCGACTCTTTTATGCTTTAGGAGCAGGGTGGAATATGTCTAAGGAAGCATTTATGGAGGATGTTAAAGCAATAAGTAGCTTAAGATTGCGGGCGAGTTATGGAAGGACCGGAAATGCTTCTGGATTTGCCAGTGATTTTGGATATAGGGGATTATATGGTGGAGGAAATTATGGTGGAATGCCTGCTCTAATCCCTGTTTATCCAAACAACCCAGCATACAATTGGGAACTTAACGACATTGCTGATATTGGTGTAGAATTTGGATTGTTTAAAGACCGATTAAGGGGAGGCATAGATGTTTACAACAGGATCACCTCTAATCTTTTTCTAAACAAACGCTTATCGTATACTTCTGGTTTTGAGACTATGGCAACAAACTCCGGCAGGATTCGCAACAGTGGGGTAGAGTTGTTCCTGGAAGGAGATGTAATTAAACAACGTGATTTCTCCTTTACAGCCGGACTAAATTTAGGTTACAACCGCAACAGGATTTTAAATCTTGGTGCAGAGGATGAGCTTGTAACCGATGACTATTCTATTAACAAGGTTGGGATGCCACTTGGTCAATTTTACATGGTGAGATGGGCGGGGGTAGATCCACAAACTGGAAGCCCACTTTATCTGGATGCAGAAGGAAATAAAACTACTACTTTTAATCCGGATGATGCAGTTCCGGTAAAGGGTTCATTTGACCCACCTTTAAAAGGAGGACTCACCTTAAATCTGCGCTACAAAAAACTGGAGCTTTCTTCTCTGTTTACTTTCATTAAAGGCATGTACCGTTTAAATACGGCAGAATTATTCAGAACATCCGCTGATGCGAACTACCGTCAGTATAATCAAGCTGTTGATATGCTTAATATCTGGCAAAAACCTGGGGATATTACTGATCAGCCTGGAGCAATGTATCCACGGTATATGACTGACAGAGAATTACAAAATGCAGATTACATTAAATTAAGAAATATCAGGCTAGGTTATACTTTTGGTGATTCGAAGAAACCTAATGGTTCTATTCGCATTTTCAAAGTATTTGTGCAGGGCCAGAACCTTTATACCTGGACGAAATTTAAGGCTTTTGATCCTGAAGATGACAACAACTGGTACCAGTATGAATATCCTTTACCACGTATACTAACGGCTGGCTTTAATCTTTCTTTTTAATCCTATAACCATTAACCTTAGAATAATGAATTTACATAAAATCACTATAAGATCAATTGTCAGTTGTCTGGCTGTTAGTCTGTTGCTTACAATCGGGGCCTGTAAAAAAATGCTGGATTTAAAGCCTATCGATCAGCTGGATGAAAAAGACATTTTCTTGTCAGTCGATAAGTTGGAAAGTGCCGTTTTAGGTGCATACCAAGGCTGGTATCCTGAGTATACTTTGCGGATAGCTTCAGTGATGTCAGATGAATGCCGTCTGGGCTTACAAAACTCCGGGGTATCTTCAGCAGGACAAAACCTATTTCGTTGGACTTACTCTTCGGCGGATGAAGAAATATTAGATCCCTGGAAAAATGGCTATATGGTAATAGATCGTGTAAACCGGTTATTAACCGGTTTGAATAATGTACCCGTTCATAATGATACCGACAAAGAAAGGCTAAACCATCTTAAAGGCGAATTGTTAGCCATCAGGGCTTACCAGCATTTTGACCTGTATCGTCTTTATGGTTCGGGAGGAATTTATAAAGATAATAATTATGCTGTACCCTATATGAGGAAATCTGATATTGGAAGTCAGCCCTCGAGACCTAATTCGGCGACTTTCTTTGAGTTTTTCTGGGGGGATATAGCAACTGCTGAATCATTGATTAATGAGCATTCAAATATACGGATCGGACTATCTGCTGTTTATGCATTACATGCCAGAGCTGCATTGTATACCGGAAAATTTGATGAGGCCATATCGTTTGCAACTAAAGTAATTGATAAATATCCGTTAGCAGGCAGCCAGGAATTTGCAGATGTGTGGAAAGACAAAAGCAACGCTGAAGTTATTTTTAAATTAAAACGCACGAATGTAAGCACCATCAGACCTGGAGATATTTTTTACAATATTGGTGCTGACCGGATTTTATTTGCACCGGCGTTAAAACTATTGGATCTATATGATCAGGAAAATGATGTCAGATATTCCAGTTGGTTTGAAAACGATCCTCAGCTTGTGAACAAAGGAGATTTACCTAATATTATCAAAAAATACGAAGGTGATGAAGCGGCACAAAATAGAAATGATGTAAAATTATTCAGGACTGGTGAAATGTTCCTGATCCGGGCAGAAGCTTATTTGCAAAATGGGAACCGTCCTGCAGCAACCGACGATTTAAATAGGTTAAGATTGGCAAGGATTACGGATTATATCCCTGTGCGCTTTAAAAGCATCAGCAGTTTAAAATTGGCCATAGAACAGGAAAGATATAAAGAGTTACCTTATGAAGGGCATCGATATTTTGATCTGAAGAGACAAGAACAACCTATTCAAAGAGATGAACAGGATGCGGAAGATAACTTTCTGACTTTACAAGCTAATGCAAAAAGTTATTACCTTCCGATTCCTCAGGCAGAAATATTGTCAAATAACAATATCAAACCAAATAATCCAGGATGGTAATGAACTTAATGAACAATAAATGAGTCCAATTACGTTATTTAATGACTGGCATAAAATTGAACTTGAGCTGAATACGCTCAAGTTCGCCTCTGCCTGTTGTCTTTCCACCATTGGTTTAGATGGATATCCGAATGCCAGATTTGTGTCTTTAAAAAAGATTATTGAAGATTCCTTTTTGATTGTGGGATCATTAACCTCTAAAAAAGGACTTGAATTGCAATACTGTAATAAAGCATCATTAACTTTTTGGTTTCCTTTTACTCAAAAACAAATTCGTATTCAGGGAGACGTACATTTTGTGACAAATGAAGAAGCGGATCGGTGTTTTCAGCTCAGGCCACGTGAGGAGCAGCTGATTGCACTGGTCAGCGAACAGAGTGAAGAAATATATCATCCTGAAATATTGCAAATTAAATACAGTCAGGCTGCTGTCCAGTTTAAAAAGAAGCCTATTCCAAGACCGTTAAGTTGGGGTGGATTTTTATTAAAACCGATAAGGATGGAGTTTTTTAGCTTTAAAAATAATGGGTTTCCAAATAGAATTTTGTTTACTAAGGTTCAGCATTTATGGGAGACTAAGATTCTACAACCTTGAGCTTAATAAAAACATAACTTCAAAATGTTGGTTTGTAAGATATATTGATATTTAGATTCATAAAATGACAGCCTTAATTGAAGAACTGAAAAAACTATTAAAAGGCGGCGGTGCTCATGTGGGATTACAAGACGCTACAGCAGATATTCCCTTTGGTCTACTTGGCGAAAGACCGCATGATTTGCCTTATAGTATCTGGCAGCTTGTTGAACACATTAGAATTGCCCAATGGGACATGGTGGAATTTAGTAAAGATGGAAGTCATAAATCGCCAAGGTGGCCAGATGGGTATTGGCCAAAAGAAACTGCTCCGGCAGATAAAAGTATCTGGGATAACACCTTGAAAGAGATTGATGATGATTTAAAGGAATTCATTGACCTGCTGGAGATGAAGGATTTATATGAGCCTATCCCTCATGGGAGTGGACAAAGTATTTTGAGGGAAGCACTTCAGATTGCAGATCATGCAGCTTATCATATTGGAGAGATAGTGGTTATCCGTCGTTTGTTGGGCGTTTGGGGAACACCAGTTTCCTCATTATAACTTTTATAAACAGATTTTCCTTCTTTTATGGTTTCCAATACTTTAATTTCTCTTATTTTTTCCGGATTTATAGTTAAGGGATCTTGATCCAGGATTACCATGTCTGCAAGTTTGCCTACTTTAAGAGAGCCTTTTGTGCTTTCTTCGTGATACTGATAAGCAGCATTAATAGTTATCGCTTTAAGCGCTTCTATGGGCTTAATTCGTTCGTTGGGGCCAAGTACCCTTCCTGAACGTGTTTTTCTGTTTACAGCAGCATATACAGCTGTAAGAAGATCAGGAGGAGTTACAGGAGCATCATGGTGCATCGTGAAAAGAATACCGGCTTTTAGTGCTGAATTAGCGGGGCTGATAAATGCAGCTCTTTCTGGACCAAAAACGCTCGAATAGTGCCAATCCCCCCATAAATAAACATGCGTTGAAAAATAGGAAGGAATTACGCCAAGATCCTTAATTTTCTGGATATGGTCCGGGCGACTGTTCTGTACATGTATGAGTGTTGCCCGTAATTCCGGTTTATAGATGCCTTCATCTTTCAATTTTTTAATTACCCTGATCGCCTGATCAATAGCTGCATCGCCATTGACATGAAGTTGCGCGGTTATTCCATTTTGGAAAAGTATTTTTAAGTCATTATATAAAACTGAATCCGTAAATATCGGGAATCCTTTGTAATCTGGGGCCTGACCTTCAGGTGGAATGAGATAAGGTATGGTTAACCATGCTGTTTTACCTTGTGGCGAGCCATCGTCGGAGAACTTGAAGCCACCTAGCTTTAAGCGGTTACTATACTTCATGTATTCCGGTTTAAATTTGTCAAGCTGATTCTTGAAATATTCAAAATCAGGGAAATAAACTACATCAGCTTTTAATAATTTTCTGGCTGCTGCTTCTTTTAAAAGTGAAACACTTTCACCCATTGTTCTACCATCGCAAATTGTGGTCTGACCATAACTTAACCACTCGTCCTGAGCTATCATTAGGTTTTTCATAGATTGAGTTAGATTGGTGTCTGGATCTAATACATAAGTATCTTCCACATTATCTACTTTTGCCCCATTGTCCTTATCTATTTTCCTGGTTAATGTGAGCAGTGCGGTAAAACAAGCGTTCTCTTCTAATTTTCCATTCAATTTTCCTGTTTTTTTATCCCGACCATAATGTCCGCCATCTGGATCTTTGGAGTTTTCATCGATGCCCACGAACTTAAGCATCGCTGAATTTGCAACGCTGGCATGTCCTGAGGCATGTATCACAATGATTGGATTGGTTTCGCTAATGGCATCCAGTTCCTGACGAGTTGGATGTCGGTGTTCTATCATAATTGCATCATCATAGCCATTGCCAATAAGGGGTATTTCGGTTGGGATTTTATGGTCTTTGATGTATTTTTTAATTGCGTTTTGTAAATCAGGAATAGAGTTTACAGTTCCATAAGGGGTCGGTGATAAGTCGACAGTCTGAATCATTCCTGCACGGGAAGTAATATGACCATGAGCATCTATAAAACCGGGTAAAAGTGTTTTTCCTTTAAGATCATATGTTTTTGTTGAATCGCCCAGATATTTATCGGCGTCAGTTTTTTTTCCGGTGAAGATGATTTTTCCATCTTTTACAACAACGGCTTCCACAGTAGGAGTTGCATCTTCCATGGTTATTATAGTTCCACCAAAATATATAGTATCAGCTTTATCTTGAGTTGTTTTGTTTTTACAGTCAACAAGTAAAAAGGTAATAATAAGTGGGAGAAAGTAGCGTATTCTCATAGGGTTGTTTTTGATACATAACAACTTATCAGAGAAAATGTTGAGAAAAATCATGCTGTCATAAGAGAGAACAAAGTGAGCCATTAATTGTTGGTTTAGGGTAAGTATGACATGTTGAAACTAATTACGAACCATGAAAACTAAAATTAATTCACTAGCCGATTTGATGGCGACATTAAATAATAACATCCCAACAAATTTAGAATTGCAGACTTCTATACTTTGTCCTTATACCATTATCTTGCCTGTCGGTTTTAGTTTAACAGGTGTGGATCAGGAGAAGTGCATTATTAGTTTTAACAATGGTGATGGTATTGGCTTGACTGCAAACAATGAGGTGGCAAATCTTACCATTCAAACGAGTCCAAATAACCGGGCCATTTATGCCTTAAGCAATCATCCTGATTTAGGAACTTTATCTTTAAAGCACCTAACTGTTTCAGGGCAGGTACAAATATTAACAAGGGCGGGTACAGTTAAAACAAGGTTAATTGCAGATCATGTGGATATTGCAGCTTGTGATGCCCGCAGGTATTGTGAGCAACCACAGAAATATGGTGTAAATGTGTTTCAGGGGGCTTTTACCATTTATAATTTTAACAGTGATCCGGAGAGCGTGATCAATGCAACTTTGACTAATATTAGTTTAGGTAGGAAGGGGGCGCCGGTAATTGGTTCTGGTTTGTTTATTTGTGGCTTTGGTGACAATGGTGGTTGGGTAATTGCAGATACGATAACAACCGGTGATATTTATTCGAATGGAATGCTGCCTTATGGACAGCCAGATATGATTACTGCTGGTGTTTTTATTGTTAACGGGACAAAGGTGAATAGCATTACACATTATGGTTCGGTAACCACTTATGGGGTAAATGATATGGTGTTGGATACTTGGGGACATGTAGAGAAATGGGTAGCCGAAAAGCCTATTGTGTCCTACGGGCCAAGTGGTATTGGCTTTGTAAATTTTGGTACTGTGGATGCGTTTGAAGCTAAAGATAAAATTGAAACTTTTGGTTTAGGAGCAAGAGGATTTAACCAGTACGATGGCACCGTTGGGAAAGCGGTTTTTCATTCCATCACCACTCACGGCAATGGATCTATTGGGATGCAGTTTAGTAAACCAGTTGGTAGTATCGAAGTGAAGCATGGTGTGGTTACCAATGGATCGGAAGGACAAACACTAGTTAAAGGTGTTATTATGACACTTCCTGCGGATGCTATTAGTGTAAAACCTGGAGGAGAGATTAAGGAACTAAAAATTTCTGGCGGTATAAAAACGTATGGAAGTAATGTGCATTCCTATCATGTGGAGGGGGGAGTTGTACACATATTTAAGGTAAAAGGGGATGTAATGGCAAGTGGAGAGGGGGGCATTGCAGTGGCTGTAACTGATAAAGGTGAAACGCCACTAACCAATATTTCAGCAATATCTAAAAAAGGCATAGCTGTTCAAATTTCCAATGGGAGTATTACGGATCGTACAGGCCTTTTAGCCAGTGGAAAAACGGGTGATATTTTTGTAGATTAAATTATTGGAGATGAAAGCAATTAAACAGCATTACCAGAATCTAATTATAGGCTTCGGAAAAGGTGGGAAAACATTAGCAGCATACCTGGCTAAGCATGGTCAGGAAGTTGTTTTAATTGAAAAGTCGGAAAAGATGTATGGCGGAACTTGCATTAATATTGGCTGTATTCCTACTAAAGCTTTAATAGTAAGTGCTGAAAGAAAAGTACCATATGTTATTGCGCATGATAAAAAGGATAAATTAACAGCCTTGTTAAGGGCTAAAAACCTCGAAAGTTTAGAAAATCTGGACCTGGCTTCCGTTATAACAGGGGAGGCGTCTTTTGTCTCTCCCAGCGAGGTTTTGGTAAAGCTAAATAACAGTGTATCGGATATCCAAATCCAGGCCGACCGTATTTTCATTAATACAGGCACATTGCCATTTATACCGCCAATTCCAGGCCTTGAATCTTCGAAAAAAGTGTTCACCAGTACTTCCATTATGGAACAATCTGTGTTGCCCGCTAGGCTTGCTATTGTTGGAGCTGGATTTATAGGGTTGGAATTTGCGGACATGTATTCAAAGTTTGGTGGAGAAGTTGTACTCTTAAATAGTGAAAAGATGTTTCTCCCTCATGAGGACAAAGATATTGCAGATGAAATTTTTAAGGTATTGAGTGCAAAGGGAATTCACATTGCAAATGACGTGAAAATTGAAAGCGTACAAGATATAGACAATGACTTGGTCAGAGTTAATTATATCGACGGTGGTAAGCTGATCCAGCTTGACGTAAATGCAGTTCTTGTGGCTACCGGTAGAAAGCCTAATATTGATACTTTAAATGTTGCGGCAGCGGGTGTAAAACTGGATGAAAGAGGGTATATTGCAGTTGATGACTCTTTAAAAACCAACCAGCCGCACATTTG
Source organism: Candidatus Pedobacter colombiensis (assembly GCA_029202485.1). Taxonomy (NCBI): domain Bacteria; kingdom Pseudomonadati; phylum Bacteroidota; class Sphingobacteriia; order Sphingobacteriales; family Sphingobacteriaceae; genus Pedobacter; species Candidatus Pedobacter colombiensis. The sequence goes on along the minus strand of CP119313.1, from coordinate 2,652,685 downwards.
GGCAATTGGCGATGTTAATGGTGGTCCACAGTTTACCTATATCTCCCTTGATGATTTTCGGATCATCAGAGATCAAATATTTGGTGGCGATTACACTTCAATTGCCGAAAGGAAACAAGTTGCCTTTTCCGTTTTTATCAGCCCTCCATTAGCACATATTGGTTTAAGGGAATGGGAGGCTATTGAAAAAGGATATAAAATCAAGGTTGGAAAACTTCCGGCAATAGCTATACCCAGGGCCAGAATTTTAAATGAAACTAATGGTATATTAAAAACGATTGTGGATACTGAAACCAATAGAATATTGGGTTGTACACTTTTCTGTGCCGATTCCAGTGAAATGATCAATACAGTTCAAATAGCGATTAATGCTGGTTTGGATTTCAAAATTCTAAGGGATACGATATACACGCACCCATCTATGACGGAAGCCTTAAATGATTTGTATACTTTGATCTAGTGATTAAGACTTACGAGCTGATAGATATTTAAGGATTAGATAAACTAAAAGTTTTGTCTCCACTCTCCACCAAATCTGTTGGTCACCATATTCTAAACTTACCCAAGTTCAAAACAAATCAATATTTAATATGTTCACATAAAACATTTTGATCGTCATTCCAACAACTAGCAAATGAAGACAATATCGCAACTCCAGCTCAGAAATATTATGGGAAATCAAATAAAATATTAGAAAGGAGGAAAAAATCAAAAGAGAAACACCCAGAAAAAGAAAATCAGATTACATCATTTGCAAGGCAAAAAATAATCCAAGAATTGCTCTTTAAAACGCAAAAAAAATAACCAATTCTATAAACGGGAGTGTGCTAGTTTTTTATGGATTAAAAGTACACTTTGGTTAGATGATATACCAAAAATTACTCAAATTATTAACTAGTTAAATATATAGACAAAATGAGTTCAAATAAAATAAATTCATTATTAGCAAGAAATACGGAAAATGCTCCAAAAGGTATCGGTCCATATTCACAAACTGTAGCTTTCTCTCATTACAATAATCTTTCAGCTCAATTACCCATCGACCCCAAAACCGGTAAATTGATAGCTGGCGGTATAAAAGAGCAGGCTGAACAGTGCTTTAAAAATATCAAGGCAATTGTAGACAGCATCGACCATGTTATGAGCGACATTGTTAGAATCACGGTGTTCGTTAAGAATATCAAAGATATTGACGCTGTAGACGAGGTTTATAAAACTTCTTTCCCAACCTATGTTCCTACAAGGACAACAGTCGCAGTTGCAGCTTTATCTATGGATGCTTTGGTACAAATTGAAGCACTTGTTTCACACGGTGAAGGTACAATTCCAAACGCACCACAATCAGGAGACCTTATAAAGCTTACAAATAACACGGTAAATGCGCCAATAAGTCCTCTGTCTATGCAAACTGTAGCTTTTTCTCATTACAATAATCTTTCAGCCCAATTACCTATCGATCCAAAATCTGGTAAATTGGTCGATGGCGGAGTAAAAGAACAGGCTGCACAGTGCTTAAAAAATATTAAGGCAATTTTAGAAAGTATCGACGTTCCTTTTGACGATATTGTTAAAATTAATATCTTCCTTAAAAACCTCTCAGATATTGAAGCCGTAAACGAAGTTTATTCAACATTTTTCCCAGACTCGGCTATTGCCAGAACAGTAAAATATGTCCCTGCGCGTACAACAATTGCAGTATCAGCTTTACCTATGGATGCTTTTGTACAAATTGAAGCAGTGGTATCACATGGAGATGGAACGCCTCCACAAGCTATTGAACACAGACACGGAATCGTTATATGGGCAAAAAACACTGAAAATGCTCCAAAGTGTAATCTGTCTACACAAACTGTAGCATTTTCTCATTACAATCATCTTTCAGCTCAATTACCTATCGACCCAAAAACTGGGGAATTAGTAGGTACTGCAATAAAAGAGCAGACCGAACAGTGCTTGAAAAATATCAAAGCAATTGTAGAAAGTATCAATCACGTTATGGAGGAGGTGGTTAAGGTAAATATCTTCCTTAAAAACATTACAGATATTGATGCTGTAGATCAAGTTTACAAAACATTCTTCCCTGGCGGTGTTCCTGCACGAAGAACAGTTGGCGTATCAGCTTTACCTAAAGATGCTTTAATCCAAATCGATGTAGTTGTAGCAAACGCTGAAGGAACACCTCCAAAAGCGTAACAGGCATTTGTTTGTAAATACAGGATATCAAAGTTACTTGTTAATGCCGACAGTGAATGCGAAATTACATATTGTCCAGTCCTGAAATCGGGATACAGGATTTCAGGACTAGACAATGTAATCGCAATCCTACTCTTCACACCTCTATATTCTTCATTTAATGAGAGTTAATTATTTAGAACAAAATCCAACTCTCAAGCGTTTAAATGCTATATAAAAATTAACTTATTAGAAGAAATTCTTATCACCAAATTTTTCAATTATGCACCTGGTACCAAGAGAAACAGAAAAGCTAATGTTGCATGTCGCTGGCGAATTAGCTAAAAGCAGAAAGGCCCGTGGTCTTAAATTAAACTATCCGGAAAGCATTGCTCTTATTAGTAGTGAACTGCTAGAGGGTGCTCGTGATGGACGAACTGTTGCCGACTTAATGCAATTCGGTGCTACCCTACTTTGTCGAGAAGACGTGATGGAAGGTATACCTGAGATGATTCATGACGTTCAAGTCGAGGCAACTTTTCCAGACGGAACAAAATTAGTAACAGTTCATAACCCCATTCGTTAATTTAAAAAGCATAACCATGATACCAGGAGAATTTTTTATAAAAGATGGTAATATCATTTGTAATGAAGGTCGCAAAACAATCAAAATAAAGGTCATCAACGAAGGAGATCGCCCTATTCAAGTAGGCTCTCATTATCACTTTTTTGAAGTGAACAGACAAATGTCCTTTGACCGTGAAAAAGCTTATGGAATGCACTTAAACATCATTTCCACTACAGCAGTACGTTTTGAGCCAGGAGAAATCAAAGAAGTGGAACTGACTGAATACGCAGGTAGCAAACGTATTTTTGGACATAATGACTTAGTAAATGGCGCTCTTGCAGAAAAGAAGCAGGTAGCAATGGATAAATTAGCTGAGGATCAATTTAAAAACATTATATCATGAGTTTAAATGTAAGTAAAAGGAATTATGCCAATATTTTTGGTCCTACTGTTGGAGATAAAATTCGTCTCGGTGATACCGAAATCATAGTTGAAGTTGAAAAGGATTATTTATCTCATGGAGACGAAAGTAAATTTGGGGGTGGAAAAACCATACGGGACGGGATGTGCCAGTCTTCTACCGCATTAGAGGCCGATGTATTAGATTTGGTAATAACTGGAGTTATCATTATTGATCACTGGGGAGTTGTTAAAGCGGATGTGGGCATTAAAGATGGTAAAATTGTAGGCATTGGACGAGCAGGGAATCCAGATATCACAGATGGCATTACTCCTAATATGATTATAGGTGCATCAACGGAAGTGCATGGAGGTGCTGGGCAAATTTTGACTGCTGGGGGTATTGATACACACATTCACTTTATCAGTCCAACACAAATGGAGACAGCTTTGTATAGTGGTGTTACCACTATGATTGGTGGAGGAACGGGGCCAGCTGATGGAAGCTTCGCGACAACGGTGACCGCCGGAAAATGGAATATAAAAAGAATGCTGCAGGCAGCGGAGGAATTTCCAGTTAATGTTGGTTTTTTCGGAAAGGGAAATGTTGCGGAAGAAAGACCAATTGAAGAACAAATTGAAGCAGGAGCTTTGGGTGTAAAAATCCATGAGGATTGGGGTGCTACTCCATCAGTGATTGATGCATCATTAAACGTAGCCGACAAGTATGATGTACAAGTGGCTATCCATACAGATACCTTAAACGAAGGAGGTTTCCTAGAAGACACAATGAAAGCTATTGCAGGTCGTGTGATCCATACTTTTCACACTGAAGGAGCTGGCGGTGGTCATGCTCCAGATATTATTAAAGCGGCAATGTACCCCAATGTACTTCCAGCATCAACAAACCCAACTCGTCCTTATACTATAAACACCATTGATGAGCACCTAGACATGCTGATGGTTTGTCACCATTTAAGCAAGGATATTCCTGAAGATGTGGCATTCGCTGATTCAAGAATCCGACCCGAAACCATTGCAGCTGAAGATGTACTACAAGACATGGGCGTATTTAGCATCATGAGTTCAGATTCACAAGCTATGGGACGTGTTGGGGAAGTCATCACCCGTACTTGGCAGACAGCGGATAAAATGAAGAAACAAAGAGGTTCTTTGGCGGAAGACGACAAACTTGACAATGACAACTTCCGGGCTCGTCGATATGTTGCAAAATATACTATAAATCCTGCGATTGCCCATGGAATCTCATCTTATGTTGGTTCAGTTGAAGTAGGTAAATATGCTGATTTAGTACTTTGGAAACCTGCATTATTCGGTGCAAAACCGGAAGTAATTGTTAAATCAGGGTTGATTATGGCTAGCAAAATGGGTGATGCAAATGCATCCATCCCTACACCTCAACCCATCATTATGCGCAATATGTTTGCTAATTACGGCAAAGCATTAACAGCGTCAGCATTTATTTTTGTTTCAAAAATCTCTTTAGAGAAAGGTATAAAAGAAGAATATGGTTTAGAAAAAACATTATTGCCAGTTTTCGGATGCCGAAACATTGGTAAAAAGGATATGATCAACAATACAGGTACTCCTGAAATAATGGTTAATCCAGAAAACTATCAAGTTAGTATAGAAGGTGAGGTTATTACCTGTGAACCTGCTAGTGAAGTAGCATTAGCACAACGTTATTTCTTGTTTTAATAGGAGAGACCATCAATCTAATAAAATTAACTCCTTGTTTATTGTCCGGAGTTAATGGTTCTTACCTTGGGCATGGGTGTATCTAAAAATATATCTCTTAGAAAAGACACAAAATGATCGTACATGGAATAATTGGAAATGAGTCAACTCATCCCATCGATGGATTGGAGAGAGATGTCTTGGAGATGGAATGGTTCGAAGCCACAAAGCGTATTCAAAGAAGAATAAGCAAAGGTGGTACAGATATCGCCATCAGGTTTATGCGTGAGGGAGATCGTCTTCATGAAGGTGATATTGTTTATCAAGACGAACAAAAAGCTATTATCGTGCATGTTAAACCCTGTGAAGCCATTGTGATGACTCCTTCCTCTTTACTGGAAATGGGAACTATTTGCTATGAAATAGGGAATAAACATTTACCCCTCTTCATCCAAGAGGATAAAATAATGATGCCTTTTGAGCAACCCATGTTTAGGTGGTTAGAAGCCAGTGGGTATCATCCGGAAAAGCGGATCGTACAATTACTCAACCTTCTAAAATCAAACGTTGCACCACACGGACATGGTAGTACCTCTCTATTTACCAAAATCATAAACCTAGCCTCATCAAACGATTAAATATGGAAACAAACTATTTAGGAAGCCTACTTCATTTAGCAGACCCGACCCTTCCTATTGGAGGCTATTCTCATTCTAATGGATTAGAAAGCTACATACAAAACGGAAAGGTAAACAGTATAGCTTCAGCAAAACTTTTTGTGGAGAATATGCTGACGTACAACTTGAAGTATAACGATGCATCCTTTGTAAAATTAGCTTATGAAGCAACTGAAGCGGATGATATACAGGAAATTATAAAACTCGATCAAGAATGTACCGCATTGAAAAGTCCGCGAGAAATCAGACAAGCCAGTCAGAAACTGGGTTTACGATTAATTAAGATTTTTCGGCGACAAGTTGAATTTAAAATAGTCAAGGAATATGAAAAAGCTATTCTTGACAATGTGGCAACTATACATTATTGCATTGCCTTTGGGATGTATGGACAACTTTTAGGCATACCAATTCAGGAAACTTTGTTCGCTTTTTATTATAATGCTGCTATTGGAATGATTACCAATTCAGTAAAGTTAGTCCCTTTGGGGCAACTTGATGGACAGGATATTTTATTTCAATTGCAACCTGTCATCACACAATTAACGAAAGAAACTGCATTCATAAATAGAGAACTTGTTGGCTTGTGCAATATCGCTTTTGATATTCGATGCATGCAACATGAACGTCTATATTCAAGACTTTACATGTCATGATTTATTAAAAAATGGAACCAAGAAAATATATAAAAATCGGCGTTGCTGGTCCAGTAGGTTCAGGAAAAACGGCCTTACTAGAGCGTTTAAGTCGCAGAATGTTAAATGATTACAATATTGGCGTGATTACGAATGACATTTATACCAAAGAAGATGCTGAATTCATGATCAAAAATAGTCTTTTACCGAAAGAAAAAATTATCGGAGTCGAAACAGGTGGTTGTCCGCATACTGCTATTCGTGAAGATGCCAGCATGAACCTAGAAGCTGTAGATGAATTGGTAACACGCTTTCCTGATATCGAATTAATCCTTATTGAAAGCGGAGGCGATAATCTTTCTGCCACCTTCAGTCCAGATCTTGCTGATGTAACCATTTTTGTCATTGATGTTGCCGAAGGTGAAAAAATTCCACGTAAAGGAGGTCCAGGCATTACTCGCTCAGATTTACTTTTAATTAATAAAATTGATTTGGCACCTTATGTATGCGCCAGTTTAGAAGTGATGGAAAATGATGCAAGGCGTATGCGTAATGGTGCACCATTTTTGTTTTCAAACCTTCTTGCGATGGAAGGACTGGATGAAATAATTGGTTGGATCAAGAAGTACGCCCTTTTAGAAGATGTTGAAGAACCAAACTTAATCCGATAACCCAATGGTATGTTCACTCAAAATCGCAGTGGAAGAAAGAAATGGAAGATCCTTTTTGAGGGATTCTTATGTGACTCAACCCTTTCGGATAGTGCCTGTAGGTCAAAACAGATCAGATTATTTTTCATATTTAATGATCATGAGTTCGTCTCCAGGTATATTAAATGGTGACATGTATGATATACAAATAGAAGTTAAAGAAAATGCACGCCTTCAATTACAATCCCAATCCTATCAACGTCTCTATAATATGGATGGTAGTGCATCTCAACTGATGGAAATCCAATTAGCAAAAAACAGTTCATTTTCTTATGTACCTCATCCGATAGTTCCTCACGAAAATTCAAACTTTAAGAGTATTAATAAAGTTCGTATGGAGTACGGCTGTGATTTATTGATGAGTGAAATCATCACCTGTGGACGAAAACATTATGGGGAATCATTTCAATACAGTCATTTTCAAAATATAATTGAAGTCTATCATGACAATCGTTTGCTTTTGAAAGACAATGTATTGTTAAAGCCGGCCTTAATGCCTTTGGAGTCACTCGGAATGCTAGAAGGCTTCACTCATCAAGGTACTTTAATTTTTATAAATACAAAAAAAGAAAAGGTATTAGAGCTTATCGAACATTTTCATGATGAAATGGAAAAGCTTGAAGATGTAACTTTTGGAATTAGTGATATACAGCATTATGGCTTCGTTATTCGAATTCTTGGCAATGGAGCCGAGCAATTATTTGATTTTTTTAAGCAAGTACAGCACCATCTCTGGAAACGTAGTTTTAGAAACAATTAATTAAATAACATGACATCAACACTATTGACCCTATCCATTACAGCGATTACGATTAGCTTTTTCCATACAGCGTCTGGGCCAGATCACTATTTGCCCTTCATAGTGCTTTCACGTTCTCGAAAATGGAGCATGCCTAAAACTATCTCACTTACCGTTATATGTGGCTTTGGCCATATTTTAAGTTCGGTTCTTTTGGGGCTCTTTGGTGTATTTTTAGGTTGGCAATTAAATCGAATTACGTGGTTTCAAGATATCCGAGCAAATGTATCGAGTTGGGCATTACTCGGCTTTGGATTATTGTATTTACTATATGGTTTAAGGCAAGCTTATCTAAACAAACCGCATAAGCATTTTGATGTCATGGGCGAAGATGTATATGTATTTGAGCATCAGCATGGAGAACCTGTGATGCAGAATAAGCGGGTAAAAGTTACACCACTGGTGTTGTTCGCTATTTTCGTAATGGGTCCTAGTGAGCCACTAGTACCATTGTTATTTTATTCAGGAGTAAATAGATCCATCAGTGAGGTGGTCGTCTTGATTGGTGTATTTACCATCAGTACGATTTTAACGATGGTCGGTATGGTTTTTCTTGGAATCTATGGTTACTCTTTCTTCAAAGCGGATAAACTAGAACGTTTTGTACATGCAATAGGCGGTGTAGTTGTAACAATTTGCGGTATAGGAATGGTGTTTTTAGGATGGTAATCCAAAAAGATTTATAAATTAAATATAAAAATAAAATGTATACATCGATAAAATTAGGAGTGCAAAGTATATTACGAGGTTTTGGTCAAGTGATGCTCCAAAGAAATGCGTGGACAGGATTATTGTTTTTATTGGCAATTTGTTATGATTCATTTTTGATGGCTGGTATTGCACTGATTAGCAACATCATAGGAACGCTTACAGCAAAGTTGTTAAAATTCAGAGAATTAAACATTGAAAATGGAATATATGGATTCAATGCGACACTGACGGGCATCGCCTTAGCATTCTATTTCCAACTGAATTCAATTGTATTATTAACCATTTTTATCGGTTGCATTTTGTCAACCTTATTAATGGAACTCTCCATTCGATACAAAATTCCAGTTTTTACATTCCCTTTCATATTAATAGTTGGTATTGCGCTGATGGTATTAAATATATTTGAAATTGCAGAAAAATCGATACCTGAAAATGTTGTAGACATCATAAAGTTTGAGGAGCTCACAGACTTTTTTGTTCAGGGGCATGCCTTTGGACAAGTTCTTTTTCAGGGAAGTGAAGTTGCTGGTCTTATTTTTCTTTTAGGCGTATATATAAATTCTCCAATTGCTGCATTATATGCTTTTGTGGCGACTACGATCAGTGTAGCCATTTCACATTTTGGAAAAGGACCGCTAGACATGATCAATAGTGGAATGTATTCTTTTAATGCTGTATTATGTGGAATCGCTTTCAGTGGACCCAAACCAAGGGACGGGGTTTTCGTATTCATATCAGTAGTAGTGGCAACCCTATTTGATATGTTAATGGTTCATTATGGATGGACCACACTAACCTTCCCTTTTGTGGTGGCCATGTGGGTTGTACTACCTATTCGGGGATTACTCACATACATAGAATCAAAAATTATAAAACTAAATCAAATTATTCTAAGCAAAAAACAAAAATGAAATATAAACTGCAAGTATTCGGATTAGGCACCTTACTATTTCGCAATTCAGCCATGCACAAGACTTGATCTATAACCTTTTAGATTTTGATTTTGTTGAAGAATTCAACATTTATTTAGGAAATTAAAGAGCCTCCTATCGGAATCGAACCAATGACCTACTGATTACAAGTCAGTTGCTCTACCAGCTGAGCTAAGGAGGCTTTTAATTGTTTGAGGCCGCAAATCTATAACTTTATTATTTCCCCGCAAATTATTTTTTAGAAGTTTTTCTGGATAATTATGGCTTTGGCTTTTAATTTTCTAGCTATTAATGAATTGGCTTCAGAAACTTTTTATATATAATATATCTACGATAATGACGTCCGACACTGGCACTTCATTCCAGACGGCTCCCGTTTCTGCTGATCGCTGCTCAGAAAGCAAGGTGATAGAACTTATTATCGGCTGCCATTCTTGGGAAGTATTCAGGAAGGCTGGCCATCTTAATTTCCGTAAAGCCGTTTTTTTCATAAAAGCGACATGCGGCTTTTAATATATCCACTGTTCCAAGATAAATATCTGTAATGTCGTTGTCGCGGCAAAATTGGATGAATTTATCAAGCAATAATTGAGCAATACCGAATTCATTCCCTCTAAATTCCTTTTTAACGAACATTTTTCGCAATGCACAAGCTTTATGACCCGTATTGATCAATGCAATAGTGCCTACCAATTCATCATTGTATTTTGCACCCCAGAAATTGCCACCGCCTTGTTGATAAAATGACTCAATATTTAGCAGATCGGGTTGATCTTCTAAAGTTACAGGGACATTAAATTCAATTTGTTGAATAGGTAAAATCAGGTTTATGATTTGCTCACTGTATTTGTTGTTAATTTGATAGATTTTGATGGTGCTGCTCATAGTTAATGATTGATGTGTATATCCCTGTTTAATTGCATTGTTTGCTTTTGTGGAAATAAATTAAATAAAGTCTGATTTATTAAGTAAAAATAGGCTTACTAAAATCATAATTATGTAAAAAATGAAATTTAGAGTCTACTTATTTTAAAACTAGCTGATTAAATTTAATAATAGGGTAAAAAAACTGACATTATATTTCAAAAACGCGTGCAAAATATAATTTTGTGTTGTACTTTTGCGGAAAATTTCAAATAAATGACTCGAAAAAATAGTAATCCGGAAAAAACTGTGGATGTTGTGCTGATTGGGGCAGGTATAATGAGTGCTACTTTAGGTATGTTACTCAAGGAACTTCAGTCGGATATCACTATCGAAATTTTTGAAAGATTAGATGTTGCAGCCGCTGAAAGTTCAGACGCCTGGAACAATGCAGGCACTGGTCATTCGGCCTTTTGTGAATTGAATTATACCCCGCAATCGGCTGATGGATCTGTTGATACTAAAAAAGCTGTTTCTATCGCAGAATCATTTGAGGTTTCCAAGCAGTTTTGGTCTTTTCTTGTGAAAAGCAAATTGGTAGATAAACCTGAAACATTTATTAAAAGTATCCCACATGTGAGTTTTGTATGGGGTGAAAAAAACGTTGATTTTTTACAGAAACGTTTTGAAAAATTACAGGAAAGTGATTTGTTTAAAGGTATGGTCTATTCTGAAGATGCGAAGCAACTTGCGGAATGGATGCCTTTGGTGATGAAGGATCGTAGCCCTTCTGATAAAGTTGCTGCAACAAAAATGGAGCTGGGAACGGATGTTAATTTTGGCGCGCTGACCAGAATGATGTTCAATAAATTACAAGCGAAACCAGATGTAAAACTTCATTTTCATCACGATGTGAAAAAACTTAAGCAGAAAAATGGCTTATGGGAAGTAAAGGTTAAGGATGAGGCTACGGGACAAAAAAGAGTAGTAAAAGCAAAATTTGTGTTTATAGGTGCTGGTGGTGGTTCTTTGCCGTTGCTTGAAAAAGCCGGTATCCCGGAAGGTAATGGTTTTGGTGGTTTCCCGGTAAGTGGTCAATGGCTTAAATGTGTAAACCCTGAAATTATTGAACAGCACCATGCAAAAGTATATGGGAAAGCTTCGGTAGGTGCACCTCCGATGTCTGTACCGCATTTAGACACCAGGATGATTGATGGAAAAAAGGCATTGCTTTTTGGACCATATGCAGGTTTCTCAACCCGTTTCTTAAAAAATGGTTCATTACTAGACCTTCCTTTATCTATTAAAGCGAATAATATCCGTCCAATGATATCAGCTGGATTAGATAATTTACCATTAACCAAATACCTGATCAATCAGGTTCGTCAGTCACCTGAGGATCGTATGATTGCATTAAGAGAGTATTTCCCGGCTGCAAAAATGGAAGACTGGGAATTGGAAACTGCAGGTCAACGTGTACAGGTAATTAAAAAAGATGAGAAGCACGGTGGTATCCTTGAATTTGGTACCGAAGTGGTAACTGCCGCTGATGGCTCCATTGCTGCACTTCTAGGTGCTTCTCCAGGTGCTTCAACAGCGGTTTCCATTATGATCTCCTTATTGGAACGTTGCTTCCCTGACCAAATCAATACACCTGGGTGGCAGCAAAAGCTTAAACAGATGGTCCCTTCTTACGGCGAATCATTAAATGGTAATTCGCAACTAACAGACAACATCAGAGCACAAACAACGCATGCGCTTGGATTGAGTTATGGATTAAATTAGTTAAACTCAAATGATAAAGAAAGGCTATCCCATAACAGGGTAGCCTTTTTTGTTGTATATTTAAGAGAAATGCTAACTCTTTAATAAAGTGCATATGCCCCGTTGGTCTAAAATAACGCTTAAAGTCTTCGCAATCTTTGTAGCACTGGTCTTCCTTATTTACGTTGGTCTGGCGACTTATGTAAATGCTAATCAAAAAAAGTTGCTAACTACAGTTACGGAGCAACTTAACAAAAACCTTAATGGTACCCTGACTATTGGGGGTATGAATTCTTCTTTTCTTAAAGGTTTTCCAGGTGTATCATTAAGCCTTAAAAATGTAATTCTTAAAGATAGTCTCTGGGATAGGCACAAGCACAACCTGTTGGAGGCAAAAGATTTTGATGTTTCAGTAAATGTGTTAGGGCTTTTAAGAGGTGATATTGATATTGAAAAAATAGGTATTAACAACTCTACTATTTACTTATTTACAGATAGCAATGGTTATAGCAATACAGCTGTCTTTAAAAATAAGAAACAACAAGATAAACCGGCAGAAAAAGGATCGGTTCCTGCTAAAATCAGACACATCATATTAAATAACGTAGATTTTGTAGTTGACAATAAAAGAGGACATAAACTTTTTCATTTTGTAATAGATGAGTTGAAAGGGAAAATGGACTATCCTTTATCTGGTGGCTGGAAAGCTGATGTTAGATTGAAAACGCTTGCAAAAAGTTTAACTTTTAATACAAGTCGTGGAAGTTTTATAAAAGACAAGTTGCTGGAAGGACCATTTAAGATTAGTTATGATGCTGATACTGATACACATATTGTTGATGTGGCGCCTAATAAGTTGAATATTGGTAATGATCTGTTTATCATTGGTGGCAGATTTGATACTTCAAAAGAAAATACGGATTTCACGATAAATATTGAGGCTCCAAATATTCTTTGGAAAAGCGCTGCGGGACTTCTTGCTCCAAATATAACGATGAAGCTCAATATGTTTAATCTGGATAAGCCTATTCACGCCAAGTGTACCTTGAAAGGAAATATGGGGGCAGGGGGCGACCCGCTGATCGATGTAGCCGTCCTAGTCAGGGATAATGTATTGACTACTCCAGGTGGAGTTGTTGATGACTGTAATTTTAATGGAACATTTACCAATAACTATGTAAATGGAAAAGGTTTAGGTGATGAAAATTCTATCATTAAACTTTACCAGTTTAAAGGCAGCTATAAAGAGATACCATTTTTAATGGATACTGTATTTATCAATAATCTTGAAAAGCCCATTGCCAGAGGTAAGTTTACATCACAGTTTGAAATTGCAAAATTAAACAATATAGTAGGGCAGGAGACTTTAAAATTTGGGAAGGGAACTGCAAACGTAAACCTGACTTATACTGCTGATATTGTGAATTTTCAACTGGCAAAGCCATTGGTTTCAGGATCAATAGCTATCAAAAATGCAGATGTTAATTATGTGCCCAGGAAGCTTAGTTTTAACAATACGGCTATTCTGCTGAATTTTGCGAATAATGACCTTTTTATAAAGAACATTCGTCTGCAGAGTGGCAAAAGTGTTGTTTTAATGGATGGTGTGGTACGTAATTTTCTAAATCTATATTATACTGCACCGGAAAAGATTTTACTAACCTGGAAGATCCGCAGTCCACAAATACATTTGGCTGAATTTTTAGGTTTTCTGGGGAGTAGAAGTCAGGCTGCGAAAGCAAGAAGTAAACAAGCGAAACAAACTACCATTTCGGAGGATTTAAATACGGTATTCGAGAAAAGTAATGTGAATATGCACTTAAACGTAGATAAAGTTTATTACAACAAGTTTTTGGCGACAAATGCCATTGCAGATCTTCAGCTTTCTGAATCCGGTATAGCCATTAAAAATGTAAGCTTAAAACATGCCGGTGGTTCACTTAAACTCAATGGGAATGTTAGCCAGAAAGGAGGCTTAAACAGATTTACCGTGAATACTATTTTAAGCAATGTAGACATTCAACATTTCTTTTATTCCTTTGATAATTTTGGTATGAAAACACTTACTTCAAAAAACTTAAAGGGTTATTTGTTTTCTAAAACCAATATTTCGGGGGGCATTACAGATCAGGGAAAGTTGGTAACAAGTTCTATGATGGGGAGTCTCCTGTTTGACCTTAAAAAGGGAGCACTGCTTAACTTTGATCCCATCATTAATGTCGGGAAATTTGCTTTTCCTTTTAGAGATCTGAATAATATTACATTTGATAACCTGAATGGCAAATTTGATATACGCGGACAAAAGATCACCATTAACCCTATGGAAATCAATTCCAGTTTGTTAAATATGGATGTTGCCGGAGTTTACTCCTTGTCTACAGGCACAAATATAGCGTTAGATGTACCGCTTCGAAATCCTAAAAAAGATGCAGATATTACCGATGCGGCTGAAAAAAAAGCAAGGCGAATGAAGGGTATAGTTTTACATTTGTTAGCTACGGATGGTGAGGATGGGAAGATTAAAATTAAACTGAACAGAAACCGGAAAGCGAGCAAGTAAAGACTTATATTTGAGTATGTTAATGTATAACCCCAAATAAAGTAATCTTATGAAACGTAATGCAACTGCCGTTTGGAATGGCACAATCAAAGAAGGCTCCGGTCATATTACTACTGCCAGCAAAGTACTTGATCAGACACAATATTCTTTCAATAGCAGGTTTGCCGATGGCATTGGTACCAATCCTGAAGAGCTTATGGCAGCAGCACATGCAGGCTGTTTTACAATGAAGTTAAGTCTTGATTTAACTGAAGCCGGTTTTACACCGGGTACTTTGGAAACCACAAGTACAGTTACCCTTGATAATGGTGTAATTAAAAGTTCCAGCCTTGTGCTTAAAGCAAGTATACCAGGTATCACGGATGCTCAGTTTCAGGAAATTGCAGCGGGTGCAAAAGCTACTTGTCCGGTAAGTAAAGCTTATAATGTTGACATTACACTGGAAGCTTCTTTAGTTTAGTCAATATTTTCTATAAAATCGATCAATTATCCTCCTGTTTATTTCATAGATAGGAGGATTTTTGTCTATTTTCGGGTTTTCATTACAGATTTATAACCCGAACCACAATGAACAAGCCAATACTTGTTTTGAAATTAGGCACCGCCTCCATAACCACTACAAAAGGAGAGCTTGATGAATTGGTAATTGCAGATGTTGCGCGTCAGGTAGCAGATGTTGCTAAAGATTACCGGCTGATACTTGTTTCGTCTGGCGCAGTGGGTGCCGGCAAAAAATACATCAAAAACTATAAAGGAAAGATCTCTGAGCGTAAAGCCGCAGCTTCAATCGGTAACCCTTTATTATTGAATATTTACGCTAAGCATTTTTTACCATACGGCATATCCATAGCCCAAAGTCTTTGCGAGCGCCAGCACTTCTCTAACAGAAAGCAATTTTTGCAGTTAAAGGAAACCTATGAAGAGTTATGGAAGAATGATGTGATCCCTATTGCCAATGAAAATGATGTAGTGAGCAGCCTGGAGTTAAAGTTCTCGGATAATGATGAGCTTGCTACTTTATTAGGTGTCGGTTTTGGTGCTTCAGTAATTTTATTAGGGACTTCAGTTCCTGGAGTACTGGACAGAGAAGGTAAGGTGATTGATAGAATCGAAAGCATAAACAACGATATATTTTCGCTTGCAGACAAAAACAAATCAGATTTAGGTTTAGGGGGAATGATCTCTAAATTGACCTTTGCACATCTGGCCTCGGCTATGGGGATTAAGGTGGTCATATTCGGAGTCCGTACACCCGATGGCATAAATAAGGCTGTTAAGGAAGAAACAGGTACGGTTTGTATTCCTAAGGATTGCAGCATTTCGGCCCGAAATAAATGGCTGGCTAGCGGTAGCTTAGTTACCGGTCGCATCATGGTTGATGATGGTGCCTGCGAAGCCATCAGAAATCGTAAAAGTTTACTTGCGGTAGGTGTACTTTCTGTTATAGAGAAATTTAGTGACGGAGAGATCTTTGAAATCACGGATGCTAAGGATAATATCATTGCAGTTGCCCGTGCTAAAACTTCATCCGAAGCCATAGTTAAAGACTCAAAACAACATAATCTGGAAATCGCAAATGCGAGCGATATTGTAATATTGTAAATGATGGAATCAATTCAACAACAGTTAATTAATGCGAAAAAAGCTCAGCAATCTATTTCTTCGCTGAGTGATAAAGGAAAACAAGACCTAATCAATGATTTAGCTAAGCTGATCAAAGCACAGTCTGCGGAAATCATTGCTGAAAATCTAAAAGATTTGGAGAAAATGCCTGTATCAGACCCCAAATGGGATCGCCTGTTGTTGAATGAAGCCCGGATATTAGCGCTTGCATCAAGCCTTAATGATGTGGCAAGCCTTGATGACCCTACTAATAGGGTGCTTTCAGAAAATACATTGACAAATGGACTTTTTATCCAAAAGAAAACCGTTCCAATTGGTGTTGTAGGGGTAATATACGAGTCGCGACCAAACGTAACTATCGATGTTGCTGCTTTATGTATCAGATCTGGAAATGTATGTTTATTGCGAGGTGGACAAGATGCTTATCATACCAATTTATTTATCGTTTCTTTAATTCAGCGAGTTTTAACTGAGCATGGACTGGATAAGCATGTGGTACAACAACTTCCAGCGGATAGGAAGTATATTTTGGATATTTTACAAGCCGAAAAATATATTGACGTGATTATTCCACGCGGGTCAAATCAGTTGATAGAATTTGTACGTAAAAACGCATTGGTTCCTGTGATAGAAACAGGAGCAGGGGTTTGCCATACTTATATAGAAAAGACTGCAAAGCTTGCTGAAGCTGCTGATATTGTAGTAAATGCTAAAGTATCCAGACCGTCGGTATGCAATGCTTTAGACACCATTGTGGTAGATAGTGCTGTTGCTGAGCCATTTTTAAATCTGATAGCACCTTTGTTATCGGAGTATAATGTAGAAATGTTTGCAGATGAACGTTCTTTTCCAATTCTGAAGCAGCTGAACTATCCTAAGATTAATAAAGCTGCACCGGAAGATTTTGGAAGGGAGTTCCTTGACTTTAAATGTTCTGTGAAGGTAGTGGATCATATAGATGAAGCTCTGGCACATATTGCTAATTTCTCATCAAAACATTCTGAAGCCATTGTAACGGAAGACCATGCTAAAGCTGAGCGTTTCCTAAATGAAGTTGATGCGGCGGTGGTTTATTTAAATGCCTCAACAAGGTTTACTGATGGACAAGTATTTGGTCTTGGAGCCGAAATTGGTATCTCTACTCAAAAGCTCCACGCTCGTGGTCCTTTTGCACTCGAAAAACTGGTTACCGAGAAATGGGTAGTCAGGGGTGCAGGTCAGGTTCGCTAATCCGCTTATTTACAGTTGTATGTGTGTGCTGTAATTCCCCTTTTTGGGGAAATAATGCATCGGGGAAATTTGGTGTTGCAACACTAAAATACCTTGATTTAATTGCATTCAGCTTAGTTTCTTTGGCTTGAATTTTGAAAATGCTTGTATAGTATTCCACCACATATAAATTACAAGTACTTGAGATCAGACAGCCTACTTAGAATGCTTGAAGTAATAGATGATTATGCTATTCTCTTTTTAGACAGGCATGGAAATGTTGAGAATTGGAATAAAGAAGCGGAGAAGATTAAAGGATATGCAGCCGAGGAAATTATCGGGCAAAACTTTAGTGTATTCTATAATGAGGAGAGTAGGAGGAACAAATTACCTGAATTACTTATTGAAGAAGCCAGGCTACGCGGTAGGGCTCAACATGAAGGTTGGCGATTAAGAAAAGGTGGTGAGCTGTTTTGGGCCTTTGTTACGATTTCTGCAATTTATGGCGATAAAAATGAGGTAGTAGGCTATTCTAAGTTTATCAGAGATCTTACTGCTAAACGCCATCTGGAAAAAACTACGGAAGAATATGCCCGTGAGCTGGAAATCAAAAATAAGGAGCTGGAGCAATTTGTATATATCGCCTCTCATGATTTACAGGAACCCTTACTTACTGTTAAAAACTTCGTTGAGTTGTTTAAGGACGAGTATAAAGACGTTTTTGATGACAATGCAAGGTTATATCTGCAGTTTATAGATCGTTCTACAGAAAGAATGAGAAATCTGATCAAGGGCTTACTTGATTATGCAAGATTAGGTGGACAACAAGTTAAAACACTTGTGGATTGTAATACGCTAATGGATAGTTTGCAGAATGATTTGTTTAGTAGTATAACGGCTGCGGGAGCTAAAATCACCTATGAAGGTCTTCCTATTGTTTATGGTTTTGAAACAGCATTAAGACAACTTTTTCAAAATCTTTTAAGTAACTCCTTGAAATTCAAAAAGCCGAATGTGTTGCCCCAAATTGACATCTCAGTAGTTGCTCATGATAATTTCTGGCATTTTGAATTTAAAGATAATGGGATCGGTATTGAAGAACGCTATAAGGAGAAGGTGTTTGTTATGTTTCAGCGTTTACATAACGTGGCCGATTACGAAGGCTATGGCATTGGACTGTCTCATTGCAAGAAGATCGTTGAATTGCATGGGGGTAGAATTTTTGTTGAGTCTATTTTAAATGAAGGAAGTACCTTCAGCTTCACGCTAAGGGTATAAGATTAAAGAAAGACATAGAAATTGATAAGGATAAAAGAAAAGTATATTAATGAAAAGATATAAAGATCTTGACTGTGTATTGTTAGTTGATGATGATATTTCTACAAATTTCATCCATCGGAGGATCGTGGAAAATGCTAAGATAGATGTAGATGTGAAGGAGATTTCCTCTGCAAAAGAAGCATTGGATTATTTAACTTATTCGGGTAAATATGAAAATATGGAACATGCGCCAAAGGCCGGCATCATATTTTTAGACATCAATATGCCCGGTATGAATGGTTGGGACTTTATTGCCGAATATAAAAAATTAGACGAAAAACATAAAGCCAGAATTGTGGTCGTTATGCTTACCACTTCGCTTAATCCTGATGATGAGCAACACGCTGCAAGTGTTGAAGAGATTGCTACATATTTACATAAGCCTCTAAACATAGAGGCTTTCGCTAAGATTGCGGATAAATATTTTGAAGTAGCGGATGAGGAATGATCCTGAGGTAATTAAACCTCAAGATCACTCATTACAGCTTTAATTTTTTCGCCAAGTCTGGTATCTGTTTCTTTAAAGCTTGCTTTATCTTTTAATGCTGCATTTACACTGCAATAGAACTTAATCTTAGGTTCAGTTCCGGAAGGTCTTGCTGAAACAATACTTCCGTCTTCAGTTATAAACTGTAATACATCAGATTTAGGTAGTTCCAACTCAGTTTTTACATTGGACTTTAAATCTGTCTGCACACCAAGCTCATAATCTTTCAGCGTTTCAATTTTCGAACCACCTAAAGTTGCAGGAGGATTATTTCTAAACTTCTCCATCATAGCTTTAATATCCTCAGCACCGGTCTTACCTTTTTTAGTGATAGATACCAGCTCTTCTTTATATAGACCGTATTCTATATACATATTCAATAATGCATCATATAGACTGCTGCCTTTATCTTTATAGAAGGCGGTCATTTCGGCAATAAAAGCACAGGAAACTACTGCGTCTTTATCTCTCACTAAATCACCAATCAGGTAGCCATAACTTTCCTCGCCACCGCCTATAAAGGTTTTCTTACCTTCTAATTGGGTCATAATCTGGCCAATCCATTTAAAGCCGGTTAAGGTATTGTAGTAAGTAACGTTTTTAGCTTCTGCAATGGCTTCTATTAAATTAGAAGTTACAATGGTTTTTACAATGTATTCGTTTCCAGTAAGTTTTCCTTTTTCCTGCCATGCAGTTAACAAATAATTGATAAGTAGACTGCCGGTTTGATTTCCATTTAACAACACAAATTCCCCATCCTTATTTTTAACGGCTATACCTACACGGTCTGCATCCGGATCGGTAGCCAGTACCAGGTCTGCATCAATATCCTGCGCTTTCTTCAAAGCCAGTGTTAATGCTTCCTTTTCCTCGGGATTAGGGTAAACCACTGTAGGGAAATTTCCGTCTGGTTTACTTTGCTCTTCAACAATCGTTAAATTGGTAAAGCCAAATTGTGCCAATGCTTTAGGAACAAGGGTAATTCCTGTTCCGTGGATAGGAGAGTAAACTATTTTAAGATCCTTTTGGCGGGAAATTGCTTCTGGTGAAACAGATAATGCGGTTATTTTATCCAGATAAAGCTGGTCAATTTCTTCACCAATCAGTTCAATATTGCTATCTATACGGTCAAACTTAACAGTGTCAATGCTTTTGATTTTTGCTACTTCATCCATTACCATGCTGTCGTCTGGTGAAGTAAACTGTCCACCATCAGCGCCATAAGCTTTATAGCCATTGTATTCTTTAGGATTGTGAGAAGCGGTAAGCATTACGCCACTTTTGCAACCTAAATGACGGATAGCAAAGGACAATTCAGGAGTAGGTCTTAAGGCCGAAAAGAAATAAACATGGATGCCATTTGCCGAGAATACATCAGCAGTAATCTTAGCAAAATAGTCAGAGTTGTTGCGGCTGTCGTGCGCTATCGCTACTTTAATTTTTTCTCCAGGGTATTTATTGTTCAGGTAATTAGACAAACCCTGAGTTGCAGTCCCTATTGTGTACTTGTTGATCCTGTTAGAACCCGGACCCATTATCCCTCTCAATCCTCCGGTTCCAAACTCAAGACTTCTGTAAAAAGAGTCTGTAAGTTCAGTGTAAGCTTCCTTATCTAAAAGGTCCTGTATCTCTCCTTTGGTATTTTTATCGTAATTACCGTTAAGCCATTCGTTTATTGTGCCTAAAGTAGCTTGTTCTAACTGCATATATTGTCCTTCCAAATTTTATTTTGTCTATTTTGCCTTTATTATGTGCGTTTTATTTAAATTCACGCCCAATTACAAGTATATGACCATTTTGGTTAAAATTAAAATACTTGAGGCAAATAAATATAGCTATTTATGCAGCTTTTAACCTATAAAAATTAAATAAACCGAAAATGAGACAATTAGGCCTGGCCCTGGGGTTTCAAAATTATTAACAACAACAAAGAATTATGAAAGTATTAAAGTTTGGAGGCACTTCTGTAGGAAGCCCTGAGCGCATGAAAAAATTGTTGGATATTATTAATCCAGCAGAAGAACAAATTGTCGTATTGTCGGCCGTGTCCGGTACTACCAATAGTTTAGTAGAGATTTCAGCCAAACTTTTAAAGGAAGATAAACAGGTTGCGTTAAGCTTAATTAACGCATTACACCAAAAATATAATGAGTTTGTAATTGAGCTTTTAACCGAAGGTGAATTTCGTGAGCATGGACAGGAAGTTGTAGATTATCATTTCAACTTTTTAAGCACTTTGGCTAATGACATCTTTACCCCGGTTGAAGAGAAGGTGGTATTGGCGCAAGGTGAATTGTTGTCCACTACCTTATATCATATTTATTTAAAATCAATTGGAGTACCATCTGTATTGCTTCCTGCATTAGATTTTATGAAAATTGATGAGGATAACGAACCTGATGTACCTTATGCGACTAAACATTTGCAACCGATATTGGACCAGCATAAAGGTAATAAGCTGTTTATTACTCAGGGATTTATCTGCAGAAATAGCTTTGGCGAGGTAGACAACCTGCGTCGCGGGGGTAGCGATTATACTGCATCGTTAATTGGTGCGGCAATTTTAGCTGAAGAAGTTCAGATCTGGACAGATATTGATGGGATGCATAATAATGATCCAAGGATTGTAAAAGGGACCAAACCAATTGCACAACTTTCGTTTGATGAGGCTGCTGAGTTAGCGTATTTCGGCGCTAAAATTCTGCACCCGCAATCAGTTTTCCCAGCACAGAAGTATAAAATTCCGGTTAGGTTACTCAATACCATGGAGCCACAGGCTGCCGGAACATTAATTTCTGCAGAAAGTGAAAAAGGAAAAATCAAATCTATAGCTGCAAAAGATGGAATTACTGCTATTAAAATTCAATCGAGCCGCATGTTATTGGCTTATGGCTTTTTAAGAAAGGTATTTGAAATTTTTGAAAGATATAAAACACCAATAGATATGATTACTACTTCTGAAGTAGCAGTATCATTAACGATTGACTTTACAGATAATCTGGAGAAGATTGTTGAAGAACTGCATGACTTTGGTTCTGTGGAAATTGATACGGATCAATCTATTGTTTGCGTTGTTGGTGATTTCAGTGCGGAGAAGCATGGCTTTGCATCTCGTGTATTGGATTCTATCAAACACATTCCACTAAGAATGATTTCTTATGGCGGAAGTAATTATAACATTTCGTTATTGATCAATACTGCTGATAAAACTGAGGCTTTAAAAAGTTTACATAACAGGTTGTTTGAATAAAAAGAGGCAGGGGGCTATCTTTTTTTTATCCATACCAGGATACCAATAAATATAAAGATGAGTATGATGAAGAATCTGATTCTTCTGTCATACTCTTTTTTGCTGATCTTATGATTTCTAAGATCTATATTGTTGCCGATGTAAATTAAGCCAAGTACAACTACAAAAAATATAACAAGATATTTAAACATTATGTTTTCTAATAAAGATATATCACGCTTCGCAAACATAGAAACACCTTTCTATTATTACGATTTGGGACTGTTACAGGATACTTTAAGCACCTGCGCAGACGCCGCGAAGTTATACAATTTTCATGTGCACTATGCGATGAAGGCAAATTTCAACCCAATTGTTTTGCAAAAGATTAAGGCTGTTGGTTTTGGTGCCGATTGTGTTAGTGGTGGAGAAGTAAATAAGGCTATCGAAGTTGGCTTTAGTAAAGACCAGGTTGTTTTCGCAGGTGTTGGTAAGTCGGACAAGGAAATTAACCATGCTTTAGACCAGGATATATTCTGTTTCAATGTAGAATCTGTTCAGGAGCTGGAAGTGATTAATGAGCTGGCCGCAAAAAAAGGTAAAGTTGCGAGGGTAGCCATCCGTATCAATCCGAATGTTGATGCGCACACCCACCATAACATTACCACAGGTTTAGATGAGAATAAGTTTGGTGTAAATTCATGGGATTTGCCACAATGCGCCGAAACCTTAAGAGCTTCTGCAAATATTGAGTTTGTGGGTATACATTTTCATATTGGCTCTCAGATCACGAATCTGGATGTCTATAAAAACCTTTGTGTGCGTGTAAACGAGTTTGCCCTATGGTTCGAAGAAAGAGGGTTTACCGTAAAGGTGTTAAATGTAGGCGGTGGCTTAGGTATTGACTACCACAATCCAGATCATCAGATTCCAGATTTTAATAGCTACTTCAAGATATTTTCGGAATTTCTGGATATAAAACCTACACAGGAAGTTCATTTTGAACTGGGAAGGGCTGTAGTTGGTCAATGTGCATCCTTGATTAGCAGAGTTCTATATGTAAAGAATGGTAAGCAAAAGAACTTTGTGATATTGGATGCGGGTATGACTGAATTGATGCGTCCTGCTCTATATCAAGCGTACCATAAAATTGAAAACTTAACCCGTGGCAATAAAACTGCTTTAAAGTATGATATTGTAGGGCCGATTTGCGAAAGCACGGACTGTTTTGGAAAAGAGGTAGAGCAACCGGAAACTTTTAGGGGTGATTTGTATGCCATTAGAAGTGCTGGTGCTTATGGAGAAGTAATGGCTTCAAAATATAACCTGCGCGATGAAATCAGATCAGTTTATAGCGAAGAGGCTTAAATAAAAAAGGGGCATTTCAATTAAGAAATGCCCCTTTTTTATTACTTTATTCATCAAAGAAATCAAGTAAGCCCCCCAGGTAATACTCATCTAAACCTTCGGTAAAGTCTTCAAAGTCCTCATCTGGTATATTGGTTTGTACAAACTCCAGGGACGTTCCTTTCTTATCTTCATGCAATTTAATGGTTACTATTGAAGGTTCACTATCTTCTCCAAAATACCACTGTTGCACGATTTTCTTTCCATATTCAAATTCGATATTCTTACCCACAATATCGCCATCCCAAAAAGAGAATTCGGTCCCCGGTTCCTCAGTAAATTCAACCTCAGCGCCGGTCCACAATTTAATGCTTTGTGCTTTGGTCATCGCGAGATATACTTCTTCCGGAGAAGCAGGGATCTGATAATATTTTTTAAAATTCTTCATTAATCTATTTAAACGCATTTAATCCGGTTATGTCCATTCCGGTTATTAGTAAGTGTATATCGTGTGTACCCTCGTAGGTTACTACTGATTCTAAGTTCATCATATGGCGCATAATTGAGTACTCGCCGGTTATGCCCATGCCGCCCAGCATTTGTCTGGCGTTTCTGGCTACATCCAATGCAATTTCAACGCTGTTTCTTTTTGCCATTGATATTTGTTCCGAAGAAGCTCTGTTTTCACCCTTAAGCACGCCAAGTCGCCATACCAAAAGCTGACCTTTTGTAATTTCAGTGATCATCTCTGCCAGCTTTTTTTGCTGTAACTGAAAACCACCAATAGGTTTCCCGAATTGAATGCGTTCTTTTGAATATCGTAAAGCAGTATCGTAGCAATCCATTGCTGCACCTAAAGCACCCCATGCTATACCGTAGCGTGCCTGGTTTAAGCAACCTAGCGGACCTTTTAATCCGGTAATGTTGGGGAAGATGTTCTCTTTCGGAACCTTCACATTGTCAAACACCAGTTCGCCGGTAGCCGAAGCTCTTAAGCTCCATTTACCATGTGTTTCGGGGGTTGTAAAACCTTCCATGCCGCGTTCTACGATCATTCCTCTTATCTTACCCGACTCATCCTTTGCCCATACCACAGCGATATCAGCAAAAGGAGCATTAGAGATCCACATTTTTGCACCATTCAGCAAGTAATGATCACCCTTATCTTTAATATTGGTCACCATTCCACCTGGGTTCGAACCATGGTCGGGTTCAGTTAAACCAAAACAGCCCATCAGTTCGCCTGTCGCGAGTTTTGGTAGGTATTTACGACGTTGCTCTTCCGTGCCATAAGTAAATATAGGGTACATAACCAATGATCCTTGCACGGAAGCTGTTGATCTGATGCCAGAGTCTCCACGTTCAATTTCCTGCATCAATATGCCATAAGCTATATAATCTAAACCAGCACCACCATATTCGACCGGAATAGTAGGACCAAAGGCACCGATTTCTCCCAATCCATTAATAATATGCTTAGGAAACTCAGCTTTTTGTGCATAATCTTCAATAATCGGACTTACTTCTTTTTTTACCCAATCTCTGGCAGTAGAACGGATTAGCTTATGCTCTTCAGATAGTAGTTCG
Organism: Candidatus Pedobacter colombiensis; assembly: GCA_029202485.1. Classification (NCBI taxonomy): domain Bacteria; kingdom Pseudomonadati; phylum Bacteroidota; class Sphingobacteriia; order Sphingobacteriales; family Sphingobacteriaceae; genus Pedobacter; species Candidatus Pedobacter colombiensis. The sequence continues at coordinate 2,627,397 of CP119313.1, read as the reverse complement.
TCTATTAAGTAGTAATCAGGGGCTTCGTAAAGATCTTTTTTCGCAGATTTGTTCATTGTTTACGCTATATTTGGTTTATCAATCAGCCGTCCGTTCAAAGGTACTAATTTCAAAGTATGGGCGGTTAATACCTTATAAAAAATTAATTTTGCCTAATGCCCCAAGATCGTAATTATATTCAGACAGTTGCACTTAAAGATGTTAAATGTTTTGCTTTACATGGCTATTATCCGGAAGAGCAGTTGACTGGTATTTATTTTATGGTTGATGCTGTAGTGGAATTTACTCGTTTTGGTGATACTGAAAATTTACAGCACACCGTAAATTATGAAGTATTAAATACCATTATATTAGCGGAAATGGCTAAAACTCAGAAAATGCTGGAAACGGTAATCAAAAATGTAATAGATCGTATCCTTGATGCTTATCCATTTGTCTTAACCGCTACTGTGGGCATCAGAAAGTTAAATCCGCCCATGCCCGGCGAAGTAGGGCACTCATTTGTACAGTTGAGTTATAAAGCTTCTTAAAACTGTAATTGCTCAAAAGTAATCATCCTTTCTCTTTCTTCTTGTGGTATAGGGAAAGAGCGTTTAGTTGCATAATCAAAAGCCACGCAAGTGGTTTTTCCGCGGTTACATATTTCTTCCTTGTCTTGTATCAGCTTTACCAATATATATTCTAAGTCGAAGCTGCTATTTCCAATTTTAGATGTTCGCACGTACATGCTGATCTTATCTTCTATAAAAACAGGTAAAATATAGTCCAGTGAAGCTTGGGCTATTACTACCCCGGTTTTTTTCCAGTCCCACTGTATCGCCTGGTTCCAGTACTTTGCTCTGGCTATTTCCAGGTAAGTAAAATATACTGCATTGTTTACATGGCCCAACATATCAAAATCTGCAAAACGAGTTTCTATTGCGGTTTTATACTTAAAACTGTCTAAAGGATTGATTGTTTCTGTCTTTTTGTCTTGCTTTTTGTTTTTATTGCGCCAAAATGTCTTAAATATCATAATAAATAGGGTTGGTATAAGAGTTGAATAAGGAATTACATATATAACTGAAAATTTAAAAATCTTAAAATAGGAGAAATAATTATGACACTAGTAAAATTTAACAACAGAACCAGGAATACCGCACCTTATTTTAACAATGTATTCGACTCATTGTTTAGTGAAGCATTAAATAAGAATTTAACTATTAATAAAGTTCCGGGGGTGAACATTTTAGAGACTGAGGCAGATTACAAGATTGAATTGGCTGCACCGGGCTTAACAAAAGAAGATTTTCAAATCAACCTTAAAAAAGATACATTATCAGTTTGGGCTGAGAAAAAAGTCAGCGAAACTGAAGAAAAGAAAGACTACACAAGAAAAGAGTTTGACTACTTTTCTTTCGCAAGATCGTTTGTCTTGCCAGAAAGTGTAGATGGAGATAAAATAACAGCTGAATATACCAATGGTATCTTAAACATTACCATAGGTAAGAAAGATGAGTCTAAGTCAGCTACTAAAGAAATAAAAGTTTCATAATTGGTTTGGAAGTGAATAGGAGCAAGGATTAAGGAGCAAGGATTAAGGATAAAAGAGCAAAGAACAAGGATCGCATGAAGGGCTAAACACCCAGTCTTTGATCCTTGCTCCTTAATCCTTGCTCTTACTCCTTAACCTCTTTAAGATCGTTTTTATTTAACCAGCCTTTAGTAACCTGACCGTCTTTATTGGTATGCGTTACGTAAATAAAGCCATTATCTTCTTCAATTACGTTAAATTTCGCGTTGTTCCATAAACCCAATACGCCATTTTTAGGCGAATTGCCATTTGCTGCTTCATAGAAATAAACAACTCCCTTTGGAAGCTGATATTTTTTACCTTCGCTAACGATTATCGGTCCTGTTTCCTTAGCTTTCGCCTCAGCCGCCTTTGCTGAAGCGGCCATTTGGGCTTCATATTCCTTTTTTAGACTATCAATCTCAGCCTTTTGCGCGGCGGTATCAATTTGCACAGGCTGCATTTGGGTAGTTGTATCTACATGATATTCCGGTACAACACTACTGGTGTCAACTTTTGCAGTGGCTGCCGTATCCAAAACAGCTTGATGATTGCCACCATCGTTTTTCATAAATAGCCCATAGGCAGAAAGCATACCCAATATAATGATGGATAAAATCATGATGGCAAACACCGGTTTAGATAAGCTTATGTCATCAGAAGAAGTGGGTGTTTCCGGCTTAACCTCCTTTTGGTAAAAGGAATTAGGGGAAGCAACCAACTTTGCAGCTTCCACCAATTCACCACCACGATGTATAATGGCATCTTGTAATGCAGCGCCATTGGCGTACCGCTTTTCGGGATTCTTTTCCAGGCATTTATGAATGACTTGCAATAGCCATTGTGGTACATGCATTTCCTTTTTTTTCTTTTCCAGATCCCAGCTTTCCGGTAAACGGTTTCTCCGCAAAGCCATCAAATCGGGAACTGCGGCCTCTATATGCGAAACCATCACCTGATTGCGTGAGCTCTCATTCTTGTTAATCAATGGAAAAGGAACCGTACCGGCAAGCAATTCATAAAGTATGATGCCATAGCTGTATATATCCGTCTGAAAAAACATTTCTCCATCATGCTGCTCCGGAGCCATAAACTCTACCGCGCCAGCATGTCGTAAACTGGTGCGGCGTTGTTCATCAGACATAATTGCCAAACCAAAATCAAGTAATACATAATTGCCCGTATCGGTATTGAACTTTACATTGTTGCTTTTTACGTCGCCATGCTTAATGCCCACACGGTGACAATGCGCAAGCGCATTGGCCAATTGTTCAGCCAGTTTAATTACCTCATGAATGGTAAAGATGGGGCTGTGTGGTGGCATTAAAAGTTTCTCCAGATCTGGACCTTCAATGTACTCCATTTCTATAAAAGGGAAGGAGCCGCTTTCAGTAAGTCCAGAGCCCAGTATTTTTACCACATTGGGGTTCGGTACCTCGTTTACCTTTTTTAGCTTCTCTACCTCATTTTTAAACTTGATGAAGTTCTTATCATCCTCACTCTCTGTATGTATAGGGGTAGGCATAATCTTCACAGCCGTGATGATGGTGCCAACTCGTTTACCCTTATAAACAGAACCCTGGCCGCCCGTGCTCAAAGCGCCAAGATTTTCTAATCCTTCTGTTATCGTAAAAACTTTACTCATTGTATAATATTAATTATTATCGACTTCAATATAGCTAAATTCTAAAACTGCAAGTTCGCCCAGAATAATCTGGTCGCCTTCCATTAATATGTGACCCAGTTCGGTTACATTTAATTTTACCGGGTTATGCTCGCCAAGCGACCTGATTTTTACCTTGTTTCTGGGAGGTATGCCACCTTCGTCTGCAAATAACAGAAACGAGCCTGTATTGCTATCCCATTCAATATGTGCATGTTGCCTACTGATGAATTTATTAGCTTCATTGAAACTGGCGTCAGGAAATGCAATATGGTTGATGCGGAAAAAGCCATCGCTAACCTGTACCTTATGTTCTCTTCCAATATTGATTTTACCATTTTCAGGACCAATTTTATAGGCCATTTTCTCTGACTCTCCATTCAAAGTACGAATGTAAGCTGTTTTAGATTTGGTCACTACCACATGTTCCGGCGTTCTGATATAAAGGGAAGCATTGATGCCCTTCAGTTTTATGGCATCACCAGGCAATTCTTCTACAAAGTTGATTTGCATGGTCCAGTTTTGAGGCAGGTCAATAGCAAAATCATCTGCTATGCGCTGTATTTCATTTTTAAAACGGCCTTCATCTTCGGCAAATACCGCTGATTCGTACATGAATTTCTCTGCCGGTAAGCAGCCGATAAGCAAAGCCAGACCTTTAATATGTTTGCCTTCGCCACCTTCAAGCTTTTGTAATTCTTGTTTTATAGCCGTTAGCAATAGCTCTCTAATGGCTTTTACATCCTGTGGTGGCTCCGGATTACGTTTGTTAAATAGATTAAACATATCATGTCTATTTTAAAATTTTATTCATTCTTTTCCTTACTCAAATACCCTAATTTCAAGAGGGCAGGTATCACGTGTTGTCCTGCTAGTTTTACAGCTTTACTAGATCCTCTTGTAGATTCTATCCTGATACATACTACGATATGACCTTTTCCATTTGCCCTTGGTGCAAAAAAAGTATACCATCCATCGTTGATTTTCTGATCTTTCCAGATCCGTTCGGGGGTTCCTGTTTTTCCAGCCACCTTTAAGCCTAACGTATAGGTTTTATTTTCACTTTGCTTAAGCATATAACCGGTGATCAGATCTGCATATTGTGGATCGTTAGCAATTTTTATAGCAGGATTAACTAAGGTGGCCGAATCACTGATTTTTAAGACGTAACGATTGGCAACCAGTTTACCTTTATTGGCTACACCAGATACCAGCCGGGCTACGGCAGCAGGAGTAGCAATCAGTTCACCCTGTCCCCATGCCATTCCTGATATTCCTTTTGCTCTTGTACGGCGAATACGTGCAGGATCATATTTAGGCTTGGTATTAAATTCTGTTTTTTCCCATAAGGCCCTCCATTTGTCCTCCTGTTTAAGGTTATTCGTATCTCTATCGTAATAATAGCCACCAACTCCGCGTAAAAACATACCTGTTTTTAAGTATAGCGTAGCCATTTCATTTTGGAGGTGCTCTTCATTCGCAATTTTAATAAAATACACGTTGTTAGATTTTACCAATGCACGTTCCAGATTAATGCGTCCGGTTTCATCAGGTTCAACACCCTTAGTTCTAATGCGCTCTTCAGAACTTACCGTAAATACCCTATTTGCGGCATTAGGACCTAATTTATTAAAGGCCGCCATTGTAGTCAACACTTTAGCCGTTGATCCCGGTGGTGTGGCCGTAGTAAAGCCTAAATCTGCAGTAGTATACCAACCAGTTAGCTTATTTTGCTCGGTAATAGGCATATTTAGCAAATCCCAGTTTTTAATAGGGGGAAGTGGGTAAACTGCCGAAGCCAATACATCACCAGTTGCATCTTCCATAATCACTACAGATACCCTGCTGTTTCTTATGGCTGTATCCTGCGCCATAGTATTTTGAATGCTGGTCTGCAAGCCAGCATCTATGGTCAGTTTTACATCTCTGTTTCTTCTTTTAAATGCTTCAACTTCAGCGCTGTTAATGCCAGATAGTAAAAGTGGAGCAAGAGCTGTATAATCCCTTTTACTTACTGTCATTTCCTTTACACCTTTTGGCAAGAAACGGTCTTCGTGATATTTATTGGCATGCGTATTAAATGAAACTGTAGGAGTCTTAAATCCTCTCAGTTCTGCCGCATGTTCATATTCTGCAAAGTAGCCATTGGTGCTGCCATTAAAAACACCGGTATTGTTATCTCCAACCCAAAAGAAGAGTTGTTCCTCAAATGGATAATATCGATCAACGCGCTTATGCTCGGCCGAATCTAAATCATAATTAATCCCTGCTGCATGAAGTTCGTGCTGCTGTTTTCTGATGTGCTCAGGTTTACTCGTGGCCAGAATACGTCCATTTCTGTCATACAAATCACCTGCTGCCAGTTTGTTCATCAATATCGCGATCCGCGGATTATAGCTGAACATGCGGGCACCACTTTTGTCGGCTACCAATGCAGGTTGTACTACCCATTTCTCATTGTGGGTGATGTAGTTAGATACAGTCATCGTAAGTAGTATGATAGCTATAGTAGCAGCAAGCAATGCCGGCACGAGATTTTTATCTTGTTGTTTGGTGATGTAAGCCATTTGCACGGTTGTCCCCTTAACTTTCGATACAGATAGTAAAAATCCTGCAGCCAACATATTCGCTACCAAAGACGAGCCTCCATAGCTGATAAAGGGGAGGGCAACACCAGATAGCGGCAATGCACCTGTTGAGCCTCCGGCAATCAATAAAAACTGTATAAACAAACTAATACCTACACCTGCACATAAATAAAACAGGAAGGGCATTCCGGTTTGCCGGCCAATAAGTATGGCGCGATGCAGAAATATCAGGAACAATATAAAAATGCCAATGATACCTGTCCAGCCAAACTCTTCGCCAATAGCAGGTAAAATCATATCGGTATGGGCTTCGGGAATGGTTTTCGCAAAAGCCTGACCAACACCCTGACCGCTAATCCCTCCGCTGGCAATTGCCCAGATGCCATTGGCCACCTGGTCGCCACCATAAACCTCGTTGTTCCAGGGATCTTGCCATATTGATTTACGCTCTGTAAGCCTGTTTACCGGACCCGGAATTAATTTATCCAGATAGGGCACCTGATCGATGAGTAAAAAAGCAGCCATGACCATAACAATCATGATGGCCGATTCGCTGGTCTTTTTATTGATCACCATAATTAGCGATACCAATACAGCTGTAACGAGCGTAGCGATCCAGACGTTCAGGAACCAGGCACTAAATACATAGATAATGATAGCAGTAACCATCATCATAAAATCGCCGCGCGAGAAAGAAAACAGAATGATAAAAGTAAAGCAAACCACCATTGCAGGTCCCAGGTCTCCCAGTAACAAGTACATTAATATGGCAACCACCATGGCAAATAAAGCAAAGGAGAAGAAAATCCAGCGTTTGCGCCAGCTACTGTACTCGGTGATAAATCGCTCGTTGGAGGCAAAAAAGCCAGCCAGGAACAAGATAATACCGTATTTTACGATCTCGCTGGGTTGTACACCAAACAAGTTTACCTTTACACCGCTGCCTTCCGGACCAGTGCCAAATATGATGGTCATGGCCAATAGACACAAGGCCATTATTGCCCATTGCCAGCCCTTAGCTTTGCTGTATGCATTTTTTACCAGTAACATCCTGTACCAGCGGGAGTCTACATTGAACTTACGCATCTGTATCGACAACATGATGCAGATACTGAATACCCCTATGCCATAAAAAATAAGGCTGTCTCTGGCCAAAAATCTATCTCGTAAAGGATCTTGCAGACTTAACAAAGTAAGAAAGGAGATACCCGTCATCAACATAATGATTGGTAGGATCAGCTGGTCTGCTTGCGGGTATTTTACACTCATTAAAAGATGCAGTAGAAAGAAGCCTGCAAAAAAAGAAACAGCAATGATCCAGTACCATTTATTGTAATCTGCCGGTGTTCGCACAATCAGCGATTTTTCTTTCTTAAGGATTTTAAAGTCCCTGGTCGAAAACAGCTTAATACTATGTGGCGACTGTCGGAAATTTAGCGTAGTATTCTTATCTAAATCTTCTAAGCCCTGGGATCTGCCAAACTGAAAGCCCGGCTTTAACGGAAGTACCCCATATGCCTTATCGTCAGGCAGATGTTGAAAGTTATATTCGCCATTTGCATCTGTGCGCAGATAAGCAATAAAATCATTGACCACATCAGCTTCAGTATAGGCTGTATCTTGTGGTAATATCATTTGTAATCTAACTAAGACTCCTGATGCCGGTTTTCCTGCAGTATCAACGATCTTTCCCTTTATGCCATAGTTCCCTTTTGCAAAATCCTTTTGTGCAGGCAATTGCTGTGGTCGCTGTTGTTCTTCTTTATATTTTAGAGAGTCTGATCCGGTAAAGCCCAGCAATAAACGAGAAGCAATAACACGTTCTTTAAAGTTTTTTCCACCCTGTGTAAAAGCGATGTCGGCTGGCACAAAAAACTTGCGTTTATTGAGTTCGCCAATATTGTCAATCGCTTCTTTATACAATGGGATACCACTTGTGACCACATTTTCAATCAGATCGATATCCTTTTTGTCCTCAAAGTAATAGCCTTTATTCAACAGGGTTTTAATTTGTTTACCGGGATTAGCAGCATTGATATTCACCATTGTTCCATTAGCCAGTCGCTGAGGTACATCAGCGAAATTTTGCTGCTGGGCATGGTATAGCGTAACAAACAAAGCACCCAAGACAAGAGTAATGAGCAGTAAGAAGATACGCTCAACCTTTCTATTGGGGGTGGTAATTGATTGTTTGCTCATATTCACTATTTGTTAGGTTTTACAGCCGGAGCATCCGTTCTGATGAATTGTACATTTTTTAGCAATACACCTTTTCGTTGCAATGCGCTCACAGTATCAAAGTTCTCCAAAGTAAAGTTTTCCAGTAAAACGCTTTTATTGGTAGCTTCAATTAAAAAAGGTTGTCCTTTGTATCCTGAGTCGCTTTTTAGGGTGATTTTGCCTGAAGCTTTCAAATACAAGCTATCTCTGGTTATTTTAATCGGTTCGCTAATCAGTATAGGTGATTTAAACACAGAATCATCCAGTATCAAGATGTTTCCGGTAAGTTTGTTCAGGGTGTCCTGCAACTTTAAGGCCTGAGCATTTTTAGCATATAGTGTAGAATCTACTTTTGGATGTGGTTCATTATTGGTGTCGCCGGATGATTGTTTCCATAAAAAATACGTTATTGCTGCCAGTACTACAAAAGCTATAAAAATCAATAAGGGGCTTATCGGGGTTGCTTTATTTTGTATGGATTGTTCAGTTTTGACAGTTTCAACTTGTTGTTCCGTTGTTTTTTCCTGAGGAGTTGTTGTTTCAGTTATTGCTGGTAAAATTTTATCCTTCTTAGGGCGAGCCGCAGGTTTTGTAACTTCGTGAACGAATGCTGCTTTGTTATTTTTGACAAGCACTATCGTAATGTTATCAAGACCCCCATTTTGGTTAGCTGCATCAATAAGCTCGATACCCTTTTCTTCAAGTTCAGTGTCTTTTAAGAGTACATCGGTGATGGTTTGCTTATTCACCATATCTGATAAACCATCACTGCATAGCAGGATCACATCACCAGGTAAAAAAGGAGAATTTCCTGTTTCTATATAATCTTCCTGCACGCCAATATTGCCTGCAAAGCCTAATGCTTTATTGATCTCATTACGCTTGGGATGTTGCATGGCTTGCTCCTCGGTTAGGCGTCCCGAATCTTCCATGAAGCCTACAAATGACTGATCTTTAGATATTTTTATTAAAGAGCTGTCGCGTAGTAAATACAAGCGGGTGTCGCCAACATGGGCATAATGGAATTGGTTATTTTTAAGGTCTGCCAGCGCTACAGTCAGCACACAAGCCATGTCTTCATATTCCTTGTTTTCCTGTTTTGCGGCAAGGATCTGATCATTTGCCTCGGTAATTGCTGACTGCATTAATAGCGATAAGTCACCACCTGGCTTGTCGATCAGCTTTAATATCGTGTCTCGGGCAATGGCCGCTGCAACTTCACCACCGGTATAGCCACCAACCCCATCTATTACACAGGCAAGGACAAATTCTGTCCCCGCTATTCTTTCGGCAATAAAGGTATCTTCATTATTGCTGCGTAATTTTCCGGTATCAGTTATTCCAAAATAATTTCTATCCATTGTTGCTGTTTGGATTTTTAATAGCCACAAAGTGCGCGATCAATAAGATCACACAGATTAGCAGTAACGCTACAGATAGGCATTGCGACATAAACTAGGCTTTAAATATATTAACACCAATAATTCCGTTCAGGATGATTCTGGAATTTACGGGGAGTTCGGTCCATTTTGGATCATCGGGATTGCTTCTTTCAACCAGATTTTCGTTCAAAATCGTCTTTTCTCCGAAAGAAGAAAGGAAAAATTTATTTTCTGTTTTGCTGTAACGGATTTGAAGATGTGGTGAGTTTACCCATTCTGATGGGATCTTAAAGATATTTCCATCCATTCTTGTTTCCTCATTACCTGAAACCGTGATGTCATTAGATTTCATCAGGTATTCCAGTTTTTGTCCAGAAAAGGCTTTATCCGGCAGGGTAGTCTCAAATCTGGCTAGTAAAGTGTTTTCCTCAACAACTTCCTGCTTGGGTGCAACTTTTAAGTTGGCCAGATAGGGGATTTCGTAATACCCTTCGCTATAGAAGATAAAATCCTTTAACAGATCGTTGCTGATATCAAATGTTTGTGCCAATCCGGTTTGCCGAGGGATAAACGTAACCCTTAGATTCTCTTGTTTCTGCGCACCATCGGGCATTAATTTACCAATAAAACCCTTATCTCCTGACTTATAATCCGGATGTGAAACAAAGCGAAAAACCCATTTATTGCTAGACGGTTCGACTCTTTTACCCGTAGCAGCATAGTCGTTCAATATTTCGTAAAACTTTTTTACAGATTCCTGTGCAATGAGCCCGAATAAGCCGTTTTTATTGTCCATAAATGTACGGTAGTCATCAGTATTCAGGCAAATAATAAACTCATGGTAGAAAACTATGCGCTCGGCAAATGAAAGCTCTGCGATAGATTCCTTGAATTTATCTATGATGTATTTATAAACTGTATCTGGGGTAAGTGGTTGTGATTTAGCTGTCGGAGCGGACTCATTGTTGCTTAAAAACCAATCCTGTATTCCTATTCTTTGCCAAAAAGAAGGTTTTTCTTCCATCTATAAGGGGTTAATGTTCTGGTGCAATTGCTATATAACGGTAAAGCTAGTTAATTCAGTACAAAAATTACACGCTAATATAGCGTGATAAATTGTTTGTTTACGCAGTGTGGAATTTTAATTAAAACATATTCTTCATTTTGATGTTCATCATTGGACAAAATTTTAAAAGTATAATACAATGGAAAAGATCAGCGCACATACAAATGCATTAAACTGGTTTGAAATACCCGTTATTGACACCGCAAGAGCGAAAAAGTTTTATGAGTCTATTTTTGATATTAAGATGGATACTCAGGATATGATGGATATGGAAATGACATTTTTTCCTTTCGACATGCAATCTCAGAACGGTAAGGTTTCGGGTGCTTTGGTAAAAAGCGATATGCACAAACCTGGGTTAGAGGGTACAATTGTTTACCTTAATGCCAATCCTACCATTCAGACGGTGATCGATAAGATTGAGCCTGCCGGTGGTAAGGTGGTTATGCCTAAAACATTAATCAATGAACAAGTGGGGTACATGGCGTTCTTCATAGACCCTGAAGGAAACCGTATGGCATTACATGCCGGTGGTTAAAAAAACAGCCCCGAAAAGTGCTAGACAATCGGGGCTGTAAAAATTATACGTTTACGATTTCTAGGTATAACCCAGAATCTTTAATACCTGTTTACTGTTTTGTTCTTCGCCAAACACTTCAAAGTTGAAGGTCTCATCCCGATTACGACGGATGATGACGTGTTTAGGGCTAGGCAATAAGCAATGGTGTATACCACCATAACCACTCAATACTTCCTGATAAGCGCCGGTATTGAAGAAACCTAAATATTGAACTTTACGTGTTTTAGGCATAAACACACTATTCATGTGTGCTTCCTGATTGTAGTAATCCTGTCCGTCACAAGTAATACCACCAAGGTTTACCCTTTCGTATTCTGCATCCCAGTTGTTGATCGGAAGGAGGATATATTTTTGGTTCAATGCCCAAACATCCGGTAAATTGGTAATGAATGATCCGTCAAGCATCAGCCATTTCTCTCTGTCGTTCTGTTGTTTACGTCCTAATACCTTGTATAAAATACCGGATGCTTCAGCTACGGTGTATTTACCAAATTCAGTAATGATATCCGGTTCAACAACATCATGTTCCGCACAGATTTCTTTAATCCTTTTCACAATTTCGTTTACCATGTATTCGTAATCGAAATCAAATACCAGTGAATCTTTAAATGGCATACCACCACCAATATCCAAAGTATCCAGTTCAGGATTGATCTTTTTAAATTTGCAATATAGCGTTACATATTTTTCCAGCTCGTTCCAGTAGTACGGAGAATCTGTAATACCCGAGTTGATGAAGAAATGCAATAGTTTAACCCTAAAATTAGGGTTTGCAGCGATTTTATTGTTATAAAAATCTATTACATCTTCCAAACGAACACCTAAACGGGAAGTATAGAATTGTGAATCCGGTTGTTCCTCAGCCGCAATACGGATACCCAGGTTACAAGGAGTGTCCATTTCCACTTCATCATCAAAAAGGTTAAATTCCTCTTTGTTGTCTAACACCGGGATGATGTTTTTATAACCATCATGCAACATATCAATGATATATTGCTTGTACTGATAGGTTTTAAAACCATTACAGATTACCGTAATATCCTTGGTCAGGGCGCCTTTTTTCTCCAACGCCTCAATCATTGGCATATCAAATGCAGAGGAAGTTTCGAGGTGGATGCCATTTTTAAGGGCTTCTTCAACAATATGTCTGAAGTGCGAGCTTTTGGTACAATAGCAGTATTTATAATCGCCACGATAGTTGTTCTTGATGATCGCTGTCTGGAACAACAATTTGGCCTGCTGAATTTTCTTACTGATCATAGGAAGGTAAGTGAAACGCAATGGCGTGCCATAGGTTTCAATCATTTCCATCAGATTGAGGTCTTGAAAATATAATTCGTCGTCTATTACGCTGTAACCTTCCTGAGGGAAACCAACACTTAGATCAAGAAATTCGGAGTAACTCTGCATTTTTTTATTTTTGAACTATTATTTATAAGGTTTGGCAAATTAAAATAAGTTAATTTTGGGGTCAAAGATAAACACTTTATAAAATACACCCGTATTTTTTTTATGACTAAGACTTTAAAAATTATTGAGGTAAAATCTGAGATCGGCGCCGGCACACGTGGGGCCAGTTTAGGGGTGGATGCAATTAAGATTGCTGCGCTTGATTTTGGAAGCCGTTTTTTTAAAAAACATAAGTCTGTAGAAGTGCCTACAGAGAATCATTTATTGCTTGAAAGTACCGGTAGCCCATTTGCAAAGCGGATTTCAGGAATATTGACGATGGTAGAACGGGTGAGCGACGAGGTAAGTTCGACCTTAGCAAAAGGTGAATTTCCGATCGTATTAGCGGGCGACCACAGTACTGCTGCAGGTACCATTGCAGGGATAAAAGCCATGTATCCGAAGTCGAAATTAGGGGTAGTATGGATTGATGCGCATGCAGATTTACATTCTCCTTACACAACGCCATCGGGGAATATGCACGGAATGCCGCTTGCGATGGCACTTGATGAGGACAATTTAGACGCAAAAGTGAATAAGCTGGATCAGGAAACGATTAATTACTGGTATCAACTTAAAAATGTGGGTAAGATCGCACCTAAGATCAATTACCGCGATCTGGTGCTGATTTCGGCCCGGGATATGGAACGGCCTGAGGAGGCATTGATCAAGAAGCATAAGGTTAAGATCGTTACTACTGCAGACCTTAGAAAAAGAGGGGTAGAACGGACTGTAATTGAGACACTTCAGTATTTAGATCATTGTGATTTGATCTATGTTTCTTTTGATGTGGATTCACTTGACCCTACAGCTTCAAGAGGGACGGGTACTCCGGTAGCACAGGGATTAACGGAAAGGGAAGCAGGCAAGTTAATGTCGGGCCTGATTACCAATCAGAAGGTTTGCTGCTTCGAAATTGTAGAAGTGAACCCAACCTTAGACCGGGAAAACCAGATGGCAGAGCATGCCTTTGAAATTTTAATTAAAGCAACTAACGCTTTCAGAAACGAATAGTAGATTTGGGGATTATTAGCATATGAACATCGAACATAATATTATAGCTGCAACTGTAGCAGCAGTAAAAGAGTTATATCAGCAGGATTTACCTGAGAACCAGGTGAATTTACAGGATACAAGGACTGAATTTGAGGGACAGATCACTATAGTGGTATTTCCTATAGTGCGTTTCTCCAAAAAATCACCGGAGGCTACGGCTACCGATCTGGGCGAATATTTAGTCGCAAACCTTGAAGAGGTTACTGCTTTTAACGTGGTTAAGGGCTTTTTAAACCTGAGCATTGCCGATGCTTATTGGGTAAATCTATTTAATACTACTTTGTTAAACCCTTCATTTGGTTTATTTAAATCCAATGGCAAAAAGGTGATGGTCGAATATTCATCACCAAATACCAATAAGCCTTTGCATTTGGGCCACGTCAGAAATAACTTATTGGGTTATTCGGTGGCAGAATTGCTTAAAGCGAGCGGTTACGATGTGATTAAAGTAAACCTGGTGAACGACAGGGGGATTCATATCTGTAAATCCATGCTGGCCTGGCAGAAATGGGGCAATGGCGAAACACCTGAAAGCTCGTTGATGAAAGGTGATCACCTTGTAGGGAAGTATTATGTAGTTTTCGATAAGGAGTATAAAAAAGAAATTGAGGCTTTAAAGCTGGAAGGGCAAACAGAGGAGGAGGCTAAAAAGAATGCATCTTTAATTAAAGAAGCGCAGAAAATGCTTCAGGATTGGGAAGCTGGCGTTCCGGAAGTGATTGAACTCTGGAAGACCATGAACGGTTGGGTGTACGACGGCTTTGCTGTTTCCTATAAAAACCTGGGTGTTGATTTTGATAAGTACTATTACGAAAGCAATACCTATTTATTGGGTAAGGGTACAGTTGATGAAGGGCTTGAAAAAGGAGTTTTCTTTAAAAAGCCGGACGGTTCGGTATGGATTGACTTAACTGCTGATGGTTTAGACCAAAAATTGGTTTTACGTGCTGATGGTACATCTGTATACATTACTCAGGATTTGGGTACTGCCCAGATGAAGTACGACGATTTTAAAATGGATGAGTCGATCTACGTGGTGGGTAATGAGCAGGATTATCATTTTAAGGTGTTGTTCTTGATTTTAGAAAAGCTGGGTAAAAGCTGGGCTAAAGGTTTGCACCATTTATCGTATGGCATGGTAGATTTGCCAAGTGGCAAGATGAAATCGCGTGAAGGAACTGTTGTTGATGCGGATGATCTGATTGCCGAAATGATAGAGACCGCTAAGGCTAAAACGGAAGCCTTGGGTAAGGTAAATGATTTTGAGGATGAAGAGAAGGAGCGTTTGTACTATAATATCGGTATGGGTGCTTTAAAGTACTTTTTGTTGAAAGTAGAACCTAAGAAAAGATTGCTGTTTGATCCTGCAGAGTCTATCGATTTTCAGGGAAATACAGGTCCTTTTATACAATATACGCATGCAAGGATTAAATCATTATTGCTGAAAGCAGATTATGATTTTGCCAATGCAGGTGTTGTAGGTGCAGCAATTACAGCTACAGAGTTAGAAATGATTATGCTGTTGGCTAAGTATCCTTCAGAGATTCAATCGGCTGCGAAGACGCATAGTCCGGCAGTTTTAGCTAACTACTTGTATGAAGTAGCTAAGCTATTCAATAAGTTTTATCATGAGACCCCGCCGATTATTAAGGAAGAAAATGAGGCTGTTAAGCAGCACCGTTTAAACTTAAGCTTTGTAATTGCGGAGGTTTTGAAAAAAGGTATGCGTATTTTAGGAATTACGGTTCCGGAAAGAATGTAGTTATGATCATCCATTTTTATAAACTAATCAAGATTTCCCATGATTACAAATGATACTATAGTCGCCTTATCAACCCCGCCTGGAGTGGGTGCTATAGGTGTAATCCGTCTTTCAGGAAAAGATGCCATTGCCATAACCAATTCTGTTTTTAGTGGTAAAGATTTGCTTAAGCAAGAATCGCATACCATACATTTTGGTTTAATTAAAGACGGTGATGTGGTTATAGATGAGGTGCTTGTCAGTTTGTTTGTAGCGCCAAAATCGTATACCAAAGAAAACGTGGTGGAGATCTCGTGCCATGGTTCCAATTATATTATCCAACAGATCATTAGTTTGCTGATCAGAAAAGGGGCTTCTGCTGCTAAACCGGGTGAATTTACTTTAAGGGCATTTTTAAATGGTGGCTTGGATCTTTCTCAGGCTGAGGCTGTAGCAGATTTGATTTCGTCTGACTCGGCAGCGGCACATAGTGTGGCGATGAATCAGTTGAGAGGCGGTTTTAGTACGGAATTGAATGTATTGCGAGAGCAGCTGATTCATTTTGCTTCGATGATTGAGCTGGAGCTTGATTTTGCAGAGGAAGATGTCGAATTTGCAAACAGGGATCAGTTACAGGCATTGATCGAGAAGATTATTGTGGTGTTGAATAAGCTGATCCGTTCTTTTGAATTGGGGAATGTGATTAAGCAAGGGATCAATACGGTAATTGCCGGTCGGCCTAATGCGGGTAAGTCGACCTTGTTGAATGCTTTGCTGAACGAGGATCGTGCTATTGTAAGTGAAATTGCAGGTACAACCAGGGATACGATTGAAGAGGTACTGAATATTAATGGCATCAACTTCAGGTTGATTGATACTGCTGGTATTCGTGAGGCTACGGATACGATTGAAGCGATTGGCGTGGAGAAAACCATGCAGAAGATCAATCAATCGGCGGTGTTGGTTTATTTGTTTGATGTGCTGAACCTTTCTGCTACTGAAATTCATGATGATATTAAAAGGTTGCACAAGCCGGGGATGCCATTTTTGGCGGTTGCCAATAAAATGGACCTTTCCTATAGTGACAGATTAAAGGAGCTTAAATTACCTGCGGACATTCATTTTATTGCTATTTCTGCTAAGGAAAACCTTCATATTGAAGAGTTGAAGCAGCTGTTGTACGATACAGCAGTAGGAGATCAGTTGTCTGATAATCATACCATGGTTACGAACATCAGGCATGTAGAGGCTTTGCAGAGAACCAGGAGCGCTTTAAATAGTGTAGCCGAAGGTTTAGTTAATCCGGTGACTTCTGACTTCTTAGCAATGGATATTAAGCAGGCGCTTCATTACCTTGGAGAGATTACAGGACAGGTTACTACCGATGATTTGTTGGAGAATATATTTAGCAAGTTTTGTATCGGAAAGTAAGAGCACAAAATATCAGAGAATGAAATATAGAAAACCCCACTGAAATATACTTCAGTGGGGTTTTTGCTTTGCGCCTTTAAACACGTCTACATACTTTTGTATGTATTTAACTTATTTCAGGTGAGTTCAAATATAAAGATCAATACGATTTGTCAATACTGCGGGAATGACTTCATTGCAAAGACAACTGTAACCCGATATTGCTCCATGAAGTGCAATAGAAAGACCTATAAGCATAAAATCATGCAGGGGAAATTACAGGGCAAAGAACAACGGATGTTTGAAATCAAGGCCAAACCAATGATAGAACTCAAAGCAAAAGAGTTCCTTTTGGTTAGGGATGCTGCAGTGTTACTAAACAGTTCCAGACAAACTATTTATAGTCTTATAAAAGCAGGGAAAATTAAGGCTAAAAATATCCTGAAAAAGAAAACGCTGATTCCGCGTATAGAAATAGATAAACTATTTCAACAGGAGCCAGGGGTGCCATTGATTACCTTAAAGAAGCCAAAGCCACTCAAGGTAAAGGATTTCTACACTATTGGTGAAGCTGAAAAAGTAACAGGGATGTCTTCGAAAGCTTTACATTCTTTAATCTTAAAACACAATATTCCCAAGTTCCAAAAGGGTGCTCATGTGTATATTGAGCTTATTTTGTCAATATTTGTCGTTTTATCGTTTTTTGCATTTCACGTTTTGTAACGCATCTGTAGATCAGGTGCTTCTAGAAATTTAGTCATGAACATTTATAAAGTTATTTGGCTATTTGCCTAATAGATTGGCATATTTTCGACTATGCAGCCCCTCAATACCAATTGTCTATCATGGAATCTATGACATTTCGATGTATATTATGGTGAACGAAACAGAAATTGCAGAGCGTGCATTAGCGCAATTGGCAGATTATACCGGTCTGATGGGTACATAAAATTTAATGAGTGACCAGTTAGATAAGGATATTGATGGATCTATTGATTTGGATTTGGGAAGTACTCACCTGCGGCACGGAATGCGGTAAGCATCTAAGACATTTAATGACATTTTTAATAATGTCAACTTCTGTTGTTTTTAAATTTAGAAAAGAAAAGTCAAGATTTGTGCTACTCAACTCTGTTTAAGCTCAACTACTTTTGTAGTATAAAGGGAACAATTCTAAATAATTGAAATCTGCATGTTGAAGTTAGCTTATATCCTGTTTTTACAAATTTGCCTCTTAACTATCTCATATAGTTATGGCAATTGTGCCGAAAAGAGGATAAATAGTAAGGTAACAACTGAATCAGTTCTTGAGGCCTTAACTCCCAATAAGGCTAAATTTGAAAAAGCGTTATCAGATTCTAGTCAATTCGAATTTATCTTATCGGAGGATACTTTTGAAACGAATGAATATAGTAGTCATTTGTTTGGATCTCCACTTAATTTAAATGGTATAAGTTTAAGTGATTACTATTTT
The DNA here is from genome assembly GCA_029202485.1 of Candidatus Pedobacter colombiensis. NCBI lineage: Bacteria > Pseudomonadati > Bacteroidota > Sphingobacteriia > Sphingobacteriales > Sphingobacteriaceae > Pedobacter > Candidatus Pedobacter colombiensis. The sequence goes on along the minus strand of CP119313.1, from coordinate 2,609,216 downwards.
ATTTATACAGAAGGTATAAAATTGAACAATCAAGGACTATTGGAACGAAACATTATTCCTTTTCGAAACATATCAAGAAATATCCTGTTTCATAACTTACAAATCCGTTTTTAAAATTGAAATTAAGCACGTTTATTTTGTAATAAAATTAGATTCGTTTTTAATTAAAATTAGAAAAGAGTACTGAAAATTTTATTTTAATTGGACAACACTTATGTCTTTAAGTGATCATTAAATTTTTCGCAACAAATAAATAGTTATAAGTCTTCGCCAAAAAAGATGTACTTCTAGACTTATCTATTTGGAAAAGTCGCTATTCCTATCGTTTTAAGCCGTTTTTATTACATCTAAAAAAATCATAACTAATCTAAAAGAGATCAGTTATGGGGATTTCAATACTACACGCGATCATTTTTTAAACTAAACTAAAATATATTATTATGCATCTAACACCAAGAGAAATTGAGAAGCTAATGCTGCATACTGCAGGTGAACTAGCGCAAAAGAGAAAAGCCCGCGGCTTAAAATTAAACTATCCTGAAACCATTGCTCTTATCAGTAGTGAATTGTTGGAATGTGCCCGCGATGGTAAGACAGTAGCCGAATTAATGCAATACGGCGCTACACTTCTTCGCAGAGAAGATGTGATGGAAGGAGTTCCGGAAATGATTCATGATATACAAATTGAAGCAACATTTCCAGACGGAACTAAACTGGTAACAGTGCACAATCCGGTACGATAACTATAAAAACATACTATTATGATTCCAGGAGAAATTATCCTTAAGGATAGCGATATCATTTGTAATGAAGGTCGCGATACAATAAAAATTAAAGTTACAAATACTGGTGACAGACCTATACAAGTAGGTTCCCATTTTCACTTTTTCGAAGTGAATCGAATGATGTCTTTTGACCGGGAAAAAGCATTCGGAATGAGATTAAATATTATTGCCAGTACAGCTGTGCGATTTGAGCCAGGCGAGGTAAAAGAGATTGAATTAACTGAATATGGTGGAGGTCAGCGCCTTTTTGGTCACAACAATTTAGTTGATGGAGACTTATCTCCACAAAATAAAGCTGCTGCATTAGAACGATTAGAAGAAGGGAAATTTAAAAATGTAAAATCATGAGTTTAGAAGTAACCAGGAAAAATTATACCAGCATTTTTGGTCCAACGGTAGGAGATCAAATACGTTTAGGAGATACCGACCTTATTATAGAAATTGAAAAAGATTTCTGCTCTTATGGAGATGAAGCAAAATTTGGCGGTGGAAAAACAATTAGAGATGGCATGTGCCAATCTTCAACAGCTTTGCGTGACGAAGGCGTTCTTGACTTTGTAATTACGGGTGCCACGATTATTGACCATTGGGGAATCGTAAAAGCAGACATCGGAATTAAAAATGGAAAAATTATTGGAGTTGGTAGAGCAGGAAATCCAGATATTACTGATAATATCACCCCTGGAATGATCATCGGGGCTTCAACAGAAGTTCATGGAGGACATGGCTATATAGTTACGGCTGGAGGAATTGATACACATATTCACTTTATTAGCCCTACCCAAATGGAAACTGCTTTGTATAGCGGTATTACCACAATGATAGGTGGTGGAACAGGTCCTGCGGATGGGACAAATGCTACGACTGTTACACCAGGAAAATACAATATTAAGAGAATGTTACAGGCTGCAGAAGCTTTCCCGGTAAATGTTGGCTTCTTTGGAAAAGGGAATGTGGCTATGGAAGCTCCAATTGCAGAGCAAATTGAAGCAGGAGCATTAGGAGTAAAAATCCATGAAGATTGGGGAGCAACACCAGCAGTGATAGACGCTTCTCTAAAAGTTGCGGACAAATATGATGTGCAAGTAGCCATTCATACCGATACGCTTAACGAAGGAGGATTTCTTGAAGATACGATGAATGCAATTGCAGGACGTGTCATTCATACTTTCCATACCGAGGGAGCTGGTGGTGGTCACGCGCCTGATATTATCAAGGCAGCGATGTATCCAAATGTATTGCCCGCATCTACAAACCCTACCAGACCTTACACTACAAATACGATAGATGAACACTTAGATATGTTGATGGTTTGTCATCACTTGAGTCCACTAATTCCAGAAGATGTAGCTTTTGCTGATTCACGTATTCGTCCTGAAACTATTGCAGCCGAAGATGTACTTCAAGATATGGGCGTATTTAGTATTATGAGTTCCGATTCTCAAGCGATGGGTCGTATTGGTGAGGTAATTACCCGCACATGGCAAACGGCAGACAAGATGAAGAAACAAAAAGGTCATTTGGCAGAAGATCACGAAAACAAAAACGACAACTTCCGTGCAAAAAGATATGTTTCAAAATATACAATCAACCCTGCAATTGCTCACGGAATATCCAATCATGTTGGATCGATAGAAGTAGGTAAGATTGCTGATTTGGTAATTTGGAAACCAGCCTTATTTGGGGTAAAACCAGAGATTATTGTAAAAGGGGGCTTTATTGCGGCAAGCAAAATGGGTGATGCTAATGCCTCTATTCCAACACCACAACCTATTATTATGCGCAATATGTTTGGAACATACGGAAGAGCATTGACAAAAACTGTTTTCACATTCGTATCTAAAGCAAGTATTGATAATAATATTGCCGAAGAATATGGTTTGGAAAAAACCTTATTAGCGGTTTCAAACTGTAGAAACATTGGTAAAAAAGATATGATTCATAACAATGCTACACCAGAGATTATGGTAAATGCTGAAAACTATACTGTGACAATCGACGGAGAGAAAATCACTTGCGAACCAGTGAATAAACTTCCATTAGCACAACTATACTTCCTGTTTTAATTAAAGCAATAAAACAAGCAATCGAACATTTATAGCAGGAATAAATGGGTCAACACTCGGATTGGGAGTTTCAAAAAATATCTCCCTTAAAAAGAAAAAAGAATGATTATACAACAGGTAATCGGAAACACGCAAACACAATCAATTGAAGGCCTGGAGGTTGATTTACTGGAAATAGAATGGTTTGAAGCTACAAAGAGAATTCAGCGTAGGCGAACAAATGCAGGGATGGAAATCGCTATTAAGTTCACTCAGGAAGGACAACGATTGCATCAAGATGATATTCTCTATCAAGATTGCAAAAAAGTTGTCGTAGTGCATATCAAACCTTGTGAAGCGATAGTAATGACACCTGCATCCTTATTAGAAATGGGCACCATTTGCTATGAAATTGGAAACAAGCATCTTCCATTATTTATTCAGAACGATCAGATTATGATGCCTTTTGAAATGCCAATGTTTCGATGGCTGGAAGCCAGTGGCTACTCACCTGAAAAACAGAAAATACAACTTTTGCATTTGCTGAAATCAAATGTAGCACCACACGGACATGGTAGCACGTCACTATTTACTAAAATTCTAAATATAGCAGCTTCAAATGACTAATATAGAAAACACCTATTTAGGAAGTCTACTTCATTTGGCAGATCCTACTTTGCCTATTGGAGGATATTCCCACTCCAATGGATTGGAGACCTACGTTCAGGTTGAGGTGGTATGTACTGTAGCTTCAGCGAAAGTATTTGTTACAAACATGTTAATGTATAACATTAAATATAATGATGCAGCATTCCTAAAACTAGCGTATGAAGCAACAGCTAATAATGATTTAGAAACTATAATTAAACTTGATCAAGAATGTAGTGCTTTAAAGAGTCCACGTGAGTTACGAGAGGCAAGCCAAAAACTAGGGATTCGATTAATTAAAATTTTTCGCAGACAAAAGGCTTTTGATATCATTAATGACTATGAAAAAGCAATTGCGAACAAAGAAGCTAGTGCACATTATTGTATTGCCTTTGGGATGTACGCACAGTTATTAGAAATACCACTTGCCGAAGCCTTATTTGCATTTTATTACAACGCAGCCATTGGGATGATTACCAACTCGGTTAAGCTTGTGCCTCTTGGACAATTGGAAGGGCAAGATATTTTATTCGAACTTCAATCCCTTATTAAAAAATTAGCAAAAGAAACATTAACAATAGATAGAGCGCTTGTGGGACTTTGCAATATCGCATTTGATATTCGCTGCATGCAACACGAGAGGCTTTATTCAAGATTATACATGTCTTAAAAAACAAGAAAAAGAAAAATGGAAGAAAGAAAATATGTAAAAATAGGAGTTGCGGGACCAGTAGGATCAGGAAAGACAGCATTATTAGAACGTTTAAGCCGAAAAATGCTAAACGATTATAATTTAGGAGTAATCACCAATGATATCTACACTAAAGAAGATGCAGAATATATGGTGAAAAATAGTCTTTTGCCAAAGGATAAAATCATAGGAGTAGAAACAGGAGGTTGCCCTCACACAGCAATTCGTGAAGATGCCAGTATGAATCTGGAGGCTGTAGACGAATTGGTTTCGCGCTTTCCCGATATCGAATTAATCCTTATCGAAAGTGGTGGAGATAACCTTTCTGCAACCTTTTCACCAGACCTTGCTGACGTGACTATTTTTGTAATTGACGTTGCCGAAGGAGAGAAAATCCCTCGCAAAGGTGGTCCGGGCATCACAAGATCTGATTTACTTTTGATTAATAAAATTGACTTAGCGCCTTATGTGGGTGCAAGTCTCGAAGTGATGGAACATGATGCAAGGAGAATGAGAAAAGGAGCGCCATTTGTGTTCTCAAACCTTAGATCTACAGAAGGAATTGATGAGGTTATAGGATGGATCAGGAAATATGCATTGCTGGAAGATGTTGAAGAACCAAATTTAATCCGATAATCGAATGCTAAGTACCCTAAAAATTGAAGTAGAAGAACGGGAGGGACAATCATTTTTAAGAGATGCATACTTTACGCAGCCTTTCAGGATTACTCCTGTGGGACAGTATAAATCAGATGGAGCTTCGTATTTGATGATCATGAGTTCATCGCCGGGAATTTTAAGTGGTGATGCCTATGATATTCAAGTGAATGTCAAAGAAAATGCACGTTTGCAATTGCAATCTCAATCCTACCAGCGATTGTTTAATATGGAAGGTAGTGCTTCGCAAATCATGAGTGTCAAAATCGATAAAGGAGCTTCATTTTCTTATGTACCACATCCCGTTGTGCCTCATGAAGGTTCTACTTTCAAAAGTCATAACAAGATTAACATCGAAGATGATTGTGAGCTAACAATAAGCGAAATCATTACCTGCGGTCGTAAACATCACGGAGAAACTTTTAAATACGCTCATTTTCAGAACTTACTGGAAGTATATCACCACGATCGACTCATTTTAAAGGACAATGTCCTGTTAAGACCAGATATTATGCCCTTATCGGCTATGGGTTTACTGGAAGGCTTTACGCATCAAGGAACTTTGGTCTATCTAAATACAAAAAATGAAGATGTGGAAGATCATATCGAATACTTTTTTAAAGAATTAGAAGAATTGGAAAATGTCTCATTTGGAATCAGTGCGCTTGAAGCCAGGGGTTTTGTCATTAGAATTCTAGGCAACGGAGGAGAGCAGATGTTTGATTTCTTCAGAAAGGTACAGAGCGTGCTTTGGGAAGAAAAAATAGCAATACTAATTTAAGCAGCTTATGGATTCAAATTTAATAGCATTATCAATTACAGCCATCAGTATCAGTTTTTTTCATACTGCTTCGGGTCCTGATCATTATTTGCCATTTATTGTTTTATCGCGTTCACGCAAATGGAATATGTCCAGAACAATTATGCTTACCATTGTTTGCGGTTTAGGACATATTCTGAGTTCAGTAGTTTTAGGACTTGTTGGAGTTTTCTTAGGCTGGCAAATCAATAAAATAACATTTTTTCAGGATTTCCGCGGTAACATTGCGAGCTGGGCGCTGCTTTTATTTGGCGCAATTTACTTTTGTTATGGGCTTTGGGCTGCTTACAAAAATAAAGCACACAAGCACTTTGATGTGATGGGGGAAGATGTATTTGTGTATTCGCACAAACACGGGGAAGTGGTTATGCCTGCAAATCGAATTAAAGTAACCCCATTGGTGTTATTTGCCATTTTTGTGATGGGGCCAAGTGAACCACTGATTCCCCTGCTATTCTATTCAGGATTGAATCGTTCCGTTCCGGAAATTTCCACTCTTATCGGTGTATTTACACTAAGCACAGTTTTGACTATGCTTGGAATGGTACTTTTGGGAGTTTATGGATATTCTTTTTTCAAAACAGAAAGATTCGAACGTTATACTCCTGCAATTAGTGGAGCAGTAGTTTTAGCATGCGGTGTTGGGATGGTCTTTTTTGGTTGGTAATTCAAACAATTTTTTACTTGTATAAATATAAAAAAATGAAAAAAATAAAAGCAATAGTAGAAACTGTACTCAAGGGCATTGGTCAAATCATGCTTCAGGAAAGTGCCTGGACGGGTTTACTGTTTTTAATTGCGATATCGTATGACTCTATACTTATGGGCGTTGTTGCTTTGATGTGTTCTATCATCGGAACTGCAACAGCAAGGATTTGTAAGTTCAGTGACGAAAATATAAAAGCTGGTTTGTACGGATTTAATGCGACGCTAATTGGAGTAGGATTGGTTTTCTTCTTCGAAACTAGTCCATTTATATGGCTTACAATTATTTTAGGGGCTATACTCAGCACGTTTTTAATGGAATTTTCTCTTCGGAAAAAAATTCCCTTTTTTACTTTTCCATTTATCGTGGTTACGGCAGGTTTTGTTTTGACAATTAAACACTTTGGTCTTGCCACTTTAAACGTTCCTAAAGCTTTAACAACAATAAGTGAATTAAGAGACTTCACAGTGGTTGCCCATGCATATGGCCAGGTGATATTTCAAGGAAGTCTCTTAGCGGGATTATTGTTTTTCTTAGGTGTCTTTGTGAAAAATCCTACTGCGGCCTTGTATGGACTCATGGGAGCGCTTATCGCGGGAGCCGTTGCACGTTTTGATAAGGATTCTGTGCAATTAATCAATGATGGCATGTTTAGCTTTAATGCAGTTTTATGCGGAATTGCATGTAGTGGAATAAAACCGAGGGATGGAGTTTATGTATTTATATCTGTAGTAATTGCAACCTACTTCGATGTTTCTATGATGGAGAATGGCTGGATTACCCTTACGTTCCCATTTGTTTTATCTATGTGGGTGATTGTTGCTCTAAAAAAGCTGGTGAGTCATTTTGAAAATAAAATAAAAAACAGGAGCCATTAATTATAGAAGAAGATAAATCGTAATGAGAGGCAAACTTTTTATTGGGATTGTACTACTGTTATCAGGACAAAATGGATTGGCTCAGGTGGTAAATAAGTCAGAAGCAGATACGGTACATCTACGTGAAATAATTATTAGTAACAGCGATTTCAGAAAGCAGATAATGAAAGTCGATTTAAAAATGATACCAGTAAATTCCGCGCAGGATTTATTGCGAAAGGTTCCCGGACTATTTATTGCTCAGCATGCTGGTGGTGGTAAGGCAGAACAAATATTTTTGCGCGGTTTTGATAATGATCATGGAACCGATATCAGCGTTATGGCTGATGGCATACCAGTAAATATAGTCTCACATGCACATGGACAAGGATATGCTGATTTACACTTTCTGATTCCAGAAACGATCAGGGATATCGATTTTGGCAAAGGATCTTATTATGCTGATAAAGGAGATTTTAATACCTCTGGATATGTGAATTTTAACACATTTGACAAATTAGAGAATAATCTTTTCAAAATTGAAGGTGGTTCTTTTAATACCATACGTGCCGTAACGATGATCAATCTTTTAAATAAAAATAGTCAGGATAAGAATTTCTATGTAGCGAGCGAGTTCAATTATTCTGATGGACCATTTGATATCAAACAGCATTTTAATCGTATTAATTTTTTAGCCAAATACAATCAATGGATTGATAGGAAACAATATCTATCCATTCTGGGGTCTACATTTACCTCGGGCTGGAATGCTTCAGGTCAGATTCCTGAAAGAGCTGTAGAACAAGGGATTATTAGTAGATGGGGGTCTATAGATCCTACTGAAGGTGGAAGTACTGCAAGAACAAACTTTGCGGTAAGCTATAGGTATCTGGCTAGTGAAAAAGAAGAGGTTTCCAGTAATTTATTCTATTCTAAGTATGATTTTAATCTATTTTCAGATTTTACTTTTTTTCTGAAAGATCCTGTTCATGGAGATGAGATTCAGCAGACCGACAATCGTTCTATTTATGGTTTTGAGAACAAGTATATTCGAAGGTTTGTATTTGAGAATAGTAGTATGACCTGGACCTCTGGACTAGGTTTACGTCTGGATGATATCAAAGATTTACAATTGAGTCATGTTTTTCAGCGTGATCTATTGTTGGACAGAATGTCTGATGTATCTGCGACCGAAATTAATGTTCATGGTTATAGTACAATTGATTGGAGAGTCGGGAAATGGACGATAAACCCCGCAGTACGTTTAGATCATTTTGTTTTTAATCTTCACAATCGACTTGTAAGTATTCCCGCCGCTCAAGAAGCTTCGGCGACAAGAGTAAGTCCGAAACTGAATATTTCCTATACGCAAAATAGTAATGTACAGTGGTATGTTAAATCTGGCTTTGGTTTTCACTCAAATGACGTTAGAGTTGTGGTTGCACAGGATGGCAAAGACATACTGCCTTATTCTTTTGGAAGTGATCTGGGAGTTATTCTTCGACCAACAGCCAATATAATTATTCAACCTGCCATTTGGCAAATGTTTTTACAACAAGAGTTTGTCTATGTGGGAGATGAAGCTGTCGTAGAACCATCAGGGAAAACATGTCGTTGGGGGCTGGACTTAAGTTTGCGATACCAACCATTTTCATGGTTATACCTGGATGGAGACATCAATTATGCGCATGCACGTGCCGTCGAAAAGCCTAAAGGAGAAGATTATATTCCATTAGTTCCTGCCCTTACAAGTACTGGAGGAGTAGCGGTAAAACTTCTTTCAGGCTTTTTGGCAAATCTAAGATACCGTTATATGGATTCAAAACCTGCTACTGAAGATAATTCAGTAAGAACCAGAGGTTATTTGGTCAATGATCTTGTACTGGTATATGGAAAGAAAAAATGGGAAGTAAATCTGCAGGTTCAAAATATCTTTGACCGCAAATGGAACGAAGCGCAATTTGAAACAGAAACCAGACTTAGAAATGAAACAAGTTCAGTATCAGAATTATGTTTTACGCCCGGGACGCCCCTGGCTATAAAAGCAGGAATAAGTTATAGATTTTAATGCTTACACAAATAGAATTAAACAAAAAATAAATACATACAACAAATAATATTATGAGCGACATTAAAAAAAATTCAAGAAACACAGAAAATGCACCAAAAAACCCTGTTTCAACACAAACAGTAGCATTCTCTCATTACAACAATATTTCAGCGCAATTACCTATTGATGCTAAAACGGGGAAAATTGTTGGTAATACAATAAAAGAGCAGACAAAGCAATGCTTAGCAAATATTCAAGCGATTGTCGAAAGTATCGACCATGTTATGGACGATGTTGTTAAAATGACTATTTTTCTAAAGGATATTTCAGACACTGAGGCCGTAGACGAAGTTTATAAAACATTCTTCAAAAGCCACCTTCCTACACGTACAACTGTTGCAGTGGATGCCTTACCTATTATGGATGGTGCTTTGTTACAAATAGATGCTCTTATCTCAAACGGTGAAGGTACGACTCCACAAAAAGCTTTAGATCTGATTAAAGTGACTAGAAATACTGAAAATGCACCAAAGAGCATACATGCGCAGACCGTAGCATTTTCTCATTATAACAATATTTCATCGCAATTACCGATCGATCCTCAATCGGGCAAAATAGTAGCTGGTAATGTAAAAGAGCAGACTGAGCAGTGCTTAAAAAACATTAAAGCAATTTTAGAAAGTATCGGCCACGTTATGAACGATGTTGTTAAAACAACTATTTTTCTTAAAAATATCTCAGATGTTGAAGTAGTAAACGGAGTTTTGGCAAAATTCTTTCCAAATTATGTTCCCGCGAGAACAATTGTAAATGCTTCAGCTTTACCTATGGGGGCTTTGGTACAAATTGATACTGTTGTATCACACGGTGATGGAACACCTCCACAACTTCCTGAAGACGCCCGCTTACTGGTAATCGAATCAAGCAACACAGAAAATGCACCAAAAGTTTCGTATGCACACACCGTTGCTTATTCTCATTACAATCATATTTCAGGTCAATTACCGTTAGACCCAAAAACGAATGAAGTAGTAGTTGGTGGTATCAAAGAGCAGGCTGGGCAGTGTTTAAACAATATCAATGCAATTTTAGAAAGTATCGACCACAATATGGACGATATTGTTAAAATAAATATCCAACTTAAAAATATTGGAGATATTGATGCTATAAACGAAATCTACACAGCATTTTTCAAAAACGACTTGCCTGCAAGAACAACAATTGGCGTTGCTGCTATTCCTATGAATGCTTTGATCCAAGTTGATGCTGTTGCATCCAACAGTGAAGGCACACCTGCCTAAATACGAGATTATTTTATGTTTTGATCTCATGTCACTGAAAAACTTCGCTTATTTTGTAGCAGGGTCTTTTTAGAGAATAAAAAAACGCTTATAACAGGATTTTTAAATATCCTTTATAAGCGTTTTCACTTTTAGAACTAAATTGTAAATTTTATTGTTTTAAAAACTGTGATCGGTACTCAGAAGGAGACTGTCCTACCAGTTTTTTAAATATACGTGAAAAATAAGAAGGGGATTGATAATTTAATTCAAACGCTATTTCTGCTATTTCTTTCGAAATATCTTGCAAAAGAATTTGACTGTGCTGGATCGTAATTTCACTTATCCATTGTTTTGGGGGCTTCCCGGTAGTTTCCCTAACACATTTATTGAGATAATTATCTGATATTTGTAATAAATCAGAATAAAAATCGATGGTTTTATGACTAATATGGTTTTTCTGTACTAATTCCCTAAAATGAAAAGAGATTGAGCTTGTGCGGTTGAGCGCTCCGCTCTCTTTGTTTTCTGTGCCTATAATTTTTAATAAGACGGATTGAAAAAGAGCTATAGTTATCGCATTACTATGTTTATCTTCGTTTAATTCTTGTTCTAATAATTCAAATAAACGAATAAGCCAATTGATGGTAGTAGGGTTTGAAATGGAGAAGAGAGAAGCGTCAAAGAATTTTAAAACGCTATTGTTTAACGCAATCTGAGTGATAACCTCATTTTCATAAATAACAAAAAAACCTTCAACATCCTCTGAAAGGGCTAATGTTGCTGTAAAGTTTCCTTGTTTAATATTTAGCGCTTCATTAGCATTAATTTCAAAAACAGCTGTTTCCAGCTGTTGCTTTACATATCCCTTTGTTACAAAAATCAGAAAGTTAAAAGTCGTCTGATAGGGATTAACTGGTATTACAATTTTTTTTAAGTAATTTTCAATTCGATACAGTTGCAAGTTGGAATTATTAAAGAGATTGTGAGTTGTTATATCCGGAAGAAAGAACTTTTTGTACTCATAATTACTAATTAATTTCGGATCATTTTTCATATAAACCTGATTTTCTAAAGCTACAAGGCAAAATGTATAGGGTGCGATATAGGATTAAAAATTAATTTTTAAAATACTGTTGTATATTGAATTATATAGTTTAAAAACAATAAGGCTTCGATTTTACTTCTTTAAACAGATATAAATGTCACTAAACCTGATGATGTAAATTTACTCATTAATAAGAGATTTATCATATAATACTAAGAAAAACAGATTTAGACTTTGAGAATGAAGCGGTTTTGAATCCTGCGATCATAAGCGAAGGGGATTTTCTTTATTTATTCTACAGAGCAGTGAGAAAAGGAAACTATTCCAGTATAGGTTTTTGTAAATTAGATGGGCCTTTAACAGTTAAAGAACGTTTTGATATCCCGCTCTTGACTCCTGAATTTGAGTAAGAATCGCAACCTGACGCATTAAATCAGGAAGAGTTTTTTGAAGGAGTTTCTATTCCTAGAAACAAAGAACTAATGCGAGTTTTCAGAGATTTAGATATGGTAGAACAATTAGGTTCAGGTGTACCAAGAATTTTAGAAAGTTATCCTAAAGAATGTTTCCGGTTTATGGAAAATTTTACCAGGATGACATTTCCAATAAACGACCAAGTTAACGACCAAGCCAACTATAATGGTATAACGATAGATGTAAATAAGCTCTTGAAACTTTTAGCAGATTTAGGCGAGAAAGGTGAACGTAAATTCCTTTACGAATTCAAAATGCTACTGAACGGCAAGTAGAATAATATAAAAAAAACTTATATGATAGATTCATTAAAAACATTCATAGAAAAAGATCAACTTCCTCATAATTATGTTCAATCACTTCAAACAATATTGACTGACAAAAAATATACCTATAATGAAACGGGAGAATTAATAGTTACAACAGGTCACTACAAAGACTTTTTCCTATCAATAAAGGAAAGAGGTGTTTATATAACAGGAAGCCTTACAGCATATATTTTTGGCACTAATTTAAAAACAGCTTTTAAAGATGATCTTTACAATGGTATATGTAAACTTAGTAAGGAACTCTCAATAAATGTTTTTGAAGGAAAAGTACTCCGATTGGATATCGCCACAAATATTATTAGCCATTCAAGAACACTACACCTTACTTTATTGCTGCACACAGGAAGTTAAGCTTGATTATTATAAATTAGTTCTAAACAGAATATTAGAATTAGACGATAAAGAATTTGAAATTTTAGTTACTCATATTTTATCAGCGTTAGGTTTTGAAGGTTCAGAACATAAGGGGAAAGTAGGAGATGGGGGAGTAGATGCAACTGGTGAATTGGATGTTTCTGGATTAGCCAAGATCAAAATTTTTGTTCAGGCTAAGAGATATAAACTTGGCTCCAAAATAAATCATAATGTAGTAAAAAATTTAAGGTCAAATATTCCATCAGGAGGACAAGGAGCATTTATTACCACAGCAGAGTTTCAAAAAAGAGCACAAGAAATTGCTAATGAGTCGGGGTTTCCTAGAATAGGACTAATTAATGGAGAACAACTTGTTGATATTTTGACGGTTCATTGGAATGATATTCCCGATGATTTTAAGGAAAAACTAGGGTTAAAGATTGGACTTGTTATTTCATAAATTTTGAGCCCATTTCTATTTGTTACCTTTATTTTCATATTCTCTACCTAACTATATTACAGTTTTCAGAGTATTTAATATAACTTATTGATAATGATTGGCTGATGACTTTCTGTATTGGGAAATAAACATACAAAATAACACGAAATAGAAATATAGAAAACCCCTCTGAAATATGCTTCAGAGGGGTTTTTGCTTTTCGCCTTTAAACACCTCTACATACTTTTGTATGTATTTAACTTATTTCAGGTGAGTTCAAATATATCGATCAAATTGATCTGTGAATACTGCGGAAATGACTTTATTGGTAAGACAACGGTAACCCGGTTTTGCTCATTAAAGTGCAATAGCAAGGCGTACAAACAGAAAACCCGGCAGGTGAAATTACAGGGCAAAAAACTACTGATTAGGGAAATCAAGACGAAACCGATTGAAGAACTCAAAGCAACGGAGTTCCTTTTAGTGAAAGATGCAGCTTTTTCATCAGAAACCAGTAATATTGATTTCTATCCTGCGTTGCGACATCCGGATACTGGCAAGCTTAGCACCCGGGGATTACTCAGAAACTAACTTCAAGAATCATTATTTTTGTTATAGTTTAGGGTCTCAAAAATATATATAGCCTTAGCTTAATTGAACACGTTGTGTATACACAAATAAAATATTAAACATTTAATAGGAAAAATATGAAATCTACATTGTTTTTTATAATGATAAGTTTTACAGCTTGTGTCAGCTTTGGACAAACATCTAACGACAAAACTTCAGTTGCTAAGGTTGTAAGTGATTTTCAAGAGGACTTCAATGACGGGAGTTTTAAAAAAGCTAATTTATATACAACTAAGGATTGGCAGCATTTAAACCCTAATGGAGGAATTTCTATTGGGCGAGAGAATGTGTTAAAAGAAGTAAGAGCAGTTCATCAGGGATTTTTAAAGGGAGTTTCTATGAAAACTGAAAGTATTGCTATTTACTTTATATCGCCAACAGTTGCGATAGCTAATGTGATTCATAAAATGGGTAATTTTACAACACCAGATGGAAAGTTACATACTAATGAGCGACAAATAAAAACTTATATAATTGTAAAAGAAAAGAGAAAGTGGCTTCTAACACATGACCAAAATACAGTTATCTCAAGGTAGTCCCAAAAAGATCCATTGAGTTTCTGGAATTTTTCGAACTTCCAAAAGACGCAAATATTATAGATATTGTTATCTGAACTTATATGAAAAGACTACTAACCTCCCTCGCTATTTCTTCTTTATGCCTTGCTCAACCTGTAGCAGCGCAGCAAACTCAAAAACCTGTTTTACATGGTCAAAACTGGATGGCCATCACTGGAAAGCCTTTGGCTGCAACTGCAGGGTCCATGATTTTTCAACAAGGAGGTAATGCAGTAGATGCTGCCTGTGCTATGCTGGGAGCAACCTGTACCATGTGGGATACATTAAGTTGGGGAGGCGAAACGCAGGTTCTTTTATATAATCCTCATACCAAAAAAGTTATTGCTATTAATGCGATGGGAGTTGCGCCTACAGGTGCTACACCAGCATTTTTTAAAGCAAAAGGCTATAATTTCCCACCAGAATATGGAGCATTGGCCGCAACAACACCCGGAACAGTTGGAGGGTTGATTTATATGCTGGCTAATTATGGTACGATGACATTGGAGCAGGTATTGCGTCCATCTATGGAATTGGCCAAAGGCTATCCAATAGAAGCGCAGGCTGCCAATAGTATGGAACGCGGAAAAGACAAAATCAAAGAATGGCCTTATAGCAAGAAAGTGTTTTTGACACATCCAGGAGAAAAGCGTGAAGCTCCTGAGACTGGTGAAATTTTTGAACAGAAAGACTTGTTAGCCACTTTAACCAAGCTGGTTGATGCCGAAAAAGCGGCTTTAAAACGAGGAAAATCGAGAAAAGAGGCATTAATGGCTGCTTATGATCGTTTTTATAAGGGAGATATTGCGCAAGAATTTGTAAGAGGCAGCAAAGAGCAGGGAGGTTTAATTACGATGGCTGATCTGGCCAAATGGAAACCATTAGAAGAGGAGCCATTAACTGTTAACTATAAAGGTATTGATGTCTACAAATTGAAGCAATGGACACAAGGGCCGGTGATGTTGCAGGCATTAAATATTCTGGAGAATTTTGACCTCAAAGCGATGGGTTTTAATACACCAAAATATATTCATACCATTTATCAGGCCATGAATCTGGCATTCGCCGACCGTGATTTTTATTATGGAGATCCATATTTTAGTCCGCAAGAACCTATGCAGGGGCTATTGAGTAAGGCATATGCTAAGGATAGAGCTAAATTGATCGGCTTTGAATCTAATAATCCTAATATTGGCCCTGGTGATCCTTATCCTTATGAAGGCAAAGTAAACCCTTATCTGCAATTGCTTAAATCCAGAGGGTTTGAACTGGATACCACTAAAAGAAATTTTGCACCTAAACATGATATGAGCAATAATACTCCAGATAATATCTATCAGGAGAGATTGTGGTTGGGCACAACTTCTGTTGAAGCTGCAGATAAAGAAGGATGGGTTGTTTCTATAACACCTAGCGGTGGCTGGCTACCAGCTTGTATTGCTGGAAATACAGGAATAGGGATGAGTCAGCGGATGCAAAGTTTTGTTTTGGATTCTGCAATTAATCCTTTCAATGTTGTAGCTCCTGGTAAACGTCCAAGAGTAACCTTGTCGCCTTCTTTAGCTTTAAAAGACGGTAAACCTTATGTGTCTTCTGCTGTGCAGGGTGGAGATACTCAGGATCAGAATTTATTGCAGTTCTTTTTAGATATGACAGAATTTGGAATGAATGTACAGCAGGCTGCAGAAGCACCAAATATCAATACAAATCAATTATGGCTTTCTTTGGGAGGTACTAAAACTGAAGATAGAATGCCAAAACCCGGCCAGATTTTGTTAAACAGTAATACTTCCCATGAAACAAGGGAGGCATTAAAGAAAATGGGTTATATATTGAGTTTTAGTGATAGAACCAGCGGGCCAATTAATGCCATTTACTTTGATTGGAAACATAAAAGTATGTGGGGCGGTTCGAGTAATCACGGCGAGGATTATGGGATAGGCTGGTAGTACCAGTTATTTGGTTCATTTATCATATCTCCGAATTTTTATGTTAAAGATAGATTGTGCGAATAAGCTAATTGGTAGCAGTGGCACTATGATAATTATAATTGGTGGTATACATTCGTAGCCATCTTCATTTCTAGAAGATAAAGTAGGTAATATCTGGAGAAATATAGTGTAAGCTATAATAATAATTGTTGTAAATACATAAGTGAGGAAAGCTGGTTGAATTTTTCCCTTTTTGAAAAGGAAGGCTATGATCCAAGGGATGATTATGTAGGGACTAAGAAAAAGTATTATTAAAATTCCTGTCATATAACTTAATACTTATTTCAGAAAAAAGTAACCATCCTTAAAAGTGGGATATTAGATAAAATTGAAGTACATGATGACTATACCTCAAACTTCATGAATTCGGTGTTCTTGTTCAATAGGGATGGAAGGTATAGGCTATATCCGAAAGGATATAGTTTGGCTGTGGTTCATGGTATTATATCCGATTGCATATAATTTAAAGTTTTTTTGTATATTTATATTCGAAAGGATATAAAATGGAAACAATACGAGTGTTTGTGAAAATTAAGCGAAAGGAATTGGGCTTAACTCAAGAAGAACTTGCCTTAAATGCTGGAGTAGGGTTGAATTTCGTTCGTGATTTGGAGCAAGGTAAGAAAACTCTTCGTCTGGATAAGGTGAATGATGTATTGGCTTTGTTCGGAAAGGAAGTTGGGGTGATTGATAAAATTGATAAGTAATGGCCTGAGGTAGAAGATTTGACAATGCACCTGGCTAGGTTATTTAAAATTGAAACTGCTGAACATGCTTTAATTAGAACTTCAATGGGCGAATTATCTTATATCACGAAACGTTTCGATCGAGTTAAGGGAGAAAAAATTCATGTAGAAGATCTTTGTCAGCTTTCTGAATTATTGACTGAGCAGAAGTATAAAAGTTCGTACGAGCGTGTAGGAAAAATCATTAAGCAATACACTACAAACTCAGGATTAGATGTGATTAAATACTTCCGATTAGTGTTGTTTAGCTTTCTTACTGGTAATAACGATATGCATCTCAAGAATTTTTCTTTGATGCATACGGATAAAGGTATTTTGTTTTCACCTGCTTATGATTTGTTGAATGTAAATTTGATTTATCCAAAAGATATTGAAGATCTGGCTTTGACTTTAGGAGGACGAAAAAGAAAAATTAAGCGCGTAGATTTTAATCAATTTGCTATGAGCTTGGGGATTGCTGATAAGGTTAGGGATAATATCTATAAAGAATTTTTCAAACAGTCTGAAAAGGTTAATGATTGGATTGGAAAAAGTTTTTTGAATGAAGAATTTAAGAAAAATTATTTTGAGATTTTTGAAAGAAAAATGAAGCAAATTGAATTAAAATAAATCACCTTTATAGCAACTTGTTCTTAACAAGGCGTCTGCTTGGGCTTAATTTAAACCGGAGGAGGAGTGAGGTGATTTTAAAGTATATTTTCTATTGGGGGTACATTTCTCGGAGTGGTCGCCACAACTGCAGCATTTACTTCTGGTGGTTAGGGTGTCGCAATGTATTTCCGAAATGGTATTGTCTGTATAAATTAATAAACGTTTGGCCTCACTTAAGATAAATTCGGATAAAACTATAATATCCAATAGCAACCTAAAAAAGGACGGGTATCGTTAGTTATGTTGTTGCTCATGTTAATGCAGTTTTTGAGAAACACAAATCAGAAATGAAATTGTTAGTATAATCGTTTGATAGTAAGTGCTTAATGATCAATCTGAAGTCAGATGAATAATTTATTTAAAGTATCTCCTGTCCCTACAATTTATGCGAGGGTTATTGTTGGCCTTATCTTTCTTTCGGAGGGCATCCAAAAATTTATTCGGCCTGATGAAGTAGGTGCCGGAAGATTTCTAAAAATTGGATTTCATGATGCGGCTTTCTGGGCACATTTCACAGGTGTTTTTGAAATACTGTGTGGGTTGTTACTATTACTGGGCTTGCTGACCCGCGTCGCTACCATTCCCTTACTAGTTATTATGATCGTAGCCTTCATCACTACAAAATATCCTATTCTTATAGATAAAGGTTTTTGGTCGATGGCCCATGAGTATCGAACAGATTTTGCAATGACCATCCTATTAATATTTCTTTTGAAGTATGGAGGTGGTAAAAATTCAATTGATCATCTAATTTACTATGCTAAAAAGCAAGAATGATAAAAAATGCAAGAAATGAAGACCTTCCAGAAAGTCGGCGTAATTTTATTGAAACAGGTTTAAAACTGGCAGCGATGGTAGTATCGGGATAAAGTAGCTGTTATTGAAAAGTCTTTAGGTATTTATGAACTAGGACAATTTACGCCTTCATTTTAACAGCATGCAATCGCTATTATGAATCAAGAAGAAAGTGCTAAATTAAGGCTTAAAGAAGTAGCAGTTTTATTTTTAAAATTAGGGTGTATTGGTTTTGGTGGCCCTGCAGTCCACATTGCCATGATGGAAGAGGAAGTAGTGAGAAAGCGGAAATGGCTTACCCACGAATATTTTTTAGATCTGATTGGTGCGACCAATTTAATTCCAGGGCCAAATTCCACCGAAATGACCATGCACATTGGGCAGGAAAGAGCAGGATGGAAGGGGCTCGTGATAGCAGGCCTCTGTTTTATTCTTCCGGCAGTAATCATAAGCGGAGTAATTGCCTTTGCCTATCAGAAGTATGGGAAACTGCCAGAAGTAGAACCATTCTTATATGGGATTAAGCCTGCTATTATCTCCGTTGTGATCGCCATGATGATTTCTTTGGTGCGTAAGGCATTGAAGTCATTTGAGCTGGGGCTGATAGGTGTAGTTGCTGTTATACTGGCCATTTATGGATTTAACGATATTTACATCTTGTTTGGAGGTGGGCTAGTAGGTCTTTTAATACAAGTTATAAAAGATCGTAAAAATACAGTGCAAAGCTTGTTACCACTTATTATATTACCAGCTTATGCGGCTTCTTCGAATGGTTTTAACTGGAAGGTGTTTTGGATCTTTCTGAAGATCGGGGCCATTCTTTATGGAAGTGGTTATGTGCTTTTTGCTTTTTTGGATACAGAATTGGTGAAAACTGGGCTTTTGAGTAAGCAGGAACTAATTGATGCCATTGCAGTAGGTCAGGTTACGCCTGGCCCTGTATTTTCATCAGCTACTTTTATAGGCTGGCAATTGGGTGGACTTATGGGAGCCGTTGCTGCGACCATAGGAATCTTTCTTCCTTCTTTTTTATTTGTTGCTTTTTTAACTCCCTTAATCCTTAAACTTAGGGAATCTAAAATAATGTCAGCCTTTTTAGATACCATCAATATGGTTTCAATTGCATTGATTATAACTGTCTGTATCGAAATGGGGAAAGCATCCATAGTGGACTGGAGAACTATATTTATTGCAGTTGTTGGCTTCCTGATTAGCATTAAGTTTAAATACCTTAACAGTGCCTTTGTCATACTTGGGGGAGCTGGATTAGGATTTGTTTTAAGTTTAATTTGATTACCTGAATGAATGATTAAATTTGTTTTTAATGGTCAGCGTCATTTAAAAATAGACTTTATCCTAAATTTATGGAACACAACCATTCAGACCATAACCATGAGGGGCATCGCTACAGTCATGTGCCTAAAATCACCAGTTTGAATAAAGCTTTTGGTGTTGGCATTATTTTGAATCTTACCTATGTTTTGATTCAAATCGTTATTGGATTAAAAATCAATTCCTTATCCTTACTTTCAGATGCTGGCCATAATTTCTTAGATGTGGCGGGTTTGGCATTAGCCATGCTGGCTTTTAAATTATCCAAATCAAAAGCTACAGAAATCTATACCTATGGGTGGAAAAAAGCCTCTATCTTAATCTCTTTAGTCAATGGCGTTGTACTTTTAATTTCCATTGGAGCCATTGGGTATGAGGCTATTTTTAGGTTTCAGAACCCACAACCATTACCCGGTGTAATGATTGCTGTCATTGCAGGAATCGGTATAATCATAAATGGGGTATCTGCATTTATGTTTTTTAGGGATAAAGATCAGGACATTAATGTGAAAGCTGCTTTCCTGCATCTGGCTTCAGATGCGCTAGTTTCATTAGGATTAGTAGCTGGGGGGATTATTATTTATTATACGCATTTATATTGGGTAGATCCGCTTTTAAGCTTGATCATCTGTGGGGTGATTATTGTCAGCACCTGGAATCTATTAAGGGATAGTCTCCGCCTTTCCCTGGATGGAGTGCCTAATGGTATAGAGCTGCAAAAAGTAAAAGAAGTTATATTGAACATTGAAGGAGTGAAAGGTTTTCATCATCTGCATATTTGGGCAATTAGTACCTCACAAAATGCACTCACAGGACACCTGGTCGTTGCTAATGAATTTTCAAATGATCAGGTTTTAGTACTGAAGAATAAAATTAAGGATGAATTGGCTCATCTCAGCATTCAGCATGTTACCTTAGAAACTGAAGTGAAAGATTGTAATAATGAGGATTGCGGGGCCGGATGAAGTTGTCTTGAGTAAAATCTATCAGATTCGTGGTCAGAAAGTAATGCTAGATAATGATTTGGCAGTACTTTATGGGGTTGAGACGAAAAGGCTGAATGAACAAGTTCGTAGAAATATGGAAAGATTCCCGGCTGATTTTATGTTCCAACTTACTCATGATGAACACCAGTCTTTGAGGTCGCAATTTGCGACCTCAAAGACTGGGAGAGGGGGACGGGCTTATTTACCTTATGCTTTTACTGAACATGGGGTGTTGATGTTGTCAAGCGTATTAAATAAACAAGCTATACAAAAAATGATCTATGATCATAGATGCTATGAAACGTTATTGTAATTAGTTAAATTGAAATACATCACTTTTTCATACTTAGTCCTTATTCATTCTAACGATCTGCGGAAAAAACTTACCTTGAATATCAACCAGCTCACGTTGAGCAGTGATGATAGATTCGATGTCCTTATACGCTAAAGGATTCTCTTCAACCGATCCATCAATTAGGCTGACACCTGCATTGGCCAGCAATTTCTTCATGGCAGAAACGGTCATGCTATCCTTTGCCTTTTGGCGGCTCATGGCCCGCCCCGCACCGTGTGAAGCTGAGTATAAAGCATCTGCCGACCCTTTGCCTGATACCAGATAGGCTGGGGTAGTCATACTGCCCGGAATTATGCCCAACTCATTACGATGTGCCGGTGTTGCACCCTTACGGTGAAGAATTACTTCTCTGCCGTCAGCTAGTTTGTCCTTCCATGCAAAATTATGATGGTTTTCTACAAGGTGTAAAGCAGTTAATCCTAATGCTTTTAATAAGTTGGCATGTATGCGTTCATGGCAGGCTTTTGCATAATCTCCAGCCAGGGTCATCGTTAGCCAGTATTCCTGTCCGGCTTCACTGTTCATATCCAGCCAGGCCAATTGTTGCGCATGGCGAGGGAGTTTACAAGTGTTCATGGCAATCTGAGTATAGTGCCTTGCAATAGCCGAACCCAAACCTCTGCTTCCCGAGTGAGTTAATAGGGCTATATAATTTTTAGCTGGTAGCCCTAAGGCATTGTCAGGTAGCATTTCAATCTCACCGAACTCTACAAAGTGGTTGCCATTACCAGAGGTCCCCAATTGTCTTACCGCCTTTCCGCGTAAAGGTTTTAAAAAGGGAATCTCATTAAATAGATGGCTATCTAAAACCTCGTGTTCCTGCCTTTCATGCAGTCCTCCTTCCATACCAAAGTGGGTATGGTTTTTTAAAGCCTGTTTAATCTGGTATTCAAACCGCTTCAGGAAACCATCGCTTTCATCGATAATAGAGAGTGCCATCCGACAACCAATATCCATTCCAACTGCATAGGGGATCACCGCATTATCAGTGGCCAACACGCCACCAATTGGTAAGCCGAAGCCCATATGCGCATCGGGCATTAATGCGCCCTGTACGCTAATTGGTAGCAAGTTGGCTAGCTCCATTTGCTTTTTAGCCGACAACTCAATATGTTTAGCGCCGTAAGTTTTACAAAATACAGGTTCATCTCTTAAATCATAACTTTTGAAGGATGGAGTATTCACTTTGCCCATTATTTTCTCAGCTATTTTTGCTGTTAGTTCATTATCCAGAAATCCTTCCGGATCGTTTTTTATATTCACCAACAGATCCAGCAGTTGCTGCTTACTGTAGTGTTTGAAATTTTTGGAGGCTATGCCAATAACCAGGCTTCGCAGCTGATCATTAAGATAACCTATTTTACTTAAATCTTTTGTTCTTAAATTGCCCATGTGGCGTATGTTTCTGATTCCAGGAAAGCTTTTTTATGCGCATATCCGGATATGTTATCAATTTGGTTTGTCTGTAGGACTCCCAATTAATTTTCTCTAATATTGATTTTTGAATTCGATTCGTCCTTGAGAAAGGATATACCCTTTATAGCAGGCTCAATGAAATATAAAACACAGTGTTTACCTGCCTAATTTAGGCAATGAGCGAAAGGGGCGATATGTAGATTTGCTCTGTCATGATTCCTTGATATTTAAGTGTAACAAATCAAGAATTAATTGCAAATATAGAAAATTAAAATACAAATATCGTTTAATTAAGGTCTTGAAGATACTACTTTTTATAAGAGACGGGGCTGACTATTACAAAAATTATTGGCGACAACCTTTCGGTTTAATCTTTCTACTCTTTGCATTGTTCAAATTTTATGTTAGAAGCGATATATCTATTTTGCCATCCAATCCTCTAATCCTTTAGAGAAATATTTTAATTTTTTATTATTGATTAAGTTGCGGTAAGGGATGAATCTTTCTGTCCCTTTCATGACTACCTCTATTTCAATCTCCCGTTTTGATAAATTAATGTTGCTATTTATACCTCTCATTAACATTGATTTTATAGCGATATCTTCTGAAGGTAATGAATATCCTATAAAAACTATTTTATCTGCTTTACGAATGCTTTCCTGTGCGGCATTCCAGATTTGTAATAAATTGGGATCTCTTACATCTCGTATAAGAGAAGGTGCTACAATTACTAAATTCAATCTTGCTTTGTCACTGCAAATACACGTATTCATATCATTTAATTCTGATTTGAAATATTGATGAGAGATCGTTCCGAAAGGATTAATGTAATACAGACCACAACAATTGCATTTAAGCCAGTTATGTGAACCATGTAACTTGAAGTAACTTAAATCAGGTATATTCGGTCTGTGTATAATTTGACTTTCAATATTTCTGTATGATACTCCATAATCAATGTTGAAATTTTTACTTGGAAGAAGTCTATCGATACTCATATCATAATTTGTTGTGATTATACTGACATCACATTCTTCAAATTGTTTCGACAGAAGATTAGAGAATTTTGAATAAGATAGTTCTTGAATTCGGTCTTCCTCAATATTGGGATTGTATGCTTCTTTATCAAAAGCAATTAACATTTCAATTAATGACCTTGTGAAATTGAAGCGTAATTGTTCCGTTTTTTTTTGATCCATGTCAGGATGTAGTGGAAAGTTATATAGACAGCTGTAATCAATCAATGATAACAATTCAATAACGTCAACAAGTTGGGTTTCTTTGTAGTTTTTATTAAAACATGGATAAAGCATTCCTAAGGAAGATATCAGTTCTTTTCTGTATTCGTTTTTCTTCGTAATTGTAGAATTATAAAGAAGTTGACATATTTTTGGCATGATTTGGCGGGTAATTGGATATCCAAAAGCCGCACTGCAACCGGCCCCCAAAAAATAGACTATTTTTTTTCTACTCGCTTTTTTTTCCTTTAGTTTAAAAGCAACCTTTTTATTCTCAAAGGGAGTATCTTCCTCCTGGGTATTTCTTCGTTTCATATATCACAGATTTTAATGCAAAGCAGTCAAATTAATGGCCTTAATAAATCGTAATTTCGTTCTACAAAACTAAATTTCAGTTGTATTTGTTTTGTGTTTCTTATTTTATTCGGTCTTTGTTATTTCTGAAGCCATTGTGGCAGTGGATGGAAATAAATATTGAAAAAAATGTTTTTTATTGCAGATTTTTTTAATTAAAATAAAAAAATCATTAAATTTATTATAACCTTATCAATAGGGATATAGATAGGTAGTGATATATATGGTTGTTGCAAAGTTAAATTTGCTCTTTGTAATTGACATATTTGTATAACAATTTATTAATCTGACTCAGGTTTTAAGATTTATTCAATTCTGAATTGTTGCCTTTGGTTTCCAAAGTGATTTCCTCGTAAGTGTCTTTTTTCTTAAACTAATATTTACTTCTATGCAGTATATCATTAAAAAAGGTGATACAATGAGCAAAATTGCTCATAGGTTTTCTTTACCAGTAAAGAGTTTATTTGTACTCAATCCGCAGATTATTGATCCTAACAAAATTTTCATTGGGCAGGTAATTCAGGTGCCAAATTTGAGTGATGTACCGAATGATGCAGACTTCGAAACACCAAGTAACCCTACTGAATTGGTTTTAAGGGCGAGATCGGTTGTTAACAGTTCAATTGGCTACAAATTAGGGAGTGGTGGGATGTTTCCAAAGGATGCGCTGCCTTCCCGTGATAATTTCTGTGATTGCAGCGGTTTTGTTTGTTGGGTATTACACCTTTCAAGAAAGACAGATATTCCTTTTTATAAACATTTTGGTGGTTGGATCTTTACTGACTCTATGGAGGCAGATGTCCAACGGAATGCCGGAATCTTTGAGAAGTTACAGTTTCCTGAACCAGGTTGTATAGTAGTATATGGGGCAGGAGCAAAGATCGGTCATGTGGGCTTGGTTTCAGATGTTTCAGGGAATGTAATGAAAAAGGTGATCCACTGTAGCCTTGGTAATTCTAATAAATTTAATGCTGCAATACAAGAGACTGCACCTACGGTTTTTAATCGGGCTGATGCAGTCTGGGGTAGGTTTGTGGGCTAATTATAACTAAAAAAATGATATGAAATGTAATGATCAGTCACTTAGGTATTTAAAGTCATTCGGGTATAATGTGGTACGTTTACCTAGAGCAGATATTCGTCCCCTACAGATATTGATGAAAAATGGATCATCTCTTGAACCCCTTGGGGATCTCTCTGCGCTGCTTATTGCTGGTACACATAAACCATTACCAGCTGTTAGTCCTAATGTAAAAACGGCTTCAATTTCCGGCAAGCGGACGAGCGATCTTGCATTAGATGTTGGACTTGATATTCTTGGGAATATTATTGGTGCGATGGGGGGTGGTAGTATTGGTCTTAAATCGCAGTACAGTAACGCCAGAACCATAGCGTTTGAGTTTCATGATGTATTGGCCGATTCAGTTCAAATTGTGGAGCTCGACCAGTTTTTAACCGATTCTGGAACGGACCCATTTTCAACTCATCTTAAAAGATTATTAGAATCTGATAAGATTTACATTATTACCTCTACAATCAAGAGCAAGTCATTGAGTGTGGAGGCATCGAAAAAGGATAAGACTTCTGTGGATGTGAATGCATCAGCAATAAAAGATATACTGGGGCCAAAGATAAAGGTTAATGTCAATACTGATAGGTCTTCTACAATGTCTTTTGCTGGAGATGAAGATTTAATATTTGGATTTAAGGCTATTAAATTGGTTTATGAGGATGGAAAATATGCCTCATTTGACACTGTAAATGGAGGAGGTGTTGCTATGGCTGTTCCCGATGATGCTATTCCTAGTAAAAAAGAATATAAATGGCTTCAAACTGGGGAGGAACTGATTGACTTTTAATACTGAAAAAAATGAATGAGAAAAGTAAAAAGGAAATGTCAGAAGAGGATCTTGATAAGTTCAACGCGGATAAACTTGATAAAACAATTATTGCATTGCCTTTATTGGATTTGATTGATAAAAAACCGGATGGTGTCCTTGACATTATAATAGATATGAATTTAAATTATATGGGTGGAAGATCTGCTGCTAGAAAAAAGGTAATCAAATTGATTGAAGAGTTAAGGAAAGAACAGATTTCAAAGTTTCCGGAAAAAGAGACAAATGGTTTCCATATTAAACAGGCAAAAACAAAGTTGAGCCCTCAATATGTTTTTGCGTCAATGTCTGCCGGATTAATTAAAGCTCTGATCGTATTAGATAGAAGAAAAGATCCCGCAATTTATAAGGTCTGGCTTGATTTTGAGGTCCAGTCACAGACTATGATTTCTGTGAGTACAGTTAAAGCTGATGCCGCACGTTATTCATTTTCGGCCACTGGAGAGAACATAACTTGGGCTGTTATGGACTCAGGGATCGATTTTAGCCATCCACATTTTGATCTACATCAAAATAAGAGCAAAAGTTACCATTTGGATTTACACACTGATGATAAGCCTTTTGAAGATGATTTTGGACATGGGACGCATGTGGCCGGGATCATAGCTGGTGAACTGATTTCAGGGCGCAAAGGCAAACATAAGAACGTTTCATGGCTTTTGAAAAGTAAAGATGAGAATGGTGATGCTGTATATGAAAAACGAAAACTTGAAAAGATATCAGGTATGGCTCCAAAATGTCGATTGGTTAGTCTGAAGGTATTGGGGAGTGATGGGAAGGGCCAGGCTAGTTCGTTGATTGCTGCCATAGGACATATTCAGGAAATAAATAATTATGGCAGAGATATCAAGATTCATGGCGTGAATATGAGCTTAGGTTATAGTTTTGACCCGGAATGGTTTGCATGTGGACAAAGTCCACTTTGTGTAGAGGTAAATCGATTAGTTAAATCTGGTGTGGTAGTTGTTGTTGCTGCAGGGAATACAGGATACGGCTTTGTGAGTACAAAGTTCAATGACCGTATGAGCATGGGACTTGCTTTAAGTATCAACGATCCCGGAAATGCAGAATTGGCCATAACAGTCGGATCAACACATCGTGAAATGCCCCATACTTTTGGTGTTTCTTATTTTTCATCAAAAGGGCCTACAGGTGATGGGAGAATGAAGCCTGATCTAGTTGCTCCTGGGGAAAAGATTGTTTCATGTGCGGCAGGTTTGAAAAAACAAGCTTATCTAGATAAGGTTGGAAATGATAAGGATTTTTATTATCTCCAGGAAAGTGGCACAAGCATGGCAGCACCCCATGTTTCTGGTGTTATTGCAGCCTTTTTATCCATTCGACGGGAATATATTGGACAGCCTGAAAAAGTAAAGGAGATTTTTACCACAACGGCAACTGATCTTAAGCGTGATCCTTATTTTCAAGGAAAAGGACTCTTAGATCTTATGCGTGCTATACAATCCATTTAATGACATCAGAAGAAAATATTATGATAACTATACCTTTTTTTGAGCTCGAATTTAATAAAAAAGCAGATCAGGTTAATCAAGCTGAATGGCAATTGATCAAACAGGCATTAAAGCATCAGGCTTATACTGATGTTATCGTCTTGTCGCATGGTTGGAACAATGATATGGATGATGCCCGACGATTGTATAATGCGTTATTAAAGCTTATTCAAGCAGAACTTGATAAGAAACAGTTGTCAAATAGGAAGTTTATGGCTATGGGCGTGCTTTGGCCATCTAAAAAGTTTGCTGATAAAGAATTGATTCCCGGAGGGGCAGCTTCGACAGATACTAATCCGGCTAAATCTGAAGTGATTGATGACTGCAGAAAGCTGGAGGAGTTTATGGATTTGAAGTCTAGAGTAATTCTTGAGGATATAAGAAAATCTCTTGAAAGTAATGCAGAAGCAGATGAAGTGTCAATGAAATTCAAAAATCTTTTCGAAAGTATGGGAAGAGACGAAAGTAAAAATGAGGATACTTTACCAATTGTTAACCTGGATAGGATCAATATGATGTTTATTGATGAAGGTTTTTGGATGGATAATGATGAAGGGATAGGAGGTGATGGCGTTCAAAATGTGGACTCAGAAAGTGGTAATGGGGAAGGTGTTATCCCGCTTTCTTTATGGACTGGTATTTTAGGAGGGGTACAAAATATATTGAATGTAACTACTTATTATTTGATGAAAGATCGTTCTGGCCTAATCGGAAGGAGTGGTTTAAATCCTGTGCTCCGTAAGATTAAACAAGTCGCACCTGGCATTAGGATTCATTTAGTGGGACATAGTTTTGGAGCAAGATTGGTGAGTTCAGCAATTATGGGCGAAAAGATTGAAGATGAAATTGCGGTAGATTCACTTTCACTCTTGCAGGCTGCATTTTCGCATTATGCCTTTGCTGGGAAGTATGATGGGAGTAAGGATGGCTTATTTCGTTCCGTTGTCACGAAAAAATTGGTACAGGGCCCATTTTTTATTACTCATACCCGTTTCGATAAGGCTGTGGGGATTGCCTATGCGGTCGCATCTCGTGTTGCAGGGCAGGCGGGACAAGGGTTGGGGGGAAAGAATGATCTATATGGTGGTCTTGGGGGGAATGGGGCCCAGAAAACTGATGAGGCTGTTTCTGCAACTTTGCTAGCGACTGGAGGGGTTTATGATTTTAAACCAGAAAAAGTTTTTAACCTAAAATCAGATGAATATATAAGCGGGCATTCAGATATAATTAAGCCTCAAGTGGCTGGAGCTTTGGTGAGCGCTTTTTTGACATAAATTTGTAGTATAGTATTATGGTATTTTTTTAGAATAATAAGTTCTAATTTTTCATAGTCATGAATAAAATAACAAGAAGTCCCAACTGTTCATTTTGAACAGGTTATCAAGCGGGGTTGCGGCTTGGACGTTCACGGGAAGAACGTTGTAGCAACCATAGATGAAGAAGATTTGGTCAAAGAGACCAAATCTTTCGATACCTACACCAGTTCTTTGAGTGAAATACGCGATTGGTTACATGGACATTGGGTTAGCCATGTTGCAATGGAGAGTACCGGAGTATACTGGAAGCCTGTCTTTAATATACTTGATGCAGATTTCAAAGTGATTTTGGTTAATGCCCGTCACCTGAAAAATGTTCCTGGTCGAAAGACAGACAAGAAAGATAGCCAGTGGATCTGCAAGTTATTGCTTGCGGGCTTACTTAAAGCGAGCTACGGAATGTATCCGGGGAACAACGAGAGTGGTGGCAAAAAGATGAGCGGGCGAACGACACATGGCAATAAGTACCTGAAGAGCTTACTTGTAGAAGCTGCCTGGGCAGCGACACGAACTAAAGGGATTTATCTGCGTGCTAAGTACGACAGCATGGCGGCAAGGATAGGACGTAAAAGGGCGCTATTGATAGAAGGACATAAGATCCTGAATGCTGCCTATATTGTTCTAACCGCCAGGCTGTCTTACATGGCTTATTCAGTGGACGAGTTTGAGAAAAAACGTAACCAAAAGCATATTACACATTTGCAAAATGAATTAAAAGGATTGGGCATTAGTGTCTAATCCTGATAATGAAAGCCAATTTTGTTACTGGTGGGTTAGATCCCGCATATGAAACAGGTGTTGCACAGCTAAACACACAGGGTTGAGCTTAGAGCTCGAGGATGAAATTTTACAATTCTTGGCTGTGCTTTATTAACAAGATTAAAAACCGTTGACTTTGACTAGTCAACACAAATTATTTATAGATGAAACATAAGATCTTAATGTTACTTATGCTAGTTGCGTGTCAATCTTCCGCGCAAAAACTAACTAGTTATGATCAGAAAGGCAACAAATTAAAAACTGTCACAGAATATGTCAGTTTAACCGTCACTAATCAGCCCCCTATTTCACAACCTGCCGCTCCATCATCTTTTATAGGTGTGGTACTTGGTCCAGTGTATAATATTGCCTCAGGACTGGTGAAAGATGGGATTGAAAAGCGCAAAAAAAGCTATGTCGCTACCTATTCCAACAGTTCAAGTTTCAATTCGGATGAACTAAACCGCGTTGGGCAAAAAAAAAGACTTATCCTGAAAAGATACGCCATCAATGACCTGGGAGGACTAAAAGAGAGCAATCTTATGGCTGAATATACCTTCTTACTTTTACCATCCACTGCACCGGATCAATTAGAAATTCAATTAGAAACGATCCTGCTGAAAAGATCAAAAGCCAGATACCATGCGGATAATAACCTTTCGATTGGTATCACTATAAAAACCTCAGCCAGACAAAAAAAATCCTCAGTCCAGGAGAATGACGAAGACACTAAACTCGAAACCCTAAGCGGAGAAGGACTGATCAATATCCCAATATTAAAAGTAAACAATGACCCACAGAACCTAGGAGAAAATGAAGATATTATCAACAAAATCAGGCTTAAGGATATAAATTTCAAAACTCTAATAGATATTCAATTTGCCATCAGCATTACTGAAACTAATATCAGTCATATCGATCCGGGCATTGCACAAAACTTGGTTACCAACAATAGTTCAGATCTTCAAACCATTTTGAAAGCTATATTTAAGGTAAATGACAAATGATCAAAAAAAGGAGGGATTATGAGAGCATGGAAATGACCTCTGTGCGTATAAATAACTCTCTTAAATATGCTATGTTTGAACTAGTTGTCAACATTACCGGCTAAATAACTATAGATGATTTTTGATGAAACTTATATGTTGCTTGTTTTTTGTAATGTTTTGATTTGTAATTTGTTGTAGTTTGTGTATCGGCCGTTGAAACGAGTTTATTTCCATCTAATCTGTATTAGACAAGGGGTCGAAAACCTTCGGCTCCACCTATTTTTACGTGTCCCCGACGAGATTACTTACCCCAATTCTTTTTTAATACAGGCTTAGCAAAAGAAGTATCCCCATTAGATGCTTCACCAGTACAATGACAATACTTTTCTTTGTAATCTGGATTCCCATACTTAGCCCAACTTTTATAGGCTTCTGCGCAATAAGGTTTTTTTATATCAAAAGAAATCTTACTGCCTGTTCTTATACAGTATCCAGCTTTTAAAGCTTCAATAATTTCATAGTTATCATTGCAGTCAATGGTAATATCAGATCTTAGAAATCTTTTATTAAAGAAGCTACCCTCATAAATAGGTTTTCTTTCAAATACGGTTTTACTATACTTATCAATAATATCATAGCTGAATGCGTGGATTTGCCGGTCCAGAGTATCAGTTGATAAGCCGGTTAAAACACCACCAAGGCCTGCTATATCTTTTAAATAATTGAATTTACAAAGCACCCCCGACTCAATATTATTTTCTGCAGAAAAGGAGTGAAGGTTCATTGAAGTCATTAATGAGTAGGAGTCATTTGCATATATTTTTGCGTGTAACCGTTCACAATATTTGATAGTTATGTTTTTAAATTGTTTAAAAAACATAAAATCCTCGTTCGAAAGACTCTTTAATTTGTTCTCTTTATTTTTACCAAATACAATGATAACTTCTAATTCATCATCATTCAGCCTCTTTTGTAAAGCCTTTTTGTAAGAATCATGCAGCTTAATATAAGGCGATATAAGTATTAATTGTAATTCGGCTTCATTTATCATTGAAATGAGCCTGTCGTGTATTTCGAATCTGTTTATGAGTTCTGCCATTGAGCGTTATAGATTATTTAGTGAATTTAATGCTTTTAAAAATTATGTATTAAACTGTTTTATATATTATTTTCAATAATTCCCTTTCTCAGGAATACAATACCGAACCCCACCACGTGGATTCTCCATATCACCTGTATACCTAGGTATTAAATGACAATGGAAGTGAAACACTGTTTGCCCTGCGACTTCGCCGCAATTCATACCGATATTGAAACCGTCAGGCTTATACTTCGCCAATATTAGCGACTTAGCCACGTCAATTGTCTCAGTAAGTTTATGTCGCTCATCATTTGTTAGACTAAAATAATCTGCTCGAACAACATTCGAAATAATCAACAAATGCCCTGGCGAAACAGGGTAAGCATCTTCTATAATAAAGAAGTGGTGATTACGATATATGACGCTGTGCTCTGTTATATTTAAAAAATCTTTCATTAAAAACTGCCTGGTAACTCAACTTTAGGTTGCCATTTATGAATGGCTAATTCAGCCGCTAAGTTATATTGTTTTTCTAAAAACTGTATTCTCTGCTGACGCGTAGTGCCAGTCTGGTTAATGATCGTTTCTGCTAAGGGGTGTTTACTTTCAATATAGAACTCGTTCCTATTAAAGAGTCTTTGCAAGAATTTTCGCTCAGGTATTCGTGCTCGTTTATCATTATTTACTTGTGCGTCTGCAAGTACCAGATTCCATACGCCATTAATATTTGCACCTTCAGTATGATGTTGGCGTTTATGTACGTGTGGTAAAAAATGATCAACAGCACACATATTTATAGAATCCTTTCTACTAATCGAAATGTCTTGAAACGAGTAAAAACATTTGCCTTTCTGGTAGCCATTCAAAGCATCTCGAACAGAAGTAATGTTTACTCTATTCATGATTTTGTCTTGTACAAATAGGAGAGAGTCAACCTCACTATATTGCACTTCCAATAAATTCCTATTTACTTCCAAACTCCATGCAGTTTCAACTAGTTTCCATCTAGCTTCAACCTCTTGATCTAAGTTTTTATATTGGAAGGTATCAAGTAGCTTAAGTAAGTTATCAGTAATAACGATTTCCTTTTTACCTGCTGAGAAGTTTTTTTCATAAAAAGGTTGAGGTATTATGCCTCCATTAACATTTTGAAAAGCATCGATTACATTCACAAAACCTAGTTTCTCTGTATCTCGATACAGCAGGTCTTTACTAATTTCATTATTAATGTAAGCGCGACAACTATTTAAATATTTGCTGCTCCGTGAATTTCCCTGCTTATCATTAGCCCTAAGATGTTCTACTATATACCCTGCAAATGGGACAGATAAATCAGTTAAACTAATAGATGTAGTCTGGGCGCATATCAAATCCATCAAAGTCTTGGCAAAGGCAAACTTATATGTGGCAGAATTTTTTCCAAATAGGATCAATGATCTCCATTGAGATTCAAGTGAGGGGTCGTTAATTTGAAAAATTGCACTCATGATGAATCAATGTACAAATATTTAGGATTAATTGCAGAAAATTGGGATAATTAATAAAATTCTATATAATTGTCAATAAACCTGCATTGCAATCATAAATAATACATGGCTAGATCAATTATATTTGGAGAAATACCTGGAATTCCTGAAGGTCATTGGTTTGAAGGAAGAAAAGAGATGATGCCAACAAGCTTCCATCGGCAATGGGCGGCTGGTATAGATGGAAATGCAGCACAGGGAACGGCAGCAATTGTTCTTTCTGGTGGGTATGAGGATGATGTGGATAATGGAAATGAGATTATCTACACAGGAGCTGGGGGAAATAATTCTTCAAGTAAAAAGCAAGTAAAGGACCAAATTTGGGAGAATAGTGTGAATTCCGGCCTACTAAAAAGTATGAACGAAGGGCTGCCAGTTAGGGTTATTCGTGGTTACAAACATAAATCTCCTTTTTCACCGAAAACTGGATATACCTATGCTGGTCTATATAGTGTGGTAGATGCCTGGTTAGGCGACGGTCAAAGTGGATTTAAGGTCTGCAGATTTCGCTTGGTATATTCCGGAAAAAATGAAGAACGTAAAAACACAGAAGTAATAGAACTTGACTATAGTGGTAGAGGGACACAGCGGAAGGAGGGGGTAGTACTTAGAATTATCAGGAACACAAAAACGGCAAATGATATTAAGAAACTTTATGACCACTGTTGTCAAGTATGTGGTATCGCAATCAAAACACGATCTGGAAGATATGCCGAGGGTGCACATATAAGACCTGTCGGAAAACCGCATAATGGAGATGACAATCCTGATAATTTAATCTGTTTATGTCCCAATCATCATGTGATGTTTGATAAGGGCTGTTTTTCTATATTAGATGATCTAAGTTTGGTTGGGGATATCTCTGGGAAGTTGAATGTTATTTCAAACCATACACTTGAACTATCAAATCTTGCTTATCACCGTAACAGCCATGGTTATGATTGAGGTTGTTTGTGGAATTATATACAATGAGGATAAAATTCTGATCTATCGAAGGGCGGCGCATGTAGCACCATTGTTATTATAAAATTTGTATTTTTTTAAGTTGACTATTTCTAAAAAGTGATTTAAGCTGAAAAATTGCCATTAGATTTAGCTGTATAATTCGTTGCCTTTGCGCTAAGCCTGGAGAAATCCATGATGCGAATTCAAAAGCAATATCTTTATGTGCAAAGGTACCGCCATACCTTCCTGATTTTGAAATAATTCCAATTGCGTTTATTTTTTCAATCCATCTTTGAGGAGAAAGAACAAAGTAGTTATGGCCAGCTTCATTTTTAAACCTCTCGAATTCGAGAGGTTTAAAATCAACGTTGTTTAACACTTCCCAAAGTCCTAAAAATGCAATGGTACTTGTGCTCCTTATCCAGTTGTTAATGATGGCAAATGGATCATATTCATTTCTATACTTCGCAATATCTGTTAATGAAATGAAGTCTTCTTTTTCCTGCAACAAAATTGAGATCTCCCTATCTTGAACTTTAAGTTTGTTAGATTTGCTCATAATAATAGTTTTAGTAGTTTCTTCTTTACGCACAGTACAATACTGCTCATATACGCAAGTCTATATCAATTTGTTATTACGTTGGTAAAAAAATCGACATTATTTTAGTTTTATATTATGGATATACAACAGGAAACGGCCTTAACATTATTTTTAGATTTAGTTGCAGAGCTTAGCGAAGTTAATAAGAAGTTAAGTACAACATTTGGTCAGCAATTATTTCTAGTTCATCAATTGCTTGTAAATGATATTTTAACAATTAAACAGAATCACGAAAGCGTTAATATGTTTAATTATAATTGAATCCCCTTTATATGGGCGCTATGCTTTTTCTGTCCGGAGGCAAACAGTCCTCCACATTGTGCTATAGCCCCACAAGACTGGCACTCATCAAGGTAAACATTTTTCCAATCGGATATCGATTTTCGGGAGTACTGCCACAATTCCCGTGGCAATAAACACAGTTGCGAATTATAGATAGAAACATTCATGTCTTTATCAGATAGAAACGTTACCGCATCTGTTAGGTCGTCCATATAATCAACAGGATCAATCCATAACTTATCAATGTTAAAGGGGGTATAGCCTTGATGTTCCAGTCCCATAAAAGTAATATGTTCCACAAACGGCAGGTTCTTGTAAATGTACTGGGCTAGTTTTTTTAGGCGGGGAATGGATTGCTGATGTAAAACGATCCTGATTTCAATTCGTAAGTTATTGCGCGCTAAATTATATAGCCCTTGAATGGTTTGATTAAATGCATCCTTAGCTTGTACGATGTAATCGTGCGTCTGATAAAAATCTGAATACAAGGGAATACCTAACATTAACTTATCATATTTCATTGCACCTAGTTTATTTGCCAGATTAGGCCAAGCGAAAGACCTTCCATTTGTTAAACAATGTATATCTGTATCTGGCAATTCGGACTGAATCATGGCTAAAAGTTCATAAAACAGGTTTCCAAGTAAAGTGGGCTCGCCTCCTGTGATACCTAATTCGACACAGTCTTTTGGAATTAAGGGGATTAATTTTCGATGTAAGTTATGAAGATAGTATATGTCTTCTCTGTCTCTTGGCGGCTGAGAGCACATCAGGCAATTGCTGTTGCATCTTTCTGTTGCCAGTAAGAAATTTTGATGGGAATTTGCTCTATACAGCGTATTGATTACCCCATCAGAATTGATGACGATGATATCACCCTCATTAAGATGACTAAGGCTTTGAATACTGTGTACAAAATGCTGCGAAAAAACTATTGGATTTGCATTTAGATTGGTTAATATAGCAGCAAAGTCATTGTTCTCTACAAAATAATCCTCACAAATCAGCACTTGATTTTCTGATGAAGAATTTCGATTTCTTGTAACCCGTGCCACTATTGGCTCAGTTATGTTTGAAGTTTTTCCTTTTGTTTTCAGTAACATTAGTTTCCTCTAACCCAATTGTTAAATAATTTTAGAATTTTAGGATCCGAATCCATCAATTCAAACAAATGTTTAATGATGGCCATGTTTTTCTGACAGAAAACATTTGTAGGCCTGTGGCCGTACATATTTCCTTGCGTTGAATGGCACAATACAGGGTCTGCACCACAATATGTTTGAAAAGCGCAATCTGAACAACCTGGTAAAGATTCGTTAATACCCGCTTCGGTGATGTCTACAGCAAGATCGCTGTAAAATATTTCATTGTAAGTACTGGTATCCAAATGCCCTAGTTGAAAGGTGAAATCACTCATTTCAGCCAGCATCCGAGCCTCATCAGAAGCGTAAATCTTTCCGTCGTAGTTGAAAACAATAACATTGTTGATCATTCCCGCCGGTGATTGAAGATCAACATAACCAACGGGGAAAGGGGTAAGTATCTTTTTTAATAAAATTGTGGCGTAATCTTCCCTGAATGATGAACCATTGAGGTTGTAGTTTATAATTCTGTTTAAACCTTTCTTATAGAACTCTATAAAGCGGTCTGTATTGTATTTATTTTTCTTCTCATTTCTGGTCGCAAATCCAAATGGACTTATTGGTCTTAAAAACATGCTTCCAAAATTCAGCTTGAAATATTCATCGACAATTTCATTTGGAAAATCGAGTGAAAGGGCAGAGGTTGTCAGCAGCGCTGATACCCGGTCGTTACCTAATATTTCACGTGTAAGTTTAATCCCTTTTAATGCAAGTTGGTGGCTATCATTACCTTTTTTATGGCGGTTTTTATTGTGGATAAATTCCGGTCCGTCAAGTGAAGTGGAAATAAGAATGCTATTTTCTTTGCAATATAATAGCATCTCAGTGGTAATGGGAGCTAGGTTGGTGCAGATGACAAATGTTATTTCTTTGTTATGGGTTAGTGCTGCTAACTTAGCTTTTTCTACTCCGTATTTGATATGATCAAAAGCTAATAGGGCTTCTCCTCCCTGAAACTCCATGGTAACATGCGGGTTAGGAGACTGCATCATCAGTTCGATTCCTTTATCGATATGCCGTTTACTCATATCAAAGGAATTTTTGTCTTCGCTAACCCTTGATACCTGGCAGTAATGACAGGTATGTTCGCACCGCAAGGTGATAACGAAGATGTGCAAGGCAGTAAAATGATCCAGAAAAGATTTTTTAGTTCTATAACGGGTTGCCAGCACATCAATCAGTACGGGGATTTTGTCTTTAGAAATGAAGAAATTAGCTATTAAATCATTGTATAGTTCATAATCGGCTAGACTATCTAACTGTTTAAGAATGATTTTTTCGGCAGTACCTTTATCAACAATCAAAAAATCTCCAATTTCGTTGACCAGTATTTCTCGCCTTGGATTTAATGCTATAAAGCGAAATGGAAGTAAATAATATTGATTAAAGGTCTTATCCTCATAAGTAAGAAAATCGTTGAATTTTCTGCCCTTTTTTCCCGGATTTCTATCCACTACAGCATTCATATTTCAGTAGGATTAAACCCAACAGGATCGGAAACATTACTTTGGGGTACTCCGAATTCCTCGAAATTGGCAAATGCTTTGGCAACGATCAATTCTCGTATGGTTTGGGTTTGCTGATTTACGATTTCACGTAGTTTGAAGTCGATAAGATCTTGTTTTATCCGGCTAATAACCGGTTTAAAATCACAAAGTGAATCGGCTTTCAACGTCAACAGAATATGACATTTCAGATTGTCGGGATTGATGTCAACCTCAAAATCACTGGTATACCAGTAAAAACACTTATAAATAGTTTCAATAGAATAGTTGTTCAGACTAAGATAAAATGAACACTTATTACCTTGAATGTTACACTCCATCTACCTTTTCCTTTAAGATTGTATGTGTTTTTTCATTAACTCTTCCATCGGGTTTTAATTCATTTTCGTTCTGAAATTTCGTAACTGCCTTTTCAGTTTTTTCTCCATAGTACCCGGTAACGGGTGTTTCGTAACCTACTTCTTTTAATAGCTTTTGCAGATACTCAACATCAATGCCCTCGCAGCCCTTGTATAAGGTGCGATAATGAAATCCTATAATTTCAAGTGTAGACGTTGAGACAGCGTTAGTTCCTGTGTAGTTGCTCTTGTTTTTTGTTTCCGACATGATCGTGGATGATCGCTTGTTGGTTTTTGGAGTCGCTTTTGTTGTAGGCGGCGCATAAGTTGAGGTTGGTGGTGGTGTGTAAACTGATGTGGGTGCAGTAGTTGTTGTACGGGGGGGAGTATAACTGGACGAAGAAGAATAATGGGATGAGTGTGAAGCGTGAGATCTGTGTGAGCTATGCGAGCTGTGTGATCTGTGCATAAACAATAGGCTTTTCTCCAGGTTACTGTTTAGTCTGAGCATAAACTGTGGTTTCAGTTCCTTTTTTGCAGCGAGTTCTTCAATAGAACTTAAATTTTCATTAACAGGTACGCTCAATTCAACGGCTTTGGCATTAGTTGCAGTGAGCGTACTAAGTGATGCAGAGATTACTGCCAGTGTTCTTTTAGCCAGGTTCAGAACCCCATTTTTCTTATTAAAACTCATTTCTATCTTGGTTTAGTTAGTTCTTATTTTGAATTTTCAGATATATTGATTTCCATAGCGGATAATGCTGGGATGGAGTAATAATGATAAGCTGGAGTTCAGTGTTAATGCTTGAATGTCTATCATGAGCGAGTAGCGTCTTAGTATTCGGTTAATTCAAATTTTAATAGATTATTTCACAAAACCAAATTTTTAACCAGAATAATAAGACGAAAATCTAATAGCTGCGATTTATTTTTCTGTAAGGAGAAGGTGGAATGGAGAATATCAGCAAAGGCAAATTATTTATGATGTGCC
Source organism: Candidatus Pedobacter colombiensis (assembly GCA_029202485.1). Taxonomy (NCBI): domain Bacteria; kingdom Pseudomonadati; phylum Bacteroidota; class Sphingobacteriia; order Sphingobacteriales; family Sphingobacteriaceae; genus Pedobacter; species Candidatus Pedobacter colombiensis. Next base: position 2,570,098 of record CP119313.1, on the reverse strand, counting down.
CTAAGGTCTTAATAACGGTTAACAGGATGATACGGTTTTTGAAGTGTCTCGCGAAAGGATTAATCGGAGAAGGCGAAGATGTTGTGCTGATTTGCTAGGGGCTACTGACATAAAACGGCAGTGGAAAATTGAATTTCTTTTGTAATTTGTGGGGAGTGTAAAGTGAACTGTGTCAACATCACTTTACACTCCCATTGGTATGGCGACAGTTCGTCCGACCGAGTTTATCATTCTTAGGTTTATGCATAAAATGTTAGACTAATACTGGGTTAACTTTATTAAAGAAAGATACGAGTGGAACATTTAATAGGCTCAGTTATACAAACAATCAATTAACCACCACTAAATGTAATTAGACATGAAAAAGAAAATCATAATTTTTGGAGTTTTATTTTTAATACTCAACTGTGTTAAGGCACAACAGACTAAAACCTTCGATGCAAAGAGAGACTTAGACCTAGTTCATGACAACCGCACCGCCTATTTATTTCGTTGCTTCTTGACTTAGTTGAGTTGAAAGCTTGGTTGGGTACCATAATTAAAATCATTATGGAACAATCAAAGTTATTCAAAGTGGCTGAAGTGGAAATCACATATAAGCCTAAATTTAAAGTTTCAGATAGACCGCAAATAAGCACCTCTAAGCAGGCTTATGATATATTGATACGGCAATGGGATCTGGGAAAGATAGAGATGTTGGAGGAGTTTAAGATCCTTCTATTAAACAGAAGAAACCGCGTACTAGGCTTAGTCAATATTTCAACTGGTGTTGGTTTCTCCGTATCTTTTTTAAAAGGATTCCAACCTTGACTAAGTGCTTTGTTAAATTCAAATGCCAGCTTATTTAGAAGTCTCTCTCTGTCATTTATACTGTCAAAATTGATTGGGATTGATGTTTAGATTTAATCGGTCCCCATTATATTCTCTTAATCGTTTACCATTGTAATAAAAGGTAACATAGGCTCTGTCTTCTGCATTTTTGGGAAGAACAGTTTTTGGTTGTGTAAACATGATTTGGCGCATCTAGTGACGCATTCAAACCCTCTTGTTGGTTAATTGATTGACTTGCAGCGTAGTTCAGCGGATAGAATAGAAGTTTCCTAAACCATCAGTTTGATCCAGCTTTTTAATATGTGTTTGCGCAACTCGTATATAATATGCAATGTATAGTAGTTCAGGAATGTATATTTCATTATAATGAATATTTATAAAGGGTGTCTGGATCAATAGCTGTCTGATTGGAGAAGTTGTTGTTAGAATAACGGTCTCCATATCCGATGTTTGCAAGTTTTAGTAGCGGTTTTTGAGGATTCTTTTTGTTTATAATTTTACGAAGAATCAAACACCAGCCGTCATGGGGATGAAAATAATAATCATCGCTATTGGGAGATGCGCTGATGATTTGGCGAAGATGGTTTATCTCTTGTTCTAATATGGCTGTAAATTCATCTGATTGTAATGCTTCGGGAGAAACTTGACTTACTTCCTCGAATGAAGGAGGAGGAGTATCATCTGTCGAGAATATATATATGATGTTAAGTAGGTTAATGTTTATGTAATGTTCAGTTGTGTCTGGGGACAAGCTTTCATTGATGTGTCTATAAACAGCCATGAGGGCTATGGTTGAGCTATAAAGGTTTCTGCTGTAGGCTAATAATTTATTAAATTGAGTTTCATTCGATTTGATTTTAAAACCACTTTTTTTTGCCCAAAGAGAGAAACTACCCAATATAGTAAGTACATAAACACTCCAATTTGGTTTCTTGGCATCAAATGGGAGTGGAAGAACGGTCTCTTCATATATGCTACCAGCTTTTTGGTATTTTTTTAGACTAATCTGTAATAGAATTTGTATTAATATCAATAAAACACTGATGTCACTCAATTTTGGAGGATGTTCTTTGCTATCGTTGGCTTTGCGTTCTAATAACTCCTGATAAGATGTCAGGAATTTCTCCATCTTTCGTCTCATTTTCTCGATGTCAGAACTCTTAACCTCTAGATTTTTAGCCTTACTTTTACCAGTCTTTCTTCCAAGAGATTCATTCACATTTTCTGTTTCTTCCTCATCCATTTGTTTTTCCTGCTGATCATCAAACATCTCTCTGCGATAGGAAAAAAGAGCTTCCCAGAGTTCATTATATCTGTAATGTGGATCTTTAAATTCAGTCTCATGAAATGATAAATCGGCTAGTTTGATCGCTTCCTCATAAGATGAGTTACTTTCTTTCTCTGAAATTGTTCGCCCGCTATTTTCCACGGTACTTGCAACTTGAGTACTAGCTATTTTTTCTCTGTTTTCTCTCTCTTTCTGTAGGGTATATAAATAATCAATTATTTTTTCTGACGCAAAATCCTCAGTTCCGATCAGCTGCCTGATTTTTTGAAATTGACGATTCTCAGGGTTGGGACTTGTGTCCTCAAAGGAATCTATATCTGTAATGAATTGACTATTAGAACTAAGGGAATTATTGATGTGTATCTCCACATAGAATGCTTTAGCTTTTGGTAAGATGATTGCCATTTTGGCTTTGCCTTCTTGAAGATATCGAGTTTCGCTATGAAGGATTTCCGCTCTTTGATCATATATGATTATCTTAACGAGTGGATATCCGCATGTACTCTGGGTAAATATGGTGAGACAGTCGAGTTGTCGTTCGGCTGCTGTGATGAAGGTCAGATAACTTCTTTGGTACTCCGCGTCATACTCTTCCTGCTTGGGTTCTTTAAGATCTTCCATTCTGACAACATCTTTAGGGTCTATTCCCATCTCATCCAGTAAATCGAAACCGGGCTTACGGTATAATAAGCACGCTTCGTAATTTTGTTCTCTAAAAATTTCAGAACCAAAGGCAGCCATTGAGGCGTTAGCACTTCCACTGATTAAATAGTGATCTTCATCGCAGCTAAACTGGATTTGTTTGGTGTGAAAAAAATTGGGATTAAATTTTTTATTTTTCTGATTTGACCAATTATAGAAATTAATTTTGTGATTAATTTTCATCTTTGATGGAAAGCTGCCAAAACCTTCTTGAAGAATAATGTTTATCTGCTTTGGATTGAATGTTTTATCCAGAAGTGTGATGAAATCCCCCTTGGTATCATAATACGGAGAGGCGATTGTAATTTCATTTACCTTTTTCTCAATTAATATGTCTTTGAGACGCGGGAAAATAGCTTGTTCTTTACTATTTGATACGAAGAAAAGCTCTTTTTGTAGGTTTGGTTTTGGGGATTCATTTAGATTCTTAATTGCCGCGCAGTTTTGTTCAATATTGAATACGATCTGTGCTGCGCAAGCACCCAATTCCAGTAATATATTTTTAAGGTATTGCCAGATTTCCAAAGTCAGGACTGCATATTCACTATGTTGATCGCCAGCATGAACTGCATTCCAACTTTCCAAGTTTCTGCCGTGCCCGCAAAGGCTAAGGTTTCCAGATCCTAATAGAATCAAGATTTCGTTGTCTCCTGCCAGAAATATAATTTTCGGATGAAAAGATCCCTTTGAATCTATTCCATGAAGGGAATAATTCCTTTTTTTTCTATCACTAAATACTGCAAATTTGGCCAGTTGTTCGCTAAGCATTCTAGCATCTGCTAGTACAGATATATAGTTGATCTCTTTTTGGTTAAGCAAGGGGATAACCTGTTCTTCGAGGTAATATAGATTGAGTGAAAATGTCGTCATTATCACTGAATGGAACTTCCCTTTGGGAATGTTTTCTAATAGTGCTCTACTTTCCATATCTTTCTAGAATTTCCAGACCTCTTTCGTTAATGGAAATATCTTTATTTTCATTATTTAACCAGTCGATATCTATCAAGAATTGTATGGTATTCTGCAGCCTTGGACTTGTTCTACCTGGAAAAGTATCTTTGAGCTTCCATACCATGTTTTCTTCGATCATGTAGTTATGCGGTATTCCCATACCTATTCTGCTTTTAGCGTAAGAAGAGTAGGTGTGCATATTGATGACTGTGTGGAGTGTTTTTACAAAAAAATCCTTTAGTTTAATTTGTTTATTGCTCTCTATATGCTGTGTCATAAGCAATAGTAGGTTTCCAGTTCGGTCAAAACGGAACTCTGGTAATTTTATGATTTCTGCGATTTGATCTTTCAAATAAAAAATATCTCTATATACTCCAATCATGGTGTAAACCGCATGTTTGAGACAGCTCCCTGTGGCTCTATTTCTGAAAGCATTGATTGTTTCTAGATTGTGTTCATGGGTGCTTAAATCGCTTTGGTGTTTCTTTACTAAAAGTTCTTTTAAATTTGTTTCTTCTATAGATATGTCTTCCTTAATAAATGATTCTTCTACATCGTGCATGATTTGATTGATTACTTCTTGAATAGCCTGGGGTTCATGATCAATGTTTTGCAGAAAACAGCCATGGAAATGCTCCATAGAAATATGAAATAATTCGCTAAGCTCATAAAAACACCAAAATGTGGATGCGTCCGTTTCAATTTGGCCCCTGGACAGCACTTTATTGTTGTTTTTTCTTAGAAAATCAAGCGTAATCTGTGCTTGCCGTTGAGGGCTGTTACGTAAATGTTCAAGCAGCAGCAAAATGGTTTCTCTACGATGAAAACTATTAACACTATGCATCATACTATCAGGGCCGAGTAGTAAGTTCTGATATATGCATTGCTCTGCACTGTTAAATGATATATGATTTAACGAAAAAGGCTGTAGTTCTTTGAGTGTAGTTCGGTCTAGGTTTCCTTTTTCGAGGATTTGAAGAAATAATGTTGCTGTCTTTTCACCTATTTCTACATTGAAGGCATCTGCGAGTGCTTTTCCGCTGGTGGTGATTGTATAAACTGAAATTTTACCACTAGGAGGGCTGATGAGTCCGAACTCTCGGACGACCCCATTGTAGTACTGCCCGAATATTCCAGTCGGATTTATCCAATATAAGCCAATTTCTGTTTTTTCTTCATTCAGATCAGCACCTGAGGCCAGGTCAATTTTATCAGATATATACTTCCTTGCAAAATTACTTCCGCCAACTCCGTTTTGTAGCGGGTAATTTTCTACCATTAAGTAGGATAGTAGTAGTTCGGCTCTGCGTAGCAATCTAATTTGTGTAGATAGGGTGTATTGGTTTTCGTATTTTTTTAGGTATTTTCCGAATAGCCAGCAATAGAACCCTATGTACCGAATTCGTTCCGTAACGTTAGTGATTCCTGCCATCATCCTTGTGTAGATTACAACACTACTATTCTGTATTGCAAGTGGATCTCTTCCTCCTGATTGTGTCTTTGCTTCTGCCCAAAAGGGTGAGGGTGGGTCGGTTGCCGAATATGCCATTTTTAATTTTGTTGATTTATGCTCACAATTCCTCTACACTGTGGAAAGTTGGACATTTTTTAGGCGTTGTTGTATATAATTGGAGAAATATTTTTCAAAACTTAGCGCGTTATTCAGCTCATTAATTGCTGTCCTGATCGCGGGAATAAGTTGAATAACCCTATCTTTTTCTTTCGATTTTAACTTCCAAAGATAATGGATATACCATGCTCCAAATGTGAGTATGAAAAGAATGATTTTATGATTTAGACTTAGTCCTTTATCCTTCTTCATTTCTTAAAGCCTAATTGGAGAAAAATGATATATTCTTTTGAAGTTGAGGGTGTATTTGAGCTGAGATTGAAAATGCATAAATTTAGAGCTGTTTAATATAAAAAGATCATCCCGCTGATTGTTCTGCAGAATAGTATTTTGACGAATATAATAAAGACTTTTGAAAGTACTTTATAGAGATACTCATCGTGGAAGAAATCTTATCTGACAAAATTCCCAAATAATCCAGTGTAGGCTTTTTTCAAAGCATGAATTGGATCAATTTATAGACCTAATAAGGTAGGTAACTCTTTCGGATGGTGGATGAGGTGATCTGGTATTGAATTTTTTAAAAGTTCAGCTTCATTGGTACCCCAAGTAATTAATCTACCTTAGATTAAATTATGGATATACAACAGAAAACGGCCTTAACATTATTTTCAGATTTGGTTGCAGATCTTGGCAACGTTAACGAGCAATTAAGTACAACATTTAGTCAGCAATTATTTCTAGTTCGTCAATTGCTTATAAATGATATTTTAACAATTAAACAGAATCACGAAAAAGTTAGTGTAAATGAGGCGTTTAAGACTATTAATAATAGCCTTAGCGAAATAGAAACAAAAACCACCCAAGAGTTAATACCAACATTCGAACATCTTGGTGATAAAGAAAAATTGGGAAAAGCGAAAGAAATTATAGAAGCAGTAACCTTTATAAAGTCTCTTCTCAAAGATGAAGTTCTTGGGAAATAGGAGATGATCAGATTTGGGCTTCTATAGCTAATTTTCCAAAAATTTTGGAATTAGTCAATTTTATCGGATTGAATCACAATTATCTGATATTACATTCGGTTTTATGGAAAATACTCCAAAATATTAACTAATGTGAAATGTTTGGTATTTAAAGTTTATTTGTGTATATTTGATAAAAATAAGATATATGTAAACAGCTAATATTATAAATTTGCCGAATCTTCAAAATATTTGAAGCATTTAGCACTTAAGAATCTCGTCTTAGAAACCTAGTAAATTTCAAAACACAAACGAGGGGATAAGTGAAAAGTGCTCACGCTAAAAGCGTGGGCCTTGCTTATTCGTTTGTGGGCTTACTAGGGCCTCTAAGACGGTAAGTGAGGTTTCACGCTTTTTGTGTTAATAATTTCTACTCAGGGTAGGAAAGTTCTGATGAACATTGATCTAAATTTTAAAAAAGCACTCCACTTTTTGATTTCATTAATGTCAGCCTTAGCCCTGAATAATGTGAAAAGATCAAACCGACCAACGAATCAAGTCATCATAAAAGCGAATACCAATAGTGATTGGGATTGTGTTGATTTTGCGATTATCCATCTTGCAGCGTCCTGGAGGACGCTTATGTCTGAAAGGTTGTTAACAGCTCAGTCCTTTGTAAAAGATACTACTTTTCACAATCTGAACTATTGGGATGTACCTTCAGGCTATTATTTGAATACGGAAAAGAAGCTGTACACTGAAACAATACTTTACCCTGGTAAAGATTGGACATTCATTACCTTAGAACCAGGTGAAGAAGAAAGCTTTGCAGTCCCTAAAAATTCATTGGAAGCCCATCAACTGTGCATCACCCCGCATCTTGATGCAAATTTCAAAGCATTTAGCACACATACGAACGAAGAGTATTGGACAGAATCTTTCTATATTCCCCATATGCTAGCTACAATAGCGTCAACAGCGTTTGATTCGTCCTGATCTCCCAAATCAAATTTCTCGAATAACAACTAACTCATAAAACCACAAAGCTACAAAATGAAAAAAACGACATTAGCCATCGTAATGGCCACGCTTTGCCTAATTTTTAAGGCAAAATCACAAGAGAATAATGCTATAGATGTCACTTCAAAAGGCATCCAGATAGGGCAGAAGATGCCCGATATTAACATCTCCAATCTATACAATTACAAGGATGCGAACGGTAAACCTATTACCTCATTAAATCTGTCAGATATCAAATCAAAACTGATCATCCTTGATTTTTGGGCTACATGGTGTGCCCCATGTGTAGCCATGATCCCAAAGATGGAAACACTACAAAAACAATTTGAAGGGGAAGTTCAAATCCTTCAAGTTACTGATCAAACTAAAGATGAAGTATTACCTTTTTTGAAAAAAATTAAGAAAGGTGCATCATTACTTCTGCCACAAGTAACGGGTGATAAAGAACTTGCCAAACTTTTTCCTCATGTATACTTGCCTCACTACGTCTGGATAGATTATACGGGTACAGTGAAAGCCATTACTGGCCATGAAGAAATAACTGCAGAAAACATCGATAAAGTACTGGATAATGCTACCGGTAAACAGGGCTTGAAGCAAAAAAAAGATCTAAAAATAGCTTACGATGAGAAAAGGCCTTTTCTATTAAATGGCAATGGTGGTGATGGTTCTAAAATGATAGATTATTCAGTCTTATCAAGGTCTGAAGCTGGAATTGGAGGTGGGTATATTTATGGAGAATTTGAATACAATGGAATTAAAGGACGAAGAGTTACTGGTTGGAACCAAACTATCCCCAAGTTATATATGATTGCATTAGCTGAGGGTAAAACTGCATATGGATTCAATAGACTCGTTCTAGATGTTAAGGATTCTACAGAATTGTTTTTTAAGGGCACAAAAACCGAATATAAGTTTTCAAACTGGAGATCAGAAAATGAGTATTGTTACGAACTGATCAGCGCGCGAAGAAACGATCAAACTTTTTACAAAAGGATGCAGGATGATTTGGATAGGTATTTTTCTCGCTACAATATCAAATTAGAACGTAGGAAGACCATGTGCTTGGCTTTAGTCACCACAGTTGATCATCCTGATCTTTTAAGTAAGGGTGGAAAGCCTGAATTTAAAATTGGGAATAACTATTGTTCTCTTCAAAATATGAGCTTAGATGTATTATTGGCTCGGCTAAACCTGATATACCTTCAATCAAGTAGATACCCTGTAGTAAATGATACTGGCATAAAGGGAAATGTAGATATATCATTTGAGGTGAACCTCTCCGACGTACACTCCATCAACAACGCACTAGCTCCATTCAACCTAAAATTGATAGAAAAAGAAGTCGTAACGGAGATGATCGTAGTAAGAGATAATGAAAAAGTTAAAATCTAATCTAAGAGTTCATGTTAAAATATATAAGCATACTGTTTTTGTTGTTCAATACGATTGATATCGCTGCACAACAAAAAACAATTACCGGAAATGTAAGAGACCAAATAACGAATCAAGGTTTGCCTAATGCTACAATTAGGTTTAAAGGAAGCAATGATGTTTCTAAAACAGATGAAAAGGGGGATTTTAAAGTTGCGATTAAAGCAAATGTTAGTCTGTTAATCGTGTCTAGTATAGGTTATAAAAGTCAGGAGGTACCTATTAATTTATCAAGTTCTGCTTCAGTTAGTATTAGTCTGATGCCAGAAAATCAAGAGTTGGATGAAGTAATTGTCTCTTCCGGGTACCAGCAACTTTCCAAAAATAGCACAACTGGTTCATATGTGGTTGTTAATGAAAAATTGTTAAACAGACGCGTAAGCACCGACCTGATAAGCAGACTGGAAGATGTAACTTCTGGTTTGATTTTTAACAGGAGGGGCGTAACAAGTGGAATCAGTATTAGAGGGCAAAGTACATTGTTTGCAAAAACTGATCCTTTAATTGTAATTGATAATTTCCCTTATGAGGGAGATTTAGCTACGATTAACCCAAATGATGTTTCTACCATTACCATACTTAAGGATGCTTCTGCCGCATCAATCTGGGGTGCAAGAGCAGGTAATGGGGTAATCGTAATTACCACAAAAAAAGGAGCGTTTAATACCAAGCCCACTTTGAATGTGAACTCAAATTTTACTTATGGAGCTAAGCCTGATTTGTTTTATCAGTCTGTACTTTCATCTGCTGATTTTATAGCTATCGAGAAAAAACTATTTGAAAAGGGATTTTATACATCGATTGAAAATTCTGCCAATTTCCAGCCATTAACGCCAGTTGTAGAACTTTTGATTGCTGCGAGAGATGGTAAAATGGACCCTTTAGCTGCACAAGCTAAGATTGAAGCATTAAAAGGAATTGATGTAAGAAAGGAGTATGGGAAATACTTTAACCGAAACAGCATCAATAAACAAGTATCCATAAACCTAAATGGAGGAAGTGCTGAGCAACGCTATTATTTATCTGTTGGATACGATAAGAATAATTTGAATGTAGTCCGAAATAATAATGATCGTTTGACTTTTAATGTCGCAAATACCTATTCTTTGTTAGCGAACAAACTTGAGGTTAGTACGGCATTATATTTTGCAAATACCAGGAATGAATTGAATGGTTTGTCTTTTTCTGATCTTTCTATGTCTTCAGGTGATCCATACCCTTATGCTCAAATAGCTGATCAAAATGGAAAGGGCTTAGTTATCCCTAAATACTACCGACAAAACTTTGCTAATGATGCACTTGATAAGGGATTACTGGATTGGACTTATAATCCTTTGGAGGAATTACGCCTAAATAATAATGTTACAACTTCAACTGATTTGCGGATCAGTACTGCTTTAAAATATAAAATTGGGAAAGGCTTTGTAGTCGACTTACACTACCAGTACAGCAAGACAAATTCATTGCTTGAAAACCTGAATGACGCACAAGGATTTTATACCAGGAATATCATTGATCAATATTCGTCAATTAGCCCAACCAATCAATTGCTTAGTCCGATCCCATTAGGTGGAATATTGGATAGGCAAAAGGGTGATGGGCTTACTCAAAACATCAGAGGACAGCTTAACTACAATAATCAGCTGGGGGAGAAACATCGCCTAGATGCTTTAGCTGGATATGAATTGAGTGATAGTCGAGGATTAAGCTACATCAATAGAACCTATGGTTATGATGATGAACATGCTACTGGTAAATTGGTTAATTATATTGATCCATTTCCCCAATACATTTCAGCAACAAACAAAAGGATTATTGAGAATAGAGATAAGACAAAAGATCTTTCAGATCGCTTTTTATCATCTTTTTTTAATGGCACTTATACCTACGATAACCGCTTTATTGTTTCTGGAAGTGCCAGAATTGATCGTAGCAATATTTTTGGGGTAAAGACTAATCAGAAAGGCGTTCCGTTGTGGTCGGCAGGAGTTAGCTGGATTGTTAATAACGAATCTTTTTATAGGTCAGAAGTTGTTCCAAGTTTAAAACTACGCGCTTCTTACGGATACAATGGTAATGTAGACAAAACTGTTACGGCCTATACCACCGCCATGCTTGTGGGTACAACCTCGTTTACAAACTTACCTTATGCAGAAATAACTAACCCGCCCAATCCTGAGTTGAGATGGGAGCGTGTTAAAATAGTAAATATGGGCTTGGACTTTGTCATCGGTAATAATCGGCTATCAGGAAGTTTTGATTATTTCATAAAGAATGGATTTGATCTTATTGGACAAACTCCTTTTGCCCCATCTACTGGTATTTCCAGATTTAGGGGAAATACAGCCAATACTTCTGGAAAAGGCTTTGATTTTGTTCTAAATAGTCAGAATACTACCGGGTTATTGAAATGGGAAACGAATTTCTTATTCAGTCACATTAAGGAAACGGTAAGTAAATACTTAATCAAAGCTCCTGCTGGTAATTACCTTTCTGAAGGAAGTGGAAATGGAATTTATCCTTTTGAAGGGAAGCCATTGTATGCCGTTTACAGCTATAAATGGGGTGGCTTAGATGCTCAAACCGGTTCACCACAAGGATTTATTGACAATCAATTAAGTAGTGATTATAAAGGGATTATTGATAACGCAACGCCAGAAAATATTATTTATAATGGCCCCGCACGTCCAACATTTTTTGGAGCAGTTAGAAACACTGTAACGTGGAGAAATTTAAGTCTTTCTGCAAATGTTAGCTTCAGGTTAGGTTATTATTTTCGAAAAAACTCTGTAAGATATAGTACGATACTCAATGCGCAAGGGGGGCATGGGGATTACAGTAAGCGATGGCAAAAACCTGGAGACGAGTTAACGACTCAGGTTCCATCCATGCCGACTCAAATTAACATAAACCGTGATAATTTTTACTCCTATTCCGAAACATTGGTGGGTAAAGGCGATCATATTCGTTTGCAGGATATTCGTTTAGACTACTCGTTTTCAGGCAAGAGATTGCAGGATATATTTATTAAGAACCTGAACGTATTTGTTTATCTGAATAACATTGGAATATTATGGAAAGCAGATCATTCATCTGTTGATCCAGATTATCCATATGCAATTCCACCGCGAACATCTGCAATTGGAGTCAAACTAGATTTTTAACTGTATTTAACTTATTTCACATGAAACTTATACAAAACATTATAATATTTGGAGTTCTCTTGTTGCTGGTATCCTGCCAAAAAGAGTTCCTTGAAAAGAAATCAGATAAGGCGCTATTAGTACCCACTACATTAGAAGATTTTGAATTTCTGTTAAATAATCAACTGATTATGAATACAGCACCAGCCCTGGGAAACATAAGCGCTGATGATTATTTTACCACTTCTGAAGCTATTCTTACATTGAACGATTACGAAATAAATACCTATCTATGGAAAAAGGATTTATTTGAGGGCCAGCCAAGTCCGGACTGGACGACGGCCTATCAACAGATTTTTTATGCAAATGTGGTATTGGATGGACTCGGAAAGTACACCTCTCAAAAAACAATTCAAGAAAAAGCAAATACACTAAAAGGTCGTGCATTATTCTTCCGGGCAATTGCACTTTATCATTTAACGCAAGGGTTTGCAGAGCCGTATGATGTACAGACAGCATCTTCAGTTTTAGGACTACCAGTAAGGACAAGCTCTGATGTCAACATTATTTCACCGCGAGGAACGTTAAAACAAACTTACGATCAAATTATAGCTGATCTTAAACTAGCTGAAACCCTGCTGCCTGTGCGTGTTACTTATAAGACAATTCCATATAAACCTGCGGCGCTGGCAATGCTTGCCCGCACTTATTTAACTATGGGTGATTATATCAATGCCGAAAAATATGCAGATGATTGTTTAAAGCTAGAGGGAAAACTTATAGATTACAATTTGTTAAATCCTGCTGATATTCGTCCAATTCCTTCATCTATTCCAAATGGTAATGATGAGGTACTTTTCCATACCTCACTAATCGCTTATAAATTTAATAATAGAAAAAGGAGTTTTATTGCTGAGGATGTTTACAATTTATACGATAACAGTGACTTACGAAGAGCAATATTTTTTGATAAGGATGGTAATGGCGTAATAACATTTAAAGGTGGATACAGCAATGTAGATTCTTTTTGTGGACTCGCTACTGACGAAATTCTTCTCATAAGGGCTGAATGCGCTGCGAGAAGAAAGGATTTAAACAGCGCATTAAGGGATATCAATACGCTACTCAAAAATCGTATTGATAAAAAGATATTCACTCCGTTTTTTACCAATGATGCGGAGATCGCGTTAGATAAAATAATTTCTGAGAGAAGAAAGGAGCTATTCGGTAGAAGTATCAGATGGTCTGATCTCCGAAGACTAAATAAAGAAACAAAGTATGCTGTCACTTTAAAAAGGAGTATCAATAATATCGTATATACATTACCTCCTAATGATCCAAAGTATACTTTTCCGATTCCGGATGATGAGATTAAAATGAGCGGAATACCGCAAAATATCCGATAAATATGATATTTTAACCAATTAAAGGCCACCAATACAGTGGCCTTTAATTGGTTAAAAGTAATTACTGAATCTCAAATTCTCCATCACGTACAATTCCACTTGGAATTCCTTCAGGATGAGCCTCCGTATAGGTCACAGTTTCTGCTGTGCATTTTAGCGTTTGACTAAATTCACATTGATAATTTCCAGGTAACATTCCTTCAACAACAGATGGACTAAGTGCTTCCCATTTTAAAGTAGAGGTATTATAGAAATAATTGGCAGCTGTAGATTTGTTTTTAAAAGAACTCATAGCTACTATAAACCCGAGACCTAAAGCGAAGGCCATCAAGGGTAGTTTATTTAATCTATTCATAATATTTGGTTTTTATTATCTCTTGTAGGTTCAACCTGTATGCAGAGATGTTTAATACAGGAGGTTCGAATCACTATCATGCCGGTAAAGGGGCATGTGATACTATTGTATCCATACCTTTGTCCTCCTTTCCTTCATCTTTAGGTTTATGATTAACCCCGTTACGGCAACTACCGTAACAATCAGGTTCAAGATTAAATTGGCTACCCAGGTACTGTTGCTGCCCATTAGGCCTGCACAATTGCATGGCATTCTGCTATAAACATTCAATAAGGCTAGTATGATATAAGTACTGAAAGTAAGTGTCAATAAAAGACTCATTTTCATGCCAATAAGTCTTGTTGGGCGATTAACGAGTAGGGTAGCTATGATAATTTCTGAGCTGGGAATGAGGTAAGCCAATAATCTGCTAATCCGATTTGAAAACACTTGATTATTCATTTCTCCCTTAAACTTATTAAAGTCAGATATTTGTGTTCCAGCTGCATATAGCCAAAACAGGATAAGGAATACAGTTAATATTGCTACAAGTAGTTCTAATTTTCTTTTTAGATTTAGTGTTTCTATATCTTTCTTCATACCCAAAAGTAGCCCGGAAATAAAAGCACAGCTGCCCATAGATGGGCATTATACCAGCCAAGCCATTGGCATTTTTTTTGGAAAGCTTGCTTTACAGTTTCTTCAATTGATTGGCATATCCATTTCTGGTTAAATTGACATGCATAGCCTGAATGCTCCTGCTGGTACTATTTACAAAAAGTGGATTTTCGGCAATCAGTTGTCTCACCCTTTCAACTGGGGGCTTGTTCAACATTAAATTCCTGTTGTGATAGTAACGTTCGTTATTGATGGATACCAGTTTAATCTGGTTTTCTAGTTCTGGATAACGTTCCATAAGGCTTAGTACATGCGCATATTTTATGAAAATCATTCGCCCGTTCTCCAGCATCTCCAGATAATCTGTGCGTAATTGCTGGTCGAGCAGGCAGCTGGTAAAAAGTATGAATTCTCTCTTTTTCCAGATCCGGGTTCCCTTTTTAACAAATCTGTGCGGACAAAAGTAATAGCTATGCACCATAGCATCGATGGAAAACCAGACATAAGCATCCTCAAATGGGCCTGGTGTTTCTATTTGCTGGTTTTTGATAGATAGGATCAGTCGGCTATGTAAAATTAACTGCGTTATAAACCCCTGATCTTCCGACAGCTGGCTACCCAATGATGGTATCACATACTGTGTAATGAGTTTTTGCTTATCATGAATGTTACAGTTATCCATAGGCTGAGGAATTGAGTTCGGGATTTTTACTTACATGCTTGGTTATTGGGTTATTTGTCAAATAATTATAACTGTAAATATCAAACGAATAATTAAAATTAATTGGTGTCAATTCTCGTTATACCCCCTGTGGTCAGTTTAAAGGTGCTATGGTTTTTTTCTTTTAAGCAAATTTTTCTTCTAAATTACGATCAATCAAATGTAAAACCATCTCAATGAACAAAATCAACGCAGAAATATGGAGATTTCCTCAACCTCCAAATGGCCCACTTACCAGTGTTCAGGTATATAAGTTAATCGTAAAGTATATACAAACAGGCATCATTTTACCTGGATCAAGAATACCCTCTTATAGGGTTGTAGGTAAGTTAAACGAAATACACCGAAATACGATGTTTCGAATCTATAAACGATTAGAGGATAAAGGCTGGCTAGATCCGGTTAAAGGCTCTGGTACTTTTGTGTCATTATGTTTTCCGAATTATGATTTGCTGCATCCGGCAGATCGTAGCATTGAAAGGCTTCCGGTAAGGTTAAACAATACCCCTAATATTGAAATTCATAACGATCATCCTCCTTCGGATTTTATCATGTTGGGTCTTGATACGCCAGGACCACATTATTTATCACATTGGCTGTACCTCACCCAGATCAGCAAGCAGGCTAAAGTTTACGGAGACTTTAATCAGATGGATAGAATTTCCGAAATGAAAAGTATGGAGTTTAAAACTGCAATATTGGATTACCTGAATAAAACACGGAATTTTAGGATCAGTTCTAGCTGTTTAGAGGTAGTGCTGGGTAGAAGGGAGGCCTTACAACAGGTTTTTAAAGTGTTACTCAGGCCTTTTGATCATGTGGTAAATACTGCGCCCAGGGACGCAATGGTCAAAAAGCTAATTACCGACTGTGGTGCAGTATTGCATGATATAAAATCTTTCGAAAATGGTTTTATTGGCAAACTAAAGAGATTATTGAAGAAGACAACCATAAAAGCCTTATATGTAAGGCAGCAATGTAGTTATCCAGAAGGTTACTCCATACCGGAAAACGAATGTGTAGAGCTTTTGGAGTTGGCTAAGAAACATCAATTTTATATCATTGAGGAAGACGATTACCATGAATTTTGGTATGAAATAAAGCCTTTTAAACCACTGATTTGCCAGAACCACAACGGACATGTGATTTACCTGGGTGCATTGAGTTTATTGTCCATCTATATGCAACAAACACGTACTATTGTTGCCGCAGCAGAGTTTATACAATTGATGCAGTTTACTTATATCGGCCAAAGCCCGTTTAAGGATCCGCTTATTGAGCAAGCGATTGCTATGATGTTAAACAACAATAAGTTGTTGCACAGCATTAAGAAAATGCAAAGAGAAAAGAAAGAGCACATGTTTGAAGTTGGGATGCAATTGGTAAATGCTCTTGGGAATATGGTTAATGTAGTGAAGCCATTAGGTGGACTGAGTTTTTGGCTGGAATTTCCGGATGCCAGAGTTTTAAGCGAGTCTATCATTTTCATTCAAAAAGAAGACCATAAAATTCCTTTTCATCCTTACAAGGGTAGGTTTACCTTAGAAGAAAAAAACGTATGTTTTGGCTTCGGAACCTGGAATGTTATGGAGTTTCAGACACCAGCAAAACTGTTGTTTGAAAAACTGAATTCAAGATACTAACGCTTCCAATAGTTACACCATTATTCCGGTATAGCTTTATTTGCCTATGCTGCTACAAATCATTTCCTTATTAAAAGAGATTTTAGCTGTACTGATCGACATCAGAACAAAATTACCTATGGTATACGCCAGGCCAGTGCCCCTTGAGGAGGAGCTACTGGATAACAGCGACGCTAAGCGCTTATTCAAAGTTTGTGATCAAACACTATATCGTTGGCGTAAAAAGAAACTCATCAGTACCCGCATGATTGGTAATAAACATTATTATCTAAAGGCCGACCTCATTAAAATGACAGAAAATATCGGACAAACCCAGACTTTTTAAGACAAATCCAGACACCAACCTTGGTTTACTAGGTTTTAACAATGCTTGATTTTAGATTTGATGACATAATGTGCTTAGCATCAGCTGTATAACTTATACTGGTCTCCTACTGGTATAGTACTGCTTTTATACTGGTATGCTACTGCTTTACCAGTATAAAAGCAGCAGGAATGCAGTTTAAGACCAGTATAAAGGCTACAAATACTATAAATCAATAGCAAACAATAGAAATTTTAACCGTCTTAAAATTTAAAATTATGGCAAAATTAAGAAAGGGTATACTAGGTGGGATTTCGGGGAAAATAGGTCCCGTAGTAGGTGCGACCTGGAAAAATGTGACTTACGTAAGGCAGCATCCAAAGAAGAAAGGAAAAAAACGGCCACGTACCGCCGCTCAATTGGCAAATCAAAAGAAATTTACGTTTATACAGCAATGGCTGGTGCCGTTTTATCCCTATATCACCGTTGGTTTTGCAAAACTGGCAATTGATCAGATAGAAGTAAATGCTGCCTTTTCGGCCAATTATAAAACGGCTTTTAGTGGTGTATGGCCAGATATAATTGTCGACCATTCAAAAATACTGATCAGTGTTGGTGATTTGAAAGGTCTTCACTATGTTGAAATACAGCGCATTGCTGCGGTTAAGTTGGAGCTAAATTGGGAACGGAGTGCAGTACGGAATGTGTCTTTCGATGATCAGCTGATGTTGGTGGTTTACTGTCCGGAGTTGAAAATGACCGACGGCTTTATTGGTGGAGTAAAACGGAATGCATTGAAGTGCAGCTTTGATTTTGATGAGCAGATGGCTGAACATGCTGTTGAGGTTTACCTGAGTGTAACCTCATCTGACAGGAAGGAAATTGCGGAGAGCATTTATTTAGGGAGGTTGGAACCATGAAAATACACACAAAAACTACGCTGCATAAATTAGTACTGGAGCTGATGTCACCAGATAGACCAATAATGGAGGATGAAGAAATTAAGAACTGGATGGACCGTTTGCCAGCTATTGGTAAAGAGGTGTCTGGAGAGATGCGATCAATGCTTTTTGCGAATATGGGTACCGGTCGAGTTAAGAGATATCTTGGACAGATCAGTAAAGAATGTACTTTTTTGCTGGATACGCTCTACCAGTATCCAGAATTTCCGGAAAGAATGAGGCCTTTATATCAGGCGGTGTTGAATTGTCTGATAGCTGCAATTGACGTATTGCATCGAAGTTATGCAAAGTACCTGGACCCACTGGAAAAAATGCCTATGCTGCAGTATCGTATGGCTGCCGATAGGATTGAGGAACAGGTAAAACCATTAGTTTCTGCAATGAGTACCTATTGCATAGATAAGACCTTGCAGGCGCTTGTTGTAGGAAAAATGACGGTGTTGTTAAAGGTGGGAGCAGGTAGTTGGTACCAAATGGGGTATTTGGAGAAATTGCAAAAATGGATCTTTGAACTGTGCAGGGGTCTTCCACATAGTCTTAACAGTCAGTTCAGAACGTTGCTTTTAAGGGCAAATTTTAATACGACAGGCTTTATGTCGTATTGTAAAGCAGAGATAGCACTAGATTTAGCCGGGCAATACGATATGGCTGCAAAATACGATTGTCTGTTTAGTTACAAACGGGAGTTGGAGTCGTTGACCTATAAGCATAAGACGGTAAAATTTGATGCTGGCCGTCCTGGCGTAAAAGACATTTTGCTCAGTTATGTGGATACGGAGCTGACCTGTATGGATCGCAAGAAAAATTTAAGCAATCCCATTGCTGTCGTACCTGCCGGGGAGGAGTGTGCTCGTTTGCCACTCGCCATATCTGCGGATGTATTGGCCTATCTTTTTAAGCTTCTGGTTAAAGTTGGGGTAGTCGTTGGTGGAAAACGTCCGATGCTGGCATTTATCGCGAGGAGTTTCCAAACGGTAGGTATAGGGAATACAAGCCTGTCGGCCGCAAGTATGGATAGTAAATACCGGCAGGTGCTGAAAAATACGGCCACTACAGTGAAGTCAATTTTATTAAAAATGTTAAAACAAGTAGATGAAGAATTTGGATAATATGGAATATACAGATGCCCAGACAAAAAAGATGGGCTATATAACAATTTGTCTTGTGATGAAGCAGGTAATTGTTTACGGGAAGAAAATAGCCCTATACGGCGAATTAAAGGATATGAGGAAGCTGGTTAACCCATTCAATTTTGAATTGGACGAGGATATGGATTTGTTGCAGATTTTAGATGAACCGCATGTGAAGTTAGCTTCGAGGCTTGCTGCGTACATTCGTTGTGAAGTGCTGGATCGTTATGCTTTACTTAATGCTTTGAATGATGAAATCGCGATGGAAGATGAATGGGCAACTAAGATGGCTTGGAAGATGGCTAGACGCTATTTATTATACTCCAGTTCTCAGCGTCGTAGGGATCGTTATTTCAATTTCGGTAAAATTTTGTTGAATGCGCAACGTGCCATTTATGAGATGATGAAGCTGATGGTAACGGGTAAAACCAGGGTGTTTAATTCTAGTTATCGCTGCAATTACAGTCCTGGGAGATTGAAGGCATTAATGATTGGAATTGAAGATCAAAATGTTTTAGTGATGCTGGATTTGATTGAGAAATTAAAGGATTGTGAGGCTCAAAGCTGTGCCATACGGGTTAAGATTTAATTTTTTTTTAAAGAAAAAATCGAGCTTGTTTTCCAGGCTTGAATAGGTTTTTAGGCCGTTTTTTAGACAAGGGTCGACGACCCCAGGGGACTTGACAAGGGCTTGTTGTTTTATTCTCTTTGTGGTGTTGTTTGTGACGTTGGCACTGCAGGGCTATTGGGATCAAACAATCTAAAATTCATTTTTTTAAACTTTAATTTTTTAGAACATGGGAATTATCAGACAAGGAATCCTTGGGGGATTTAGAAAAAAAACAGGAACAGTGGTAGGCGTTTTTTGGAGAGATTTAAATGTAATCAGGGCTTTACCTCGGGCAAGTAATAAGGCGGCCACTCAGCTACAAATAAATCAGCGGCTTAAGTTTGGTTTGATTATGGGGTTTTTAAGTTCATTTAGCGACTTGATCGAAATGTACTATAACCACAGATCGGCCTCAAAATCACCAATGAACGAAGCAGTTTCGTACCATTTAAAAGAAGCCGTTATTGGTGAAGGACCGGACTTTACTATAGATTACACAAAGATAAAGTTTGGTCGTGGTAAATTGGTGTTGCCTGCTGCGATGCAGGTTGGAGCCACAGCTACAGCAACGGTGAGTTTTGAATGGAACCATACCGTTGGTGATAACAGGTTTAGAGATGCAACAGATATGGCCAATTTGCTGGTGTATAATCCGGTAAAGAAGCAGTTTGTTACCCTAATGGAGGCTGCCCCGCGCTCAGCTGAGTCCTACAGTTTGCAACTACCCATGGAATTTAGTGGCGATGATATCCATTGCTATATGAATTTCAGTTCGGCACTGAAAAAGGGAGTGGCGTCAAACAGTTTCTATGTTGGGAAGATGAAGGTGGTTTGATGAGGCTGAATTAAAGGAGGGCCGGAAACGGCCTTCCTATTTTTTAATCACACATTAAAAGAAAATACGATGAACACATTGAAAATTACAAAGTATGATGTTTCTGGAAGAAACTATACACCTTACCTGCTATTTGGGTTATGCTTATTGCTATGGCCCCTTTTACAATGGCTGGTCATGAGCTCAGATCCTACGATTGGTTTTATTGATCCAAATATCTGGCTCCTGATCTTGTTGAGCCTGATCAGCTTTCTGATGGTTATAGGCTTATGTTGGTGGCTGCTGCAAAGATTTTGGATGAGGTTGGGTTTGCCCTTGTTAAGTGATATGGTTTTACAGTTTAAAAAATTAGAATTATGGCAACAATTAGGATTTTATTGGGCTTCGTTTGCTTTGCTTTTATTGGCAGCGATTGGAGTGTTAACAGCAATCGTATAGGTGATGGAAGCAGGAAAAAGATTGTCGTCGTGGCGCAAAAAGAAATTGGCGTTCGGGAATCTATGGAGAATAGCGGTCCGCGAGTGGATCAATACAATGCGTATGTTGGCATCAGGAAAGCACCTTGGTGTGCGTCGTTTGTGTCCTGGGTTTTTGGGCAAGCTGGGTATCCGCAACCGCGGACAGCCTGGAGTCCTGCACTTTTTCCCGCTGATCGGCTTACCAGGGATCCGGTAGCTGGAATGGTATTAGGGATCTATTTTAAGGATTTAGAACGGATAGCGCATTGCGGAATTGTAGAAGAGGTAAGGAATGATTGGGTTTACTCCATTGAAGGAAATACAAGTCTAAATGGGAGCAGGGAGGGTGATGGAGTTTACCGTCGGATGAGGCATGTGAGGAGTATATATCGTTTTTCGGATTGGTGGAAAAAATGAAACACTGATTTTTATCTTACAAAAACTTGGACTTATGAAAGGAACATGGATTGTTATGGTACTATCTTAATAGGTAGAGAATTAATGCAGTTCCAAGGTAATCCTTAAATGCAAACCTTAAGATTCTCAATGCTTTTCTTTTATGCTGTTCGACCGTGTTTACAGATATACTGAGTGTTGTGGCAATTGTTTTATCACTCATTCCATCCAGTCTGCTTAACTTAAATACTGCTCGGCATTGTGGAGGAAGCTTTTCAATTTCTTCAATGATTTGAAATTCAAGTTCTTTGGTATTAATGTTCCATTCTGTACTGTGATCTAGTTCTGATCTGTGACTTAACACGTAGGTTTCATATTTTTTGTGCGTGCTTTCCTTTCTGTAATGATTCAGAATGTTCTTTTTTAAGGCGATATATAAATATGCAGCGAGATTCGTTTCTTCCCTTATCTCCTGTTTTTTTTTATATAGGCTTAAAAAGGTATCCTGGACCAGCTCCTGGGCAACGTCCGGATTTCCGACCTTATGTGTAGCAATGCTCAGCAGCTTTATAACGTGCCGATTATAAAAGTATTCGAAAATCTCTTCGTTACCCTTTTTCCAGAGTTCAATGAGTTCCCTTTCAGTACTGTTGTTGTAATTAATGATAAGATTCCTGACCATATATTTGGTGAAAATAACAATTTATAAAGTAGCCTGATAGTAGTTGAAAAAATATTTTCATCCCAAGTAACGGTAATGGGCAAGAAGTGCATTATGTTAATATAAAGCCAGCGATATGAATAAAGATAGATTACGTGTTTTATTGAAAAAAAATGATGAAGGGAATTGTACTGAAGATGAATACATGGAACTTGACAACTGGTTTCATGAAATAAATTATAACGAGGTAAACTTTGGAGAGTGGTTATCTTCAGGTGGGGGCGAAGAAGTTGTTAAAAAAAGACTGTTTTCCGAATTTAATCAAACCTACATGAGGAAGTCCGGAACGATCTGGTTAAGATCGTTTTATAAAATGGTTGCCGTCTTAGTTTTGATCTGCTGTAGCTTTTTGATATATACCTATTATAATACTAGAAGTAATGTTAATTACCTGTCTGAAAAAGAAGATGTTGCTCCTGGTGGAAATAAAGCTATACTAACCTTGTCGAACGGGGAAAGAGTCAGTTTGAACGATTCTAAAACCACCGCAATTGCTACCCAAAACGGCGTAAAAATTTCTAAGACGGCAGATGGGCAGCTGATATATCAGGTTACTGGAGATACTGAACTGGCTTCTAAAACAATTAAATATAATACTATTGAAACCCCGAAGGGAGGACAGTATAGAGTTGTTTTACCTGACAGCAGCCGCGTTTGGCTGAATGCTTTTTCATCACTCACCTTTCCAACGACGTTTGCAAACCAAACTGAGCGTAGAGTTACATTGAGTGGCGAAGCTTATTTTGAAGTAAGTAAAAAAGCCACGCACATCCCCTTTATCGTGTTGAGCAGGGGTCAGGAACTTGAAGTGTTAGGTACACATTTTAACATTGAAGCTTATAAAGACGGAAAAAATATAAAAACGACCCTGTTGGAAGGATCCGTTCGGTTAAGTTTGTTAAACAAACAAGGCTTTAATAATCTTAAGGATAAATCGATAACACTGAGTCCCGGTGATCAATCTACCCTACATATCAATAAAGATCTTTCGGTTAACAAAGTAGATGTAAATGATGCTATTGCCTGGAAAAATGATTACTTCATGTTTAAAAATGAACCTCTTGAAAGTATTATGCAAAAAGTATCAAATTGGTACAATGTAGAAGTTGTATTTAAAAATGAGGAATTGAGAAATGATCTGTTTTGGGGCACGGTCAGCAGGTCTAAAAACGTTTCAAGTATACTCAAAGTATTGGAAATGACCGGTGAGGTACAGTTTCGTGTAGAAGGTAACAAAATAATAGTAATGAAATAATTAACCAAATAAACCAACTAAACAATTATGATAAGACATTGCCATGACCCTTAGATCAACACAGCCGGTTTGTGGAAAAAAGGACTTCGAGTCGCAATCGAAGCCCTTATGATTTCTGGTAAACCGTAAAACCTGTACGTAACAACTTTTTAACAACTTAAACCAGACTAACAAATGTATAAAATATATACTAAAATGATGTGTTGGCTTAACAGGCACATATTCAGAGTTTTGCAATTTCTTTTGAATGCTGCAATTTATGCTTTGAAAGATATTGATA
This sequence comes from Candidatus Pedobacter colombiensis, assembly GCA_029202485.1. NCBI lineage: Bacteria > Pseudomonadati > Bacteroidota > Sphingobacteriia > Sphingobacteriales > Sphingobacteriaceae > Pedobacter > Candidatus Pedobacter colombiensis. Next base: position 2,546,521 of record CP119313.1, on the reverse strand, counting down.
AAGGAAAACTGATCATGAGAATTAATTTGATCACTATATTAATGATCGCGACAATTCTGCAGGTGAATGCCTCCGGATTTGCCCAGAATGTTACCTTCACGGGGAAAAATGTTTCCCTTGAACAGGTATTCAAAGAAGTAAGAAAACAGACTGGTTACAACATCCTGCTTTCTGTAAAGAAGGTGAGTGTAGATAAAAGGATTAATGTGGCATTTGATCAAAGTTCTGTAAATGAGGTGATGAACAAGTGCCTTGATGGATTGCCTTTAACTTACGCGATTGATAACAAAACAATTGTGGTCAAAGAAAAAGAAAAGACCCTTATCGGAGTTATCAAGGATTATCTTTCTGCGGAAATAATAAAGGGAAGGGTATTGGGCGAGTCTGGCCAGCCGCTCCCAGGTGCTTCAATTAGTGTAAAAGGAGCTTCGGGTTCTACAAGATCTTTAGAAGACGGAAGTTTTTCCATTTCTATACCAGAGAAAGGTGCTGTTCTGGTGATTTCTTATATCGGGTATAAATCAAGAGAAATAAAAATCGGTGATCAGAATAATATCACTGTACGATTGGAACCTGTTTCATCAGATCTGGATCAGGTGGTGGTGGTAGGTTATGGCAGCAGCAGAAAGAAAGACCTTACAGGTTCTGTTGCTATAGTAAGTGCAAAAGATGTCCAGGATTTGCCTTTTGCAACAGTTGATAATGCCCTGGCTGGTAAAGCTGCGGGCGTACAGGTAACTAAGGCCGATGGAACCCCCGGTGGTGCAGTTAAGATCAGGGTGCGTGGTTCAACTTCGCTTTTGGGGGGTAACGACCCATTATATGTCATTGATGGGGTACCGGTACAGGTGCGCAGCAATTTTATAAATACGGGCTTTGATTTAGGTACGCCGGTTGCTAATAATACCAATAATGCTGGAGGGGTAAGTGCTGGACTGTCTTCGTCTTTTGTAAATGGACTGAACAGTATTGGCGGATTGAATATCAATGATATTGAATCCATCAGTATTCTTAAGGATGCTTCATCAACGGCAATTTATGGTTCGAAAGCAGCTAATGGTGTCGTGATCATTACGACTAAAAGCGGTAAGAAAGATATGAAGCCACAAATTGTTGCCAATTACTATAGTACTACTAGCCGGGCCATTACACCTAATGTACTGAATGTTGATCAGTACAAGATGCTCATTTCTGAGGCTGCCAAGAATGATTTTGACGAGCATACAAAGGCTGCGGACTATATGCCGGCCGAAACTGAAGCTATTGTTAAAAATCCTTCTGCTTTTTTTGGAAGGGCCAATACCAATTGGATCGATGAGGTTACCCGCAATACCATTTCGCACAATGCCGATCTGTCTGTTCAGGGCGGAGGAGCTGCTTCTAAGTATTTTAGCTCTATCTCTTTCAATAGTACCCCGGGAGTGATAAAAAATACAGACTATCAAAGGGTAACAGGTAAGCTGAATCTCGAAAATGAGATTGGTAAGCGTTTCAGGTTTGTTACTAACCTGTTGTTGGGTTACACCAATCAGCATATTGGCGATGGTGCTTACGGACAGGCATTGAGGGCGCGGCCTGATTTTGCACCTTATGATGAAAAAGGTATTCCTACCAATTTTTCTACTGTAGGTTATAGCTATATGGGCTTTCAAAACCCGGTAGCACTGCTTCAGGCCACCAATAACGCAAAAACCTTTAGCCTGATGGGCTCAGCTTCGGGATTGTATGATATCACCAAAGACCTGAAATTCAAGAGTACAGTGTCCCTGAATATGCAAACCTATAACCAGCGTAACTATATTCCAAGCTTTTTAAGTGTCGGCAGTGTGCAGGGAAATGTAACTAACAATGGGGGGATTGGCAGCAATTCAAACAGCAGGTTGGCCAACTGGTTTCTAGAGAATACACTTACCTATAATAAAACCTTTAATGATATACACGAACTGACTGTACTTGCAGGTACATCCTATGAAACGATAAAGAACAGTTTTTTTAGTGCAACGGCTACTGGTTATCCAGATGATAAGGTATTGAATAACCTTTCTTCGGCCACCACTCCGCTGATTACAAGGGGTGATGATCCGGGTAAGCCGCAGAGTTATCTGTTGTCTTTTTACCTGCGGTCAAATTATTCATTGCTTGACAAATACCTGTTTACCTTTACAGGCAGGGCTGATGGTTCTTCAAAATTTGGCCCTAACAACAAATTCGGTTATTTCCCTTCCGGAGCTGTTGCCTGGAGAGTTTCTCAGGAAAACTTCCTTAAAGATGTAAAATGGATTGATGACATTAAACTTCGCGGTAGTTATGGTTTAACTGGTACGCAGAATATCGGTGATCAAATGTATCGTACCTTATATAGTCCTTACGCTTATGCGGGAAGTAATGCATTGATTCCAACACAGTTGGGGAATGCGGCCATCAAATGGGAGAGTACAAAAGAAGCTGATGCGGGTATCGACATCTCCTTGTTCGATAACCGCTTACAAGCAACGGTAGATTATTACAACAAAAAAACCAATGGGGTGTTATTGTCCTTGCCAATTGCATCCAGCAGTTCTTTTTCTTCTTTGTTGAGAAATACGGCTGATATTAAAAATACAGGTTTGGAAGTTTCTCTTGCTGGTGACATCATACGCTCTAAAAACTTCAGATGGAATGGGTCTTTGAATGTGACCTGGAATAAATCGCTGGTAACCAAATTAGATGCTACTGCAAATCTGAAACAGATTGGAAGCTTAACTGGCTTGGAACTGGGTAACAGCACGACACTGATTGAAGGCAAACCACTTGGTCTGATTACAGGTTATAAGGTAACAGGTATTATCAAGACCCAGGAGCAACTGGATGCTTATAAGAAGGAGCTCGGGTTTATTGGAATGATTTTTTACCCGTACACAAATATCGGCGACCTGATGTATGAATTGGATTACGAACAGTACAAACAGTATCAAAGTGCTTTCCCAAAAACTAATGAGATCATCGCTCAGGCTGCACCTAAGTATTATGGTGGCTTTAGTCAGGGTTTTGGTTATAAGAATTTTGACCTGCAATTTTATTTCACCTTCTCACAGGGAGGAAGCCTGGTATGGGGAGATCACATTGGCAGTATGCAGTTCTCCGGATCTTCCAACGCCAACGCAGTGATGTTAAATAGGTATCATGCGGGTAATACGGAAACGAATCAGCCTCGTTTATTGTATGGCGATGGTGTGGCTCCAATATCTAATATGAATGTTTTCAGCTCATCTTATATCAAGTTAAGAACGGTTTCTCTAAACTACAAGCTGGGTAAATCCAAATGGATGGAAAGGGCAGGTTTGCTGAATGCTTCATTATTTGCATCTGCTACCAATCTGTTTACCATTACCAAATACCCGGGAAATGATCCTGAAACTACTAATGATACCTATAGTGTAAGTGGCGGATATTTTGACGTGAGCAATTATCCAACGGTAAGGTCATTTTCGTTAGGGTTTAAACTAGGTTTTTAATTCAATTTTAAATTATTCACATGAAACTTTCATATAAAAAATGGTTAATGCTTGTTTTACCAGCCTGTATTTTTATGAGCTGTAAAAAGGAGCTGAATGTATTTCCTTCCGACCGACAGGTAGATGGAAATGTGATCATCGATGCAAAAAGTGCTGGTACTGTACTTAATGGTGTTTATTATCGCTTTGCAAATTCATCGACAGACAATAACGGGGTTCCCTCCCTTAGATGGATAGATGTTTTTGAAACTGTACCTTCTGAGCTGAGCGGTCTGCTTGTAAACAACAACACCGATGGGCTGAATGACTTTACGGTGAATAGAAACAGTCCTGCTGCGGCCGGTAAATGGGGATATGCTTATAATCTGGTTAATGCAGCCAATGGATTTCTGAAGAATATTGAACCGGTTACCACTATTGCCGATAATACTAAGAAACAGCTGCAGGCCGAGGCCAGATTTTTAAGAGCCTTTGGTAATGCAGATCTGCTTTTTCATTATGGACAGTACAGGGATATCAACAGTAAATACGGCATTATCATCAGGGATAAATTTGTGAATTCTGACAACATTAACCTGCCTCGTTCTAATGTTAAGGATAGTTATGATGGAATAATTGCTGACCTGGATGTTGCTATTGCAGGCTTACCACTAAGAAATACCAAGTTGAGCTATGCCAATGTATGGGTGGCCAAGCTGTTGAAAGCCAGGGTGCTGATGAATAGAGGAATAGGTACAGATTACGCTACTGTAATCAGCCTTACGGATGATATCATTAAAAGCAGTAATTTTAAACTGGAAGGATCTACAAAGGATATATTCCTGACTCTTGGAGCCAGCAGTCAGGAAGTAATGATGATCGGACAGCCATTCCCTAATGATACTTATAAATACATGCAATACCAGTATTACAACCAGTATATGGCTACTCCCAAGCTAGCCAAAATGATGGAGAATGACCCGAGGGCAGCGTGGACCTTTAAACCTATTGTAAAAAGAGGAGCAACGGTAAATACTTTTACCAAGTATTATTCAGGAAGTCCTACAACTATCAGTTTTACGCCATTATCGGTTAATGCCTATGCTTTTCGTTTAACAGAAGCTTACCTGTTACAGGCAGAGGCTCTTGCATTATCTGGTGGAGACCTGGCATTAGCCAAGGGGCGGCTTAAGGAAGTGATGGGCCATGCAGGTCTTACCGATTTTGCCACTGTTGATGGTACTTCCAGTGCAGCTGCATTCCAGGTGCTGGTGGTTAAGGAAACCATGAAAAATTTTGTGGCTGAGAACGGGCTGGACTGGCTGGCTTTGCGCAGGCTTCCTTTTGCAACTATCCAATCGGCAGATTTCAGGCCGGAAATTAAGTCTGAAACTTCACTTATCCTGCCTGTTCCTTCTACAGAGCTGAATACCAATAATATCGCAGATCAGAACCCTGGATACAGTAGAAATTAATTACCATATGAAAAGACTATTGTTCTTTAGCCTGGCAGCACTTTTAAGTCTGCCAGGATTTGCACAGAAAAACGATCTTTCGGATTTCAGTATCGCTGGAAAGATCACAGGAAAACGGACCGGGTTCGTATACCTGTTTTATCCTGTAGGTGAAGGTTTTAAAGCTGATAGCGCTGCTATTCGCAACGGGACTTTTTTGTTTAAAGGTAGATTGGCAGAACCTGTTATGGGACATGTTGCTGCTGCAAGGAATATCAGGGATAATGATGATCCCAATACAGCAGAAATTTTTATAGGACCCGGTAAAATGAACCTGACGGTTACTTACGGAGCTTTTAAAAAGGTCGTGTTGAAAGGATCGCTGAGCAATGACGAGTATGCGGAACTAACCCTCGAAAAAGAATCCATCCGTAAGGAAATGGAACCGCTATCACGGGCTTACAGAAATGAAAAGGACCATGAAAAGGCCGCTGCTATCAAAGAACAGTTTGGACCTTTTAATGCCAGAATGGATAAAATAGACTGGACTTTTATCAACACACATCCTGACTCTTATGTATCGGCTTTTCTGATGCGTTTTAAAATGGGTTCGCTGAGCATTGCAGATGCAAAAGCTATTTACAATGCCTGGACAGAAAAGATTAGAAACAGTACATCGGGTAAAGAGATATACAGAGAAATCACTGAACTGGAAAGCGGATCGCCAGGAAGTACAGCTAAAGTATTTTCGGCAACAGACATCAATGGAGAAAAACTGAGCCTAAGCGATTTTAAAGGAAAGAAGTATGTGTTGATCGACTTTTGGGCCAGTTGGTGTGTGCCTTGTCGTAAAGGGAACCCACATTTGCTCTCTTTATACGGTAAATATAAAGGTAAAGGATTGGAAATTATCGGGGTAGCTGGTGATGACAGCAATCCGGAAGCCTGGAAAAAAGCAGTAGAAAAGGACCAGATTGGTGTTTGGAAACACGTTCTAAGCGGACTGAAAATGACAGATAAAGGTTTTGATAGCTCTAATGACATCACTAAAGGTTACGGCATCCATTCGCTGCCTACCAAAATTCTGATAGATAAGGAAGGAATAATTATCGGCCGGTATGGTGGCGGGGGAGAGAATGATGAAGCTATGGACAAAAAAATGGCTGAAATTTTTAAATAAATCAAAAAAATATTGTTATGAGTATATATAAATTGTTGGTCCTGGCGGGAATATTTGGTATTACCGCTACAGCTTTTGGGCAGAAGGTCCAATTAAAGGGCGATATCAAAGGGCTAGGAGATAGGGAGTTGGCTATCGAATATTATGAAGGTAAAGCATATAAAAAGACTAAGGTAAAAGTATCAGCAAATAGGTTTACCTGGACAGCCTCTTTTAACGAACCTCGTAAAATTTTAATCGATTTCCCAAAGAGACCGATATGGATGTATGTGGAACCGGGAACGATGCAGATTTCTGGAAATGTAGATTCTTTAGATCAGATCAAGCATAAGGGCTCTAAAATTCAGGATGAGGCAGATGTCTATACTAAGTCAATTGCAGCCTTGTCCTCCCAGGAAATGGCTTTATACAGAAATTGGAATAGGGTAGATAAACAAGAGCAATTGGCCTTGGAACAAAAGGCTCAGGAAATAAAGAGCCAGATACGGGGCATCTCCAACAAATATATCGAAGAACATCCCAATAGTCCTTTTAGTCTTAGTCTGGTGATTGACCGTGCAGAGTTGGGCACCTACAAAGATGTAAATGTGGTGTATGAGAAGTTGAGCAAGAAGATGAAGGCAACTAGTCAGGGAAAGGCTTTAACCGAGCGTGTAGCGGTATTGAAACGTAGTGAGATTGGTAGTCCGGTGTTTAATTTTACGCAGAACGACAACCACGGTAAATCTGTAACTTTCTCTGAATTTATAGGCAAATATGTATTGATCGATTTCTGGGCCAGTTGGTGTGGCCCATGTCGTGCAGAAAATCCAAATGTTTTAAAAGCCTATAACAGATATAAAGATAAAAACTTTACGGTGGTGGGTATTTCCCTTGATGATAACGAACAAAAATGGAAAAAGGCCATACAGGATGACGGCATGCCCTGGACACAGCTTTCAGATTTGAAAGGGGCAGCAAATGAAGTTTCAGTATATTATGGCATCATGGGCATTCCAAGTACCTTGCTGGTTGATCCGCAGGGGAAAATCATGGCTAGAGATTTGAGAGGAGAGATGTTGAATAAGAAATTAGAAGAGATCTTTAAGGATAAATAGATAGACCATTATCCATAAAAAAGCTCAAACATCCGACTTGATGTTTGAGCTTTTTTTATTTTTTTTCGTAGGCGATATGTGCAGCCAAAACCAACAAAGTACAAATGACTCCGACGCCGATTACACCATTCCATTGGTAATATTTCCAGGCTTGAGACGCTAAAAAAGTTCCCAATGAACCACCTACAAAATAGCTGAACATATAAACGGTATTTAATCTATTGTTAGCTCCCAAATTCAAAGCAAAAAAACTCGACTGATTCATAATATGCATAGATTGTAATCCAAGATCGAGCAATATTACGCCTACAACTAATCCAAGGTAGGTATAGCCTCCAAAATAAAATATAATCCAACTGATCAATAAAAGTAGAATAGCCGTCAGTACAATATTATAAGCCGGAATGCGCGTGGCTATTTTTCCTACAAATGCCGCAGCTATGGCCCCAACAGCTCCTACCAGACCAAATAATCCGGCGACTGAAGATCCTGCATGAAAAGGTGCTCCTTCTAAATGAAATACGAGCGCTATCCAAAAAGCACTGAATCCAGCAAACCCTAATGCCCCGCGAAATGCAGCCAGTCGCAATACCGGCTGTGTTTTGGTTAAATGAATGAGAGACTTCATTAGTTTGCTGTAATTCCCTTTAAAAGAAGGATGAATGTCCGGTAACTTTACAGATATGAGTGCGGCTAGGGTTATCATAGCAACTGCTGCAATATAATAAATCATTTTCCAGCCCCAGATCTCTCCAACAAATCCGGCAACAACTCTGGACAATAGGATTCCCAATAATAGTCCGCTCATTACCATACCAATCGCTGAGTTTCTTTTCTCAGGCGTTGCCATTTCTGCCGCCATAGGAACAAACATTTGTGGTACTACGGATGTAAAACCTACCAGAAAACTTGCAACACAAAGGAATCCTAAATTGGGAGCGATGGTCATAGCTAAAAGGGAAATGGTCATAAGGAAAAATATTCCCAATATCAGCTTTTTCCTACGCATCATATCTCCTAATGGAACGATGAATAGCAAACCAAGTGCAAAACCAATCTGCGTCAGCATCGCTATAATACTAATCTGAGATTCCGTAACCCTAAAATCTTTTGCCATTAATCCCAATAATGGTTGATTGTAGTAATTATTACCAACGACAACACCAGTGGTAATCGTCATAAGCCATAAAGTAGAACGCGTTAATAAAGGTTTATCATTGACGGTATAGGGATTTATTTTTTGTTCTACATTTTTTTGTTCTTGCTGTTTGGGTTCTAACAGCACTTCACTATTGTTCATTTTAAAATTTTTGTGTATTCATTTATTGATCGAAACACTAAAGGACACTACCTGTTTTAAATCATGTGGTGTCCTTAGATATTTGTGTATTTGTTGATCTTTAATACACGATATTACCTTCGTGAATAAGAGACTTTACTGGAGAAATACGAGAAACTGCTTCTGCCGAGCAGCTTGCATCAAGGAACGCCAGATTTGCAATATCACCGGCTTTGGGCCATTGTTGTACACCTTTATCATCCAATGGCAAAATATTTCCGGTTGCCAATTTTAAACTTCTAGACAACAAAAACTCTGTTGCATAGCCATATAACTGAGCCATCACATTCGTTTTTTGCAATACGCTTCCGCTTCCCCATGTGTTCCAGTGGTCTATGATACAATCATTACCTGCGAGAACGTTTACATTGTATTTATACAAAGTCGGAATCGGCATGATCAACCTGCCAAAAGGAATTGTAGAGGCAATTCCAATACCTGCTGCACCCAACTGTTCGGCGATTTCTTCCTGTTTGGGTAGATCTAATTTTCCCAAAACAAAACAATGACTTAGGAAAGTCTTATTTTTCAAAACGGGATTTTCATTTACCTTTTTGATCAGATATTCTACTGTTTTCAGTCCGGATTCGCCAGTTTCGTGCAAGTGAATATCGATACCTTTGTTGTTATCTAAGGCAAGCTGCACGGTAAAGTCCATTGTTTTTTCAATAGCACCATCTACAGAATAAGGATCGACCCCTCCAATAAAATCAATATCCATTTTTGCTGCTTCTTTTAAATAGGGAGCCGAGTCGGTATAGAAAACGCCGTGCTGTGGAAAGGCTACCAGTTCTGCGCCAAAGCCTTTCTTTTTATTTTCTAATGCTTTTTGAAGATTTTTGAGCGACTGCAATTTTGAAGTGGGCTCGATATTTACATGACTTCTTGCATAAGAGGTACCTTTTGACTGCAGTAATTCAATAAGCTTTTCTGCATGGTCAACAGAATTTTTCAACAATCCAGGAATGATTTGTTTTTCTAATTCGATCATACCTTTCACGCCACCTGATCTTCTGCGTATTGCTTGCCATGGACCGCCATAAAAAGTTTTATCCAGATGGATGTGCATGTCCTTGAAAGCCGGCAGCATTAAGAAACCCTTTGCATCAATGGCATTGGAGTCGTTCGGTTTATTGGCCGTTACGCTTTTGATCTTGTCGTCGTTGATCGTTATGCAAAACAGTCCTGTTTTGGTATGGATAACCTCATCACCATCATACTCAAACCCGGTTTCCAAAAGCACATTCTTTAATGTAAATGTTCCTTTTGCAAAATTTGACGCTTTTTCATTACCTCCTTGCGATAAAATGCCTTTAGCACTTAATAATCCTGGGGCGATGGTCATACCCATAACTGCGAGTCCTGTATTTTTTAAAAAATCCTTACGTGATATCTCTGATTTCTTCATAGCTTAAAATTATATAATACAAATTTACCGGATAGTTCGCTTTATGAGGTGTAGGATTCATTCCATCCCTTGAAACATTTATCACAAGATCATAGGAAATAGAAATGGAATATGTATAAATATTTCAAGCATTGCGATATATTCTGCAAAGATTTGGGAGGTAACATGTCGAACTTTGTTGCAGTAATCAGTCAACAATAAATAATGAACATGAGAATATTATTGGTTTTATTATCAATAGGTGTATTTACCTCTTGTGGGGCAAAGGACCTTCCATCAACAAAAGAAAAAGTTATGCAAGAGCAAAATATCATCGAACTGGTCAATAGTAACGATATTGAGGCGGTAAAAAAAGCACTTAAAAATGGTGCAGATGTGAATACACAGGATAAGAATAAACGAAATCTGTTATTATTGGCAACCATCAATAAGCAAGAGGCAATGGCAAAACTTCTTGTAGAAAAAGGAGCTGATGTGAATGCACAGGCCAATAACCAGGATAGCCCATTTCTATATGCCGGAGCAAGCGGACAGACCGAACTGGTCAGATTATTTCTGGCGCATGGGGCTCGTTTCGACCTATTTAATAGGTATAATGGCAGCGCATTAATTCCTGCCTGCGAGCGCGGACACATTGAAACGGTAAGACTATTGGTCAATACAAAAGGCTATCCGATAGACCATGTAAACCGCTTGGGATGGACAGGTTTGATGGAGGCAATTGTATTGGGTAATGGCACCAAAAAATATCAGGAAATAGTACAGATACTTAAAGACGGAGGGGCAAATCTTCAGATCCCTGACCATGATGGCATCACACCGCTGCAACATGCTAAAAGTCGCGGTTTTAGTGAAATAGTAAAAATTTTATCAAATTAAAAATGGAAAACAAAACCTATATTTTAAAAAATGTATTGCTCGAAACGGGCTTTGAATACAATAGTAATGAAGTCATAAAAACAAAAACAGATCTGTTCTGTGTTGAAGTAGAAAACGGTAAGATAAAGAGCATCAAACCTAATGATCCGAATATTACAGGGATAGATGCCAAAGGACATCTTATGTTGCCAGCCTTTAAGGACATGCACGCCCATTTGGACAAAATGTTGTTCGGGTTGCCTTGGCAAGCTGTATCTGCAAAAAGGAAAACGGTTAAGGACATGATCGCTTATGAGCAAAAAATGATCCCCGAATGGCTGAAAACTTCTGTAGAACGGACCGAAAAAATGATCGATTTTCTACAGGCCTATGGTACGGATTTTATCCGTTCACATTTCAATGTTGATCCAACCTCTGGTCTGGAATCATTGAAGCATCTGGAAACAGCATTGCAGAACAAAAAGGCGACGGTAGATGCAGAGTTGGTAGCATTTCCACAGCACGGCTTATTTTATACGGACACGCTTCCGCTTTTAAAAGATGTAGCACAAATGGATGCTGTAAGTTTTATCGGAGGTGTAGATCCTTATTCGTTAGATGGCAGTATTGAAAAGGCAATGGGCGCAATCGTACAATTGGCTGTCGACAACAACAAAGGTGTCGATGTGCATTTGCACGAAATGGGAGAAAGTGGTATTAAAACGATAGAATTTCTAATTGATAGAACACTAGAAAATCCACAATTACGTGGTAAAGCTTTCATAAGTCACGCATTTGCGCTTAGTCGCCTTAGCAATTCCGAGGCGGAAAAAATAGCAGAAAAGCTTGCCCATGCAGGTGTAGGTATTGTTTCTTCCGTACCTTTTGGAGGGATTATAATGCCTATTCCTATCCTTAGAAAATATGGTGTGGAAGTTTTGGTAGGAAACGATAACATTCAAGACCATTGGAATACTTTCGGTTCGGGTAATATGCTTCAAAAAGCGAACCTTATCGCCGAGCTCTACGGCTATGGAACCGAATGGCAATTGTCAAGAACACTGGCTTTTGCTACCCGCTATAAATTGCCATTGGATGATAACGGAAACCAACAATGGCCGAAGGTGGGAGATGATGCGGATATGGTATTTGTCGAAGCAAGTTGTTCGGCAGAAGTGGTATCCCGAATTTCTCCTGTAAAATCGCTTATCCACAAAGGAGAGATTGTGCTTAGTTATAAATTTTTCAAGTAACGGGATGAAAAGAGCAAATGATTGGATGTTCCAACATCTAATTTTGCTGAAACAAATATTAAATAAGATGAAAGTATTAAAACAAATCAGTATTGACAAAAGACGAATTTACGTACAGAATCTATCCAAATAACGACGATAAAACTGTATATTTCGATATTATACATACATCGACCACACATAAGGAACCGAAGTAATCGATTCATAGATGTTGTATATGAATTAACGGGTTGGAAATTGCTCGTTAATTCATTTTTTTTAATTTCCCTAACATCTCAAAATGTAAAAGAATATGTTTTAGACTATGAGCGTAAATGATGAGAAAATGTACGTACCTGTTATTGGTATCCAGGAGTTCAGAAAGGGGCAAACAGCTGGAAGAAAAGAGTTGCTTTATAATGAACTTCACGGGGAAAGACATATTGATAAACCACACAAACATGACTTTTTTATTATTGTATTGTTTGACAGTGCCAAAGGTGTACATAATATAGACTTTCAGGATTATGCGATAGGCAACAAACAGGTACATGTATTGTTCCCCGATCAGGTGCATAAATGGGATATTGAACCCGATACAACCGGATATCAGTTGATGATCGATAGGGGCTTCTTTGAGCGTTTTGCACCCTATTTCCGTTTCTCGTTTACGAATTATATAAACCATCCAGTAATTCCACTAACGGATAATAGTTTCAATCTGCTCAAATATGAATTTGATGCTATCAAAGATGAGCTGGAAGCGGAACATTCACTTCAGGACATTATCAGTGCACGGGCTGCGGTCATTGCGGCAATCGTGAGCAAGGCCGCCGAGGGTATCTTCACTGAGGCTAAAGTGTTCCAGTCGAACCCAAGACTTGCAAAATTCAATTTGCTTATAGACCAATTTTTTAAAGAAGAGAGGCTTGTAGCCTTTTACGCCTCGAAGCTCAATATATCTGCCAACTACCTCAATATCCTTTGCAAGAAAAATCTGAATGTATCGGCCACACAGCTGATCCAGCAACGTGTATTGCTGGAAGCCAAACGTATGCTCCAATCAACGGATCTTTCGATTAAGGAAATTGCATTTGAACTCGGTTTTGTAGATCACGCCTATTTTTCTAACTTTTTTAAAAGCCAGACAGAGATCACTCCCACAGAATTTAGGACTCAATAAAGAAACGGTTATCCATTTCGGGCGTGGTGCTGTTCTTTTCCGAAAGTTCGGTTTTGACCAATAACATAAAGCCGTAAAGTGTATTCCATTCCGTTTTCTGATTGGAAAGGTAAGGAGTGTAAATCGAATTGATTACCTTTTAAAAACTTAGTCGGTTAGTAGTGAATGAATACTACAAGATTTGGAATAAAAACTACAATTTAGAACTAGACGAATCCAGCTATCTTTAACCAGTAATTATTGCGGTCGGATTCCAACTATTGATTGCAATGCAACCGACATTTATAGCTAAATTAATAATGAAAAAAGTAGTTTTTATTTTTTTAAATTTATTCCTTTCTACGCTCTGTTATTCACAGAGCTTAAAGTTTCAACTGTCAAGCCATATCCTCGATATTGGTGCGGGTCAACCTGCAGCACATGTAGAGGTAAAGCTCCAAAAACTAATACCGGATAAATCTTCCTGGGAAGATATGGGCGTCAGGTTTACTGATGATAACGGCAGGATCAATGATTTTCTGCCTCTTTCAGAAAGCAACAAAGGAGTCTATAAATTGACCTTTTATACTGAAGCATATTTCAAACAGAAAAAAACGGAAACATTCTATCCCTACATTGAAGTTATATTTAAAATTTCGGGGGATATGCATTATCATGTGCCTATCACACTTTCTCCTTATGGGTATTCGACTTATAGAGGAAGTTAATCAGTTATTACAAGTTCATTATGATTCATTCGGAATTTTATTATAATTTACTAGATAAGTTAAGTATTGTTGCAATTACCGGCAGAAGTGGCAGGATCATTTATGTTAATGATAAATTCTGTCTCATTTCAGGATTTAAAAGAGAAGAGTTATTGGGCTCAAATCATCGTATCATTAACGCTAACTACCATCCTAGATCATTTTTTATAGATTTATGGAAAACTATTTCATCAGGTGAAACCTGGCGTGGAGAGATTAAGAACAAGGCGAAGAATGGAACTTATTATTGGGTTGATACTTTTATAATCCCCGAAAAGGATAAAAATAATAACATCCTGTATTATTACTCTGTTCGTTTTGATATTACTGAACGCAAACGAAATGAGCGTGAGTTGAGAGGACGTAACAAAGAACTTGATCAGATCAAAGTTTTGCAGTCCCATCAAGTCAGGAAGCCTGTGGCCAACCTATTGGGCTTAATTGATTTGGTTGAACCTGAGGGGTTAAATGAAACAAATAAAAAATTGTTCCATATGTTTAAATCCATTACAAATGAGCTTGATGAGTCTATTCGGGGTATTGTTAGTTTAGAAAATGATCTATAAAAATATAGCGTAGATCGGTATTTTATAACAGTTTTGATTTTTGAGCCGATTATTTTAGTTAATCGGCTCATTTTTTATTATACTTCCTCTATAAATCATTTATTCTAAGATATTGTTAGTTATCTAATTTTGTTGACGTCTTTTACGAATTTCCTCTTCAAGTTTTTGCATTGCTTTCCATGTCGAAAATAATAGAACAAGATAAAAAGCAATATTATAATCAATTGAAGTGCGCACAAAGGAGTTTAGATATTACAGATTGGGTAAATTATTTTGCTCAGATGATCTTCGAACGCCAGTTTAAAGCTATTCAACGTATGCTAGAAAACGGCATTACTGGTTTTGAAGGCGGTATGACAGCTAAGAAATATATAGCCATTACTAAAACATCTAAAGCTACAGCAACAAGAGATCTGCAAGACCTTCACGAATTGGGCGTTTTTGAACAAAATGGAGCGGGTAGATCGGTAAGGTATGAGTTGGTTTTGTAGATAATAAAACAGACGAAAATTAGCTCTCTTTTATTTATCGTGTTTATGCTGTTATCAGCTGGCTTACTGTTTGCCCCATTTGGCCTGAAGAAAATCAATAGTTCCGCTGATTAATTCTTTAAGTACTTCTGTATGAATATCAGACAGTTTTTTCACATAGATACAACCTTTTCCCATCTTGAACTTTCCCAGTTGTTTGAGCAGTTCATCCTGACCTGGGGCGCCACTATAAACGTAAAGTGAGATGGCTGCCTTTCTGGGTGAAAATCCTACTTTGGGTGGTTTTAATGGTCATATTATATGTTAGAATAAGTAAGCCTACAAGAAGGAGGAGTACGCCCATGGATTTATATTTGTTTAGCGTACGAAATATAATTAATAATTTTTTAATTTCTACTTCCCATGAGAAATGGCAACCTTGCGGAATCCCACTTTTGTTGAAATATACAATCACCAAGAAATAGGTTATTTTAGTCGTTGACGTTCTATTAGATTAACAATTAGTCGACTGCAAGAAACCAAGAAAACACCTATGAAAAGTTTAACAAGGTAAAATGCAAATAAACTGGATGCTGGATTCTGAATAGAGAAGCCAGTATATCGAAAAAACGAAAGACTTTGCCTAAATAATTGAGGTAAACTATCTATAATAATCAGTCCACCAATTAAAATCACAATTATCTTTAGTACGTTAGAGCGGTGGATATTGAAAGAAATAGTTTCTTCAGTGAAGCCTTTTTCAAGTCTAAGCAACCTTATAATGTTATCGGTTCTGAACAAAAAACTCCATAAAATAAAAAAATAGAAAGCAACAGTAACTACTGATAGGCTCAGAATAATAAATACATTCTGATTTGAAGATTGGTTATAGAGGAATACAAGTGAAGTTAATACCTGAGGAATAAATGCTAATCCTTCGAAAATAAGCCAAATTCCCATTACTTTAATTAGAATCTGCCATAAAGTTTTTGGGGTCATAAATTGATTAATGTAATATATTTCATGCGTTTAGGCACATATGCAATTAAATAATTTTTACTATAAATATAAATTTAATTTTCGCTTTATTTGATAAAAGCCTATTCTATAATTCCGACACCATAATAGAAGTGGTCAAAATGGTACGGAATCTTCAAATATAGTTCGTTCCGATGTATCTGGTATCTTGGCCGAATGGAAAAAAACTTGCCGGGACATAAACTCAATCTTTAACTTAAACAATAAATTTCGTTAACTTTACGCTAATCTATTGTCCAGCTATAAACAGATTGATGTTTCTAAAATGAGTATAAAATGATCAAACCTTCACATAGCAAAACCACAAGCATGGTTACCTTTAATATTTATAGTAATGGTATTCCAATCAATACTAGTTTTAGAGTGATCTCAATTTATGTGCATAAAGAAATCAATCATATCGGTAGTGCCAAATTGGTAATTGATATAGATCAAATGGATATTACCCCTGCACCTGAAATGGAAGGCGATGTCTTTATTCCAGGGAAGGAAATTAGGATCGATGTAGGGTATCATGGCGAAGATAAAACAATTTATGAAGGAGTAGTTACCTCACAAAGCCTCCAAATAAACCAGAATGCAAGGCCTACATTGTGTATTGAGTGCCGTGACTATGTTTTTCCTGCAACACTAAGCCGTAAAAATAACGTTTTCAGGGAAATGAAAGATGATGATATCATCAGGCAGATATTGGCTCAATATCCTTTGGTCAATATTACTGTAGCTCCTACATTTACCAATAATGAATCTCTAATCCAATATTATTGTAGCGATTGGGATTTCCTACTTTCCAGGGCAGATGCCAGTGGAATGGTTGTCATTTCTGACGGGAGATCTATCCAAGTCATTAAACCTGATGTAGGTTCTTCGAGTGTAATAACATTAAGCTATGGTTCAGATATACTTGCTTTTAATGGTACATTAGACTCCACTACTCAAACTATATCTGTTGATGCAGTGGCCTGGGATTCTGCAGAACAGCAGATCATTGCTGTATCCGGAGATATTCCGGCAGTAAATAGTCAGGGAAATATAACACCTGCAAAATTAGCTGAAACCCATCAACAAAACATGTTATTACAAACCACTACGGCAGCTGAACAGGCTTTAAAATCATGGGCTGATGCACAATGGTTCAAGTCTGCCATCAACAGGTATAAGGGAACTATAAAGTTTCAAGGTACTTTTGTCGTACCCGGATCTATGATTGAATTGAAGGGACTAGGTGCTCGCTTTGATGGCAATGCTTACATTGGAGGTGTTGTACATGAAATAGCCGAAGGCAACTGGTACACTACAGCTACTATGGGGATTGGCCATTTAAACAATGCAGGTCAGAATCAGGTATCAAGAGCGCCAGTTTCTGATTTACTACCTGGTACTCATGGACTTCATGTGGGCAAGGTGCTGAGCATTGAAAACGATCCAGCCGGTGAAGGCAGGATACAGGTAGAAATCCCTTTGCTAAATGCTATAGATAATAGGATCTGGGCCAGGCTGGCCACTTTCTGGGCAGGTGATACACATGGTGCTTTTTTTATACCGGATATAGGAGATGAGGTCGTGTTAGGTTTCTTTAATGATGATCCCTGTCATGCTGTAGTGTTGGGTAGCTTATACAGCAGTAATAAAAAAGCGAGTCACCAGCTTGCAGACGAAAATCATATCAGGAGCCTGGTAAGCAGGTCTGATATAAAAATCGTTTTTGATGATGAAAAGAAAAGTCTTACATTTTCTGCTTCAGGCAGCAAAATAGTTCTGTCTGATAATGGCATTTCCATAGAATCTGCGGATAAACTTGTACTGAGTGCTGCTGCAGGTATCGAAATCAATGCCGGTACTGTACTTGCTATTGAAGGCAAATCGGGAATTAAGATGAAGGGACCAAATATAGAAGCCAAAGCTGATGTGGCTTTTACAGCCAAAGGCAATGCAACAGCCGAACTTTCGGCTTCAGGGCAGGTAACTGTAAAAGGAGCAATGGTTATAATCAATTAATTTGTTTACAAGGAAAAACTATTTTATGCCTCCAGCAGCAAGATTAACAGATTTGCATGTATGCCCAATGTCAACACCGGGATCAATGTCTATACCTCACGTTGGAGGACCGATCATTGGGCCTTGCGTGCCAACTGTATTGATAGGGGCATTGCCGGCAGCAGTTGTTGGCGATAAGTGCACGTGTGTTGGGCCACCAGACACTATCGTTACAGGTTCTGCTACTGTAATGATAGGAGGTATGCCAGCCGCGAGGATGGGCGATAATTGTGCCCATGGAGGTACGATTTTACTGGGGTGTGTTACTGTGATAATAGGTGGGTAAAACTAATTACCATTTAGTAAATAATATAGAAACTACAGCCACCAATTATATGCACATAAAAAAGACACTGACATTTTTTCTCCTTCTAGTGATGACTCACATCTCTTTTGCTCAAAATAGCAATAGGCAAGCAGTGATTGATAATATACGTAAAGAGTATATGGACAATTCCAAAACAGACTTACTGAAAGATTCCATTGCGCTATACACCTTTGCAATTCAAATAGCAGTAAAAAAAGTAAAAGACAGCTCTATTGTTACAAGTATAGTTGTTAATGACAGTATCGCAAATACGATTTTGCCGGACCATAATTTCCTGCGAAAAATTAACTACGCAGTGTTTATGTCTAAAGTAAAACGAGCAACCATAGTTATTCCTTTCGGATTCATTGTAGCTCATTATCATGCTAAAACATGGCCGGAACGAAAAATAACTATAGATGACCTTGGATCAAAAATTTACAAACTGTTTAACTATGATTTGCAAAAGGATACCCCTACAGAAAGTTTTATCTATCTGAGTCCGTTTGTTACATATGCAGATAAATCGGTTTATGATTAAAAATGCTAAATTAGTCGTCAATTTATATTTAACGCTTTCAGATTGAAATTAAGATTAATCCTCATATTTATTCTACTATTCCAAAGCTATTTAGCTTTTTCAGAGATATTTGTAGTAACTAGCAATGCAGATAATGGAGCGGGGACTTTAAGAGAGGCTTTAACAAAAGCGGCAGCCAATGGTAATGCTGAAGTTGATTACATCAATTTTAATATGCCAGGAAATTCTATTGATGATCATACCATAAGCATTTTATCAGAACTTCCCGAAATCACATCCGACATTGTAATTGACGCATCTACACAACCCGGGCAGGAAGCCTCTGTTAATCATGCAAAGGTGATTATAGATGGAAGTTATACTGTTTATTCACAGCATAATTATCATCTTTTTAGTATTAATGGTGTAGATAGATTTGAACTTTACGGTATGGTGATCAAAAATTTCTTATATACATTTATAGGATCACCTACGAGTATTGTGGCTTTGGATTTCTCCGGGATCAATAAGAATGTGACCATTGGTGCTCCTGGAAAAGGAAATGTAATTTATAATATTTACGGGATTAATATGGATTGGAGAAATGTTAATTCGCGTAATCAGATAATAAACTTGACTTTGAAGAATAACTTCTTTGGAATAAAAGAAAACGGGTTGGATATTGCTACTACCGTTTTAACTGGAATATTTTCCAAAAGAAATCATAACGTAATTATTGGGGGCGATACAACCGAAGAAGGGAATCTAATCTATGGCTCGGTTGAAGTCAACTTTGCCGATATAAATGAGTTGGTTACGCAAAATGTATCTGTACTGGTCAAGAATAATATCTTTACTGCAAATATGAATGCTGAGCGCCCTGGAGTAACTGTAAGCCGGAATTCTATTGTCCATAGCTTTTGGGCCGATGCCAACTTAAATCATACCGGATTTGTAAATATTGAGGTTACCGACAATGTATATGGTGCAGGTTTAGGGTTCCGGGGACTTAATAATTGCAACATCAGGGTAAGTCGTAATTTCTTTGGCACTTCGCGTAACCG
Organism: Candidatus Pedobacter colombiensis; assembly: GCA_029202485.1. NCBI lineage: Bacteria > Pseudomonadati > Bacteroidota > Sphingobacteriia > Sphingobacteriales > Sphingobacteriaceae > Pedobacter > Candidatus Pedobacter colombiensis. Next base: position 2,526,549 of record CP119313.1, on the reverse strand, counting down.
AGATACAAGTTTGCCCATCCAATCTGAGGCTATTCGCTTTTACTATGTGAAAGGAAGGGTTCTGGTTGGCGGTTCCTCAACAGCCGAAGGCAATGTGATCACCAATACCAGCGCTTTTCCAGTTTATCCGAAACAGCAGTTTGCTATTTCTGCTGAGGTTTCATCAACTGTAGAGTTGAGCCATAATATTTTATATTGTAATCCGGGAATACCTTTTTTATATAGTAATACTGGGCCTTTTAACAAACCCCTGGAGGTATTATTAAAAGAAAAAACAGCAACTTATGTTGCGGGGACGACAAAACCAGGCGCCAGGGTTGAACTGTATTATACCGACCCCGAATGCACCAATTGCCAACCAAAGCGCTATTTTGCTACAGTAATCGCCAGTCCATTAGGCAACTGGAGGTACGATGGAATAATTGAATCAGGTGTGTCCGTGATGGCCTCGGCGACAGTAAACCAGGTCACTTCCGAATTTTCCGACCCAAGGATATATATGTTTCCTTATAATGAACCGATATTTAAAATAACGCATCAAACCTGCGAAGGTAACAAAGGCAAAATTCAAGGTGCCTTTACTGTCAATGCGGATAAGGTAGAATGGTTAAATGAAGCAGAAGAAGTAGTAGGGAATACTCATGATTTGGAGAACCTGGCAGCAGGTAAATACAAGTTAAGAGCAAATCAGTTTGGCTGTATTATAGAATCAGAATGGGTCATTGTAGAAGATCATAGGCCACAACTGTCTTTTAACGCAACAGCCCAACTGATCCATCCATCCTGTGGAAATCCAGGATCTATCCTAAGTCTCTTTCCAAATTATTTTTCGACTATACAATGGCTGAATGAAAATGATGAAGTAAAGGGGACAAGCAGAGAGTTAATTGGTGTGCCTCCAGGTGCTTATACTTTACGGCTTACCGGCCCAACTGGATGTGTTAGGGATTTTGGTCCTTATGTGCTGGTGAATGCTGCCGGCCCCAGTATTGACCAATCAACACCCAATATTAAAGGTAGCTCATGTAATACACCAACAGGTTATATTAAAAACATACAGGTTACCGGATCAGGAACCTTAAGCTACAAGTGGAGAGATGCTGCGGGGGCAGTGGTAGGATCTGATAAAGAGCTCTTAAGCGTATCTGCCGGACTGTATACCCTTGAAGTGAAAGACGAGAGTGCATGTCCGGCTATGGTATCGTCGCCCATAATTGTACATGAAATCAATGGTATTACCATTAATACAATCAATAAAATTCAAAATAAAGCCAGCTGCAATAATAGCAATGGTAGTATTACAGGTATTACCGTAACTGGTGCAACCGATTTTGAATGGTTGGATGCAGGTGGTACTGTTGTTGCCAGTTCATTAAACTTAACAGATATGCCAGCTGGCAAATATCGTTTGGTTGCTTCCAACGCAGTATGCAATAAAACCAGCGAAGAACTCATTATTGAACTGGCTCAATCCACCCGGAATTATGCAACTACAAAAATTAGCACACCTGCTAGCTGTGGTTTAGACAATGGAAAAATAGAAGCCATATTCACCAATGACCAGCCTGTTTCCTGCTTTTGGAAGAATAATGCAGGTATAATTGTGGGGAATTCCCGGATATTAGAAAATCAAGGAGCCGGGCCTTACAACCTTTATGTCATTGATGATCTGGGTTGTGAACATTTTTTACAGCAGTACAGCATTGGCAATCTGGTTGGGGTTACAATTAACAGAGGGTTTGAAAACATACAAAACGACGAATGCGGCATGGGAAAGGGCAGGATTAGAGCACCTGGTTTGAGCGGTGGGCAGCTCCCTTATTTTTATGAATGGAAAGATGTTGGCGGGCGTGTACTAGGATCAGGAGCTATATTGGATGGAATAAAAGCAGGTGTATACCAACTTACTGTAGGAGATGCACTGGCTTGCAGCAGACAAACCATTTCTTATACCATTAATAATGAAAGTGGAACCCTGCCTGCTCCAGTAATAAACGATTTAAAAATCTGCGCCGCCGGAGATGCACTGATTCAGGTTTTACAGCCGGTGAATGGGAAATACCTGCTTTACAACGAAGGAGGAAGCGTTGTCGATCAAAATAATACAGGCACATTTAAAGTAAATGTTGGAGAAAGCCAGCGTTTTAGCGTGGTGCTACGGCAGGGTAGTTGCGAAAGTCTGGCTTCAAGCTGCAAGGTTACTATAGAAAATGACGGCATAGGCAAGCTCGCTAATGCACTTTCTCCCAATAACGATGGTGTAAACGATCAGTGGGTAATACCGGGAATGCAGAACTATCCTGAAGCTACAGTAAGCATTTATAATCGTTATGGAAATAAGGTATTTGAATCTACAGGATATAAAATTCCATTTAATGGCCGATGGAATGGTAGCGATTTACCAATTGGCACCTATTATTATATTATTGATCTTAAAAGGGGCTGTGGTTTACAAAAGGGAAGTTTAACGCTTGTTCGTTAAAGTTAAATGCTTTCGGAATCTTCAAATTTTCTAAATAGCTTTGTATATGAGGAAATTACAAATTGTATTTCTACTAATGATAATTACCTTTTGCTCATTTACAGTAATGGGTCAGACGGTGAAACTGCTTACTTTGGATCAACTAGATCAGCGGATCACAAAGGGTGGGGATACCGTGTATGTGATTAATTTCTGGGCGAGTTGGTGTGCTCCTTGCCTGAAGGAATTACCTTACTTCGAAAAGCTGAGTCAGACCACTAGAAAAGATAAAGTAAAAGTCCTGCTGATCAGCCTGGATTTTAAATCCAAACTTACCAGTACTGTTGTTCCCATTGTAAAGAGTCTGAAACTAAAAAATGAAGTATATCTACTAAATGAAAATAATCAGCAGGCATACATTGAACGAATAGATAAAGACTGGTCAGGTGCTTTACCAGCTACATTATTCATCAATAAAGTAAAGAGTAAACGTATATTTAAAGAGCAGGAATTCACCTTTCAAGAATTAATTAATACCTATCAACAAATAAAATAGCTATGAAAAATTACATTATTATCTTGCTGACATTTTTGTCGTTCTCTGCTACAGCGCAGATCAAGACGCTAACAGCTGGCACTACAGCTCCTGATATTAAACTTAAAAACGTAGATGGCAAAATAGTCGGCTTCGACGATTTTCCAAAAGCCAAAGGCTTTGTTGTTGTCTTTACGTGCAATACCTGCCCATATGCACAGGCTTATGAGCAACGGATCATTGCCCTAAATGCGAAATCAACACCCTTTGGCTATCCTGTGATTGCAGTTAATCCGAACGATCCTGAACTTTCAAAAGGGAACAGCTTTGAAAAAATGAAGGAAAGAGCGGCATCAAAGAAATATACTTTTCCATACTTGTTTGATCCGGGGCAGAAAATAACTAATCTTTATGGCGCAGCCAAAACGCCTCACTTTTTCCTTGTCAAGAAAACTGATAAAGGGCTTGTAATTGAGTATACCGGAGCATTGGATGATGATCCGCAGGAGGTAAATACAACCCGCACCCACTATATTGAAGATGCAATAAATGAACTGAATGCTGGCAAAGCCTTAACAGTTATCTCTACAAAAGCAATTGGTTGTACAGTAGTAAGGGCAAAAAAATAAAGCAAATCAACACAGCTCTATTTTTACAAGTATAGTTGCTAACGACTTTATAAGGGCATGGCAATAAAATTCAACCCAATTGGGTCAGGTAAATTATCATTTACATAATGACAATTGTTTACAAGGAAGAAATAAAAACATAGAATACATAAATAAAATACACTATCTTTTCGGATCATCTTTTGGGTTTACAAAAGTTACTCCCGAAGGGCCATATCCTGTGATCTCAACAATAACCGGGATGTTCCCTGTCATTGCAAAATGATTTTGCTTTTGAACTTCCGAGTAAACACTTCCAACCGGTAGTTTTTTTAATTTGTCTTTATCAAATTTATCACCGTATCCGAAATACCAGGTCCCAGACACTACAGTACCTACCCGATCATCGGGATGATGATGTGCAGAGATTTTCGTATTGGCAGCCACTTTTAATAAAATGGTATAAAGACCTGGTTTGGAAGGATCCCCATGAATGACGATTTCCTGTACGGCACCTAAGTTAGAAGATCCGGGAGCTTTTGTCCCGGTTGTCTTTGCATTCATAATTTCCTGATGTGTCATGCGCAGCTGCCCATTTTTATCTGACTGAGCATTTGCTGATATAATATTTATTTTTAATCCAATTATAAGGCAGAATTGAAATTTCGGGGAAATTGTTCGGTTTAAAATTTTAGCGAAATACATGGTTTTAGTTATTAGCAGGAACAGCCTGCGGGTTTAAATTATATTTTACTTTTCAAAAAAATCTTGCAAGCCCTTTAAAACTTGGTCAGTACCTTCTTGTACTATCCAATGGCCGGATCCCTTGATGACAACTTCTGTAACATCGTTTGCAACGAGTCTGCAATGGTCTCCAAAATAGGAGGCCGCAGAATACTCAGCACCCATAGCCAACAGCGGCATTTCAAGTTTGTGCTTACTGAATTCAAGATTGTCTTTGGCATCCTGAGGAAATGCACCAAACCAGGAAAAGCTGCCGGTTGTTGCACCGGGGGTCGAATAAGCTCTTATAAATTCAGTGCTTTCTTGTTTTGTAAATGGGTCTTTCACATAACCAACCTGTGGCCAGAAGTCTTTAAGAAATTCTCCTGCTTTCCCTTTTACAAGGTCTCCAGCAATGGGTCTTGCAAAAAAACCAAACCACCAAAGTTTGTGGTACAAATCAGACCACACCGGTTCAATACCTGGGATTAGCGCATCTAATAGAGCAATCCGCTTTACTTCATTACCATATTGTGCAGCATAGGCGTAAGCAACCATCAATCCAATATCATGACCCGCAAGATTAATATTCGTATAACCTAATTGTCTCATCAATTCATGAATATCCCTGGCCATTGTTTTTTTATCATAACCATCTTTGGGTTTGCCGGATTCACCAACGCCAGGCAGATCGGGGGCTATAATGGTAAAGTGCCTGGAAAGCTCTGGCATGATCCTGTTCCACATAAACCAGTTTTGCCCAAACCCATGAATTAATAATAGAGGCTCACCTTTTCCGCCAGTTACATAATGAATTTTTATACCGTTTACAGTTGCATATTTGTGGACAAAGCCTTTGGGGGGCGTTGCAGGATTAATGGTTTGTGCAATAGCTGGAATGCTAAAAAACATGGCAACTATTATTGTTGTTATTTTGCTCATTTTCTTATTTTTTTGATGAATAACAAGGATTGAGGTTCTGGTCAGAAAGTACCTCCTCGTTTGTACTTCCGGTTGATAGGAAAAAACCACCCCATAATTTTACTTATGAGACGGCCTCTTTTAATTAATTTTTTGCCGATAATTCCGTTGCTGCTTTAATGATCCAGGCAGCTACTGCCTGTGGTTGAGATATGAAAATGCAATGGCTGCCTTTGATCTCTGTGGTTTTGGATTTGGAACGCTCATATATCCTGCGCTGGATTACGGGGTTGATCATTTTGTCATCCGTTGCAACACAGGCATAAGACGGAAGGTGCTTCCATGCCGGATCAGTTATAGGAGTGGCGAAAGCCTTTCCGGCGAATTGCCCTTGAGCATCAGCCATAAACTCAGCCTCGGCTTTTGGAATGTCTGCACAGAAACTGGCATGATATCTGGCCCTGTCAATGTAAACAACGCCTGCATTGTCTGGTGGCAATATGGCATTTTCGGGTGCAACAGGTGCTGATTGGAATAATGTGAGATCAGACTCACCTTGATCAGGCTGGAAGGCGGCGACATAAACCAGACCTGCAACTTTGGGATGGTATCCTCCTTCTGTGATGACTGCTCCACCATAAGAATGGCCGACCAGGATACACGGACCGTCCAGCCGATCCAATTCGTGGCGTAAGTTTTTGACATCATCCTCTAAAGAGGTCATCGGCTCCTGCAAGACAGTCACATGGTAACCTTTTTTTACAAGGATGGAGTAAACGCCTTTCCAACCTGAGCCATCAGCGAATGCTCCGTGTACAAGTACCACATTCTTAATCTGTGCGAATGACGTTGACCAGGCGATAAAGAGCATTGCGAGCGTCATCAATAGATAACGTCCGGTTTTGTTTTCTTGTTTTTTCATGATCATAGGATTTTAAATTTGACCCATATTTGATAGATAGTAACATACTTGTTTTTACAATTGTTTATCAGACTAATATTAATCTCTAAATCAAATTAATCTTCATAAAAACCTGTTGTCCAATTTATTTGTTGTGCTGAGGAAAGGAATTTTCCTCTATAAAATCAATAGAAATGAGTACAATCAAAGTAAAAGACGGAACCAAAATTTATTACAAGGACTGGGGAACTGGTCAGCCTCTTTTTTTTCATCATGGCTGGCCTTTATCAAGTGATGATTGGGATGGACAAATGATGTTTTTCCTGGAACAGGGATTCAGAGTAATTGCCCACGATCGCAGGGGACATGGGAGATCTAGCCAAACGCTAAATGGACATGATATGGATACTTATGCAGCCGACGTAGCTGAATTGACCCAGGCACTGGATCTAAAGAGCGCGATTCATATTGGTCATTCTACGGGAGGTGGTGAGGTGATCCGCTATGTAGCCAAATATGGTAAAGGCCGCGTAGCTAAAGCAGTACTGATTAGTGCTGTTACTCCGATCATGGTGCAGACAGCAAATAATCCGGAGGGTATTCCTTTGACTGTATTTGATGAAATACGGGAAGGAACAGCATTACATAGAGCACAATATTTTATGGACTTTACCCTTCCGTTTTATGGATATAACCGCGATGGAGCAAAAATATCGCAAGGAATTAGGTACAATTGGTGGCGTCAGGGAATGATGGGTGGAGTAAAAGCACATGTGGATTGTATAAAGGCTTTTTCAGAAACAGATTTTACCGAAGATCTTAAAAATGTGGATATTCCTGTACTTGTGATGCATGGGGAAGACGACCAGATTGTTCCATTTCCAATTACCGGAGCAATGGCTGTAAAGCTTTTGAAAAATGGAAAATTGATTTCCTATCCGGGTTTCCCTCATGGAATGCCAACAACAGAAGCCACTACCATAAATAAGGACCTTTTGGCTTTCATCAAATCATAGCATGTTCCTATTTGGTTCCTTGTATGGATAATCTTCCTTCCATATCAGCACTTCAAAGAATTGCCCTCTGAATCGTGAATGTTAATGAGGATCGGCGGGTATTTGATTTTAATTCCTGAATTTTATCAAAGAGTAGGTTATATTGTCGTTAATTTTGTATTCCTTAGCAAGTATTAATACAGGAGATTAGTATTAAAATACCTAAAATGACCTTTGCTTCGGTCTATCCGATGTACCTCACAAAAGTGGAGAAGAAAGGTAGAACAAAAGATGAATTGCATCAGGTTATAGCCTGATTAACTGGCTTTGATAGCGAAAGACTACAAGCGTTAATTGAAGAAAAAGTAACTTTTGAAAAGTTCTTCCAAGTGGCTTCGTTATATCCCAATTCGCAGCTCATTACAGGAGTCATCTGTGGGTATCGTATAGAAGATATTGAGGATCCTTTGACGCAGCAAGTTCGCTATTTAGATAAAATGGTTGATGAATTGGCTAAGGGCAGAAAGATGGAGAAGATTTTGCGAGGTTAATTTCATTTCATGTCGCTGAATGTTTCACCAGTTCTTTTGACCATAGCAGAAAGTCAGAACCTCATTATTGCTTTTTTAAGGATTCTCTTTCCATAAATAAAGATTGGCTTTTTCAAAGTCCTTGGGCCAGGTGATGGACTGTAGCAAAAACTGACGGTCATTAGCACTGCGGCCAAGAATTTGAATACCGGTTTCTGAAAGCTCTATCGAGAGTTCGGAAAGAGTGATTCCCTCACTTGGTTTGTAAATAGATTGCCAGGTTCCCATGCCTTTTTTCTGATCAAAGCGGAACTCTCTACCATCTGTGAACTTGCCGGGTTGATTGGACTTGCCGTTGAAAGCAAGGGTAAGTTTCTTTTGGGCTAATGTAAAGTTTGCCGTTGCGTATTGAAATTCGAAGGCTACAAGACTATCCACGGGTTTTGTGGCTAGCGGACTTGCCCATTTAGATGGTAGCAAAAGTCTGGAGATTTCCCCCATATTGATATTGATCTTCGGGTCGTTCATGTCCTCTAATTTCCTGTTAACTTCATCATTTCTGAAATTACCCATGCTTCTAAAAAAGAGGTTGAGTTGCCGATCGGTAGCTTTGTTGTCTTTCCCTAGTATGAAGGTGCGGAACATTACTTCCATTAGCTTTCCCCTCGTAAATTGATTATATAATAGTATAGTCAATTTGTTTATGTCAAGTTCGCCTGGTGGAACGGTTAGCGTTGTCTTATTTACACTATTAATGCGTTTGATAAACTCATAAGCTTTTTGATTAGAATTTCCTTCGAGTAGAAAGTTGAAAGTCTGGGCCAGTATTTGGGTGTCATCAAGGCGCATTACGTTGCAGGCCAAAATGAATGCATATTGCCTGTCGTTATAAACGAATCTGTCAGGGGAGTAGGCAAAATAAGCCTGCATTTCATAAGAGTAGGTTAATGAAATGGTTTTAGACTTCCCGATCCTGGGAAAATTTAAGCTTGGAGTTCCAGATTGAGAAAGGGTAATACCTGTTAAGGGAAAATTTGTGGTCAAAGGGAGTGCTCCGGTTTTTTGGAAGCTTAAGAATTTCTGGTCGCCCCTTTGAGAATCGGATTTTTGAAGTCCCGATATATTGACCTTAGACATACCGATGTCCAGCCATTTAACAATCTTTGGCATCCCTTCAGGGAGGCGGTTTGTTTCGACAAGAGAGCTGAGGTCAAGCTGGGCATTCACAACAAGTGGTAAGCTAAATGCCAGTAAAACAGTAATTGCGGAGAATGCGTTTTTCATCAGATTGTTTAAGGCTTTGAAGATAATACTTTTTAGAAGGAAATAGAAACATTGGAAATTTACGGATCCTTTTATCCCATATAACATAAGTTTAAAAGTTTTATATATTTGTCTATAACTCACAAAAAATGATCGCTCCATACTTAAGAGCACACCTGATGCTTAAATATATACTTATACTGATTGTAACTGTTTTTTCCTTAAGAGTTCAAGCACAAAACCTCTTCCCAGTAAAATTAGAAAACTGTAAAACAGATAGATTTTGCCTTGATTGCGGAGATGTTAAGGCTTCTTATAATGAAGCGGGTTTTGCTGAATTACAAGAGAAATTAAATAAATCGTTAAATCTTACTGGCATTAATGGAGCTATTAAATTTCAGGTTTTAATTGATTCTAACGGTCGGGGATGTGTATTGAGCCATACAGACCAATCTAATAATCCAATTACACAACAAATTATCAAACAATTAAATAATTTTAATAAATGGACCCCTGCAGTTACCGCAAATAAAAAGGAAGGAAGAACATCTATTAACCTTATTTTCTCCATTAATGAAACCTTCGTTTTCTCCAGAAAGGTAAATCAAATATCAGGAAAAATAGAAAGGGTTAATATAGCTGCTTTCAAAAAATCATTTGACCGCCCAAATAGTCCGGAGATATATAACAAGAATTATGTTTACAAAAATGAAAATTTAAAGAATTATAAGATTACAGTTTGGAAGTCGGATAATTCAAATTTGCCAGACAATACTAATGATAACATTACTATCGATAAAAATGGACTACTTTGGTTAACTGCTGGTGACGATCTGGTAACATTTGACGGAAAGACTTTTTATAATGCAGGGCAAAAAGGCCTTAGTTTCTATCGATCTATTGGAACTGACAATAACAATGTTAAATGGGTTTATGTTGATAAGAACATATATAGCTATGATGATAAAAGCTGGGTAAAGCATGATCCCAAAATTATTGGAATCGATGGTGCGTATGAAATTATCAACAACCCAGAAACTGGAGAGGTTTTCTTTTGCACTGACAAAGGTCTCATTATTTATAAGAAGGATAATTGGTCTATTATAAACCAAGATAAAGTTAAAGAACTTCCCTCAAACAGAGTTACGTTTGCCAAACGGGATTCTAAAAACAGAATTTGGATTGGCACTTTTAGTGGTTCCACTATGATTGATGAATCAGGAAAAGCAATAAGTTTTAATGATACTGAAACAGTATTAAAAGGTAAATGTATAACTTCAATGGACGAAGATGAAAAAGGCAATCTATATTTTTCTCTTTATGAGTTTGATAGAAAAGTACCCAGGCAGATAAATAACGATGAAGGAATTGCTATAAGATATATAGATGGTTCAATAAAACAATTTACAACTTCCAATTCAGGAATGCCTTTTAACCATACAACTAAGGTTTTATACGATAGAAAGGAGAAGGTCCTTTGGATATCTACAGATAGAGCCGGATTAGTCAGATACGATTTAAATGATGGCTGGGAAAATTATCATAGCAATAACTCCACAATATCAACATCATATATTTCATCAATGACATTCGACAAAGAGGGAAATTTGTATTTAGCTACAAGACAAGGTTTAGTTAAATTAGAAAGAAGATAATAAATTTACACCGGTAATTTTTATCAATTTACCTGAGAACTTACAAAACAGAGTAGAAATAACTTTACACTTATAGGGTGGGTAGGCAAAGATTAAGCAATAACTAAAATGTTATAGCCCTTTCTACATATAAAATTTTCTTTTTTAAATTTAAAAACAATCAGTTTACACAATTGTTCTTGTGCTAATTATGCCCTTCGTCATGAAATGATGATTGCAAGTGTAATGGATTATCATAATTGTTAATCTTAAATTATATACAATGAAAACAAGATCATTAATTGTTATTACATTAACAGCCTTAACAATCTTATTTATTTTAGACAGTTGCAGCAACAGCGGAAACACATTGGCTAGTGTAAGCACTATTGATTCGCTTCGCAAGCAGATCAAGGATTTAACTGCCGGTAACGATTCGGTCAACAAACATCTTGTGAAATTCGATACTCTAGATTTTGTTGTTTTTAGCCAGCAGCAGTGGGTCAGGTTCCATGAAACACATTCAAAGGACATTATTGTTAACTGGCCGGACGGTCATCATACTACTGGTCTGGAAAGGCATATTGAAGATATGAAAGCTATGTTCGTTTATGCACCCAATACCAATATAAAAATACATCCGATCAGATTTGGTAGTGGCGAATGGACCTGTGTGACAGGGGTGATGACCGGCACCTTTACCAAACCCATGCCCATCGGTGGCGGTAAATTTATTCAGCCAACAGGTAAATCCTTTTCGATACCCATGTGCACCGTGGGCCATTGGAAAAACGGTCTCATGGTAGAAGAATCCCTTTTTTGGGACAATCAAACCTATATGACTCAAATGGGGCTGGGTAAATAATAATAAACCCTACAAGGTTTCTTTCAGCCAACTAAAAAATTCTCTTTGCCATACCAGTCCATTGTGTGCATGTAATACCCAGTGATTCTCATTTGGCAGATATAATAATTTACTTTTGATGCCTTTCAATTGTGCAGCTTGAAAAGCTTCCAATCCTTGCTCAATAGGAACACGAAAATCTATACCACCCTGAATAACCATTATTGGTGTATTCCATTTACTGATATAATTAGAAGGGTTGAATTCGGTATAGCTTTTAGGCACAGGATTGCTCCAATAATTACCACCTAAATCAAAATTAGCAAACCATAATTCTTCGGTTGTACCGTACCAGCTTTTCATATCAAACAAACCATCATGGGCAATAAAGGTTTTGAAACGATTATTGTGGATACCAGCCAACATATATACGCTATAGCCACCATAACTTGCGCCTACACAACCCAATCTGTCTTTGTCAACATAGCTTTCTTTTGATACGTCATCAATAGCCGAAAGGTAATCTTGCATGGGTTGTCCACCCCAATCTTTCGCGATAGCTTCATTCCATTCAACGCCCCATCCTGGCATACCACGGCGATTGGGCGCAACAACAATATAACCATTTGCAGCCATCAATTGAAAATTCCAGCGCACACTATAAAACTGGGTTAAAGCAGATTCTGGGCCACCTTGGCAATACAATAATGTCGGATATTTTTTAGTAGGATCGAAGTTTGGTGGATACACTACCCATACACCCATTTCTTTGCCATCAGTCGTTTTCACCATGCGCAGTTTAGTATCACTCATGGCAATATTCGCATAGTTCGCATCATTTGCATGCGTAATGGCTTTCATACTAGCAGTCTTCAAATCGATATTGAATAATTCTGTGGCATGATTCATATCTGTACGAGATACGATTAACTGATTTCTATATTGTGCAGGAATACCTGTAATGTCAAAAGTACCTTTAGTAATTTGTGTAACCGGAGGCAACATACGAACCATAAGGTTTACCGGAACCTTCAGCGAAAACAATTGTTTTGTTCCTTTAATTGCAGCATTAAAGAAAATATGGTCGCTGTTGGTACTCCATGAGAAGCCGCCATCAACAGTTTCGTCCCATGCAGCAGTAACGTTCATTTTAACTTTGCTAGCCCAATCCATTACCACGATGTCATTCTTATCTGATTCATAACCATCGCGTCTCATGCTTAACCAGGCAAGCTTTTTACCATCTTTGCTAAAAGCAGGAGCCACATCATAGCCCATCATACCTTCGGTAATGTTAGTCGTTTTTGCATCTTCTATATGATAAGCATAGATATCCGTGTTGGTGCTTAGGGCATAGGCTTTACCTACTTTCTTTTTACAAACGTATAGGATAGTTTTACTGTCGGGACTAAAGATGAAATCTTCTGCGCCACCAAATGGTTTCTGAGGAGCATCATAAGGTTCATCCTGTAAGAGGTCGCGAATGGGCATACCTGGATTATTGATGCTGGCAATGAAAACATGGGAAACTTTCCCTTCATTCCAAGTGTCCCAATGACGAATGTTCAAATCGGTATAAACCTGTGCGGTACTGTTTGGGACGTCATTATAGATTTCTTTACCTAAAATTTTAGAGAAACTGATCGTTTTAGAAAATGCAACCCATAAACCATCAGGAGAAACAACTACATTTTCAGCATCCTGCAATTGTGCTGAGACTGTTTTCCAGGTCTTCCCGTTATCAGCACTTAAGAAAAGTTCTGCTCCTTTTGTGGCATAAATGCCGTTTTTATCCCATTGCACGAAAGTCTTGTCACCCAATAGATCGGTCTTTGTTTGCTGACTATTGTCAAGATTCAGAAGGAAGTATTCGTTGCTTGTTTTTTCAGTGATCAAATCAGTTTTACCTATTTTATAGAAAAGTGTTTTACCATCAGGGCTGCTGCCTAAAGTTGCTACTTTACCTAACGACCAGAGTAATTCCGGTGTCATCACATTTTTTCCCTGACCGAACATGATGATCGGCACCATTAATAAAAGGAGGAGTGATATCTTTTTCATCCTACAAAAATGTATCATTTAATTGAAAAATGTGTGATATTCTTTATAATCGAGATGTTTATCTTTGCAAAAGGTAGATGCATAGGCGTATTTATATCGTTTAGGCTTTAAAAAATTATGTACGTAGGATAATGAATATTTATAAAACGAATGAAGAAGTTGAAATTCAACGCGAAAGTTGTTTATTGGTAAGTGCTACAATTACAGAGGTTGCAAAAATTCTTAAACCGGGTATCACCACATTGTCACTCGATATAATGGCAGAAACTTTTATAAGGGATAATGGCGCGATACCATCTTGCAAAGGTTACCATGGTTTTCCTTACGCCTTATGTATTTCAGTAAATGAACAGGTTGTTCATGGTTTTCCGGGACAATATGTATTAAAGGAAGGAGATATTGTTACAATTGATACAGTTGTCAGTAAAAATGGATTCCACGGAGATCATGCCTATACATTTATTTTAGGTGAGGTTTCTGCAAAAGTATTAGAACTTGTTAGAGTAACCAAAGAGTCCCTTTACCTTGGAATAGAACAGGCCGTTGTAGGAAAGCGTACCGGTGATATTGGATACGCGATTGAAAATTATACAAATGGCAGACATGGGTATGGAGTGGTTCGTGAGATGGTAGGACATGGTGTAGGTCGGGAAATGCATGAAGATCCCCAAATACCAAATTACGGGAGAAAAGGAAGTGGTAAAAAGTTAACGGAAAACATGGTATTAGCTATTGAGCCCATGATTACAATGGGCAGCCGTGATATTTATACAGAGGAAGACGGATGGACAATATCTACAGAAGATGGATCAATCGCAGTTCACTTTGAACACAATGTGTGTGTAAAGAAAGGTTCGCCGTTAATTCTTTCAGATTTTAGTCAAATAGAACGGCTGAAAAAGCTAACAGTAATTTAAATAGCAGCTATTAAAAAATATTATTTCTTTCTTATCTTACACCAATGTATACTAGAATTCGCCGCTCTATGTAGGATGCAGTAATAAAAAGCTATGCTGAATCTAATTAAAGTATGAAAATTTTTCAAACAACTATCACACTAAGAGCAAGAAAGAGGGGCTTTCATCTGATTACTGATGAAGTATTTAGCGCGTTATCAGAAATTAAAATACTTAAAGTCGGGATTTGCCAGGTGTTTATCCAACATACTTCGGCTTCTCTCACGATAAATGAAAATGCAGATCCAACAGTTAGGAAGGATTTTGAAATGTTTTTTAATAAAGCTGTACCAGAAAATGATCCGGATTATGAACATGATTATGAAGGTTCTGATGATATGCCCGCACATTTAAAATCTTCTCTTTTGGGAAGTTCAGTAAGCTTGCCTATCAGTAATGGAAAGTTCGCTTTAGGTATGTGGCAAGGGATTTACCTTTGTGAACATCGTGATTATGGAGGAGAAAGAAAATTAGTAATAACAGCCTGGGGTGATAGCATATACTGATCAGGAGTCGGCCCAGATCCATGTTTATTTATACTCTGATTAGTTTAAATTGGAATAGAGTCGTTACATTTTTCTCTTGATAAGAATAAAAATAGTTGGGAATTCGCGGTTAAAAAGAATAAATTAGATACTGGAAATTATACGATAACCTTCTAAAAATGATGAGAATTATTTCTATGCTCTTTTTAACGCTTCTGGCGATTAACATTAAATGTACCGCACAAATTGCATCGTCAAACCAAAGTACATCCAATAAGGCGGGAATTATCACAGGTGCCGACCAGACTGAAAAATATTTGCCTTATCTAAAAGGAAAACGAATTGGCTTAGTTGCAAATCAGAGTTCCATAATTGGAAAACAAAGCAGCGTAGACAGTTTAGTGAGCCTTGGAATTAAAGTTGTAAAAGTGTTTGGACCTGAGCATGGATTTAGAGGCAATGCCAGTAATGGAGCTGTGGTGGGCAATGAGATAGATGCTAAAACTGGCATTCCAATCATCTCTTTATATGGCAAAAATGAGAAGCCAACAAAAGAACAGCTGGCAGATATCGACCTTATGGTCTTTGATATTCAGGATGTGGGCTGCCGCTATTATACCAATATCAATACGCTGGAGTATGTGATGGAAGCCTGTGCAGAAAACAACAAAGAGCTGTTAATTCTTGACAGGCCTAATCCTAACGCATATGTAGTAGACGGGCCGGTAATGACTGATGATAAATTTAAATCTGCCATAGGAATCCATTATACACCCATGACTCATGGTATGACAATCGGTGAATTTGCACAATACCTTAACGGTGAAGGATATTTGAAAAAACAATGCAAAATAAACATTATAAAAGTTGCGAACTATGGTCGTGACATGCCTTATGTATTACCGATACATCCTTCGCCGAATTTAAATACACAGCAAGCTGTGATGCTTTTCCCGAGCTTATGTATGTTTGAAGGAACGGCTATCAATGAAGGCCGGGGAACTTATATGCCATTTACTATATTGGGAGCACCCGCATTGAAAGGCAAGTATTCATTTTCATACAAACCGGTAAGTATTCCCGGAATGAGTGAGAGACCACGTCACAAAGACTCTGTCTGCTATGGTCTTGATCTTCGTAATTATGATATTAACAAGCTTCGGAAGAGCCGCCAAATTAATTTATCGTTGTTAATTGAATTATACAATGCCTATCCGAATAAAGCTAATTTCTTTACTCCCGGAAGAGCGAATCAAGATATATCAGCTTTTGATTTGCGCACAGGTACTGATCAATTGAGAAAACAGATCATAGCAGGAGTATCGGAAAGGGACATCAGAAAAAGCTGGGAACCGGGATTACAAAAGTTTAAGGCTATACGGGCAAAGTATCTTTTATATCCGGATTAATTTATGCTTTACAGTATTTTATTTCATTATTTCAGATGAAGAAGTAAGTGTAAAGTCTGCATATTGCCATGCGCTATCAAAAGCTTTTTTTATTTTCTCTGCCTCGTTGTTTTTGTTTTGTTTTAACAGAGATTGATATAATCCTTTAAGTGCCCAGCCGTTGTTTTTCCAGGTTTGTAAATCTTGAATATATATTTTCTCAGCTTCGCTGTATTTGCCTGTATTGAGCAATACTGCACCCAGGTAGTGTCTAACAGAGAAGAACCAATCGGGTGGTTCATTGTAATTGAGATTGTCTTCAAGAATGATAGCTTTTTTGAGTGAGTTGATTGCTTGGTCTGTTTGTTTTTGTTTTACGGCCACACCTGCATGCACTACATTAAGTGCGATTTTTACCAGGTCAGCCATAGAATTGATATCCCATACAGTTAAGCCTTGCAATGTAGTGTCGACACTGAGGGTGGAAAGGGCCTTCATTTCTTTCTTTGCATTGCTTATATCCTGTTTGCCCAGATAAGCCATACCTCTGGCATAGTGCCAGATGGCCTGTGGATAAACCAGGTCTTGGGGAGGTGGAGGCAGGGTAAGTACAGTGTCCCACATACCTAGTTTTACCGCCACATAGTAAGGGATGGTATAATAATGCTGCAAGGTTCCCCATTCGGGTTGCCGCATAATCTCTTTGGCAGTATGTTTTTGAACTTGCAAAGCAGCCTGCCATGCCAATGAAGAATTTCCTTCCAGTGTAGCAGTGGCAGCTAGAAAATGATAGTTGTGCGGATAATAGGCCAGTGGATATACACCCTGTGCATGGCAGGCAGTGCTGTAAATACTGTCCGTTTTTACAGCATTGGTATTAGATAGAGAACCCAAATGATAATCGCCGGTACGGATGTAAATATGAGAAGGCATATGTACAAGGTGCCCGGCGCCGGGCACCAGTGTGTCTAATAACCGGGCGCTTGCCAATGCCTTTTCAGGAGTAGTGGAAGCTTCTATCGCATGAATATAAAAATGGTGTGCGCCTGGATGGTGGGGATTGATCTTTATGAGATGCTCCAGTACCGCTACGAGTTCAGCCGTCCAGGGCTGTGGTGCTCTTGTTTTCTTTTGATACAGATCCCAGGGATGAAGATTCATTAATGATTCTGCGAACAGCGCTCCAACATCTGGATCGGAAGAATATTGGCTGTATACTTTTTTCATGGCCTTCGAATAAGCTATGTCAAGGGGTTTACGATCGGTGGGTGGTTGCGCAGCATATCGGGTAGCTAATGCTGTTATCAACGCTTTTTCTTTGGGTGTACAGTTATAAGAAAGTCGCTGTGCCTTAAGGGCTGCATCGTATGCTCGCTGAAAATTATCTTTTTCCATACCACCGTTGTAATTAGGTCCCAACACATAGGCAAATCCCCAGTAAGCCATAGCACATGCCGAATCCAACCTGATCGCTTCATGAAACGATCTTGCAGCCTCTGCATGATTAAATCCATAGGCCAGCATCATTCCCTGATTAAAATAATGCTGTACTTCCTTATTGGTGGTTGAAATTTTAAAGTCAATTCCCTTAAGTCCCTTCAGTATAGGAGCCTTGCGATCAGAACTATACCAGGCTTTGTCATTTGTGGCTGGACTGTAGCAGAGACTTACCTGTGTTTTGCCTGCCTGGGATTCTTTTTGTGAATTACTGCCACGGCAGGACAGAAGAAAAATGAAAACCAGGAGAAGAGAAATATTTTTCATAATCAGAGTAGGTTTTATTGAACAGAAACAACTACTAAAAATAAGTAAAAAAATGATTTGTAGTTGTCCCGGTTTTTTATTACTGTTTCAAGTAATGAAGCGCTACACACCCTGATTTAAGCACCTTCGAGTCCACTAGTTTTAAGTTTAGCGGCTCCTGAAGACCTGTCTCATCAAATAATCTTCTTCCTTGGCCGACAATGACGGGATGAATGACAAAATAAAATTCGTCAACAAGGCCAAGCGCTATCAATTCCGAAGGCAGGCTTACACCCCCAATTGAAATTTTTTTGCCTGGTTTCTGTTTCAGTTTCAGTACTTCTTCAGTGAGATTCGCACGAATAAGCCTTGTATTTCCTTCAACAGTGTCTAATGATTTGGAAAATACAACTTTGTCAATGGCGTCAAATGTTTGCGCAAATTCGTTCACTGTTTTCGTTCCGGACTGTTTTTTTGCGACCTCAGGCCAATAAGGAACCATCAACTGATAGGTCTTACGTCCGTAGATGATCAGGTCAACGTCCCTCATGAGGTCCGTAAAATACTCGTGAATCTCTTCGCTGCCACTAAATTTGGTATGGTCGCAGCAACCATCTGGAGTCAGATTGATACCATAGATTACATTTCTCATAAATCAGTTCTATTTTATAAAAGACATCATTATAAATAAAAAAGTTTTGATAACCGCACACAATAAAAGTTTATTTCCAACGCTATATCAGCATTATGAGTTTACCCATGCGCATCACCTTTGATGAAAAGGACTATACCTACGTTATTATCACGAAGGGAATAACAAAAGAGACCACTGCAATCCAGATTAACCTCAATGGTAGGGAGTATCAACTTGTCCGCAATTTAAAGGGGGACTGGGATGATGAAAATGCAGATGCAAGTGATGATCCTGGATTGCTTAAAGCTATAGGAAGAAATATCAAATTGAGGTATCGGTTGTAAAATCGAGATGTTGAGCCATCTACGAGCTTTCCTCTCCATTTAGATCCTGATTATTCAAGGTATCCAGGTCTGTTTCATCTAAATTGGTATTCGGGTCATCATCTGGATTCAAATCTAAATCTTCGTTGGTATTTCCCGTATCATCTGCAGAATTGTATCCATGATTAACTTCTTCATCGATTGGTTTTTCAGGCTTATTATTATCCAGTTCTGATTTAATAATCAGTAAATTATCTGCGTCCTGTTGATTTTGTTCATTCGTTTCCATACTGTATAATTTCTAAATAGGCATTTAAAGATCATCAACATTAAGATAGAAGTCATCATCTTCATCATCGTCATCATTCTGATCAAAGTCATCCTCTTCCAAATCTTCTTCTGCGGGGAACTGGTCCTCATCCTCATCATCTTCTTCGTCTTGATCGTCTTCCGGGTCAATTGGGGGAGCTAACTGATGGAAGACAGGATACAGCTCATCTACCTCTGCGGTAATTGCAGGATCAATCATATTTTCTTTGGTTTCCATAGTAGTTTTTCTTTAGGTATTCTATATGTTGAACACGGATGATCACTGATTGTTTGAATCTTGATTGTGAATTTTATCTTCAATCTTGGTGGAAATTTTTATCTTAGGAATTATGACCGAAACACTTCATTCTTTTATACACTTGTTGTTTATAGGGGTTATTGCATTATTTCCCGTAGTTAACCCGATAGGTTCTGCCTTCATTGTAAGTCCATATTTTGCCGAATTGAGTAATGAAGAAAAAAAATTGGCGGTTCGGAAGATTACCTTTTATGCTTTTTGCATTTGTACGGTTTCCTTGTTTGGTGGTCACTATATCCTGGAGCTCTTTGGAATCTCCATTCCGGTAATACAACTTGCTGGTGGAATTATGATCTGTAAAATGGGCTGGGAGTTCCTGTCAAGTGATGATACACAACAGGAAGAGGCCAAAGAGGAGAATGCGCTAAAAAAAATGAAGTCCGAATATCGCCACTTGGAAGGGAAATTGTTTTATCCGCTAACCTTTCCGGTGACTACCGGCGCAGGGACGATTTCAGTTTTATTTACACTAAGTGCTCATAGTGCGTCAAGTAGTATGCGTAATTATTTGATGAATATAGGGGCTATTTTACTGGCTATTCTTTTCATGTGTTTTTTGGTTTACGTATTTTTTCTAAATACCAAAAGAATCATCAATTATCTGGGAAGTAACGGAGAGAAAATTGTGAATAGGATTACTGCATTCTTAATTTTCTGTGTTGGACTCCAGATTGCCATTTCTGGTATTCAAACTTTAGTTAAAAGTTGATATGGTTTATGGGTAGTTACATTTTATCCGGGAACAATAGATTTTGGTAAAAGTTAAAATCAAAAATATTAACATTACGATAATGTACAAGCCTGTATTTTTGCTCTATCTCAATAGATGGAGCACATGAATACAGTTTTGGTTAAAATAAAAAATGGGGATCACAAAGCCTTCAAGTGTCTGTTTGAATCTTACCATTATAAAATATACCAATTTGCATTCAGGTTTACTAATGATGATGCTGCAGCCGAAGACATCGTCCAAAATATATTTATACATATCTGGTTCAATAGAACAAAATTAAATGAACAGGCAGGTCTGGAGGCTATCCTTTTCAAAACGGCTAAACAAGAAGTTTCTAATTGGTACAGGAATATGAAAAGCCAGGAGCTGCGGATTGAGGATGCTGGCTTGCTCGCCCAGGAAGATACCGAAGAAGAGGATCAGTATAAAGAAGTACAGAAGGCTTATCTTTATGAATTACTCGAAACACTACCAGAGAAAAGAAAAAAAATATTTATGCTCCATCGATTTGAAGGACTCACTTGTCAGGAAATTGCCCAGCATCTTTCGATTTCAAAAAGTGCGGTTGAAAATCAAATAAACCAAGCCCTGACCTATCTTCGTCAGAAAGTAAGGTCGGCTAAACCATTCTAATCAGGTTAATATTAATTTAAGTATATATTAAGAAATCTTTAATAATTAAAATGAAGGTGGTAGTTTGAATTATTCAAACGTAATAGGTTATGAATTGAAAAAGCAAGATATAAATAATAGAAATTTTGAGAAGATTTGGGATGAGCTGCCGATAAAAGGCTCGTTGGATCCCATGCGGAAAGAACGTATATGGCAGCATATTGATCTTCAGACGACTCCAGTCAGGAAGGTTGGATACAAATGGCTGTCGGCTGCTGCTGTTTTGATCCTTGCCGCTTCGGCACTTGTATTCTACTATAAGACTGATAGAAGTAATTATCTGCAGGTAGTTGCTTATGAGACATCAAAAACCATTCTCCTGAAGGACGGTACTGAAATCATTTTGGGACAACATAGCAAGCTTAAATATCCATTTGAATTTGGGTGGTTTAATAGAGATGTGATATTGGATGGAAATGCAGTCTTTAAAGTTAAACACAACGGACAATCCTTTACTGTAAATTCAGGAGGCTTTAAAACAAAAGTACTGGGGACCTTTTTTAAAGTAGAAATGTCGGGTGGAAATACAGCTGGTAAAGTTTCTCTTTTTGAAGGAAAAGTAGAGGTAAGTTATAACGATTCAAAAAAAACAATCTTAAAACCAGGAGATCAATGGAGCTATAACATCAGGGAAGACTTACCGCATTTGTACCATCATGGAAGTTTGTCTGCTAAAAGTCTTCAGCTCAATTTTAAAAATACTGCCCTAACGGAAGTATTAAGACAGTTGTCTGTGATTTATGGAATAAAAGTAAGCATTGGGGGAATGGTTAATCAAAAGATGAAAATTACCGGAACTTTTTATTACAGTACCCCGGAACAATCACTAGAAGAAATGGGCTATCCCTTTGGTTTAAGCATTAAAAAGATAAATGAACACCATTATGAAATAAAGTAATCACCTTATAAACTAAGAAGCACCACATAGTGTGGTGCCCTTCAATCCTTTTCAATATAGGCATCCGCGAAGTGCTTATATCAAATACAATTAAGATTTCAATCACCAAAAGTATGAAAAAATATTTTACTATTGGCCTGCTGTTCTATGCATTTGTGTTAAATAATACCATCATCAGCAAAGCTTACGCTCAGGCACAAAGTCAACAAAAAACAATAACAATATTATCAAAAAAGAAGATAGGATTGTCCAGTATCTTCAAAGAAATATCAAAGCAATCTGGATATTCATTCATTTATTCTGAAGATCAGATCAAAGATTTTTACACCGATGATCTTCAGATTAGCCGACTCGAATTGGTCGATGCACTGAAGTATCTGGAACGCCATTTCCCAGTCGCGTTTAAAGTAGGAGAGCGTAGCATCTCCGTTGTGGTTGTACAAAAAAAACAAGAACAAATCCTCATTAAAGGAAGGGTAGTTGGTATAGATAATGCTCCAATACCGGGTGTTTCAATAAAAGAAAAAGGTAGCATCCAAGCAGTTATAGCCGATTCTGATGGGTATTTTAAAATTTCCACGCAAAATGTGCAGGGAATTTTGATCTTTTCCTATATCGGGTTTAAAACCATAGAACAGGATTTTAAAGGATCTACTTTAAGTATGATGATTAAGATGACTGAAAATGAAAACTCCTTAAATGAGATTGTTGTGGTAGGTTATGGCAGTCAAAAGAAGATTAATTTAACCGGGGCAGTTTCTACCATTGACGTAAAAAGCACCCTGGAAGGAAGGCCGGTTGCTGATGTGGGAAGGGCGCTTCAGGGGGGCGCAGCAGGTTTAAGAATCACAATTCCTAGTGGCGAGGTTGGGTCTGATCCCATCATTAAAATCAGAGGGCAAATCGGATCCTTATCTGGAGAATCTTCCCCATTGATTTTATTGGATAATGTTGAAATCCCAAGCATCGCTTTAGTAAATCCTGGAGATATAGAATCTATAACCATATTAAAAGACGCTGCTGCGTCTTCAATTTATGGAGCTAAAGCAGCGTTTGGCGTAGTTTTGATTACCACCAAACAAGGAACCGGTAAAGACAAACCCCAAATTAATTACTCCGGTAACCTGGCATTCCAGAATCCATGGAAAGAGCTGAAGATGGCAGATGTAGATGGCCTTAAATATGCCGTGGATGCAGCTGAACGAGTTGGTAAGACTTCGGCAACTGGTGGGTATTTCTTAGTAAATCGGGAGAGTTATGAAAGGGCGGTCGCGTGGAAAGAGAAGTATGGAAATAGTATTGGCCTGAATGATCCAACCGTGTACGGAAGGGATTGGTATGTCCAGAACAGCAGCAAAATGGGGGTGAGAACTTATGATCCCTTTGCAGCTATGGTAAAGGAATGGGCACCAACCCAACAGCATAATCTGTCGATAGGGGGTACATCTGGTAAAACTTCTTATTACCTTGGTTTAGCTGCCCTGGATCAAAGCGGCATGATGAAGCCCGCAAAATCAGATCAGTTTAGCCGGTATAACGCTTCCTTGAAAGTGACCAGTGAAATCAGTAAATACATCACTGCACGAGCTGGAGCTATCTATTCGAGGCGCAATAAGGAGTATCCCTATATTACCAGCTCTACCACTGCTGATCCATGGTACTATTTATTCAGATGGGGTCCGATTTATCCATTGGGTAACGATGAGAATGGCGATCCGATTCGTAGTCCTGCAAGTGAAGCAGCCGCAGCCAACACGGCAAATATTTTGCAGAACTACATGAATTTTAATCTGGGTAGTACCATCAATATCCTCAAAAACTGGAAAGCTGATGTGGATTACACTTTTTCTAATCAGGAAGAAATATCGAATCGTCCGGGTACAAGATATACGGGCCGGGACTCCTGGGCAGATCCTCTGAAAAGACTTGATAAGAATGGTGATCCGGTATATGTCAATAATGAAGGCAAGGTTGTGGCAAGTACCGACCCGGGAGCGATGCTTGCGTATGATATGATACTGTCGACTTATACAGCTCCCGGTTCAAACCCGGATCACTTCCGCAGACAATCATCAAATTTTTATCGTCATACCATCAATGCTTATACCACTTATAAATTAGATCTGGATAAAAACCATCACTTTAAGTATATACTAGGTCTGAATCGGGTTACTGATAAGAGTGCAGATCAATATACGCAAATAACCAACTTGTTAGATATTACTAACCCCCAGTTTAGCTATGGTTCTGGTACCCTTACCGGTGGTGGCGGCAGCTATTGGGAAGCTCAGCTAGGCTATTTTGGTCGTGTTAATTACTCCTTTAAAGACAAATATCTTTTAGAAGGTAATGTGCGGTATGACGGTTCATCTAAATTTCCTACTAATTTAAAATGGAGATGGTTCCCATCATTCTCTGCCGGTTGGTTGGCCAGCGATGAAAAATTCATGCAGTGGGCTAACCCCGCATTAAGCATGCTGAAGTTCAGAGCTTCATGGGGCTCCATTGGAGACCAGACGGTAAGCAGCAGTTTATATGTGCCTACTATGAGTACTGGACAGTCTAACTGGATCGGTATTAATGGAAAAGAGAACTATGTGGGAACGCCAAGTGCAGTTTCTACATCTATTACCTGGCAGGATATTAACACCTTGAACTTAGGGGTGGATGCAGGTTTCTTTAATCGTCAGTTAGGGGTAACATTTGAATTATTCAAAAGGAATACCAACAATATGATCGTTCCTGAGGAAGGGGTTATTGCCACATTTGGTGCAGGTGCTCCAAAAGGTAATTTTGGCTCTTTGGAAACAAGAGGCTGGGAGTTGTCCGTTGACTTTAATCATCATTTTAGTAATGGATTAGGCATCAATGTGAGAGGAAATGTTTCTGATGCAAAATCAATCATTACAGCGTATGGTACTACAAAGAGTATCAATAGCAACTATGTGGGTAGAACAGTTGGTGAAATCTGGGGATACAGAACTGATCGGTTGTATCAAATGAGTGACTTTGAATTGGACGCCAATGGAAAACTGCAGTTGATTACCCTGACTGCTGCCGAAAGTAAATATGCTGGTCAAAAGGCTTATAAGTTGAAACCTGGTCCCAACGGCGAAAAGCCAGTTTATCAGGTGCTTTTACAGAATAGCACTAACTTTAAGTTCGGTCCCGGAGACGTTAAATTCGTGGATGTGAATGGGGATGGCGAAATAAACAATGGAAGCTCATTATTGGATGATCACGGAGATTTGGAAGTAATTGGCAATTCTTCACCAAGATATGAATACGGATTAAGATTAGGAGCTGATTATAAAGGTTTTGATTTTTCAGTGTTTTTTCAGGGCGTTGCCAAACGTCAAATTTGGGGAGACGGTACTTTAGCCATCCCAGGTTACAGGCCAAGTGATGGTGCCATGCCTGCCGCTATTGCCAATAACTATTGGACACCTGATCATACCGGAGCATTCTATCCTGCAGCATATGATAACAATAGCGATAATATCAGTAATAATATGCAGATTCAGTCGAGGTATTTATTGGATATGTCCTATTTGCGGGTTAAGAACTTAACATTAGGCTATTCCTTACCTAAATCCTTGTTGAAAAAGCTAAGTATAAGCACGCTTAGGCTATATACTTCAATGGAAAATTTCCTGACTCTGGATCACCTAAAGGGCCTACCTATTGACCCGGAAGTGATTAATGGATACTCTATGTGGAATAGTAGTAATTATAATTCTGGTCGGACTGGTACTGGAACGCCTGCTTTCAAAAGTGTTTCTTTTGGTGCTCAATTGACTTTTTAAACTATATAACGATGAAATATTATACTAAAATTATATATGGCTTGGTTATGGTATCTGCTTTATTGACAGCTTGTAATAAGGATATACTGGACCGGCCCCAATTAAACAATCCTACAGATAATAATTACTGGAGAAGTGAAACAGATGTTCGTTTATTTGCCAATGGCTTTTATACCAATTATTTTGTTGGCTATAACAGTGGTTATGGTGTAGATTATGCACCTGTAAGGGGTTATACTTTCTCCGATGATCTGACTGGCAAGAATGCACAAACCAATTTTGAGAGCATTGCTCCGGCAACCCGTGCTTCTACCTCAGAAACTGCTGCGTGGTTAGACACCTATACAGGGCCAACCTGGAATTTTTCCTGGGTGCGTAAATCGAATATTTTTATCGATCGTCTTGAAAATGTTGCCAAACCTAAATTAACTCCAGAAGCCTATAATCACTGGATGGCGGTAGCCCGTTTTTTCAGAGGTTTTGAATATAGCCGGTTAGTTAGTGTTTTTGGCGACGTTCCTTATTTCGATAAGGTTGTAGGGGATACTGAATTTGACTTGATGTATAAAGACCGTGATAATAGAGGTCTGGTGATGGATAAAGTGTATGATGATTTCAAATTTGTTTTGGCAAACATCCGTGTAAACGATGGGAAAAATGTTTTAAACAAAGACATTACAGCAGCTTTTATATCCAGATTTATGCTATTTGAGGGAACTTTTCAGCATTACCATAATCTGGATGCTACAAGGGCAAAAAAATATTTGGAATTGGCAGCAGAAGCGGCCCAAATAGTAATCAACGGTGGTCAATATAACTTTACAAGCGATTTTAAAAGCCTATTTACTTCCGAAAATTTAGCGACAAACAAAGAGGTTATTATGTACAGGGCATATAGTGCCGCTCTGGGTGTAACCCACAGTATTGGTACATACCAAAATGGTACCGATGCAATGGGTGTTAATGCTAACTTAGCCCTAATTAAATCTTTTATTTGCAATGATGGTCGGGTATGGCAAAATTCTACGACTAATAGTGCTAACAGTTTTTCAATTGCTGATTTGGTAAAGACGCGCGATCCACGTTTTGAGGCCTCATTTATCGATAAAGCCTATACCGTTTCTTCAACATTACTGTATGGAAATAAATTTGCCTCTCGCGAGGCGATTTCTTATGTTGGAAAGGCCTATCCACCTGCATGGACTGGTTCGACCAATACCAGCGCAGCACCTGTGATGCGGTTAGCTGAGGTTGTTTTGAATTGGATCGAGGCAAAGGCGATATTAGCGGAGTTTCATCAAGGCCCGGCAATTACTCAAAGTGATTTAGACAAATCCATAAATGCTATTCGGAATCGCCCCCTTGATGCAACGGCGATCACAAAAGGGGTAAAGAAAACGGCTCCGTTAATTATTGGAGTTTATCCCAGCGATCCTTCTCGTGATGGGGATGTTTCGCCCTTGATTTGGGAAATCCGTCGCGAAAGACATATGGAATTTGTATTTGAACATACCAGACTATTGGATCTGAAACGCTGGAAAAAAATTCGATATATGGATTTTAATACAAATCAAGATTGTTTCTTAGGACCATGGGTTAATATTGAAACAGAGACACCAGGTTACTTAACCAAATCTTACGAAGGCAAGGTGAGAGTTAAAAAACTGGATGGTACTGTAGTAACTTATAATGGTGCTAACAAGACTGATCTGATAGGTTTTTGGATGGTTGAAAATGTCCAAAATCGTAATGCATTTGGTGATGAAGTATATATGGCTCCTGTAGGTAGAGCTCAAATTGTTGAATACAAAGAAAAGGGATTTACGCTTTCACAAACGGTGAATTGGTAGCCTTAACAGATCAATTAAGATGTTTGGTTATTTTTGGATAAGAATTATATTAACTCAATGAAACGAAGTACATTTCTACAAAGCTCTGCTTTACTTATTGGCGGAGGCATGCTTTCTTCTTTTACAGAAAAAGAGAAAACGGCCAATAAAAATCCTATCCGTTTTGCTCATTTAACGGATATTCATGTAAAACCAGGTATTGTGCCCGAAACTGGAATGGCTAAAGCGCTTCAGCACGCACAGATGCTAAAGCCTAAAGTTAGTTTTATTGTAAACGGTGGAGATTCCATTATGGATGCTTTAGAGGCCGATAAGCAAAAAGCACAACAGCAATGGGATGTTTTTAATCGGATACTTAAAGCTGAAAACAGCTTGCCTATATACCATGCCATTGGCAATCATGATGTTTGGGGGTGGTTTAATAAGGATAAAAGTTTGCAGGAAGATCCACTTTATGGTAAAAACTGGGCAGTTGAAACTTTGGGTATGAAAAACCGCTATTATAGCTTTAGCAAAGACAAATGGCATTTTATTGTGCTGGATAGTACCCAGTTAAATCCTGCCGGCGGATATATTGCACGTATTGACGAGTCACAGTTTACCTGGCTTCAAGAAGAATTAGAAGAGGTACCTGTCGAGAAATTTATCTGCATTATCTCTCATATTCCTGTATTATCAATCTGCGCCGGTTTGTTTTTTGAAAAAAATGAGGCCAACGGTGATCTTAAAATCCAGCGCAACCTGATGCATTCTGACTTTTTTCAGCTCAAAAAAATATTTGTTAAATATCCCAACATCAAAGTATGTATTGGTGGTCATGTCCATCTTCAGGATGAACTGGAATATTTAGGTGTTAAGTACTATTGCAATGGGGCAGTTAGCGGTAATTGGTGGCATGGGGCCTATCAGGAATTTTCTCCGGCATATGCCCTGATGGAATTGTACGATAATGGCAACAGCCAAAGAACTATAATTAATTACCAATAATTGTGTTAGACGTCTCCTATGAAATATGCTTCATAGGGGGCATTTGGCTTTAAATCATGCTGATCTAAAATGTTTCAGCAGAGGAGCACATGTATATCTCTGGAAACATCTTTCTGTCTAAGTTGTTAAATCTTGTGATAAATCATTAAACAATGAAAAATTCTCCTGAAATCTATCATTTTACAGATAATGGTATCATACCCAACAGCAATCATCCGGTGCTGATTTACCGTGGGATATTCAATCTTGATCCTGAAACAGGAGTGGACTGGCTGGTGGGCCATTTTGCGGAAAACAACTGGACAAACCCTTTTCATGGAAAAATCTACGATTATCATCATTATCATAGCAATACGCACGAGGTGCTGGGTGTATATGCTGGCGATGCTTTACTTCAACTGGGAGGGGAGCATGGTGAAAAGATAGCGGTAAGCATAGGTGATGTGTTGATACTTCCTGCTGGAACAGGACACATCGAGTTGCAGCATAGTGACGACTTTGCAGTGGTTGCTGCCTATCCTGATGGAATGGAACCTGATCTGATCAAGATTTCAGATGAGCGGCCAAAAGGAATAAGGGAAAAGGTAGACCTGGTACCTTTACCAGAAAATGATCCTTTGTATGGGAAAACTGAAAATGGATTACTTGATCACTGGAAATCGCAATAGGCAAATCAAAATTTATAGAGCTGGACGGCTGTAATGGCCATTGTCTTTGATTTCTCCGTTTTCATCCAAATAGATATCTACAAAAGTATCTCCCTCAAGATATGTTTCATAAGGCGCTTCTTTTGAAGCTTGCATTTTCTGAAGCATTGGGATTAGCTGCTGGCTGGCATTTTGTTGTTTCTCTCTTACTTTTTCAGCTTCCTGTTTGCTGAGGGTGTTCTTGCCTAGTTCTGATAAACTGTACCAGCTGCTGGCCAGTTCATTTAATTCTTTATTAACGTTTAGCATAGCTTTAAGTTTATTAACCAATGCCGGGTGTTTAACTTTTTGCCGGATACACAAAACCTGTTTCAACTTCTTTTATCTTAATAGGCCTCACTTCAATTGTGGCAGAGGGAACGTATTCAAATTCAGGATTGTCCTTTGCAATTTTAATGGCTTCGTCAAGATCGGCTGCTAATATATGATAGTAGCCAACTTGAGTCACCTTGTCGGTCGCAATGTCTTTTTCAGTCCAACCCTTGTCGGTTTTTTTAAGAATTACACCTTCCCTGATCATTGGCTGTGCGGCAATTAACTTATTTTCGCTTTTAAGTTTCTCAATATAAACTTCACACTGTTTAATAAAAGCAAGGTGTTGTTCTTCTGTCAGCGATTTTTTTGCATCTTTTTCGTTGCGAATGTAAAACATAAACTCTTTCACTGCACCTCTTATTTAATTGCAATTAAATCTACTTGTTCAATTACTGGTTCTTTTGTGAGTAGCGTTGAGGCATTTGCCATTAAAGCTTCTGCAATTTTTCCAGTCAGATGAATTTTCCTGGCTTCTTCAGTTTCAAACGTGTCAAATATTCCAAAGGTGGACGGTCCAAGCTGTAATGCAAATCTTTCCATAGCTATAGTTTTAGGTATATATAACAAAACTGATGTTGTTTGGTTCTTTTTGTATTAATATTTGCGTTCAACATCTTTCTATACTTGTAATCAAGATTTAAAACTAAATTATTTATAATTTAGGCGCATTGTCTGTATTGACAAATAGATTGCAAAACAAAACTATATGAGAAAATTGATCATCGCCCTGTTGCTGTTGACCTCGGTGCAGGCACTAAAAGCACAGATCCTGCATCCTGTAAAATGGAGCTACGCAGCAAAAAAAGTAAGCCCTACAGAAGCCATCGTCTATCTTAAGGCAACTATTGACAAAGGTTGGCACATGTATTCGCAGGATATTGCAGACGGTGGACCCACCAAAACAGTGTTTACTTTTGCACCTTCGGCACAATACGCGCTTGTTGGAAAGACGCTGGAATCGAAACCAATTGTGAAATTTGAGAAAATGTTCGACATGAAAGTGGGTTACTTTGAAAATATGGCTGTATTTCAGCAAAAGGTAAAACTCAAATCTAAAAAGGAGACATCAGTTAAAGGTACAGTTAGTTTTGGCGCCTGCAATGATACAACCTGTATACCACCTGAAGATGTCGATTTTAATGTAACCATTAAATCTTAAGGGTATAAATTACAACCATGATGAGCAGGTAATTTAAAAGGTTACCTGCTTTTTTGTTGGTTTATAATGAAGTTTGACCGTTGTATATTGGTTTTGATTTCAGTGGTTTGACTCTTTTTTTGTAAGTATATATCATAAAGCTGATCGATGTAAAAGTACCTATTACAGAAGGTAAAAATTGACTGTATGGTTGATACTGGGGAAAGACTGTCCCGGTAAATGCCGAAAGTATTCCGCTAAAAGCGCTTATCATTTTAAGGATATGTTCGTAAAGCCATAAATTTCCATATATAGTTGGAGGAATCAGGTAACGGATAAAATCATAAGATATCACAAAAAAGAGATAGCCAACTGTGCTATATATTATTACCGGGGACCATATCATTCCTATTGATCTGAAATAGTAAATGAAATATAGCACAGATACGAGTGTAATTATAGCAGCAAAAACATCGAGCGCTTTTAATCTATTGGATTTTGCCTTAAGCGCGCGATAACCTGAAAAGCCCAGGTAAGCTGTCAACATTGTTATTACCAATAAAAATGTGTTTCTTCCAAACACCAGGACACCGATAAGGCCAGTGGTAATTACAACCAAAAGCAGGCACAGGAAAATTTTTCCGCTATTTGCATGAACTTTTCCTCCCTTTTTTGCGAGAATAGCAATCAATCCTGTGAGGAGTGCGAGAGAACCGGCTGCTATATGTGTGATGATATTGATTTGATGTAGAATTGAGCTGCTTATTTTGTCAATTTCTTTGGTAGAAATAAAAATAGCATTTATAAGGTTTATTCGCAATAGTAGAAATTCTTCTTTTGTCTTTAAAGAAAGACGATTCTAAAAACTTTAACAAATGCAGGTTGTTTTAAAGCTTGTCACTTAAATACGGGAGCTATGCAACACAATGTAAAAAGTCTGTCGGGTTTCACAATTGGGGCAACCGACGGAGAGATTGGTGAGGTAGAGGAGTTTTATTTTGATGATGAGACCTGGACGATACGCTATCTGGTGGTGAAAACCGGGGGGTGGTTGTCGGGCCGTAAAGTATTGTTATCGCCAGTTGCTTTGCAGCAACCAGATTGGAAAAATAAAATATTTCCTGTTAACCTGAATAAGGAACAGGTAAAGAAAAGTCCTGATATTGACACAAAGAAGACGGTCTCGAGGCAGCATGAGATCGCGTTATATGACCATTATTCTTGGCCCTATTATGGTGCTGCCGGAGCAGGGTTTTACGGTGGTATGGGAATGGCTGGGATGGTTGACTCAAGAATTCCTGTAGAAAATATCTTAGCCGAACAACAAATGGAAAAGGAACCTGCTGATCCACATCTGCGCAGTACGGACGAAATTCGTGGTTATCACATTCATGCCACCGATGGTAAAATTGGCGTAGTTGAGGATTTTATCTTTAATGATCAAACCTGGGCGATTAATTATCTGATTGCTGATACTGGTAGTTGGTTGCCTGGAAAAAAGGTGATCCTGTCTCCAGAATGGATTAAAGAGGTAAAATGGGAAGATGGATCAATTCAGGTAGATATCCCGGTAGATGCTGTAAGACATAGTCCTGAATATGACCCTACAAAACCATTGGAGGAAGCTTATAGGGAAAAGCTCCATAATTACTACGGACGATCAATCAATTAAAGCTTAAAACTATGGAAAACCATGAAAATAAACGCACTGATGCTGCCTTAAGGGTAATCAAAGCAGATGCACATACGATTTATGAGGCGTTTTTAAATCCCAGAGCTGTTGCTACCTGGAGACCACCAATGGGTATGGATTGCGATATTTATGAGTTTGAGCCTAAGGTAGGTGGGAAATTTCGGATGGCTTTCAGGTATTTGAACAGCGAACATGAGATCCCAGGTAAGACTGTGCCAGATGCAGATGTTGTTGAGGGAACATTTTTAGAGCTTATTCCTGATGAGAAAATCGTAGAACTTATAAGATTTGAATCTGATGATCCCGCTTTTGCAGGCGATATGACCATTACAACAAAACTGGTTCCAATGCAAGATGGGACTGAGGTCACTTTTGTTGCCGGTAATGTACCAACAGGGATAAGGCCCGAGGATCATGATAAAGGGATGCGTTCAACTTTAGCGAACTTAGCTGCTTTTACTGAGCTATAAAGTAGTACTTTTTTAGTATAATTGCCATTCGAAAAATCAAGTAGAATTTTATGCTAAAAAAAGGAGAACACATAGAAGGAACACCTTCAGAATTACAATCACTTCTGGAAAATGATGCAGAGGCAAGTGCTTTTTTTGAAAGTCTTTCCAAATCATATAAGCAAGGTTATTGTGACTGGGTAGGCTCTGCAAAACAAGAAGAGACCCGAAAAGTGAGAGCCGGTAAAGCATTGATTATGCTACAAAATAAACAAAAGACGCTTAAGACGTAATTACTTAGTGATTACATCTCCGTTCATTTCTTTGATGCTTTGGCCTTTGGATTAAAATCCAGACAGGGGTCTTACCCCTAAGCCATAGTTTTATTTATATAGTTGCTGCCAAAAAATCTTCTATGCTATCAACTGCAATGGTTAATCTTCCTCTTCAAGCAAATGCATGGGTAAATATGATAAAAGATAATTGGTTTTTTAGGACTAGATCCTAAAATTTATTGATCTCAAAAACTTTTCTTGGCATATGCTGTTTAATCGTTGATAATCAATTTATTAATGCTGTAAAATAAAGTTTATGTCCATGGCTGGCTACTTATGTTTGATTTCTAACGGACAATCAATTTTTGAAGTAGCTTCTCCTGAGGCAGAAAAAATTAGAGCACTTACTTATGGCTTTTTAATAGCAGCAGCTGGGGTTATGCTACTTATTGTATTGCTAACCATTTATATATCAGTTAAGTTTCGTGCAAAAGCCACTAGTGTTGAGCCAATTCAAATTAAGGGTAATCGAAAGGTAGAAATATTAATGGTTGGTTTTCCATTGGTATTGGTTATTGGTTTCTTTTTTTGGTCAATAAAAACAATGCGGGAGGTACTTCCTCCACATGGGGATGGCCCCCCGGATATTATCATCACCGGCCATCAATGGTGGTGGGAGGCGGTTTACCCAGGTTCAAAAGTCGTAGCAGCTAATGAAATCTATTTGCCAACTGGTAAAAGGTTACTAATTGAGCTCAATGCTGCAGATGTAATTCACGACTGGTGGGTGCCGGCATTAGGGGGGAAGATGGACTTAATACCAGGCATGGTGAATCATTTATGGGTAACGATAAATAAACCTGGTACCTATGAAGGAACATGCAGCGAATTTTGTGGACAACAGCATGCATGGATGCGTATAAGAGTAGTGGCTCAATCGCCCGAGGATCATGAGCAGTGGTTGCAAGCGCATTCTCAGAGGACTGAATTACCCATGGGGACATTGGCGCTGGAAGGAAAAGCGCTTTTTATGAAAGCCAGCTGCAGCAATTGTCACAGTGTACAGGGAACAATAGCAACGGGTGGCGAAGGACCAGATCTAACTCATTTTGCCAGTCGTAAAACTATGCTGGCGGGAATGATGGATAATAATCCAGAAAATGTATACAAGTGGTTAACTGATCCTCAAAAAGTAAAACCCGGTTCACACATGCCCCGGTTTATTTTTGCCAAGGATAGTATTGCTGCACTTACTGCTTATTTAACACAGCTAAAATGAAAGCGATCCGTTTGCCAGAATCCGAGAAGCCTATCCCAGGTTTGAGTGTGAGCACGAATCAGGGATTATTGCAATGGATCTCTTCTGTGGACCATAAGCAGATTGGTATCATGTATCTGTGGTTGTCTGTATTGTTTTTAGTAATGGGCGGTTGCGAAATTTTGCTGGTGCGGTTACAGCTGGTTGTACCCAATAATGATTTTCTTGATCCTGAGGTTTTTAACCAGTTGTTTACCATGCACGGTACTACTATGATTTTTTTTGTAGCTATGCCTGCAATTTTTGGTTTCAATACCTACCTGGTTCCCCTAATGATTGGTGCAAATGATATGGCCTATCCAAGGTTAAATGCCTTTAGTTTTTGGCTTACCTTTTTTGGTGGTTTAATGCTTTATTTTAGTTTTCTGGCGGGGGGTGCGCCAGATGCTGGTTGGTTCAATTATGCACCACTCAATCAATATAATTATTCTTCTTCGCCCGGTATTGATTATTACTGTTCTAGTTTGCTCATTGCAGGGATAGGTACAGTTTCTGCTTCGGCTAATTTTATTGTCACCATTCTTAAATACAGGGTGGGTACAATGAGCTTAAAACACATGCCGCTGTTTGTCTGGATGGTGCTGATCAATTCTTTTCTAATCTTAGCCGCCTTTCCAGCACTAAATGCAGCATTGGCAATGCTGTTGCTCGACAGGCAGCTGCATGCCCACTTTTTTACCGCTATAGGTGGTGGGTCCGCCATCTTATGGCAACATTTATTCTGGTTGTTTGGTCACCCGGAAGTTTATATTGTTATTCTACCAATTTTTGGGATTTTCTCGGAAATTTTTCCTGTATATAGTCGTAAGCCCATTTTTGGTTATAATTTTATTATTGGCTCAGGTATGGCTATTGCCTTGCTGGCTTTTGGTGTTTGGATTCATCATATGTTTGCTACAGGATTAGGAAATACCGTCAATGGTTTTTTTGCAGCAAGCAGTATGTTAATCGGGATCCCCACGGGGGTGAAGATCTTTAACTGGTTAGCAACGATGTATGGGGGCGCGATCCGTTTTAAAGTTGCTATGATGTTTGCTGTTGCCTTTTTGGTAGAATTTACCATTGGGGGCTTAAGTGGGATCTCTTTTGCGATTATCCCTATCGACTGGCAGTTAACGGATACCTATTATGTAGTTGCACATCTCCACTATGTTTTTATCGGGGGAACATTATTTGGATTACTTTCCGGCTTGTTTTATTGGTTCCCTAAAATTAGTGGCCGGATACCCGATGAGCGGCTGAGTAAATGGTTTTTCTGGCTTTTTGTGATTTCATTTAACCTTACTTTTTTAGTGCAGCACGCCCTGGGCGCAATGGGCATGGCACGGCGGGTATATACTTACCCTGATTTTGCGGGATGGGGAACTTTAAATCTGATTTCGACAACAGGAGGATTTTTAATGGGCATTTCAATAGGTTTACTCGTATATATTTTGGTAAAAGCGATTAGAAAAGGAGTACAAGCTCCTGCCGACCCATGGGATGCAAGTACGCTGGAATGGACTACTTCATCTCCGCCGGAGCTTAAAAATTTTGATCAGGTAATTCCGGTAAATAGCACCAGACCTTTCCGGGATTTTAAAAGACCAGATGATGCTGATTAATACAGAACGATATGGATAATAAATTAATGATAAAACTGATTGTGGGTACAGAAGCGATGTTCTTTCTGGCCTTGATTATGGCTTTTGTTTATTTTTCCTTAGTACCAGGCTTCCGGACACATCAGTTGGTTAGTCTGGACATAAAATCAACAGGGGTTTTTAGCCTGTTTCTTTTTTCAAGTAGCTTCACGTATTGGCGTGCAGAAGAGAATTTCAGGAAAGGGGATGTCAAACACCTTAAAGTCTGGTTACTCTTAACAATTTTATTGGGCGTGATATTCTTGTTCGGACAAGGTAAAGAGTATTATGACCTTTTAAATCATCAGGTAACCATCAGCAGTAGCACATTTGGTACAAGTTTCTTCACATTAACAGGTTTTCATGGTTTGCATGTTCTTATTGGACTGATTGTTATTGCAGTGCTTACTTGCCTGGCATTTCTCGGGGATTATGATCAACCGGGCTCATCTCTGATCAGTATGGTAGGAATATACTGGCACTTTGTGGATATCGTTTGGGTGTTTGTATTTCTAATTGTATATGTATTACCTTTTATTGTACGCTAATGGAAAAGGAACCTGTAATTTATCAATGGCATTTTGATCCTTCGGTATTGCTGCTTTCGATGGTAATTGTTTATTTCTACTATAGAATTTCAACAGTCAGGCCACGAAAAAAAATGATCTGTTTTTGGTCGGCTATTTCAATTTTCATAGGGGTTGAATGTTCGCCGCTTCACGATCTTGGTATGCATTATTATTTTAGTGCACATATGATTACGCATGTAATCTTATTGTTGATTTGCGGGCCTTTACTTGTCCTAAGTATTCCTTCCAGGATTTCGTCTCCTTCAATAAAAGCGATTCAAAGGTTATCGGTCGTATTTGCTAAGCACAATTGGCTGGCTTGGCTTTCTGGTGTAGGGATCATGTGGTTTTGGCATATTCCTGTTGTATTCGATGCTTCTTTTTCGGCAATGGATAGTTCTTTTAGTCTGATTAACCTGTTGCAAATGTCGAGTATGCTGATTGCTGGTATATGCTTTAGCTGGCCCCTGGTTGGTCCCATAAAAAGCGAAAGGATTCATCCGCTTTTAGGAATAGTTTATTTGTTTACGGCTTGTATCAGTTGTTCTTTATTAGGATTGCTGATCACTTTTGCACCAATAAATGTATTTCATCATTACAATAAAATGGGTGCATCTATGGACATGCATGCTATAAATCCTTGGGGGATTTCTCCAGAGGTTGATCAACAGGCAGCAGGGCTGATTATGTGGGTGCCATGCTGCTTTGTTTACCTGGGGGCCTGCATCTATCTCTTACAACAATGGTTTAGAGAAGTCGATCGCCCTGTAAATCATAAACTGGTTAATTTAAATGTGACAACTATAGATCATGGTGGAAGAAAATCATAAAGATATTGAAATTATACCGGCACCGAACTGGGAGAAGGCAAAGCCGGAAATATTACCTGAACCTACTTACTGGCCTTTCTTTTTGGCCATGGGATTAGCTTTCATGCTTTGGGGATTATTAACTAATTGGGTGATTTTGCTGGCAGGATCTTTAGTTTTTATAGTTGCACTTATTGGATGGATTAACATATTGCGTAATGAAGGAAAATGAGATTGACAAAAGAAGAAGGGGTTTTCTAATTAAAATTACCCTTGGACTAAGTGCCTTATCTGCAGTTGTTGCCGGAATCCCGGTTTTAAGCGCAATGTTGGCTCCATTGATGAAAAAGACACCTGCAATATGGCGGAAAGTGGGCTTGATAGATGAATTTGCTATAGGAATCACCAAACTAGTGAAATTTGAAAATGCAGATCCGGAGGCATGGGCAGGAATGACGGCCTTTACAGCGGCATGGTTGAGAAGGGATACAGAAAATGTATTCACCGCCTTTTCCGTCAACTGCACGCATCTGGGGTGTCCGGTAAGGTGGGAAGAGGGTGCAGAGTTGTTTATGTGCCCTTGTCATGGGGGAGTATACTACAAGGATGGATCTGTGGCTTCAGGACCACCCCCTAAATCTTTAGTGCAATATCAGGTTAGAATTAACAAGAAAGCTGTAGAAATACAAACAGCTCCTGTACCGATCACGAGTATCAATGCTTAGCTTGAATATGGGAATTTTAAAAAAAATATGGAACTGGATTGATGATCGTAGCGGCCTTACAGAAATGTTTGAGCCAATGATTAAACATCTTGTTCCTCCTGGCTCTAAATGGAGTTATGTTTTTGGGAGTGCGACCTTATTTTGTCTGGTTTTACAGGTAATCACAGGGATTGCCTTATCCTTGCTTTATCAGCCCTCTTCATCAGGTGCATATCAGTCTCTATTGTTTATAACCAATAAGGCAGCTTTTGGAAACGTGTTGAGGGGTGTCCATTATTTTGGCGCGTCGGGGATGATTATTATGGTAGGAATTCACATGATCAGGGTTTATCTCACAGCAGCATATAAGTTTCCAAGAGAAATGGCTTGGATCAGCGGGGTTTTTCTACTGTTTTTAACCATTGCAATGGGTTTTACAGGACAATTGTTAAGATGGGATGCAAATGGTGTATGGTCTTCTGTTGTTGCCGCAGAGCAAATGGGACGAATCCCGCTGATCGGTAAATATGTAGCCCGGTTATTACTGGGTGGTGATACCATTGGAGGACATACATTAAGCCGGTTCTATTCTTACCATGTATTTGTGATCCCTGCAATTATCTTTATATTCCTGGCTTACCATTTAATGTTGGTAATACGGAATGGAATATCCGAGCCAGCTAAAGCGGGTAGACCTGTTGATCCAAAAAAATATAGGGAATGGTATCATGATATGCTGAAAAAAATAGGGGTGCCTTTCTGGCCATATTCGGCATGGCGTGATTTATTATTTGGAGCAGCTACGATTATTGCAATTATCTCGCTCGCTATTATATTCGGGCCGCCAGAATTAACCCAGCCTCCGGATCCGTCTTTCATTTATACCAACCCTACACCTGATTGGTATATGCTTTCCATTTTTTCTCTTTTTGCTTTAATGCCTCCAGAAATAGAGTCGTATGTGATTTTTATAGGTCCAGGCTTAACCATCATCATCTTACTGTCCTTACCTTTTATTTCCAATAAGGGGGAAAGAAGTCCTATACGGCGTCCATGGGCGGTTTTTGGCGTACTTTGTGTTGTTATATTTATCCTCAGTTTATTCCTGCTTGGCCAGCAGTCCGCATGGTCACCAAAATTCGATGTTAAACCTTTAGCAGCAAAAGTCGTGCACTCTACCGATTCTGTAGTGATAAAGGGGGCTTCCTTGCTTCATCAAAGAGGCTGTTTATTTTGCCATAGTATAGCGCATCAGGGAGGATTAAAGGGACCCGACCTTTCGGAAGTTGCTTTAAGGCTTTCTAAGAAAGATATCACCATAAGGATTGTAAATGGTGGTCCTAATATGCCTGCTTATGGTGGCATATTAAGCAATCAAGACCTGACCGCTATTGTTACATTTTTAGAGACCAGGAAATAGCGCTTTATTAAAACATAATGGTTTTTTAATGGTTATTGAAGCTATCATGTACATAAAATCTTTTTACTATGAAAAAGCTCATTCTATGTTTTACATATGCTGTTTTTTTATGTTCTTCATTAGTCATTAAAGCCCAAAATTTTGCCTTGGGCGTTAGGGGAGGAATCAGTATACCCAATTTAACAGCTGGAGGTAATCAAAATCCATTAAATACTGGATATAGCTCCAGACAGGGGGCCGACGTAGCTATATTTGCTGAATTTAAAATCTCTGATCATTTTTCTGTGCAACCAATGATTGAATATTCCTCACAAGGAGGAAAAAAGAACGGATTTCAAGCCTTAACAGTTCCAGATCAGGTTGCTGCAATGTTTCCGCCAGGACAAGTACCTACCTATCTGTATGCTAACTATAACAGCGAAGCCAAATTAGATTATCTGCTCGTTCCTATACTGGCTAAATTTGGTTGGAATTTTCATAAAGAAAGCCCTTTTCGAATCTATGCTGATGTAGGACCTTTTTTCGGTTATTTAATCTCTGCCAAGCAGGTAACCAGTGGTAACGACAATCTTTATACAGATCCTGCCGGTACGCAGCCCTTGCCGATAGGTCCCCAGTCTTTTGATGCTACAGATAATATAAGAAGCCAATTACATAAAGCTAATGTTGGTGTAGAAGGTAATATAGGCTTGAGTTATCGTTTTGGTTTAAGTAATATATTTGTAGAAGGTGGTGGTAATTATGGTTTCCTGAACATACAAAAAGGTACCCAAAACGGTAAGAACAATACTGGTGCTGCAACCGCTTCAATTGGGTATAGCTATTGGTTTAAATAAAGCAGTCGTGTATTTTCTATAAAATTATATTTATTTAATTTGCTTGTTATAAAGTAAGTAAATATTAGTAATTTGAAAATAAAAACGATGAAGCAGAAAATTATATTTGTCTTAAGCCTCCTTTTTGGGCTGGTGTTTATTAATGCGGGACTGAATAAATTTTTAAATTATATGCCCGTGCCTAAAGATTTGCCTGAAGGCCTGGTGAAAGTAATGACTGCCTTTATGACCGTAGGCTGGTTATTACCACTGATTGCAATTGTCGAAATTATTGGTGGTATGCTTTTCATGGCCAATAAATACAGGGCACTTGGCGCAATAGTTATTTTTCCGGTTATGATAGGCATCATATTAACACACCTCACAATGGCTCCGTCGGGTTTACCATTAGCACTTGTACTTTTTGCTATTAATATTTGGGTGATTATTGAGAACCGTGAAAAGTATCTGCCGATGATAAAGTAAAAGCTAAGCAATAAAAAAGTGGCTCATAGGATATATACGAGCCACTTTTTTACTGCTATAATTAGCAACTATTTTACACGCTCAACATATTCTCCTGTACGCGTATCTACTTTTATCTTATCACCCTGGTTCACAAACAAAGGTACTTTTAATTCAATTCCATTTTCTGTAGTAACAGATTTCAATGCACCTGAAGAAGTATCACCTTTAACGGCCGGTTCAGCATAAGTAATCTCCAATTCCACAAAGTTTGGAGCTTGTGCCATAATAGGTTCTTCACTTTCTAACGAAACGATCACATCCATGCCCTCTTTTAGGAACTTAGCAGATGAGCCAAATAATGATTTAGGAATATTGAATTGATCAAAAGTGACATTGTCCATTACGACAAAATAATCACCTTCTTCATATAGATATTGATAATCATTCGTTTCTACGCGGCAAATTTCAACCTGCTCGTCAGTTCCTAAACGGGCCTCAACGATTTTTCCCGTTTTAATATTACGAAATTTACCTAAGTAGAAAGCCCCACCTTTACCTGGAGTACGATGTAAGATCTCCGTAACTGTTACCAGCTCACCGTTAAACCGTAATATGTTTCCTACTTTAATTTCAGATGCTTTTGCCATAAAAGAATATAATTGTAAAATTTGCGGTAAAGATATATGCTTTTTTTTAAGTTTTAATGCCGTTTTAATTTTCCTATCTTATTCTTGTGCCAGATAATATTAATCTATAAAATTATGTTACAGACAACATTACTGGCATCCTTGGGCACACAGGAGGTTTTGGTTATTTTAGTGGCAGTCCTTTTGCTTTTTGGTGGCAAAAAAATACCTGAATTGATGAGTGGATTGGGAAAGGGAATCAGGGAGTTTAACAATGCTAAAAATGGTTTGGATGACCGGGATGGAAACCCACATAACAATAATCAGGCATAAACCTGATCCCTTTTCTTCTATTGCAATCCCGGCACCAGCCCTTAGACTTCTATATACCATAGGCTGATGAATGATATCATTCTAATGAAATTAGAATGTTTTAATGTACAGTAGAAAACATTGTGCGTCTATTATATTTGAAAGAAAAAACATGAACATTTTACTAATTGAGGACGAACCAAAGGTTTCTGCATTAATAAAAAAGGGGCTTGAGGAACAAATGAATAATGTTGCAGTGGCTTATGATGGGAATATGGGATGCAAAATGGCATTGGAATACCATTATGACCTGATTATTATGGATGTTGTTTTACCCTATATAAACGGGGTAGAAATTTGCAAGCTCATCAGACAGGTGAAAAAGGAAGTGCCAATTTTAATGCTGTCTGCTTTGGATACCGTAAACGATAAAGTACTAGGCCTGGAAAATGGCGCAGATGATTATTTAACAAAGCCCTTTCATTTCGTGGAGTTGCTAGCCAGGGTAAAAGCATTGAGTAGAAGAAAAGACATGGTTTTGCCGGGTACAATATATAAAATTGCCGATCTGGAAATGGATTGCTACAAAAAAACAGTCACCCGAAATGGCAAAATTATCTTGTTGTCTGCTAAAGAGTTTACATTGCTGGAGGTTTTATTGGCCAATAAGAATAGAGTTTTATCCAGAATGTATATTGCAGAGGCAGTTTGGGGCATTTCTTTTAATCGGGGAACCAATTTAATTGATGTTTATATCAATTACTTACGTGCAAAAATTGATAAAGGTTACCCTGTTCAGCTGATACATACAGTGATAGGAATGGGATATCTAATTAAGGATGATTAAATCTCCTGTCAAAATGATGAAATTTAAAAATTCCCTGTCCCTAAAGTTTACTTTTATGTTTGCTTTTTTACTGT
Organism: Candidatus Pedobacter colombiensis; assembly: GCA_029202485.1. Taxonomy (NCBI): domain Bacteria; kingdom Pseudomonadati; phylum Bacteroidota; class Sphingobacteriia; order Sphingobacteriales; family Sphingobacteriaceae; genus Pedobacter; species Candidatus Pedobacter colombiensis. The sequence goes on along the minus strand of CP119313.1, from coordinate 2,483,809 downwards.
TTATAGTATTAAGCGGCATTTTTATATTTGTAGAGCACAATCGTTCCAATTCTTTTTTTAATAAGCTGGATGAGCGTGCGATGATTGCAGCGCAATTTCATTTTGCAGAGGACAACCTCTCCAAAAAAGTATTCATGCAGGTAACTAAAAAATTCCCTCAGTCTCTATCTAAGGAATCCATCAGCATTTATACAGACAAACTCGAGCCTATATTCACACCTAAGGACTCCCTGATATGGAATAAAGGTTTTGTAAAGAAAATTCTTGAGAATAAGACTGCTCATTTTATGGTAGGAGAAAGACAAGCATCAGGCTTATACTATGAGGATAATTCCGGGAATTTTATTGTCGTTGTTTCTGCAATTGATGAACGGGGGTTTTATGACATGAATCAGCTTGGTATCATTATGTCGGTATTTTTTGTAGCTTCTTTATTTATTACCTTTTTTATAGGTAGGGTATTTGCCAATATGTCGATGCAGCCAATTGTGATGATTACTGATAATTTAAAACGAACGCGATCTTCGAATCTTCATATGCGATTGCCAATCAGCATGGATAAGACGGATGAGATTGATACACTCTCACTAACGATTAATCAACTGCTGGAACATTTGGAACAATCTTTTGATAGTCAGAAATCTTTTGTAGCAAATGCTTCGCATGAGTTGCGTACACCAATTACTTCTATACTTGGAGAAGCGGAAATCACTTTGATGAAAGAACGGAAACCGGCTCAGTACAAAGCAGCATTACTTGGGATAGTGTCGAGCGTGGAGCGGTTAAATTTAATTATCAATAGTCTCATGGAGCTCATGCAGACTAATTTGAACAACAAAGATTTTCAGCAGGTCAGGATAGATGAGCTTATGTGGGAAATTGTTGATGAACTTGGAGATAAAACAAATATAGAGAATGTAACTTTTAAATATAATTTGCCTGAAGATCCATCAAAAAGTATGCTTTTTGGGAATAGACGACTGTTGTTTATCGCCATCAGTAACATATTGAAAAATGCGATTAAATTTTCAGAGGGGAAACCAGTTCTCTGTGCCATAAGTTATAAGGATGGAGGTATTAGGATCTTAATTCAGGATAAAGGAATTGGAATTGCAGCAGAGGATTTAAAGAAGATATTTCAACCTTTCTACCGTGCTACCAATGCCATGAATTTTCAGGGCTATGGTATAGGCCTTTCTTTAACAGATAACATTGTTCGCTTACATAATGGAAAAATTGACATTAAATCGGAAGTCAATAAAGGAACAACCTTTACACTCTTTTTCCCTACACGATAAGCCTGATTTGCCACCAAATTAGAATATTCTAATCTCTTTCTAATTCCCCTTTAATGGTAAATTAAGGGGTCTCTAATACCTGTAATATAGCTTTGCTTTCAAAAAAAGAAAGCTATGAGTCGAAAATTTGCTCGAACCCTTTTGATATTGCTAACTATTGGCATCATCTTTCAGGAACAGAGAGCGTGTGCACAGAAAGTGGCACGGGATACTTTAAGTATAACCATTAAGGAGGCAGAAGCAGAATTTCTGCAAAATAACTTAAGCCTGTTGGCTGGCAGGTTTAATATAGATCATGCAAAAGCTGAAGTCATAACTGCGGGTTTGTTTAACAATCCTGAATTTGGCTTTGAAAACATTCTTTTCAATCCGGAGACCAAAAAATTCTTTGACATGAGTTATGATGGCGGACAGTATACTGGTAGTATTTCACAACTTTTTGTAACAGCAGGCAAAAGAAATAAAAACATTAACCTGGCAAAGATCGGTGTTAAACAGTCTGAATATGAGTTTTTTGACCTGCTAAGAACTTTAAAGTATACCTTAAGAACGGATTTTTACAAAATATACTATAAGGAACAGTCTGCTAAGGTGTATCAGGAGGAGATCAATTCTTTATCAACAACTTTAGCCGTATTTAATCAGCAATACCAAAAGGGGAACATTGCACAAAACGAAGTATTGCGTATTCAATCTCAATTGTACACGCTTCAAACAGAACTGAATGACTTAAGGGATGAAATAGATGATGTGCAGAGCGAATTTAAGCTCTTAATCAGAGTGAGTCCTCAACGCTATATTTTACCTAAGATGGAATTGAACATAGCGACTAAAAATGTATTGGAAGAAGTACCATATAAATCGTTACTAGACTCTGCCTATGCCAATCGTTATGATTTAAAAATAGCAAAATCAGCAGTAGACTACAGCAATCTGAACTTAAAATTACAACATGCAATGGCGATACCGGATATCACGGTAGGGCTAACCTTTGATAAATTGGGAAGTACGGTACGCAATTATAGTGGTCTGGGTGTAAGCATTCCTCTTCCGTTGTTTAACAGGAATCAAGGGGGGATAAAACAAGCTAAAATTGCGATTAAAAGCAGCATGAATAGTCTTCAACAACAGAAGGATGAAATAGAAAGTGAACTGGATAATTCATTTCAGGCGGCTTTCAGGCTAGAAAGGCTTTATAACAGCTTTGATCCGAAGTTTACAGCAAATTTTACGCATCTGATCGAAGAGGTTGCTAAAAACTACCAAAAAAGGAATATCAGCTTATTGGAATTTCTGGATTTCTATGACTCTTATAAAACAAACACCTTGCAAATGAATTCCATGGAGCTTAATCGTATCAATTCACTGGAGGAATTGAATTTTATTACCGGAACTCAATTTTTTAACAAATAAAAAGCATGTATATGTACAATAATCCTAAAATCTCAGTGTTAATGATCGTTGCAACTTTCGCTTTAACCTGTTTAATTTCTTGTAACAGCGCTGAACCTGCAGAAGTTGTAAAAGATCCCCAGTTCCAATTAAATGATAAATTACTCAGTGAGTTGGTTGTAGATACAGTTAAGGATGGCAATGCTACAACTCAATTGACCCTTACCGGTATTGTTGCTCCGGATGAGAATAAAATGGTTAAAATATTCCCACTTGTAAGTGGAGTTACACAAGATGTTCATGTACAACTGGGAGATATGGTAAAAAAAGGTCAGGTACTGGCAAGTATGCGAAGTGTAGAAATTGCCGGTTTTGCGAAAGATCTTATTTCTTCTGAAGCAGATGTAAGGAACACCAAAAGGATTCTTAAATCCACACAGGATTTATATGAAAGTGGTCTGGCCTCTGAGAAAGATCTGGAACAAGCCAAATCTGAATATGAAAAAGCTACAGCAGAAAGTAAACGTGCCGGAGATGTTATGGCTATTAATAAAACCAATAGTCGTGGTTACGCAATTGTGACGCCTATAGGTGGTTATGTTGTAGAGAAAAATGCTACTGATCATATGCAGGTAAGGGCCGACAATGCTGAAAACTTGTTTACCATTGCTGATTTATCTACTGTATATATATTGATTAATATATATGAGTCTGATATTTCTAAAATTCAAAATGGAAATACCGTTAAGATCACGACGTTATCTTATCCTGATAAAGTTTTTTATGGAAAGATTGATAAGGTATATAGTTTAATAGACCCTGAAAATAAAGTAATGCGGGCCAGGGTTAAAATTGAAAACCCAGGCTATTTATTAAAGCCTCAGATGTTTGCCAAAGTTTCTATAGCGGAAGTTGCTGGTAGCAATTTGCCATTTATCCCTGCATCGGCTATCATTTTCGACAATGACCGTAACTATGTAATGATAAAGGATGGGCAAGCTAAAGTTCATGTTCAGGAAATTACTATTGCTAAAAGAGTGGAAGATTTAGCGTATGTGAGTGATGGACTGAAAGCAGGTGATCAGATCATTACTTCGCGACAATTGTTCCTTTACGAATCTTTAAAGAAATAGCCTGATTCTCTTATTATTTAAACTTATATAAATGAATAAAGTCATTAAAAAAGTTCTTGATTTTTCACTCAGGAACAAGTTTTTTATATTCTTCATGACGTTTTTGTTGTTGCTGGGAGGGTATATCAGCTTCAAGAAAATAAGTATTGATGCCTTTCCTGATGTAACAAATACTTCGGTCACAATAATTACGCAATGGCCTGGTAGAAGTGCTGAAGAGGTGGAAAAGTTTGTGACCAGGCCACTGGAGATAGCGATGAATCCTACAGAGAAAAAGACGACTATACGTTCTTCTTCTTTGTTTGGTTTATCAGTTGTAAAGGTATCTTTTGAAGATGATGTAGATAATGCCTTTGCCCGTATGCAAGTCAATAACCATGTGGGAGATGCAGATCTTCCGGAGGGTGCAAAACCTGAAATACAGCCACCTTATGGACCTACGGGTGAGATTTTCAGGTATACGCTAACCAGTAACAAGAAATCGGTCAGGGAGTTGAAAACCTTGGAAGAATGGGTTGTAGAAAGGGAAATTCGTTCAGTTCCGGGCGTGGCAGATGTAAATAGCTTTGGCGGACAAACCAAAGCGTATCAGATTACCATTGATCCGCAGAAGGCTGTCCAATATGGTGTAACTCCTTTAGAGGTATTTGATGCTGTTTCTAAAAGTAATATTAATGTTGGGGGTGATGTAATCCAGCAAAGTGGTCAGGCATATGTGGTTCGAGGTATAGGCTTGCTAAATAATATTGATGAAATCAAAAATGTTATTGTCGACAATATCAAAGGAACACCAATTTTTGTGAAAACCATTGCTGAGGTAACTGAATCTAACCTTCCACCATTAGGGCAAGTAGGAAGAGACAGAGACCCGGATGTGGTAGAAGGAATTGTGGTAATGCGCAAGGGAGAAAACCCTAGTGAGGTTATAAAAAACTTAAAGGTTAAAATAAATGAATTAAATACCAGTATCCTGCCCGATGATGTAAAAATTGATACTTTTTATGACCGGGAAACATTGGTCGATTTTGCAACACATACTGTGATGCACAACATGGCGGAGGGGATTATTTTTGTAACGGTAATTGTGTTCCTTTTTATGGCCGATTGGCGTACTACCATTATCGTTGCCATTGTTATTCCGCTGTCTTTATTGTTTGCCTTTATTTGTTTAAAAATGAAAGGCATGTCGGCCAATTTGCTCTCTATGGGGGCAATTGATTTTGGGATTATTATAGATGGGGCCGTCGTTATGATGGAAGGGATCTTTGTGATTCTCGACCATAGGGCCAAGAAGGTGGGAATGGAGCGCTTTAATAAACTGAGTAAGTTAGGTATGATTAAAGAGGCTTGTTTGGTGAATGGTAAGGGAATCTTTTTTGCCAAATTGATCATCATAGCAGGTTTATTACCCATATTTAGTTTTGAAAAGGTTGAAGGTAAAATGTTTTCACCACTAGCCTGGACACTTGGGTTTGCGCTATTGGGTGCGCTGATTCTAACCTTTACTTTGGTACCGGTGCTGGCTAGCATATTGCTGAATAGGAATGTAAAGGAAAAGCACAATTTCTTTGTAATATGGATTACAAAGAATGCTGTTCGTATTTTCAATACTTGTTTTAAAAGACGTAAAATCGCATTTCCTGTTACGATTGTCATTTTGATTATCGGATTATTTAGCTTTAAATTTCTAGGTACAGAGTTCTTGCCTCAACTCAATGAGGGCTCTATCTACGTGCGGGCGACTGGGCCACTGAGTACTTCATTGGATGAATCTGTCAAATTATCTAATGAAATGCGAAAGATCTTTCTAAGTTTTGAGGAAGTAAAGCAGGTGATCTCCCAGACAGGGAGGCCAGATGATGGTACAGATGCTACCGGTTTTTACAATATAGAGTTTCACGTGGACTTAGTACCACAGGATCTGTGGAAACGCAAGCAAAGTAAAGCAGACTTAATTGTTAGAATGCAGGAGAAACTGAAGTATTTTCCTGGAATAGATCTGAACTTTTCGCAACCAATTTCAGATAACGTAGAAGAAGCTGTCTCTGGAGTTAAAGGCTCAATTGTACTCAAACTTTTTGGTGATGATTTTAAGTTTATAGAGCAGCAAGAAGAGAAGATTTTTAAAATCATGGAGAAGGTTGTAGGTATTGAAGATTTAGGTATCATGCGTAACCTGGGGCAGCCTGAACTTCAAATTAACCTTGATCAGGAAAGAATGGCACTTTATGGCGTAACAACTGCCGATGCCAACGCTGTTATTGAAACAGCCATTGGCGGAAAAGCTGCAACCCAAATTTATGAGGGTGAAAGAAAATTTGAGCTACGGATCAGGTACCCTGAAAGTTTTAGAAATAATGCTGCAGCAATAGGTGACTTGCGTGTCCCTACGCTATCCGGTAATAAAGTACCTATTAGGGAAATTGCCAGCATTAAAAAGATTATTGGACCAAGTATGATTTATCGTGATAAACACAAACGCTATGGTGCAATAAAATTTTCGGTTAGGGGTCGAGACATGGGAAGTACAATTAAAGAAGCTCAGGAAAAAGTAAATGCTGCAATTAAACTTCCAAAAGGCTATGCTATAGAATGGGCCGGTGATTTTGAAAATCAAGAACGAGCTACCGCCAGGTTAATGCAGGTTGTTCCAATTAGCATTTTGATTATTTTCTTTATCTTATTTGTGCTATTCGGAACCATCAAAGATTCATTACTTGTTTTGAATAATGTGCCTTTTGCCATTATAGGTGGGATATTTGCCTTGTTGATTACCGGAATTAACTTTAGTATTTCTTCGGGAATTGGCTTTATTGCATTGTTTGGCATTTGTGTTCAAAATGGTGTGATCCTGATCACAAAGTTTAAAACCAATATTAATGAAATGAGGACAGGGCATCCTGAATGGACATTTACAGATGCACTACGGCTTGGGGTTGAAAGTCGGATCAGACCGGTAGTGATGACAGCAATGATGGCCGCAATTGGCTTGTTGCCTGCTGCAATGTCTGTAGGAATTGGTTCAGAAACTTCAAAACCACTCGCAACGGTAGTTATTGGAGGATTGATAACGGATACTATATTCAACCTGTTTATATTCCCTATTGTATTTTATTGGGCTTATCGTAAAAAGGTAGCAACCGGTAATGCTGTAAGAATGTAAAAGTTATGAAATCTGATTACACAGGAAGTGGTCACGTCGAGGCGGCTTTCTGTGTATTCAAAAAAATCTGCCGGCCTGAATTTCATTTCTTTCTAACCAATCTCTCTTTTTAAGAAATCCAGTAATACCAATGCGTGATTATACTGTTGATCATGCGCTGCATACAATAGGGTAATGTCTGGTTGCGTTTCATATACTTTTAACAACTCTTTGACAGCTTTATTGGTAGCCAATTCTTCCATATAGCCCTTTTTAAAGACTTCCCACTTTTGGGGCTGGTGATCGAACCATTTGCGGAGTTCGGTCGATGGAGAAATTTCTTTAAGCCAAAGCTGGATATTTGCATCCTCTTTCTTCATTCCTCTTGGCCACAGACGATCAACCAGGATGCGGAAGCCATCGCCTTTTGATGCAGGCTCATAAATTCTTTTAATCTTAATCATAAGTATTAAACCTTAATTGTATTAAAGGTAATTAATTGTAAAACAATAAAAGAAATTCTGTACAGTACAGGTTGTAGAGTTTCTATATCTTTATGCCTGATTTTAGAACGATTAATTGCGTGTTATGAATAATACAGAGCTGGCATTGCGATCGGTTAATGTTACCAGGTATGTAACCCCCTTAAGAGAAGGAGGGTCAATGCCTGCAATTGCAGAGGCTGATGATGGATTTTTATATGTACTTAAATTTCGAGGCGCGGGACAAGGTTCAAAAGCACTGATTGCAGAAATATTTGGGGCTGAACTTGCACGTGCACTTGGCTTGCGGGTTCCAGAAATTGTATTTGCCAGTTTAGATGAAGCCTTTGGAAGAATAGAACCGGATGAAGAAATACAGGATTTGCTGCGGGCAAGTGAAGGCCTTAACCTGGCTTTGCATTATCTTTCCGGAGCGATTACTTTTGATCCGCTGGTTACTATAGTTGATTCAAAACTTGCCTCACAAATTGTATGGTTGGATTGTTTGTTGACCAATATGGATCGTACAGCAAGAAATACAAATATGCTGATCTGGCATAGGGAGCTCTGGCTAATTGACCATGGAGCATCTCTGTATTTTCATCATTCATGGCAAAACTGGAAAGAACAAGCTTTGCGTCCCTTTTTATTGATTAAAGACCATGTATTGTTGCCCATGGCCTCCGAACTTGAGGCGGTAGACAAAGCGTTTCGTGCGATACTTAATCCGGATATTATTGCTTCGATAGCAGCATTAATACCCGATGAATGGTTGGCTGATGAATATTCGTTTGAAAGTTCAGAAGCTCATAGAGCGGCCTATATTCATTTCCTTGAAACCAGATTAGCTAATTCAGAAATTTTTGTAAAAGCAGCGCAAGATGCAAGAGAAGCACTTATTTGAGTATGCCGTTATTCGTGTTGTACCAAGGGTAGAGCGTGAGGAGTTTATGAATGTTGGCGTTGTTGTGTATTGTTCGAAAGAAAAATTTTTGGGCGTTTTAATAAATCTGAATACGGAAAAATTAAGCATGTTTTGCAATGATTTAGATCTGGATGTATTGGAGGGGAATTTGTTTGCTTTTGAGCGGATTTGTGAAGGCGGTCATCAGGGAGGGACCATTGGAATGTTGGATATCGCATCCAGATTTAGATGGCTCACAGCTACCCGAAGTACCGTTTTACAAACATCGCGGGCACATGCTGGTTTATGTACCGATGCAAAAGAGACCTTATTGAAGTTATACAATCAAATGGTACTTTGATTTGTTGTATTTTGTGGTAAGTTTAAATGATTAATAGGTGATGAAAGCTAAAGAAAATGTGATACTTGTTGATGAAAATGACAATGAAATAGGAGTGATGGAGAAGATGGAAGCACACATCCAGGGTAAACGTCATCGTGCATTTTCAATATTTATATTTAATAAAAAGGGGGAGTTACTGTTACAAAAACGTGCTGCAGATAAATATCATTCCGGTGGAAAATGGACCAATACCTGTTGTAGTCATCCCAGACAAGGTGAAACAACAGATGATGCCGCAAATAGACGGTTACGTGAGGAAATGGGAATGAAGGCAGATATTCATCCTGTTTTTAGGTTCTTGTACGATACGGAAATTATGCCTGGAATTATAGAACATGAATATGATCACGTGTATGTTGGAGTAACAGATGCGCTACCCGTTCTAAACCCTGCTGAAGTTTCGGAATACTGCTATATTGCAATGAAGGACTTATCAGAAGAGTTAAAAGCTGATCCAGATAAATATACGAAATGGCTAAAAATCTGTTTCGAAAGAGTGATGGAATACCATCGTCAAATGTTCTAACTTAACTAAAAAATTATATATGATTATTGAACCTAGAATGCGTGGGTTTATATGCCTTACAGCACATCCGGTGGGATGTGAACAAAATGTAATCACCCAAATTAATTACGTGAAATCAAAAGGACAGATTGCCGGTCCAAAGAAAGTGCTCGTTATTGGTGCTTCTACTGGGTTTGGTCTGGCTTCCAGGATAACCAGCGCCTTTGGGTCTGATGCAGCCACCATTGGCGTTTTTTTTGAAAAACCATCTGCACCAGGAAAACCAGCCTCACCGGGATGGTACAATAGTGCGGCATTTGAAAAGCACGCCCATAAAGCTGGCTTATATGCTAAAAGTATTAATGGAGATGCTTTTTCTGATGAAATAAAACAAGAAACACTTGATTTAATAAAAAATGATCTGGGCCAGGTTGACCTTGTTATTTATAGTTTGGCTTCACCAAGAAGATTGCACCCTAAAACAGGGGTAATTCATAATTCTGTACTAAAACCAATTGGCGATCATGTGTTTACAAACAAAACTGTAGATTTTCATACCGGTGCAGTTTCAGACGTATCTATTTCTCCCGCTAATGAGGAAGAAATAGAAAACACTATTGCTGTGATGGGTGGAGAGGACTGGGAAATGTGGATAGATGCTTTGAAAGCTGCGAATTTGCTTGCACCAGGCGCTACTACAGTGGCATATTCTTATATTGGCCCATCTTTAACAGAGGCTGTGTATAGGAAAGGAACAATTGGCAGAGCTAAAGATCATCTGGAAGCCACGGCATTTACTATTACTGATAAATTAAAAGATATCAATGGAAAAGCTTTTGTTTCCGTTAACAAAGCACTCGTAACGCAGGCAAGTTCTGCCATACCTGTAATCCCACTTTACATTTCATTATTATACAAAGTGATGAAAGAAAAAGGAATCCATGAAGGTTGTATAGAACAGATACAACGTTTGTTTGCCGAAAGATTGTATACAGCTGATGGAACGCCAACCGATGTGGCTGGCAGAATTCGCATAGACGATTGGGAAATGCGTAGTGATGTTCAGGAAAAAGTAGCCAAATTATGGACTGAAGCTACAGCAGAGACTTTACCCCTTATTGGTGACCTTTCTGGTTATAAAAAGGATTTCTTAAATCTCTTCGGTTTCGACGTAGCAGGAATTGATTATGAAAAGGATGTTAATGAAGTTGTGGAAATGCCCGCTTAATATTTTTTTACAACTATATAGGACCTTTTTAATAAACGGTTGTCTTTATTGCAAAGAAGATGCTATTATAATAAATTATAAAGTAGTATTTTAGTCCTCAGCTAAATATGGAGAAAATGGGGGATACTAAAGCTACAAGGTTTGATTTTTTACAGATAATAGCGCTCCTGATGTTATTGTGTTTTGGTTCTTGTAAAAAACAAGATAACCAGGAGGATAAGGCTATGCTTAATCCGCCGGTTAGAACTTATATTGTAACCGCAAGAATTGATAAAAAAGGAACCAATAGTAATTCGGAGGGCACTGCTGTACTGAAAGGAGAATATGATGAGGCTACAAAATTATTGAGTTATAAATTAGAGTATAGTGCTTTGGTTCCTGAGTTGATCACCTTTAGAAATGGTCCTAAAGGGTCTGTAGGTGTATTGATAAAAGAACTATACCGGAACAGTGGAAAAGCGATTTCTTTGCCTCTTTCAGGTTCATTGTTATTGAGCCCTTTGCAAGAGAGAAATTTATTAAAGGGACAATGGTTTGTTTCGATAAACACTTTAGAGCTGACACCTGAAATATCAGGTTATCTTACACTTAAACAAAAATAGTAAGGCCGATTATGGAAGATCAGTACGTGTTAGAAGCCATCAGAAAACAGGACAAAAAGGTTTTTGAACTGTTTTATAAAAAGTATTACAAACAACTGTTTGCACTGGCATATCGTTATGTAGGGCAGATGGAAGTTGCTGAAGAAATTGTTCATGATTTATTTGTAACAGTTTGGAATAAAGCCGATCAACTAAATATTCAGCAATCAGTTAAGAGTTATTTATTTAAAGCAATTGTAAATTCATCACTGAATTATATAAAAAAGGAAAAAATGCAAACAGAAAAGCGATTGGCATATCTGGCTGTTCAGGACAATGAAGTTTCTTTAGATGAAGAAAATAAAGATACTGACGAGAAGCTGCTTAAAAGCTTGGAAGAAGCTTTGGAGTTATTACCTGCTAAATGCAAGCAAGTGATGTATTTAAGCCGCTTTGGGAAGTTAAAGCAGCAAGAAATTGCCAATCAAATGGAAATCTCTCTGAAGACAGTTAAAAATCATTTAACCTATGGCTTTCAGAAGCTGAGGGAGCATTTGGCAAATCAGCAAGAATTGATCATTTTATTACTTTTACTTTTAAAAATAACATTTTTTTAATACCGCTCTGTTATGAAGGAATTCGATACAAACGAAGAAATTATGTATGCACTGATCATTGATGATTTGGATGCAACTATATCTGCCGACGATAAAGAAATTCTTGAACATTGGAGAAAAGCTTCTTCAGCCAATGAAAAAGTATACCAGGAATTTCTCAATGTCCATGTTAATATGGATAAATTATTTGAAAAGCGAGGGTATGATGTTCAGAGCTCTTGGGAAGTATTGGATAAAAAGATTAGTTTGAGCGCTGAAGAGGTACCTGTAGTAAGTATGCGCAGCCAAAAAGCTAAGCTTTGGTTCAGTATCGCAGCTGCTATCCTGGTTGTGTTATCGGTTGGTTATTATTTCGCTTTTACCAATAGATATGAAGTCATAAGCACAGGAAGCAAGGGTGCCTATATCTTTTTACCTGATCATACACGTGTTGATTTAAATTCCGCAACTTCTATCAGATATAATAAACATGATTTTATAAATGACAGGAAACTGGAGTTGTTGAAAGGTGAAGTTTTTATTAATGTAACGAATCATAAGTTGCCACAATTCAAGGTAGTTTTAGGGGATATCGAAGCAGTTGATATTGGAACAAGCTTTAATATTGTGAAAACAAGCTCGGCTATTCACGTTATTGTTGAAAGTGGTAAAGTGGCATTGACGCAAGCCTCATTAGAGAAAGAAGTGTTATTAACGCCTGGCAAATTGGGTATGTATGATGTAAATACTAAAGTGCTGGCTGCTACAGATAATTTAGATCCTAACTATAAAGCCTGGATAAATAAAGAATTTGTATTTAATGAGGTAGCACTAGCCGAGGTAGCTGATCAGTTATCAAAAGTGTACAAACAACCAATTGTGATCGATGGGAATGATTTAAAAAACAGGAAGCTTACTGCAAAACTACATTATCAAACTTTGGATAGCGCAATTGCAGTTATTTCTGCATCTTTACAGTGTAAAGCAATTAAATCTAAAGATACCTATGTGATATCTGTAGATTAAACAACTGTTTTTTCTATTTTTGGTGGGTAATGAAATATTTGATATCGATTAAGTTTATATTGCTTTTTTTATGGATATTCAATAATAACCTTCAAGCGCAAGTTAAAAACGTGCTTGAGCATAAGGTTTCTATTAATTTACCGGCTGACTCATTAATCAAAACCATTCACAGGATTGAATTAAAGACAAAAAATAGCTTTGCATTTGATCCGGATCAGCTAAGATCTGAAAAGGTTGGGGCCTATACGTTTGTGCAAACGCCACTATCTGTCATACTTGAGAAAATATTATCAAACACCAATCTGGATTTTAAGTTGGTAGGGAATGATATAGTAATTGCGCAAAAAAAAACCAGCACATGGACTATCCGGGGTCACATTCGGGATATGTCCAATGGAGAAGAGCTAATTGGAGCTACTTTTTATATTCCCAAACTCGATGTAGGTGTAACAACAAACCTTTATGGCTTTTATTCTATTTCTGTGCCAGCCGGGGCTTACAAAGTGACGGTTTCCTACTTTGGATACCAAACGATTGAGCAATCCGTTTATTTAAATGAGAATAAAGATCTGGAAATAGAATTACCACTTAAAACCAGGCATTTGGATGAAGTGGTGATTAGACAATCTATGGTTACGCCAAATCCAATACTACTGAACGAAAAAAATTTTACAGTCAAGCAGTTAAGCAATGTTCCGTATTATGCTGGGGAGACTGATGTGGTAAAAAGATTGCAAATGGAAAATGGTATTAAAGCACTTTCTGAAGGCAGTTCAGGATTATTTGTCAGGGGAGGAAATGCAGATCAAAACCTGGTTCTATTAGATGAGGCTGTGGTATATAACCCATCGCATTTATATGGCTTGATATCTGTTTTTAATCCTGATGCCATTAATAACATTCAAATATACCGAGATTATATGCCTGCAAATTATGGCGGCAGACTTTCGTCTGTAATTGTTAACCGTATGGCCGAGGGTAATAGTAAGGAATATCACCTCAATGGTGGAGTTAATTTTATGTCGGCAAGGCTATCTGCAGAAGGGCCAATAGTCAATGAAAAAGGTTCTTTTATTGTTGCTTTTAGAAGAAGTTTACTGGATGTTTTTCATAACAAGTTTAAGTTGTTTAATCCTCAATCCGTTTACTATGATATCAATGCCAAGGCAAATATAAAGCCTGACAAAGACAATAGTATATTTTACTCTATGTATCTGGGCAAAGATAAGTTGTTGTCAGAAAACTCCTTTGCCAACAACTGGGGCAATTTAACTGCTACTTTGCGATGGAACCACATCTTCAGTTCACGGGTGTTTCTGAATGTTTCGGCGATTTATAGCAATTATAGTAATTTGCTGGATTTAAATGCGGATACGCTTTCTAAAAAGAATCAGTGGAATACCGGAGTAAAGGATATGACCTTAAAAAGCGATTATACCTATTATAGAAGTCCTACTAATCAAATTAAATTCGGCCTGGCTACGACTTATCATCAGTTTATTCCCGGGGAGAGCAGTAAATCGAAGTCAGACGACTTTGATATTCCAAAAGACCGCTCTCTGGAATCTGCAATATATTATTCGCAGCAAATCACTTTAAGCAAACTATTTGAGATTAACTACGGCTTAAGGTTGGGAATGTTTATTAATGCGCAGCAAAAAAAGAATGTTTTTGACCAAAATGGTTTCCCATTAAATGTGGAAGATGTTAAGACCTTTATAAATCCTGAACCCCGAATTAATTTAAGTTATCTGCCCAGTATAACGCAACGGGTTTTCGTCACTTATAATCGTAATTATCAATATTTGCAATTATTGCAAAACAGTACTTTGGCCTTTTCTTCTCTCGAACCCTGGCTTCCGGCATCGGCTAGGATAGCTCCACAAAGTTCTGACTATTTCTCCTTAGGCTATTTAAATTCCCCTGATAACTATGTTTTTTCGGTTAATGCGTATTATAAGAAATTGTATAACCAGCTGGAACTGATGGGGCATGCACAGATTATCAGAAATCCTGATGTAGGTAGTCAATTGAGAATAGGAAAGTCTGATGCTTATGGTTTTGAAACACAGCTAACCAAAACTGAAGGGAAGTTTTCCGGAACAATTGCTTACAGTTACTCAAAGGTATATCGTAAGATTAATGGACTCAATTCGGATAATAGGTTTGTAGCGAATTATGATATACCACACGAATTAAAAGCCATGGCAAAGTATGAACTGAATAAACAATTGTCTTTTCAATCATTTTTTATCTATTCTACCGGAAGACCACTTACTTTACCGGTGGGGTATTATCAGCATGATGGATTGAATGTGCCAATTTATGAGGATAGAAATACTTCCCGCTTCCCTGATTTTAGCAGGTTAGATGTTTCTGCTCAATACCGATTTGAGTCTAAAATCTTTAAAAACCGTTTTCTATCCAACGTAGTTTCAGTTGGTATTTATAATTTATATAACAGAAAAAATCCACTATATTACCATCTTAATCCCAATACGAACAGTTCAAATTCGAGTAATATAGAATATGCTTTTGGGATTTATCCATGGATAGCTTATAGTTTTAAAATTTAAAATGAAATACCTCTGGTTTATTTTGGTGATGTTGACAGTAACTTATGGCTGTAAAAATAGTATCGATGATGCTTTTATAAAGCCTAGACGGGTGTATGATCTTGCTGTTGAGGGAGGGTATAATACCGGGCAGCCCAACCAGTACATCAGGCTAACAAAACCATCTCTGAATCCTGATTCATTACCTACACCAATTAGTAAGGCCTCTGTAGTTATTAATGATAGTAAGTCTGATATTGTACTTAAGGAAACACCTGTAGGTTCTGGTGTGTATATGGGTATAAGCAGGAATGATCCGAATTATAATGAAGCTTACAAATTGACTATTAAATATAATGGAAAGACATATACAGCTGTGGATACATTGCGTCAGGTGATCAATATCATCGACGATTTTTTACCCTTGTCGGCTAAGCGGGAAAGTGCTGGTGTAATCACAGGAACTATTCCCAAACATACATTTGGTTACTTAAATGCAAATAAATGGTTCATTTCCTATTCAACGTTCCCAAATTGGAACCCGGCAAAATTTGATCAGACTAAATTTTATAGTTATACGCATTCATTAGGATCTCCAAATTCATTATACCCCCTTAATAATCTGAAAAGAACTTTTTCCATTGAAAATGATAGCCTCATAAGGATCTTTAAAATTTCTCTTTCTGAAGGTTACGCACAATACCAGTATTCGGTATTTATGGAAACAGATTGGAGTGGTTTATTCTCTGGCGTACCTGTTAATGCTACCGGCAACATATCTGGAAATGTGCAAGGCTATTTTTCGGCAGTTGATGTAGATTTCCGTAGATACAAGGCAAAAGAATTACTGTAAACTTTATCCGTTTTTAGGTGTTTGTAGTGTACTTTTTACACTTTAAAGCATTGGTAATAAATGCATTTAGATGCTGTGCTTTCAAAGTAATGTAATATTTTTGGGGCATAACATAAAACCGATAAAGCTCAAATTATTTACCTATGAAAATTAAGAAAGTTCTAATTGCCAACCGGGGTGAAATTGCCATCCGTATAGAACGCGCGTGTAGTGAATTGAATATTCAGACTGTTGCAATTTATACTTATGAGGATAGATACTCACTGCATCGGTATAAAGCTGATGAAGCTTATCAGATAGGAGAAGATCATGAACCACTCAAGCCTTATCTTGATATTACAGCCATAATAGAAATGGCCAAATACAGCGAAGCAGATGCTATACACCCTGGCTATGGTTTTTTGTCGGAAAATGAAGAATTTGCGAAACAATGTGCACTGAATGGTATTGTTTTTATTGGCCCGAGACCGGATGTGATGCTAGCCCTTGGTGATAAGGTAATTGCAAAAACTGTAGCTAAAAAAGCGGGATTACCTATTATAGAAAGTAATGAACAGGAACTAAATACTATTGAAGTTGCACTTGCAGAAGCGCAAAGAATAGGGTACCCGCTGATGATTAAAGCCGCATCGGGTGGCGGTGGCCGGGGAATGAGGATTGTAAGGAATGATGAACAGTTGGAAAAGGGCTTTTTTGAAGCACGTAGTGAAGCAAAAAATGCCTTTGGTGACGATACCGTATTTCTTGAAAAGTTTATTGACCGACCACGACACATTGAAGTTCAGATTGTAGCCGATAATTACGGGAAGGTGTTGCACCTTTATGAACGCGATTGCTCTGTACAACGACGATTTCAAAAAGTGGTTGAAGTAGCACCTTCTTTAAATTTAACACAAGAAACCAGAAATAAGCTTTACCATTATGCTACCTCTATAGCAGAGGCAGTAAAATATAATAATGTTGGGACCGTGGAGTTTTTAATCGACCAGCAGGAGAACATCTATTTTATTGAAGTAAATCCAAGAATTCAGGTTGAGCATACCGTTACTGAAATGATTACCGGTATAGACCTCATAAAGACACAGCTATTTGTTGCTGATGGTTATCATTTGTCCGACCCCGAAATTGGTCTTGATAGTCAGGATGCAATTATGTGCAATGGTTTTGCAATGCAATGCCGTATTACTACTGAAGATCCTGCAAATGAATTTAAACCAGATTATGGAACCTTAATTACTTACAGAAATGCTACTGGATTTGGTATACGACTGGATGAAGGCAGTACTTACCCAGGAATGAAGATTAGCCCCTTCTTTGATTCTATGCTGGTTAAGGTTAGTACCAGTGGTGCTACCTTAGAAGATGCCTCAAGGAAGATGAATCGGGCACTGCGTGAATTTAGAATTAGAGGTGTTAAAAATAACATACAGTTTCTGGAGAATTTAATCAACCATCCAATATTTATACATGGAGAGGCTACAGTTAACTTTATACAGGAACATCCCGAGCTTTTTGAATCTAAGAAGCGTTTAGACAGAGGAACAAAAATCTTAACCTATTTGGGAGAGGTGTCTGTAAATGGAAACCCTGATGTAAGGTTTGTGGATGAACATAAGCGTTTGGAAAAACCCGAGGTACCTGCTGTTGATCATTACAGCCCATATCCCAAAGGAACAAAAGATCTTTTAACGGAATTAGGCCCTGAGGGCTTTTCTAAATGGCTTAAAGCCGAAAAGAAGATACATTATACAGATACTACGCTTAGAGACGCTCATCAATCTTTACTGGCCACGCGCATGCGTACTTATGATATGCTTAAAGTTGCTGAAGGATTTGCCAAACACCATCCTCAAACCTTTAGTATGGAGGCCTGGGGAGGCGCAACTTTCGATGTATGCTTAAGGTTTTTGTATGAAGATCCATGGAAGCGGCTGGAGAAATTACGTGCGGCGATGCCTAATATATTGATCCAGATGTTGATCAGAGGTTGCAATGGGGTGGGCTACGCTGCTTATCCGGATAATCTGATCGAATCATTCGTAGAGAAAAGCTGGGAAAAGGGAGTTGACATTTTCAGGATATTTGATTCATTAAACTGGATGGAGAATATTGCACCGTGTATAGAAATGGTACGCAAAAAAACTCAGGGACTTGCCGAGGGAGCATTGTGCTACACAGGCGACATACTCGATCCTAAACGAAGTAAATACAGTCTGGAATATTACTTAAAGCTTGCTAAAGATCTTGAAAATGCGGGTAGTCATATTTTAGGTGTTAAGGATATGTCCGGTTTACTTAAACCATATGCTGCCAAACTGTTAATAGAGGCACTAAAGGATACGGTTAAGATACCTATTCACTTGCATACGCATGATACGTCTTCTTTGCAGCCGGCTACTTATCTGATGGCTATAGAGGCTGGCGTTGATGTCGTGGATTGTGCATTGGGCTCATTATCCGGTACGACTTCGCAACCTAATTTTAACGCGATTGTGGAAATGATGCGCTTTCATGAACGGGAAAACACTTATGATCAAAAATCATTAAATGCTTATTCCAATTATTGGGAAGCGGTAAGAGAATATTATTATCCATTTGAATCGGGTTTAAAATCAAGTTCAGCAGAGGTCTTTCAGCATGAAATTCCGGGTGGACAATATTCCAATTTGAAGCCACAGGCAATAGCACTTGGATTGGGTGATCAATTTGAATTGATTAAGCAACGATACGCTGATGTAAATCAGCTTTTTGGCGACATCGTAAAGGTAACGCCAAGCTCTAAAGTGGTGGGAGATATGGCGCAGTTTATGGTAGCGAATCAAATAACCCCTGAAGACATATTTACGCGTGGAGAGCAACTTTCATTCCCTGAGTCTGTAGTTTCCTTCTTTATGGGTGAAATTGGTCAGCCAGAAGGTGGTTTTCCAGAAGCGCTTCAGCGTATTTTATTAAAGGGAAAAACTCCTTTTAAGGATCGCCCGAATAGACATCTGGCGCCACTCGATTTGGAATTGGAATTTGATGCCTTTAAAAAGGAATTCGGGGATGACTTAAGTTATACCATGTATCTGGCTTATAAGTTCTATCCTAAGGTTACAGCTGATGCCATAAAGACTTTTAGATTATATGGTGATGTTTCTGTAATCCCAACGAGGTATTTCTTTTATGGGATGAAACCTGGTGAGGAGACTACGATTGAAATTGCCAAAGGAAAAACTTTGCTGGTACGGTTACTTTCAATAGGTCCGGCAGATGATAATGGAATGCGCACTGTATTTTTTAAATTAAATGGGCAAACCAGAGATATTGAAATACAGGACAAATCGGTAAAAGTAGTTAAACTAGAGAATCGAAAGGTCGATAAAGATATTTCAAGCCATATTGGTTCACCCTTACAAGGATTGTTATCAAAAGTATTTGTTAAAGCCGGAGATTCGGTTAAAAAGAATCAGCCACTTTTTATGATTGAGGCCATGAAGATGGAATCAAACATTTCAGCAATTGCAGATGGTGTTGTAAAATCAATCACACTAACTGCAGGAACAATGGTAAATACTGACGATTTGATACTTGAATTAGCAAATTGATCCATTATAAATTGGCTGTTAAGGAATTTGCCTTTTCAGCCAATTTACAAGCTCAACAGCACCATTATAATTTTCGTACTCTGCCGGAATACGTGTGCCGTCTACATATTCATTATACAGCCAGGGATCACCCACAGCAAATACTGTCCCTTTACCGTATTTGGCAATAGCCATAATCACATCGTTCTGTTCTGTAATTAAAGCCTTTGCAGGCGGCTTAACACTAAGAATAGAGATCTCTTTCAAATAGAATATTTTGGATGTAGGAAAAACCTCATTTCCTTTAGGCACGTGAATCTCACCCATTTCAAGCTTTCCATTTTTTACCATGTTCCTGCTGTTATTGGTAAAATTGATTCCAAATTTTGCAGCTAAATCATTTAACTGTACAAGGTTGTTGTTTGCACTATCATTTGCAAATAATACAAGTACACCACCTGCTTTTACCCAATCTGCAATTGCTTTGATATGATTGGGAGCAATCAGGTTTGGCGTCGGGCTTTCCTTAATATTATCTGGGTCGACTATAATATAAATGTCGCTTCCTTTTAGGTTAGCAGGAGTAGGGGCAGCATCCAGACTTTTAGTCTGAAATCCAGCCTTTTTAAAGACATCACCTAATATAGAATAACCATTTAAGGTTTGATCTTCCCAGGTATAATGGAATCTGATTTCTTTTCCGGATTTGTCCTTCTTTACTTCATGATTAAAATAGTAATCGAGTAAAACTGTTTTTTCCTGAGCATAAAGTTCAGAAATATTTACTGCATAAAAAATGATGAATAGTGCAGCGTATTTGGCTAATGAGTTTGTGAATCGCATATCATAAATCTATGAAATAATTTTCTACATAATTTAGACCAAATGAAGAAAAGATAATTTAGTTTACTACTTGGCCAAAAGAGTATTAAAGAGACATTAAGAACGATAACGATTGCGTAAATATTTTCCAATGAAGAGTGTTTTTACTTATAATTATTATGTAGAATTGTCGTCTGCCATGCATCAATTTAACCACGATTGGTGCTCGGTATGTAAGTAATAATTGATAAGTAAAGAATTTTTGACACACGTAATTACAGGGAATTACATATATTGAGGCGCTAAATGATATCGTTAAGGGTATAACGAGCGGAAAAAACTAATTATTAATTACACAAAAAATTAAATTAAACCAGATATAATGAACCAAGAAAAAATTGGAAAGTACAGGTGGACAATATGTGCCATGTTATTTTTTGCTACCACGATAAATTATTTGGATCGACAAGTTCTTTCACTAACCTGGAAAGAGTTCATTGCCCCAGAGTTTCATTGGACAAATAATGATTACGGTAATATTACTGCGCTCTTTTCTATTTTTTATGCAGTGTCTATGTTATTTGCCGGTCGGTTTGTAGACCGAATGGATACTAAGAAAGGTTTTTTATGGGCTATTGGTGTATGGTCTATTGGTGCTGTCATTCACGCATTTTGTGGAATAGCCACATCCGGTTTCCTTACAGGCGACTGGTTCATAGGATTTGAAGGCGCTAAAGAATCAATTGCAAGAGTTGGTGATACAAGTCTGATCATTTCAACAAGTGTTACTTTGTTTATTTTTGCACGTTTTGTATTGGCAGTTGGGGAAGCAGGAAATTTTCCGGCCGCTATTAAGGCAACTGCTGAGTACTTTCCAAAAAAGGACCGGGCATTTGCTACTAGTATTTTCAATGCCGGAGCCACTGTAGGTGCACTAGCTGCACCAATATCTATTCCTTTTATAGCAGCGGCCTATGGTTGGGAAATGTCATTTATCATTATTGGCGCTTTAGGCTTTGTATGGATGGGTTTCTGGATTTTTGTCTATAAGAAACCTGAAGTGCATCCGAAGGTAAATGCTGCTGAGCTTGCTTATATACAGCAAGATGTAATTGCAGATAGAAAGCTGGTAGATTACGTTGAAGAAACTACAACTAAAGTATCTTTTCTTGATTGCTTCAAGTACAAACAAACATGGGCATTCGCTTTTGGAAAATTTATGACAGATGGTGTTTGGTGGTTTTTTCTTTTCTGGACACCAGCTTATTTAAGTTCAGTTTATAAAATGGACTCTACACAAAGTGCATTACCATTGTTCGTCCTTTATACAATAACGCTACTTTCAATTATTGGCGGATGGTTACCAACTTATTTTGTAGAGAAAAAAGGGATGAACCCCTATGCTGGTCGTATGAAATCGATGTTGATATTTGCATTTTTTCCATTACTCGCCTTGTTTGCACAGCCTTTAGGCTATATTACTTACTGGATACCAGTTATCATTATTGGTATTGCAGGAGCCGCTCATCAGGCATGGTCGGCAAATATCTTCTCAACAGTAGGCGATATGTTTCCTAAAAAAGCGATTGCAACAATAACAGGCATCGGCGGTATGGCTGGTGGAATTGGAGCTATGATCATCAATAAAGGTTCAGGCGTATTATTTGATTATGCAGGTCAAAATCAAATGGTATTTATGGGCTTTAAGGGTGAAGAAGCAGGATATTTCATCATCTTCTCTATCTGCGCTGTTTGTTATTTAATTGGCTGGACGATTATGAAAACCCTTGTACCCAAATATAGACCGATCACGGATTTATAACCACAATAAATTATACCTAAATTAAATTACCTAAATGTTTTTAAAAGATCAGCTTGATGCGATTTTTGTGGAAGAGAACCATATTCCACAAGAATTTAAATTAGCAGAAGAAGTGCACCAGCGGGAGTACTTAAGCAATGGAGAAATGCGTCCCTGGAATGGGGATGTGCATGAAGTATTGTCGCCAATTTGTATAAGAACCGAGAACGGTTTAAAGCGAAAGGTAATCGGTACTTATCCATTATGTAGTGAAAAGGAGGCCAGCGAAGCACTTGATGCGGCTGTTGCAGCTTATGATAATGGGAGAGGAGAATGGCCTACCATGAGTGTGGCAAACCGTATTCATTGTGTAGAGCAGTTCACGCATAAGATTATTGAAAAGAAGGCAATTGTAGTAAAATTGCTGATGTGGGAAATAGGTAAGTCGTATGCAGATTCTGTTAAGGAGTTTGACCGTACAGTTGAATATATTTATGCAACTATTGATGCATTAAAAGATCTGGATAGACAATCCTCAAAGTTTAGCATAGAGCAAGGAATTGTTGCGCAAATCAGACGTTCGCCACTTGGAGTAGTACTTTGTATGGGGCCATTTAATTATCCTTTAAATGAGACCTTTACTACATTGATTCCAGCACTTATAATGGGGAATACCTTGTTATTTAAACCACCAAAACATGGTACGTTATTACACTACCCTTTATTGGAAGCATTTAGAGATTGTTTCCCTAAAGGAGTGGTAAATACCATTTATGGTCGCGGAAATAAGATCATTCCTGATTTGATGAAATCCGGTAAGATTAATGTGTTAACCTTAATCGGTTCAAGTAAGGTTGCCAACGAACTTAAAAAGCTGCACCCTAAAGTAAACAGGTTACGTGCCATACTTGGTCTTGATGCCAAAAACGCAGCCATTATAACTGCAAAAGCTGATATTAAATTAGCGGTACAGGAAACTGTTTTAGGTTCTTTATCATTTAACGGACAAAGGTGTACAGCCCTTAAAATCATTTTCATTCACCGTAGTCTTGCCGATGTATTTTTAAAAGAACTTTCGGCTGCTGTAGCCAAACTTAAGTTTGGAATGCCATGGGAAGAAGGGGTTGCTTTAACTCCGCTACCAGAGCCTCAAAAGCCAGCTTATCTTAAAGATTGCATCGATGATGCTATAGCGCATGGTGCTAAAGTAATTAATGAAAATGGTGGTGAAACAGTAGAATCTTTTGTTTATCCGGCAATCGTTTACCCGGTTAATAAAGAAATGAAATTGTATACTGAAGAGCAATTCGGACCAATAATACCAGTAATTGCATTTGATGACCTGGAAGAACCAATTCAATACTTAATTGAGTCTACTCACGGACAACAGGTAAGTGTTTTTAGTGATGATGACGAAGAAGTCGCAGCCTTGATTGATCCTTTGGTTAACCAGGTAAGTAGGGTTAACATCAACTGTCAATGTCAGCGTGGACCGGATGTATTTCCGTTTACAGGTAGAAAGGACAGTGCTGAGGGGACACTATCTGTTGTAGATGCCTTACGTTCATTCTCTATCAGGTCATTGGTAGCCACAAAGCTGAATGAAAGTAACAAACACTTGATCAATGAAATCGTAGATAGTAACAGTTCTAATTTCCTGAGCACTAAATACCTTTTCTAATTCATATTCAACGCTGTTCTATTTGTATACCTTAACAGGTGTACAAATAGAACAGCGTTTTTTGTGCATAAATTATTCATCATCCTGATCTGCTTCTTGATCGGTGATCTTTTCAGGAGCTTTAAAAAACATTATAATTATAGGCACCAGGAAAGCTATATTAATGAAGATATGAGGAAGAATATTGAAAAAAGTTGTGGTTTCTAAAAGTTTGTCAACCAACACTAAAACTGACAAAATAATTAATGAAGCATAAATCAATATTGCCACTTTTCGATTAGGGGCATATTTGATAAATATTTTAATTACAAAAATTGCTACAGCAACTCCGAAAATGAACATGGCATACCAAAAAAGGTCAGTTGACGTTAGCTGTGACCATTCATTTGCATTATTCTGCTTAAATCTGTTGAATTGAGCTATAGCAAATCTGGCCAAAATCAGGTAAGCAAAACCCCAACAAAGATAAAATCCTGTAATAAAAAGTAACCAGTGGAGCGTAAGTCTAAGTTTAGATGCATACATAAATTCTGTATATATGTCTGTAAATTAAACAAATTTCAATACAATCTAAAGAACTTGAAGATTATAGATTCATCAATTCATTCTCTGCTTTAAGATACTCCTTTAATAAGACGATTTGGTTCATTGCTCTATTAAAATTATGTCCCTCATATTTAGCTCCATAATAGATATCATTTTGCAGATAATCTGACAAAAAACGAATGGCTTGCATATAGATTATAAATTTACCTGCATAGGTAAAATAGCGTTGCTCTTCAGCTGTCAATACCGACTCCATTTCTTCCATGTAGCCTTTATATATAGCTTTAAAGAATGGTTTTCTAATACTAATCTTATTTAAGTCTGTTTCTTCTTCACTGGCTTCGCATAAATAAGTTCGCATCATATCACCTACATCGCTAATAAAATAGCCAGGCATTACCGTATCCAGATCAATCACACACAAACCCTTTTTTTGGTTGTTAAACAATACATTGTTGATTTTTGTATCGTGGTGTATTACCCTTAAGGGAATATTTTTATTATTTATAATTTCGCGATATGTACTTACAATCTGCTGATGATCTTTAATAAATTTAATGGAATCAGCCGCTTTTGCTAATCTTTCCGGTGATGCCTGTTCGCAGGCTACAGTAAATTGATCATATCTTAATATCAGATTGTGAAAATTTGGAATGGTAATGTTTAGATCCTCAGCTTTAAACTCTGCTAGAATTTTAGAAAATCTTCCAAATTGTTTTGCAGCTTCGTAAGCTTCTTCCTCATTTTTTAGTACATTAAGGGAGGTGGAGCCCTCAACAAAAGGAAATAACCTATAATATCCGTGCTCATTATGTATTAATGTTTGGCCATTTGTTGCTTTAACAGGGGAAATGAAAAGATACTCAGGATTTTCCTTGCTCAAATAATCTCTGAGCAAAGTAAGGTTCTCATCAATATCCGAAGGCTGCTTAAACACCTCGTTATTTACTTTCTGTAATATGTAGTTTTTGTGGTCTATATGAACTTTCCAGGTATGGTTAATCAAGCCATCACCAAATGACTGAACGCTTGTTTTATCGGAATCAAAACCGTAGACACTTAAAATATTCTCGAACATGTGCTTTGTATACTAGTTGATAAACCAAACTTAAATATTTAAGTAGCTAAAAAGACGTGCAAACGTTTGCGCGAAATTATTTACGCTTACTTAAAACCAAGTCTGATTCTACCACAACATTAAAATAAGCCTGATCTGAACCGGATTCATTTTTTGGTTTATTAATCAGATCTATCAATATATCAGCAGCTTTTTTACCTTGTTTATATGGGAACTGTTCAACTGAAGCTATTGGTGTATGCTCCATATAATTGATGATGGGAAGGTTTGCATAGCTCACAAAATCGATCTCGGTAAGTTGAAGAGATTTAGCATAACGCATTGCAAACAGAGCTACATAATCGTTAAAAGTAACTATAGCAGAAGGTTTTCGCCTATGGTTTAACAAGGTGTCCATTGCCTTAATTGTACCATCTTCCGACAAATCGCAACTTACAATGAGTGAAGGATCAAACTTTAATCGGTTTGCAGTCATTGCCCTTATGTAACCCTCTTTTCTTTCATGACTAGCCACAAGAGTGCCTGGCCCATTAATCATGCCAATGGTGCGATGTCCTTTTTTTAAAAGAAAATTTACAGCCTCAAAAGTACCGGTTTCCAGATTGGAACTTACATAGTGTATATCTTTAATAGGAGGGATGCGGTCAAAAAATACAATAGGGATATTTAATTTTCTAAAAACGTCAAAATGCTCGTAAGTACTGGTAGTTTTGGCTACAGAAACCAATAAGCCATCAACACGTTGGGTTCTCATTTTTGCTACAAGGAGTTTCTCCCGCTCTGCATCATCATGAGATTGTGCGAGTAAAACGGTATAATTCCTTTTATAGGCAATATCTTCAATTCCACTTATCGCTGCAGAGAAGAAGGACTCGGACAATTCTGGCAGTATTACACCTATTACAAATGATTTGCCATGTAAAAATTGTATAGCCCTTTGATTTGGCTCATAATTAAGTTCTGCAGCAAGTTTTTTGACACGAATTTTTGTAGTTAAACCGATGCTCGAATGGTCATTCAATGCTCTTGATACGGTAGAAACTGATATCTTAAGTATCTTGGCAATCTCTTTAATCGTGGTTGGTTTATCCGACATCATTTTCAAATATTAAAATAAACTTTAACATTTTAATAAAAAACTGCAATCAGTTCCTACTTTTAGGCGGAAAGCACACCGAAGTCACGCAAACGTTTGTGTGTTTTTTTTGGATATTTATTGATTAGGTTAAGTGGATAGTTCTATAACTTGGAAATCTTATTCAGTAAGAATGACTGAGATGGGTACTAACCGAACACATAAAATGAACTAAACTATATGAACAGAAGAGAATTTGTTAAGAACAGTAGCATTACGGCTGCTGCTGCAACAGTTTTACCAGGAGGTTCTTTATTTGCCAGTACCGGGGCAGATAAAGTTAAAATAGCAATGATAGGAGTGGGTTTACGTGGTCAAAACCATTTAAATCTATTATTAAAGAGATCAGATGTGGATCTTGTTGCTATATGTGATATAGATGACCGTATGCTTGCCAGTGCAAAAGCGATGATCGCTAAAAGCGGCAAGCCGATGCCAAAAATTTTTACGGGAGACAATTATGCCTGGAAAAAAATGCTCGAAACTACTAAAGGGTTGCAAGCAGTAGTGATATCTACTCCCTGGGAATGGCATAAAGAAATGATTATTAAATCTATTGAGTCAGGACTTAAGTATGTAGCTACTGAAGTTATCTTGGGTATTACACTTCAAGATCATTGGGATGTGGTTCATGCAGCTGAAAAACATGATGCACACGTAATGATGCTTGAAAATGTTTGTTATCGCAGAGATGTACTTGCAGCGCTAAATATGGTTAGACAGGGGGTATTTGGTGAAATTCTTCACCTGCAAGGTGGATACCAACACGATTTGAGAGAGGTTAAATTTAATGATGGCATAAAACCATATGGTGGTGGAGTTGAATTTAATGAAAAGGGCTTCTCTGAAGCAAGATGGAGAACAAATCATTCGGTGCACCGTAATGGAGATCTTTATCCAACACATGGTATAGGACCAGTCGCCAATTGCATTAATATCAATAGAGGAAATAGATTTCTTAAACTGAATTCATTTGCAACAAAATCCAGGGGATTACATAACTATATAGTGGATAAAGGTGGTGAAAATCATCCCAATGCTAAAGTGAATTTCCGGCTGGGAGATATTGTAACCACTACGATTGACTGCGCAAATGGAGAAACAATAATTCTGCAACATGATACAAATCTTCCAAGACCATATTCTTTAGGCTTTAGAGTTCAAGGTACAAAAGGACTTTGGATGGATATAAACAAAAGTGTTTATGTAGAAGGAGTGAGCAAGCCACATCAATGGGATAACCAGGATAAATGGCTGGAAAAATATGATCATCCTTTATGGAAAAAATATGGCAGTGATGCTGAAGGTGCCGGGCACGGTGGTATGGACTTCTTCGTAATCCATGCCTTTATTGAAGCTGTAAAGCGTAATGAATCAACACCACTTGATGTATATGATGCTGCTGCCTGGAGTGCCATTACTCCCTTGAGCGAACAATCTATAGAAATGGGAAATGAAACAATTGATTTCCCTGATTTTACTAGTGGGAAATGGATGTCTAGAAAGCCGGTCTTTGCTTTAAATGACGAATATTAACCGCATTTAGCATCGTCTATAATTTCTTCCTTTATTGTAAACAAAGCCCTGTATGCAAAGCTGCACAGGGCTTTTGTTATTTATTCACAAAACATCAAAAAACAACTATGTTAACATTAACTTAACATTGAATATGCATATTTGCATATGTTTATAAATATTCTGGCAATTACGTTTGTCCTGTTTGCACTTATCGCAGCATTTAAGATGGATACTTTTTTACAGGGCTTTCTATTTATTATTGCATTGTGTGCAGTTTCAGGTCTACTATTTTTGTTTATCTCTTTTCCGGGGCTTTCCGGGCTTTCGGTAGCCATAATAATGGCATCTTTTATCTTCAGACAAGCTAAAAAATAGCTTTTAGACATACTGGTCTTCTTTATCTTGGCTTCATTCCTAAATTATTATTAGGTAATTGTTTAATCTGTGAAATAGAATTTCGTATTTTATTTCACAATATTATAAGAATATTACAATATTTTATTAAATAATTCTTAATTTTATTATGTTAAAAAGTTCACAAAGATATACTTCGTAAATTATGAAAACTTTAGGTGAAAAATTTAGGATCTTACGTCAGAAAATGGGAGTTAACCAAAAGGCAATGGCAGACCAATTGGAGATCTCAATCCCGGCGTATTCAAAACTAGAAACAGGTATCACAGATCCCAACTTTAGCAGAATAAATCAAATAGCGAAGGTTCATGGTTTAACCCTTAGGGAATTCCTTGATATTGGGGAAGAGGGAGCTAGCGAACAGGAGCAGATTGTTCAGCAATTAAAGGAGAAGATCACCACGTTAGAAAATTCTGTGATCCGACTGCAAAGTAAATTGATAGATCTCTATGATAGAGACGATCAAAAAAAGTAATTAACGCCTTTCAATAAGTTTAAAGAACCCATTCGGCTAATCGCTGATAATGGTTCTTTAAACTTTATAAATATTATACACTTAGCCCTTAACTAATTTAATCAATAACTGGCAACGCTCTGTTAGCCAGTTATAATCTTTAGCATTTTCCGGTTGCTGAAATAATTTAGAACCAAAACCTAAAGCAGTAACACCTGCATTTAACCAATTGTCTATATTTTCCTTGTTCACATCAACTCCACCAGTAGGCATAAATTTAAGATTAGGGAATAGGGGTTTAATTGCTTTTAAAAAGCCTATGCCTAAAGTGTCACCTGGGAAAAGTTTTACCAATGGTGCCCCAAGCTCTTCAGCAAGATTTATTTCAGTAGGCGTCATACATCCCGGAACCCATAATATATTATGTAGAGCTGTTATTTCAGCAAGATCAGCTCTTACAATCGGACTAACAATAAAATCAGCACCCAGTTCGATATATGCTTCAGCTTGAGCTACAGTTTTTATGGTACCTATGCCAAGCTTCATATCAGCAAGGTGCTCGTTTCTATAATCTAATAATGCTTTAAAATTCTCGGGCGCTTTCGAACCTCTGTTTGTAAATTCAAACACACGAATACCACCGGCATAACTCGCCTTTAATACTTCTATACAGGTTTGAGCATCTTCATCATAATAAACGGGGATAACTGGATAATCCTGAATAACTTTTAAAGGGTTTGTTTCTGTTTTCATCTGTATATGATTATTTTATCGTTACAATCTGTTGTTACTTTTTTAAATAGCGCCATCGCCAAAATCGCCTTTTACAAAAAGCTTTTTATAACCTGATGCGGTTGCCTTATCTATAATCTCCTGTCCATCGTTGCTGGTAGTTAATCCATAAATTAAACCGGCCATAAAAGCATCACCACTACCAATTCTATCTACAACTTCATTTGTCTCGAATATCGAAGAAATATAATTGCTGTTAGGTGTATGGTAAGTTCCATAAAATAGATTATGCTTTGGATTATCCATAAAACGGAAAGTATTGGCAATGTGCTTGCACTGCGGAAACTGGCTGAAAACTGCCTGAGCCGATGCATTTGCGTGTATAGCATAATCTTCAGCAGATGTTTGACGGTCCAATTTTTCATCGACAGGGATACCAAGCATTTTATTTACAGCCCAGATATTACCCATAATTACATCGCAATACTGAACCAACTCCGGCATTACATCAATAGGTTGCTTTCCATAATCCCATAATCTGCTTCTGTAGTTTAAGTCTACCGATATTTTTAGTCCTTTTTTTCTTGCAGCTATAAGCCCTTCTTTACAAACAGCTGCCATATTTTCGTTCAGCGCAGGAGTTAATGCGGTCCAATGCAACCAGGTCTGGCCTTCCAGCACCTTTTCCCAATCAATTGTTCCAGGTGTAAGGCTGCTAAATGAAGAGAATTTTCTGTCATAAACCACTTCTCCACTGGTCAAGCCATTAGCAGAAAGCAAAAAATAAAGTCCTAGTCTATTACCTTGTAATATTGTTTTCGTAGTATTTACCCCCAATTCCTGTAAAGCCTGAAGGGCGTTATTCGCTAACGCATTGTCCGGTATACAACTTACATAAGCACATGGAATATTCCATTGACCTAATGAGGCAGAAACATTTGCTTCTGAGCCGCCGGGAAATAAAGAAACAGTGTGATTCTTAGAAATAAATTGATCTTCAGTAGAACTGAACCGCAACAGCAGTTCACCAAATACCAATATGTTTTCTTGATTTAGCATATATTTAATAATTTCAGATTGCAATAATACAGGTTCTTGCAATTAAATAGAAGTAAACTAATTTATTTAATAAATTTCAAACGATTTCGTAAATATTTAGTGCTGATTATTGACTTCAAACAGTAAATTTCATTAACATTGATAGAATTAAGTAACCAGTTTAAATTGATTGTATGAAGAGCAAAGATCTGTTTTCGCTAGAAAACAAGGTAATCGTAATCACAGGTGCTACAGGTGTATTAGGAGAATCTTTTGCATCAGCTGTTGCAGCTGCCGGAGCAAAAGTTGCCATTTTGGGTCGAAATGAAGAGAAAGCCAATGAGCGTGTAAAAGCCATTACAGAGAATGGTGGAGAAGCGATTGCTGTAATCACCGATGTATTGAATGAAGAAGCACTGATAGCTGCTAAGAACCAAATATTAAGCACATGGGGTACTATTGATGGATTGGTAAATGCAGCGGGAGGAAATATTCCGGGTGCTACGATTGGACCGGATCAGAACCTATTTGATATAAATATCACCGATACCCAAAAAGCAGTTGAATTAAACCTGTTTGGTACAGTTTATCCAACACATGTATTTGGACGGGTAATTGCCGAAAAAGGTAAAGGTTCTATTGTCAACATTTCATCATTGGCCGCACAACGACCTTTAACCCGTGTTTTGGGCTATACGATGGGCAAAAATGCAATAGAAGGCTATACCAAATGGATGGCAGTTGAACTGGCACAACGTTACGGAGATAAAGTAAGGGTAAATGCACTTGCACCTGGCGTATTCTTAACAGATCAAAACCGTTCCTTACTTACCAATGCCGATGGAACTTTTACAGATCGTGCACAACGTTTCGTAAATCATACTCCTTTTGGGCGTTTGGGCAATCCGGAAGAGTTAAATGGTACACTTATTTATTTACTAAGTGATGCTTCAGCTTTTGTAAATGGGGAAACCATTTTGGTTGATGGGGGATTTAATGCTTACAGTGGCGTATAAAATTGATAACAACGATATAAAATGAATACAGCAAAACATAAATTATTACAAACCTGGCGTTGGTATGGTCCAATAGACCCGGTTACTTTACAGGATGTAAAACAAGCTGGTGCTACAGGAATTGTGAGTGCATTACATCATGTTCCACATGGCGACGTATGGCCATTGGAAGACATCATTGAAAGAAAATCAATTATTGAAGCTGCCGGATTAACCTGGGCAGTGGTAGAAAGTGTTCCGGTTCATGAGGCCATCAAAACGCGTAGACCTGACGCAGACAGCTATATTGAAAATTACAAAACTACACTAAGAAACCTGGCAAAATGTGGCATCAAAACAGTATGCTATAACTTTATGCCAGTGCTTGATTGGACACGGACACAATTGGATTTAACCATGACTGACGGTTCAAAAGCTTTATATTTTAACTGGTTAGACCTGGCAGTTTTTGATCTTTTTATCCTGAAAAGGGAAGGAGCGGGTGCAGATTATTCTGAAAGCTTAAAAAACAGAGCTAAGGAACGTTTTGCTACAATGAATACAGATGAGCTGAATGAGTTAAAAATCAATGTCTTGATGGGGATACCCAATGAAAAAGGAATTGAACTAGAAGCATTACGCGCCAGCATCGAGGAATATAAAACCATTGGCAGAGACGGTTTAAAGAAAAATCTGGCTTATTTCCTTAATGGAATTGCGGATGTATGTGAAGAAACCGGAATAAACATGACCATTCACCCGGATGACCCTCCTTACTCAATACTTGGATTGCCACGTATTGCAAGTACAAAAGAAGATCTGGTAGATATTCTGAGAAGTGTAGACAAGCCTTTTAATGGTATTTGCTATTGTACGGGATCGCTAGGTGCTGGTATGTCAAACAACCTTCCTGAAATTTTTGAGGCAGTAAAAGAGCGGGTATACTTCCTGCATCTTCGCAATGTAACCAAAGATGAAGAAGGTAATTTTTATGAAGCAGACCACTTGGGAGGCGATGTAAATATGTACGAAATTATGAAAGCTGTTGTTGCAGAAAATGCGCGCAGAGCTGAGCCAATACCATTCAGACCAGATCACGGTCATCAAATGCTGGACGATCTAAACAAGGTTACCAACCCGGGATATTCGGCAATTGGACGTTTACGTGGCCTGGCAGAATTACGTGGATTGGAATTGGGGGTTACCGGAAATTATTAATTTTTTGGCTGTGATGAGGCCCTCACTTTAATATGAGTGGGTAGCATAATAGTTTCGTAACCATCATCAAGGTTTTTCTTTTCAATCAGTGAGATTAGCTTTTCAGCAGCAAGCTGACCGATCTCGAAAGCTGGCTGATGTACTGTACTCAAAGCTGGGTTCATTGCATCAGCCAGTTCTGTATTGGTAAACCCAATCAGCGCAACATCCTCTGGAATTTTATAACCCAATTTATTCAACAACACCAGGCATCTGGTACTGATCTGATCAGTGGCTGTAAAAATGGCATCAGGTTTATCCGGTAAGCTCATGTAGTATTTAATAGCTTGTTCCAGGTCTTCATTCAGTTTGTTCGCATCTGTATAATTGCAGGACCGCAACAATTCAGGTCTATACTTTATTCCGCTATCGACAAGCGCGTGTTTATATCCATTTAAACGATCTGTGGCAATGCTAAGAATAGTATTGGTATTCAAATGTGCAATATTTTTGTACCCATTATTAATCAGATGCATGGTTGCATCATAAGCCCCTTTAAAATTATCCGCACCAACCTTATGTGTATTAATCTGATCGATCAGGCGATCAAATAGAACTATAGGTAAACCGGATGCCTGTAAAGAGTTCAGATAACTAAAATTTATCGTTTCATAAGCCGGTGAGATCAGTATTCCGTCAACTCCACCAGCATAGAGCAATTCAATACAAGCACTTTCTAATTTCTCAGACTCCTTACTCTGCATGATGATGATCTGATAGGATTTATCAGAACTTGCCTTATGAATCCCATCCAGCATCTGGGCAATCACATTATTATCTAAAGAACACACCACAACACCGATAGACCTGCTCTTACCTTCTTTTAGGCCCTTAGCCATTCTATTGGGTGAATAATGATGCTTTTTAGCATAATCTAAAACCTTCTGCTTTGTTTCTGCACCAATTTCATGACTGTCATTTAAAGCCTTTGAAATTGTAGAAATAGATAAATTAAGCGCTTTGGCAATATCTCTTAATGTAACGCTGTTGTTCATGCTTATTCCCATTTAAATAGAAACGCTAATTTGCAATTATTAAGGCGATATGCTTAATTTTATTTCAGTTAATTTTTAATGTTAAATCTAAAAAAGCTATGCTGATTAATTTATTGACAAATGAATGATACATACTTAAAGAACTGTTTATAGATTTGCTTAACGGTGTTAGATTATTTATACATCTTAATAGAATGTAATGGGAAGTAAAGAACGCATACAAAGGTTAAAAGAAGAAACGAGGGCTAATATCCTCGAAGCAGCCTTACAAATCGTTAAAGAGGATGGGTGGCAAGCATTAAGCATGAGGAAAATTGCAGATAAGATAGAATACACTGCGCCAATCATTTACGAGTACTTTTCTAATAAAGAAGGGATATTATTAGAATTAACGAGACAGGGATACATTGTTCTCGGTAAAGAGATTAAAGCTGCTAAAGCTAAATACACGAAAACAGACGAGCAACTGGAAGCCATGTGGATTGCTTATTGGAATTTTGCTTTTAAGTACAAAGAGTTTTACCAGTTGATGTTTGGCGTAGATATGGTATGCTGCGAACAAAAAAAATCAATGCCGGAAATTGACTTTCTGGACAAGTTATTTTTCGACACAATTAAAGACTTAATGAAGGCAGAACAGCCGGAAGAAGGTGTGATATGCAGAAAATATTATACTTTTTGGTCTATTATACATGGCCTGATCTCTATTAATATGGTAAATAAAGGAAGAGACGAAGAAATGAATCAACATATTTTAAGAGATGCATTAAAAGGTATTATTAAATATATAAACGATTAATTTTTTATCAGGTTTTTTTCATAAAAGCCTGTTTTTTAAATCAATTACTTAACACTGTTAAATTACTTAAACACGTTATATCACAAATTATAAACTCAATTCTCATGAAATATAAATCCTTTTACCAATTATTATTTAACACCGTTAGATCATCTAATAACGTTATAAAGTTAACAGCGTTACTATTAGTCTTATTTTTATATAGTTGCAGCAGTAAAACTCCACAGGCTGTAGCACCGGGACCACCGGATTTACCTGTAGCCAGCGTAACTTCAGGTACAGAAACAACCTTTCAGGAATACCCGGCTGCTATAGAGGGGACAGTTAATGTAGAAGTTAGACCTCAGGTTAGTGGAAGTTTGGAAAAAGTATACGTTGACGAAGGCGCCTTTGTAAATGTTGGACAACCAATATTTAAAATAAATGATCAGCAATATCGTGCTTCTTTAAACAACGCTATTGCCGCTCAACATTCGGCAGAAGCAACTTTAATCAATGCACAACTTGAAGTAGAACGTCTAACACCACTGGTTCAGAATAAGGTAATATCCGAATTTCAATTGAAATCAGCGAAAGCTACCGCACAGGTGGCAAAAGCTAATATAGAACAGGCAAAAGCAAATGTTTCTACGGCATCTATAAACCTTGGCTATACGCTAATTAAGGCGCCGGTAAGTGGTTATATTGGTCGACTAGCTAAAAAGCAAGGAAGTTTGGTAGCGCCAGCTGATGTAGATGCCTTGACTCAATTGTCGGATGTACATGATGTGCACGTATATTTCTCTCTTGGAGAAAAAGACTTTGTGAATTTTAAGGAACAATATCCCGGACAAACGCTAAGTGATAAAATCAAACAACTACCTGCCGTGAAATTAATTCTGGCCGACAATACTGAATATGCCAGATTAGGAAAAATAGATGTGATTGACGGGCAATTTGATAAGACTACAGGTGCAATTACCGTGCGGGCTAAATTTCCCAATCCGCAAGGTTTATTAAGGTCTGGCAACACCGGAAAAATACAACTAAGCCTGCAACACAACAATACACTTGTGGTACCACAAATAGCCACCATAGAAGTACAGGATAAAATATTCGTATTTACCGTTGCAGACAGCAATAAAGTGAAAAAGCAAGCTATTACTGTAATTGGGAAAACAGGAACCAATTACCTAGTAAAAGATGGTATAAAAGCCGGTGATCAGATTGTATTAAGTGGGCTCGACCGCCTGCAGGAAGGCGCGGTGATTGCGCCAAAAAGAGCAACAGACAAAGTTGCTAAAAACTAATTAGACATTAAACATTAACAGTTATGTTCAAAATATTTATACAAAGGCCGGTATTGGCTACTGTAATCTCCATCTTATTGGTCATACTTGGAGTACTAAGCCTTACCAAATTACCCTTACAGCAGTTCCCTGATATTGCACCACCATCTGTATTGGTGACAGCCAATTACCCTGGTGCTAATGCTGAAATTGTACTCCGCTCAGTGGCTCCATCATTGGAAGAATCCATCAATGGGGTCGAAAACATGAGTTACATGAGCTCAACAGCAAGTAACGATGGTACATTGGCCATTACCGTTTATTTTAAGCTAGGGACCGATCCGGACCAGGCGGCTGTTAACGTACAAAATCGTGTTACACAAGCAACCAGTCAATTGCCTTCCGAAGTTGTGCAGCAAGGCATCATTACCGCAAAACAGCAGAACAGCTTTATCATGGCTATCGGGATGTATACTGAAGATGAAAAGAAATACGATCAGACCTTTGTCGCCAATTATGCACAGATCAATATTATACCCGAAATTAAACGTATTTCAGGTGTAGGAGCAGCCAGCATATTTGGTGGTGTTAAGGATTATTCGATGCGGATTTGGTTAAATCCAACTCAAATGGCGACCTATAAAATTACGCCGAACGAAGTGATGGCTGCGATACAAGATAAAAGTCTGGAAGCTGCACCCGGGCGTTTTGGAGAGCGTAGCAAGGAAGTTTTTGAATATGTTATTAAATATAAAGGCAAACTTACCAAACCGGAAGAGTACGAAAATATAGCTATTCGCTCCAATGCTGATGGTTCGGTATTACGTTTAAAAGATGTAGGTAGAGTAGAGTTTGGCGCCTATTCATATAATAGTCTTACTCGTCTGAATGGCAAAAAAGGTGTGGTACTTGGCATTATACAATTAGCAGGTTCTAATGCCAACGAAATACAGATTGCCATCAATAAGCTGATGGAAAAAGCAGCCAAAGATTTTCCGGCAGGTGTAAAGTATAATATATTTTACAGTACAAAAGTAGCACTTGATCAATCCATTGAACAGGTTGTGCACACACTTATAGAGGCCTTTATTCTGGTGTTTATAGTTGTATTTATATTCCTTCAGGATTTCAGATCAACATTAATCCCGGCCATTGCCGTTCCAGTGGCTATTTTGGGTACTTTCTTTTTTATGCAGCTCTTTGGTTTTTCTATCAACCTCCTTACTTTATTTGCGCTCGTACTTGCAATTGGTATCGTGGTAGATGATGCGATTGTAGTCGTCGAGGCCGTACACGCTAAAATGGAACATAGACGTATAGGTGCCAAACAGGCAACTACTGAAGCGATGCATGAGATCAGTGGAGCCATTATTTCGATTACATTAGTTATGTCAGCTGTATTTTTACCTGTTGGTTTCCTTGAAGGTTCAACAGGCGTATTTTACAGACAGTTTGCTTTTACTATGGCAACAGCCATTATTATATCAGCCATTAACGCATTAACATTAAGTCCGGCTTTAGCTGCCTTATTTTTAAAGAGTAACCATACAGATCAAGCTGAAGGAATTAAGAAAGGCTTTAAAGAGAAATTCTTCGCAGGATTTAACAGCAGTTTCAATGCCATGACCAATAGATACATCAATGGTTTGCAATTCCTGATCAAAAACAAGGCTGTGAGTATGGGGGGCTTAGCCATTATCATATTAACCACCATTTGGATGGTGCGTACTACACCTACAGGCTTTATTCCAACAGAAGATCAAGGCTTTGTGGCTATTGCAGTGAATACACCTTCAGGAACTTCATTAGATGGTACCTCTAAAATCATGCAACAGGCAGAGACAGAACTGCGTTCTTTGGAGGCTTCAAGATTTGTAACCGCAATAACAGGATTTAACTTACTGACCTCATCCAATAGTCCTTCATCAGCTGTTGTATTTGTACTGTTAAAACCTACCAAAGAAAGAGGTAAGGTTCAGGAAATCAATGAAATTATGGAGGTGATCAGAGGCAAATTAGCTACCATAAGTGGTGGTAGTTTTTTTGTGTTTAGCTTCCCGACTGTTCCCGGTTTTAGTAACGTAGAAGCGCTGGATCTTGTGTTACAAGATAAAACCGGCGGTAAGCTTGATAAATTTAGTGGAATTGCCAATAATTTTATTGGAGAACTAATGAAACGCAAAGAAATTGCGGTGGCCTTTACCACTTTTAAAGCTGATTATCCGCAATTGCAACTAGAAGTGGATGATGAAAAAGCAAACCAATTAGGTGTTAATGTGCGTGATATTTTACAAACCATGCAAGCTTATTTTGGTAGTGCTCAAGCTTCGGATTTTAATCGCTTTGGGAAGTATTATCGTGTATTGGTTCAGGCAGATATTGCGGATAGGGCAGATCCATCTGCAATAGATCGGGTGTTTGTTAAAAACAAAACAGGAGAGATGGTCCCAATAAAGACACTGGTAAAATTATCCCGTGTTTTTGGATCAGAAACCGCATCGCGCTACAATCTTTTTAACTCAATCCAGGTAAACGCCATTCCAAAACCCGGTTTTAGTTCCGGTGATGCCATTAATGCCATACAGGAAGTAGCTAAAGAGCAATTGCCTTCAGGTTATGGATTTGAATTTTCCGGGCAAACACGGGAAGAAATGTCTTCAAACGGACAATCTACCATTGTATTTCTCTTATGTTTAATATTTGTATATTTTTTACTGGCAGCACAATACGAAAGCTATATTTTGCCTTTAGCTGTCATATTATCGGTCCCTACGGGAGTATTGGGGGTATTCGTGACTATAGGTTTAACCGGTATAGAAAACAACATTTATGTACAGGTCGCATTAATCATGTTAATTGGGCTACTGGCTAAAAATGCGATCCTGATTGTTGAGTTTGCCATACAGCGTCGTAAAGCAGGCTTATCATTGGTTAATGCCGCATTAGATGCAGCGAGGTTAAGATTGCGTCCAATTCTGATGACCTCATTTGCATTTGTTGTAGGATTATTTCCAATGAGTATTGCCTCCGGACCTTCGGCACAAGGTAATCATTCGATCAGTATTGGTGCTGCAGGAGGAATGGTTGCCGGGGTAATCCTCGGATTGATGCTAATCCCCGTATTGTTTGTAATCTTCCAGCGTTTACAAGAAAAAGTGTCGGGTAAACCTTCACAGGGTGAAAGTAATCATCAGCCCGAATCGATAAAGGTAGATTCAGAAATAGTATATTCTTAACTCTTTAAATAATAATAAGATAAAATGAACATATATAATAAAACATTAGCTCATTTGCTCGTTTTATTGGTGCTCGGGGGATGTAAAGTATCAAAAGATACGGCTCTGCCAATAAAAGCCATCCCTGAACATTTCAGGAACGCGCAGAGCAGCGATACATTGAGCATTGCCGATCAGACCATTAAAGATTTTTTTAATGAGGCAGAACTAAGGAATCTTATAGATACTGCTTTAGTACGAAATTACGATTTGCAAATTGCCATCAAAAATATTGAATCAGCACAGCAGTTGATGAAACAATCAAAACTTGGTAATGTGCCAAAAGTAAACTTACAGGTAACCGGCAGTTCAAATCGTCCTTCAGACAACAGCCTAAATGGCCTAAGTACCAGTCAGTTTTTAAATACAAATCACATCGAAGATTTTAATGCAAATCTGGGATTGAGTTGGGAAGCAGATATTTGGGGTAAAATAAAAAGTCAGAAACAAGCTGCACTGGCAACCTATTTACAGACTGAGGAGGCTAGAAAAGCCATACAGACTCAGTTAGTGGCAAGCGTTGCCCAGGGATATTACAGGTTGCTAATGATGGATGCACAAATTGCCATTGCTAAAAAGAACCTGACTTTAAGCGATAGCACCTTAAAAATTATATACCTGCAGTTTGATGCCGGACAGGTAACCTCACTTGCTATCCAACAAGCTAAAGCCCAGCAGTTGGTAGCAGCTCAGTTGATTCCAAAATTTGAACAGGATATAACTATTCAGGAGAATGCACTGCGTATGTTAACCGGTCGGTTACCGGGGAGTGTTGATCGCCTGGCAAGCCTTGAAAAAGCCAATGTATCAAGTCAGGTTTCAGCAGGTTACCCCTCAGCGATGGTGAGTAGACGTCCGGATGTTAAAAATGCAGAACTCTCTTTAGCCATTGCCAATGCTAAAGTAGGAATAGCCAAAGCAAATATGTATCCATCTTTAAGCATTACGGCAAGTGCAGGTTTGAACTCCTTTAAAGCTAGCAATTGGTTTAACCTACCGGCCTCGTTATTTGGTGTGATAGCCGGGGGAATTACACAGCCCTTACTTCAAAACAGGCAATTAAAAACGCAATTTGAATTAGCCAAAATTGAAAGAGAGAAAACAGTAATTCAATTCCGCCAGTCAGTACTTAATGCAGTTACCGAAGTCTCTGATGAATTGGTGAAAATTGAGAAATTAAAACAGCAATACGACATTGCAAATGATAAAGTAAATACACTGCAGCAGGCAGTTCGAAATGCCAACTTATTATTTAAAAGCGGAATGGCCAATTATCTTGAAGTAATTACTGCCCAAAGTAATTCATTGCAAAGTGAGTTGGAGCTAACTACCGTTAAAACGGCACAACTCAACGCTACAGTCGAACTTTACCGAGCACTAGGAGGGGGATTATAAGGGGGATATTTTCGATATCACACAATTGTTACCCAGTTAGGTAATCTCAGTGTATTTTGGTTAAAACCAGGTTTTATAAGCAATAAATTATCAATTAGAAGTGATTTTTATGATAATTAAGTTTATAAGCCTGGTTTTATATTAGTGAAAAGCGCTGTTTTGTCATATTCTGCAAGGACAGTATGGATTTACATTTATTGAATAAAATGATAAGTTTGCAAAGGATAACTAACCAGACCTCATAAAAATAATGAAAACATTAACACTGGCTGCTTTAATGATTGCCCCAATGGTCGTTTCGGCCCAAAAGTCGGATTTTACGCTTAATGGAACAATCAGCAACCTTAAGTCGCCGACTAAGGTCTACCTAAGTTATGAACAAGATGGTAAAGAGGTATTGGACTCATCTGTTGTGGATAAAGGTGGCTTCCAATTCAAAGGAGCATTGAATGGTCCTGAAATGGTAGAATTGATCGTTGATCATAGGAACACTGGTATAAATAAGTTGGGAAAACCGGTTGATGTGCTGAGATTTTATCTGGCAAATGAGATCATTAGTGTTAATGCAGTTGATTCCATTAAAAAGGGAACAATCAGTGGTTCAAATATTAATACTGAATACGAAGCTTATAAAACTTTTTTTGTTGGCCCGGAAAAATCCATGGATGCTGTAGAAAATGAATTTTTAGCAGCATCTAAAGATAAACAGAGTGACCCCGCTTATAAAAAGGAAATGCAGACACGCTATGAAAAAGCTGCTAATGAGAAGAAAGCGTTGCAACGAAAATTTGCAAAGTCGCACCCAGCATCTTTTTTCAGCTTGGTAGCCTTAACTGAAGCTGCTGGAAATTCAATAGATGTTAAAACCATTGAGCCTATTTTTAAAGCACTTTCTGCTGAGGTTCGTAATACATCAGTCGGACAAGAATTTGCTAAGGAAATTGAATTCGCAAAAGCTATTTTAGTAGGAGGGATGGCACCTGATTTTACGCAGAATGACCTAAATGATAAACCTATATCACTTTCTTCATTCAAAGGAAAGTATGTACTGATTGATTTCTGGGCATCTTGGTGTAAACCATGTAGAGCAGAAAATCCAAACGTAGTTGACGCCTATAACCGATATAAATATAAGAATTTCACAGTTTTGGGCGTTTCTTTAGATAATCCAGGTAAAAAAGAATTATGGTTAGCGGCAGTTGTAAAGGATAATTTGACATGGACACAAGTGTCTGATTTAAAGGGATGGAACAATGCCGTGGCAAAGCAATACGGGATCAGTTCAATCCCGCAAAACGTTTTGATTGATCCTTCGGGCAAAGTTGTTGCAAAGAACCTTCGTGGTGATGCTTTGCATCAAAAATTACAAGAAGTTATAGGCTCAGGTACAGGAGAATAACCTTGTTGAACGAGTTGAAACCGATATTTGGTTAAACTTAGAGCCAAAATTGAGGTCAAAGCTGTGTGCTAAATGTAATATTTGAAGGGTATCACTTAATTTACAATATCGAATAACCATGATATTACGGGAAATACATAAGTTTGCTAATACATAAAAAAACAATTATAAAATGAAAAACCTAATCTTGTTAACCGTTGGAATACTATTTAGCCTTACTGCAAGTAGTCAGATTTTGAAACCCGTAAAGTGGAGTTATGCTGCAAAGAAAACTTCAAAAACAGAAGCTACTTTATACCTTAAAGCTACAATTGATGAAGGATGGCACCTTTATTCGCAAAACATGGCTGATGGTGGACCAGTGAAAACAAGCTTTAAATTTACACCATCAAAAGCTTACGCAATCGTGGGTAAAACAATTGAACCAAAAGCAATAACTAAGTTCGAAAAGTCATTTGACATGAATGTAAGTTATTTCGAGAAATCAGTAATTTTCCAACAAAAAGTTAAATTAACTGGTGCAACTGCAACTGTTAAAGGAACACTCGAGTACATGGTATGTGATGATTCTCAGTGTCTACCTCCAGAAACAGTTGAGTTTTCTATCCCAGTAAAATAAGCAATAATGATTTTAAACAACTATTTGACAAGCATGAAAGTGCTTGTCATTGGGCTTTTTCTCCTTTTCGGCTCCGCTACCTGCGCATTAGCACAGGAACCAGATACCTCGACTGCTGATCTTGAATTTACAGAGATTGCACCCGAAACAACCCCTAAAGCAGATACTGCCATAGTTGCCCCGGCAACGACTATTACAGATACGACAAAAGCTACAAAGGTTATAAGCACCGTTGTGAAGCCTAATAAAACCGAAATGGAAAAGACCTTATGGGAAACCTTTATTGCAGGTCTTGTAGGTGGTTTTCTAGCCTTCCTTATGCCTTGTATATTCCCAATGGTTCCATTAACCATTAGTTATTTTACAAAGCGGGCAGGGAGCCAAAGCAAAGGCGTTGGTCAGGCTTTAATCTATGGTCTCTCTATTATCGTGATCTATGTAGCCTTTGGCTTGTTGATCACCGTAATATTTGGATCTGCAGGATTGAATGCTTTAAGTGCCAGTGGTTTATTTAACTTTTTGTTCTTTATCTTACTGGTAGCGTTTGCCATCTCCTTTTTTGGAGCTTTTGAAATCACCTTACCTAGTTCTATTGTCAATAAAATAGACAATAAAGCAGACAACAGTAAAGGTCTTGGAGGTATTTTCTTCATGGCCGCATCTTTAGCTTTAGTATCTTTCTCTTGCACAGGACCAATTATTGGCACTTTATTAGTACAAGCTAGCTCTAAAGGTGAATTGCTGGCACCGGCTATTGGTATGTTTGGATTTGCATTGGCTTTAGCATTGCCATTTACTTTATCAGCGGTATTCCCTGGCTTTTTAAGCAGTATGCCTAAATCAGGCGGCTGGTTAAACAGTGTAAAGGTATGTTTGGGTTTCCTGGAACTGGCCCTGGCTTTAAAATTCCTTTCGTCGGCTGATTTAGCCTGGCATTGGGAGTGGTTTGACAGAGAGATCTTCTTAGCATTGTGGATCGTGATTTTTATCCTGATGGGAATTTATCTACTTGGTAAGATCAAGTTTTCACATGATAGTGATGTTCCTTATGTATCGGTACCAAGATTATTCTTTGCCATCCTTTCATTTTCATTCGCCATGTACATGGTTCCTGGTTTATGGGGAGCTCCGGTTAGCATATTGAGTGGACTCGCTCCGCCAACAAATACCCAGGATTTTATTCTAAGTGGAAATGGTTCATCTGCTTCAAGTGTGGTATCAGCTGATTTTCCTGCTAAAGTAAAATATAGTGAGTCTTTAAAGGCACCTGTAGGATTTCATCCGTTCTTTGATTTGGACGAAGGTTTGGAATATGCGAAGAAGGTGAATAAACCTGTTTTGCTTGACTTTACCGGGCATACCTGTGTAAACTGCCGTAGAATGGAAGATCTGGTTTGGGTTGACAAAGAAGTTGCCCGCCTGATCAATGAAGAATATGTATTGATCCAGCTGTATGCTGATGATCGTAACATTAAGATGCCTGCAGAGAAAGTTCATTATTCAGATATTTTGAAACGCAATACGGATGATTTGGGCTACTGGAACCTGGATTTTCAGGCTACAAAATACGGATCTAATGCTCAGCCTTTATATGTGCTGGCCGGTCAGGACTTGACTCCATTGGTACCTGTTCAAGGTGCTAATTTTAATGTTAAAGAATATGCAGATTATCTTAGAAGTGGCTTAGCTGTCTTTAAGAAAAAATAACGACTCAATTGCCTTAAGGTAAGAACAGTAGCTTTTTGGAAGGTTAATGTTCTTACCAATAAGGTTATATCATACTTACCAAACAATCTTATAAATCTATAATCTAAATGAAGAAATTAAGTTTGATCGCACTGGTGCTATTTTGCGCCAGCTATCAGGGTTTTTCGCAAAAAAGAAATCCAAAAACGCCAACTCCGGCACCTGCTA
Organism: Candidatus Pedobacter colombiensis; assembly: GCA_029202485.1. Taxonomy (NCBI): domain Bacteria; kingdom Pseudomonadati; phylum Bacteroidota; class Sphingobacteriia; order Sphingobacteriales; family Sphingobacteriaceae; genus Pedobacter; species Candidatus Pedobacter colombiensis. The sequence goes on along the minus strand of CP119313.1, from coordinate 2,439,010 downwards.
CCGTACCACCTGCAGGTAATCCGAATGCAATGAATCGTCCGGGTGGCCCTCCAGCAGGCCCTAAGCCTTATAACCAGATCATTACTGCTAAAGCAAAAACAGACAATGGTTTGTTTAAAGTTCATTTTGTAGAAGATCGCTATTTCTTTGAAATTGCCGATTCATTATTGGGCAGAGAAATATTAACAGTTAATAGAATAAGTAAGGCTGCTGCTGGTAACCGCGCCTCTATGATCGGTTATGGTGGTGATCAAATTGGCGACAATGTGATTAGTTTTGAAAAAGGTCCTTCAAACAAAATATATTTAAAGAGTATCTCTTATGGCGAGCGTTCAAGAGATACCACGGAGCAAGGGATGTACAAATCAGTAATGAATTCGAACATTCAGCCGTTGGTAGCTTCGTTTGATATCAAAGCTTTTGCCAAAGATTCTATTTCTGGTGTTAAAGGGGTTGTTATTGATGTGACTGATTATATGAACAGTGATAACGATATCTTCTTTTTTGATGCAGGAACAAAAAAAGCATTGTCGTTAGGTGGACAAATGCCTGATAGAAGCTATATCAAGGAAATTAAAGCTTACCCTATGAATATAGAGATCAGAACACTTAAAACCTTTATGAAATCTGCTCCACAAGGGATGGGGATGATGGGCGGTGCTCCACCAGCATCAACACCAGTAACTTACGAATTAAACAGTTCAATGGTATTGTTGCCATCAAGACAAATGAAGTCAAGATTTTTTGATCCTAGGGTAGGTTATTTTGCTACTGGTTATGTAGATTTTGATGCCAATCCACAAGGTGTAAAAAACCAGGCTTTAATTACGCGCTGGAGGTTAGAGCCAAAACCTGAAGATATTGAAAAATATAAAAGAGGAGAATTGGTAGAACCAAAAAAACAAATTGTTTATTATATCGATCCTGCAACACCAAAAAAATGGGTTCCTTACCTTATTCAAGGGGTGAATGATTGGCAGGTTGCTTTTGAAAAAGCAGGCTTTAAAAATGCTATTGTAGCCAAAGAAGCACCAAATGATCCAACATGGAATATTGATGATGCCAGACATAGCGTTATCATTTATAAACCATCTGATATTGCCAATGCAAGTGGTCCACATGTACATGACCCACGCACAGGTGAAATTATAGAAACACACATCAACTGGTACCATAACATTATGCAATTGCTAAGAAACTGGTATTTTATCCAGGCTTCGGCAATTGATCCTCAAGCTCGTAAAATGAAATTTGATGATAAGTTAATGGGCGAATTGATCCGTTTCGTTTCTTCTCATGAAGTTGGACATACTTTAGGCTTACGCCATAACTTTGGCTCTTCAGCAACAGTCCCTGTTGAAAAATTAAGAGACAAACAATGGGTTGAGAAAAATGGCCATACCCCATCAATTATGGATTATGCACGTTTCAATTATGTAGCTCAGCCGGAAGATAACATTAGCACTAAGGGTATCTTCCCAAGAATTGGTGATTATGATATGTGGGCAATTGAATGGGGATATAGATGGTTACCTGAATTTAATACTCCGGAAGAAGAAGCAACATATTCTAACCAAAACATTATTAAAAGAGTTGGCGCAAATAAGCGTTTAACTTTCGGTACAGAAAATGATCCTAATGATCCACGTAACCAAAGTGAAGATATTGGTGATAATGCAATGTTAGCTTCTGCTTATGGTATAAAAAATCTTAAGCGCATTTTACCTAATATTTTAACATGGAGCAAAGAACCTAACGAAAGTTATCAGAATGCAAAAACACTTTATAGTGAACTTATTGGTCAATACGGTCGTTATATGGGACATGTAGTTAAAAATGTTGCCGGTATTTATGCAACGCCTAAAACTGTAGAAGAGAAAGGCGGAATGTTTCAGGCAGTTCCTTTTGCAAAACAAAAAGAGGCTATGACTTTCCTTAATACTCAATTGTTTGCTACGCCAACATGGTTAATCAATAAAGATTTAATCGAACGTACGGGGATGAATGCAACAGAACTTTTCCAGGGTATTCAAAAAAATACTTTAGCTAAACTTCAAAATGCGAACACAATTGGTAAATTGATTAATGAAGAAGCATTAAGCGGTGCTAAAGCTTATACTCCGGTTAATCTGTTCGGTGATCTTAAAGCAGGTATTTGGTCTGAATTGTATTCACATAAAAATATTGATGTGTACAGAAGAAACTTACAAAAAGCTTACGTGGATAATATGACTAAATTAATTGTAGCACCTGCTCCGTCATCATCAGCTATGCCAAGTTTCCCTGGTATGAGAATGGCTGACCCTACAGGATCAGATGTTTCAAGCATCAGTCGTGCTCATTTAGTAACTTTAGCAAAAGATATTCGTGCTGCAATACCTGCGGCAACAGGCATGAGTAAATATCATTTGCAAGATTTATTGGTTCGTATCAATTCGGCCTTAAATCCTAAATCGTAAGTTATTCCCTGATTTTTATATTCAAGAAGCCCGATCATACCTAAATGATCGGGCTTCATTGCTTAATAAACTGAATTTTTATCGGTTTTTTATCGGCAACTTTGCAGCCCGGATAGCGCTATTTAATATAGGTCAGTAAAGGTTCATCTTTTGGGCTTGTTTCAATTGGGTTTTTCCGAACCAGAGACGAACCGAAGTCGACTTAATATCGAATTTGTAAAGGAGCTGAATACTGCCATTCTACAGGTGGAATACAGGCCCGAAAACGGCCTCAAAAAAAATATCCTGGCTGCTATTTTTGGTTTGGTAAACTAAATGTAATACGAATAAAAATACACCACAGCGTTTTATACGCTTCATGGCGACATTTTGCGTAAATCACCTGAAACCATCATTAATTGCGCTTTAAGTGACAAAAAAAGTACACAACAGTCTGCAAATAGAAAACTTAGTTAAGCTGTTTATGTAATATTATGAGGTGTCTATGTAATAGATTTTATTAAATCTGCAATCCTAAGCAAATTGTATAGATGAAGCTATCTATAAACCCATTTCTGATATTAAGGATCCCGGCGTTTTCATTTGAAGCACAAATTGAAATGGTTTGGGAAGACTTAAAATTATCAATAAGTCAATCCTCTCCTGATTTTTACGATAAAATAAAATCCATTGAAGCTGAGGATTTACCTCTGGTAGAAGCAAGAATGAAATACACATTATGGAAGTATTTCAATAGGGCACAATACAGAGGTACACCCTTTGGTAGTTTTGCTGGATTTGCTGTAGGTAAGCTTAGTCATACGGAAGATCGACTAATTATAGAAAATAAGCAGTACTTACACACTTTTAATGATTGGGAACCTAATGGGCAAACTCATACTGTGGATTCCGATCTATTTAGACCTGACCGGTTATATTTTGCTAACGCCAGTATTTATATGACGACAATAAGTATTCGTTTTTTATGCCTTCAGAATCAATCGTTTGAACTGGCTGAAATTGAAAGAAGCATATTTATAGAAATGCTTTTAGATAAATGTAAGGATAGGGTACCCTATAGCGAGTTAATATGCTTTGCAGCCCTTCAGGAAGTCGAAAGAAACGTACTAAATGGAATACTTCAAAGTTTAATAGCTCTCCAGCTTTTATTCACTGATTTAGATAGGAACATCATCGGTGAAGATTATTATAATCGCAATGAGATTCCTTTACAAAGTCCGGGGCATACTTACTTGATTGCTGAACGTAAGGTTCACTCAGGGACTATAAATAAAGCCATACTTCAATCCCTACCTGGTTGTGTAGAATATTTGCTTTTAGCAATACCCCCGACAGAAAATAAAGATTTTAATCATTTCAAAACTGCATTTTTAAAACGTTATGAATATCAGGAAATCCCATTAATGATAGCACTTGATCCTGAATTTGGAATTGGCTATGGTGATTTGGAAAACGCAGCATTTACCGATGCCTTAATTAATGAATTGATCGCAGCAAACACAGGAAAACAGGCTGCAATGTCTTTCCAACAGACTGAGCTTACCCGCTATTTGTTAAACTGTATCATAGAAAGTAAGGGTGACAGAAAACAGGTTGTAGAATTGCAAAGGATAGCACAGGAAGTCAAAACAGAGGCGTTTAAACTTCCGGCAAATACTTTTAGTGCTATGTTAAAATTGGCAGACGACCTGGTGATTTTGGAGCAATTAGGAGGAGCTACCGCTAACGCCCTGGCAGGAAGATTTACACTAGCTAGTAAAGAGATTGAGCGTCATTGTCATGAAATCAGTAAATATGAAAGTGAAGCTAATCCTGATGTAATATTCTTTGATGTGGCTTATATGGCAGAGGGTAGGGTTGACAACATCAATAGAAGAAAAGCTATATACGATTATGAATTGCCTTTATTGAATTATTCTTGTAGCAAAAATTTGATTTGTCTGGATGATTTGCTGCTAACCATTGCAAATGATGAGTTGATATTGCTATCAAAAAAGTATCGTAAAAGAGTAGTGCCCAGACTCGCTTCGGCTTATAATTACAATAGATCCGATCTATCAGTTTACCGTTTTCTTTGCGATTTACAACATCAAAATATCCAAAGCCGACTTTTGTTCGATATAGAAACGTTAATTCCGGGACTAAATTTCTATCCAAGAATTCAATACAACAATATTGTAATATCACCGGCAAAATGGAAAATACAGGTGTCTGCTATAAATATTGATCATTTAAAGGCTGAAATGGATAGGATGGAGGTAGTCCGGCATTTTACAGCCGGAAATGGAGATCAGACTTTGTGTTTTGACAAGGAATCTGAAGCTGATATGCTAAGCTTTAAACGTTATGTGGCACAGAAAACTGATTTTATAATAACTGAGGCATTTATTAAAGCTGAGAACTTGGTTAATGATGTTGACGGAAAAAATTATTGTCAGCAATTTATGATTAGTCTGCAGCATTCAACCACCCTATATCAAGCCTATTCACCATGCATAGTGAAAACTAAAGATGCAATACCTGGAGTGATCGTTCCTGGCAGGGATTGGTTATACTTCGAAATTTATTGTCATAGCCAAAGGGTGGATGAAATATTAATTAATGCATTGGCCGGGTTTATAACAAAATATAAGGTAGCATTTAAATGTTGGTTTTTTATTCGTTATAAAGACCCAACAAATCATATCAGAATAAGATTTCAGCTGAAAGATATAAAGAAAAGTCACTTATATACTTCGAAATTGATGGATGCTTTGGAGGCTTATTTCGATGCCGGTTATATTACAGATATACAGATTAAAACTTATCGCAGGGAATTGCAACGTTATGGTCATGCAGAAATAGAAAAAATAGAGCAGCATTTTTGTAAGGATAGCAATTATAGTATGGATGTGATTGGCAAAAATCTAAGCCTTAACGGTCGTTATGCCAATTGTATGGAATTAATGAAAGTTGTGATTAATGAATTGACACTTGATTACAAAGATCGATTAGCTTTTGTAAAAAGCATACAGGATGCCTTTATGAAAGAGCATCATCTTGAAAATAGCGGGTTTAAAAGAATCAATAAAGCATATGAATCATTTAGGAATGACTATAATAGCCATTGGATTAATGATGATCTAATAATTATTCCTGATCAGCTGCTGCAATCTTTTAAAACAACAATACAACATTGTGATAGCAATCTGAAATTAAATCTCTTTAGGGATTTATTTCACATGCATGTTAACCGCTTATTTAGTGAGCATCAACGCACACATGAAATGGTTATTTATAGCTATGTATATAAAGAATTACAACGTGAATATAAAGGTGTAACAAGCATTTAATTCAATTCAATTCTCAGCATTACATTAAAATAATTCCTGAAATCTTTCTCTGTTTGCAGCGAGGCCATATTGTCGTACACCAGGCGGAGTCTTTTCTTTATATTTTCTAAACCAATATGATGACTGATACCTGTGGTTTTCATATTGATTAAATTTTCTGTCTCAACGATTAGCGTTTGTCCATCACAACTGATAGAAATGCGGGCAGGATGTTCTTCATGTAAAAGGTCACCGTGCTTAAATATATTTTCTACAAGGGTGATCAATATTAAAGGAATGATTTGAATTTCATTTAAATTATCATCATAATTAAGAAAGATATGGAGACCATTTTCCGATTTGATCTGATGGAGTCTGATTAGGTTTTCTATCTGCTCAATTTCTTGCGTTAGCGCTGTAAAATTACGGTCTGTATCATCTTGTATGGCATATCTCATCATTTCCGAAAGCGCCATGATTGCGTCAGCAGCCTCAGGAACTACCTTACGTGTGTTGGAATAAATAAAGCTTAATGTATTGAAGAGAAAGTGTGGATTGATCTGCGCTTTCAGATGAGCATGTTGGGATTTTATCAATTCAGCCTGAACATTTTGATGTTCGATAATCATGAGTAATCGTGTTTTTTCTGCTTCCTGTGTGGCTTTTCTTTCTTTTATATAGTTCATCAGATAATAATATCCTGAAGAGAAAAGAATGAAATAAGAGCTTCTCCAAACTCCACTAGCTACTGATGTCTTATTGATTACAGCTGGCGTATTAATAGTAAGATAGGCATATTTCTGTAGAAAAGACACGATGTATATAGTAAATGGAACATATAAAACGATCTCTATGAAAATTAAAAGTGGAAGTAACCAAATGGCATTAGAAGTTCTGGTTTTTGCAGCAGGCATAACCACATATGCATGAAAGTAAAACAAGCAAATATTGAGAAAATAAAATACTGCATAATTACCAGCACTAGCAAAGGTACCTCTTACAATACCGGTTAGTACGACCTCGTAAAAAATGAATAAAAACCAGACAATAAAATGAATCCGGTTATTGGTAATTATTAAAAAAATATCTTGTAAACGTTTTTTCATTTCATGTAATATAGTCGTGCTTTCGCGTAATAGTTTTTAAATGGGATAGAATTAACAATAATTTCAATAAAAAAAAGAAATCATGAAAAAGAACCAAAACCCATTAAAACTGCAGAAAACAACATTGTTTGTATTTAAGTCAAAAAAAAATAATGTGAGGTATATTACTGATCTTACAGATCCAACTGTCGTTACTTCAACTACCGGGCCTCGATAGTGCTATTTTAACATTGAGATCTAATCTGGCATTCCCCGATTAGATCTCAATGTTTTTTTCTCCAGAAAAGTCAGAAAATGTTTCTTATAAGTTGTCCCTAATGGCACTTCGAGTTTATTATTTAATGTAATTGAGGCTCCTTCTACTTTATTGATGAAATCCATAGAGATGATGAATGACCTTTGGACTCTGATAAACGAATTGTTGCCTTCCAGTTTAGCCTCAAGTTCTTTCATGGTTAAATATGCGATATGCATTCCACCAACTGTATGAATTTTCACGTAGTTATTTAATCCTTCAATAGCTATTAAATCTTTCAGGTTAATTTTTACATATTTTTGAACCTGATCAGTTTTTATAAAAAAGAAATCTTCAGCATTTGCAGCCTTTTTAAGGTTCAATTCGGATTTGAGCAATCTGTTAATCATCAATGCAAATTTGCTCATAGAAATTGGCTTTAACAGGTATTCGTTGGCTTGTACACCAAAGGCATCAATCGCATATTTAGAATGTGCGGTTGTAAAAACAAGGTATTTGGTTTTATATCTGATAGCTAGTGATAAATCCAGTCCGGTCATACCCGGCATATCAACATCCATAAAAAGTATATCAATATTATCTTCCATGGTTATATCCATTAAAGCTTTGAGTGGATCAGTAAAATATTTAACCAGCTGCAAATTAGGCATCGCGTCAATATAGTCACCCAATAAATCAACAGCATGCTTCTCATCATCAATAATAACGCAATTTAGTTTACCATCCATCGAATTTACTTTTTAATTGGTGTAGCCTTTTTTAATTTATTATGTATTCACCATAAAATAGGCATCATTCACGTAATAGGTTCTTTTATCTCAATAAAATTACTTTATGCGAAGTTAGGCGAAATGATACTAAAACCATAATGTCTAAAGCGGATAAGCAATGTTTTAATTTATAAATTACGGCATTCTATTTACATAAAGCAAGTGATGTTCATTTTTCATTCACCACGTATAAACTATTATTCACCACGGATAAGTAGATGTTGGCGTAATATAATTGGAGGTGATCTCATTCTTTTATACTTTTAGTTAATGTACCTGTTAAAAACAACATTCCTGGTGCATAAATGTGCATCAGGAATTTAATAGCGTATCAAAAAGTATTTAGTACGTTCTCGTATATTTTTAGTTCTAAAGGGAGTTAATCCTCCCTTTAGTTACTAAATAATCTTAAAAAATAATCAATAAAATATTTGTATAATGCCCTCCATGCTGTAAAGCACAGGTTTTAGAGTAAGGACTCAACCTGTTTTTTTTAAAAAACTAAATAAAGAAGTTCGGGCCAGGGCTTAAATTTTAGCCATTGATTTTCCTAAATACCAACATACCCAGGTAAAAATAGGCGCAGCTATAATATCAGCTGTGTAATGTACATGCTGAATCAAGAGCAATATTGCGATAATTACGGTCGCTATAAATGCTAGCATTTTATCATTTTTACGTTCCATACAAAGCGCCCCCAAAAATACTGTAGCTGTATGTCCCGAGAAAAACAAATCCTTCGTAATTACATTTGAGTGGTAAAAGAAAATAGAGCAGGGATCCGCCAGGTTAATGATGTCAGCAGGCGGATTAAGAGGTACTAATGTTATGGTTATTATTCTGGTGAGGCACAAAAAAATAAACGCCCATAGTGCAGTAAGGCACATGATTGTATTTTTTGACATTCTATATAAGAACAGCCCAATCATCGCATATAAGACAACAAAAATCAACGATGAAACATCTTTTGCTGGAATATTAGCCAGCAACTTATCATTTAATACTCTTCCTTCCCTGGCTTCTATCAGGGAAAAGAAATGTGGTATAAAAATTAAAATGGCAACAAGAATTATCATTCCAAGAATAAATTTGATTCTAAATGCCTGATAATCCCAAGCTATTTGCCATGTAAATTGGTTAGACTGCATTAATTGGTTAGTATTAAGTTTGGTAAAATTATACAAATAAACTGATTTTAATATACAAGTCACAAGTAGTTGTATAATTTTTGAAGTTAAGACAATCGTTTGCTAAAAAGGTCCTATATGATTTTATGAAAAATAAATATTAAGCTCAATTTAAACGCCAAATCTCTATGAATGAGAAAGTTTCATAAAAAAGAAACGGGGATAGGTCCTAAGACTTACCCCCGTTAAATTAACGCTCTCACCACAAATGTACGTATTCTTTTTAATTATCCAAATAAATTTTCTTTTTTATTCAAAAAGCCGGTTCAATCCGGCTTTTTGAATATCAATTGCCTGGTTATTGCAAGTTTATTATTTCATATCTCGCCCAACTTTTTTTGCTGTACTCTTTCCAGGTAAATAAATTTGAAATCCAACTCCAAGTCCCAGGTAATTCGAGTACGTGCTGGATCCAAATCCCACAACGCCATTGTATTTTAATAAAGCCTCAAGTCCAATGGTTTTGGTTACAAAATAACTAAAACCCGGACCAAAACTAAAACCTAATCCATTGGTACTTCCACCACCAGCGGGATTAATTCCCTGCACACCAACTGTAGCTTCCCCAAAAAATCTTGAATTGTTCACCACTTCATCGGCACCGCCCATTCCATAATATCTTCCTAAGGCACCTACGCCATAAGTAACGGTTGTACCTGAACCTTTTTGAGTTGCTATTCCCAGTTGCACCTCACCGCCTAGAGCCAGACCATCTTGTATAAACCATGCTGCTTTAGGATTAATATTTAATTGAAAGAGATTTGGCTTGTCCAGGCCAAGACTGATGTCTGACAGAGTTGCCCCCATCATTACATTTCCTTTTTGTATCTGGGCATTTGCTCCGAATGCCAGCATACTTCCTAAAATGATAGTAAAAATTAGCTTTTTCATAAGATTTTGTTTTATTGTTTTCATAGGTTATGAGACTACTATTGTCCCTATAGTATAAACTAACAATTTTTATTCCTTTTTTGTTTATATCGATTTATTTAAGATATTTACGAGATATTTTACATTGTTAATCAGTTAATTATAAAGCTAACGTCGTGTGAAAAAGTCTTTTATGTAGGATTCTACAAGCTGGATATTACTGATGCGCCTGGAAATGCGATTAAAACCAAATTATATAATTTTCAACAATAATAAAGGGAATCATAGTTAGCATGGAAGTATCGTTAAGCAATAAGCCTAACTATTTTATAGAAAAAGTTTGGAATATGCTGGGGAGAAATGGAACTGAAGAAATCAAATGGGGGATTATTGGTTGCGGAGATGTTACTGAAGTAAAAAGTGGCCCTGCTTTTAATAAAGTATTAAATTCATCATTGGTTGCAGTTATGCGCCGTGATGGTAAAAAAGCTAAGGACTATGCTTTGCGTCATAATGTTCCTAAATGGTATGACGATGCAGAACAGCTTATTGATGATCCGGAAGTAAATGCTATTTATATTGCAACTCCTCCGTTGCAACATGAAGAGTATGCTATACGTGCAATGGCCGCTGGAAAACCGGTATACGTTGAAAAACCTATGACCCTGAATGCTGCCTCCGCAATTAGAATGAAAGAGGCTTCTGAGAAATATAACGTTAAACTTACGGTAGCGCACTACAGAAGGGCGCAGCCCATGTTTTTAAAAATCAAATCTCTTTTAGAAAAAAAGGCGATAGGTGCAGTCAAACTGGTTCAACTTCAAATGTTACAACCACAAAATTCTGATCTGATTGCTGGTTCTGAAACCAATTGGCGATTAAATCCTGCTATATCTGGAGGAGGATTGTTTCATGATTTAGCACCTCATCAGCTTGATTTAATGATTCATTTCTTTGGAGAAGTAAACAAAGCTAAAGGGATATCTTTAAATCAGGGCAGTCCATATGATGTAGACGATATAGTTGCGGGATATATTCTATTTCACAATGGAGTCGTCTTTAATGGCTCATGGTGCTTTTCTGTAAGTGAGCAATCTGACCTTTGTGAAATCATCGGTACAGAGGGTAAAATTAGCTTTCCCATGTTCGGACATAAGTTAATCTTAAGCAAAGGTAATGAGGAGGAAGAGTTTATATTCGATCCATTACTACATGTACAACAACCCATGATACAGGAGGTTGTTAAGTATTTTTTGGGTAAAACCAGCAATCCTTGTTCTGCCGAAGAGGCAATAATGTCTATGCAGGTGATGGATAGCTTCACAAAGTAGAATTATATAACCATATTTGTACAATTGATAATTTACAATCGAAAAGCAGGTACAGATATAGAAATATGAGAAAAGCATCCAGCGGGCCCAGGAAACCAAGTATTTTTAGCTTGCTTAAACCCTATAAGGGGTTGATCATCCTATTGCTGTTTTTTGCATTGATCAGTAATGGGGTTAACTTGTTATTGCCAAAAATTGTAGCTAATGGAATAGATGCCTATACCAATGGTAACTTTGATATCAATGCCATTCTTATTAAATTTTCTGTAGCCATTCTATTTGTTTTTCTTTTTACTTTTCTACAAAGTATCATACAAACATATGCTTCAGAAAAAGTAGCGAGAGACCTTAGAACTCAACTAGCCGATCAGATTTCCAGACAAAGTAATGCTTATATAGAACAGGCAAATCCTTCTAAATTATTAACCAATCTAACGGCGGATGTTGATTCCATAAAATTATTTATTGCGCAGGCTATCGTATCTATTACCTCTTCCATATTTATAATAATTGGTGCTAGTATTTTGTTGTTAAGCATCAATTGGAAACTAGCTCTGGCTATTATTATAATACTCCCCAAATATTGGACAGCTGATTAAATTCATAAATTTAACAGTTGAAAATGAAAAAAGAGCGTAGAAAATTCAGTTCTGTTTTCAAGACCAAAGTGGTGCTTGAAGCAATTAAGGAAAGTAGTACCATGCAAGAACTTGCGTCCAAATACAGTCTCCATCCCACACAGATCACCGCGTGGAAGCGTGAATTTCTTGAGAAAGCCGATACGGTGTTTGGTTCAGAGAAACCAGATGAAAAGGAAGAATCTAAAGAGAAGGAACTGTACTCCAAGATTGGCGAACTTCAGATCCAGGTTGATTTCCTAAAAAAAGTCTTGGGGAAATGAGTATAATTGAAAGGCGTAGCCTTATTTCCCCGGAGCACCAGGCGCTGAGTATTGCCAGTCAGTGCAAGCTACTGAACTTGCAGCGCAGCTGCTATTATTTCAAGCCTAAAGGCGAGTCGCTGTTCAACCAGTCGATAATGAATTTGATTGACCGTAAGTTTCTTGACTGCCCGTTTTACGGCGTGGACCGGATGACTGCGTATCTTAACAAAGATTTGGGATGTCATGTGAATAACAAGCGTATACGTCGTCTTTATCGTGTGATGAACCTGCGGACAATTTATCCTAAAAAGAACCTGAGCAAGGCTAATGCGGCACACCATAAATATCCATATTTGCTGAAAGGCTTGAAAATAGATCGGCCGGGCCAGGTTTGGCAGGCTGATATCACTTATATTCCCATGTTCAGAGGCTTCATGTATATGTTTGCCATTATTGATGTGTACAGCCGAAAGATTGTCGGATGGAGCATTTCAAATACCATGACCGTAGAATGGTGCAGAGATGTACTGCTTGAAACCATTGAAGAACATGGTACACCTGGTATATTTAATACGGATCAAGGCTCACAGTTCACCAGTCCGATCTTCACTAAAGCACTTAAAGACAGTAATGTAAGTATATCTATGGATGGCAAGGGAAGAGCCTTGGATAATGTGTTCATTGAGCGATTCTGGAGATCTTTGAAACAGGAGTATATTTATCTTAACCCACCTAACGGTGGTATGGAATTATTCCAGGGTATAAAACGGTATGTGGAATTTTATAACAATGAACGAAGGCATCGGTCAATGGACGATCTTACGCCAAATGAGGTATTCTATCAAAATAATAAAAAAGTGTCCTAAATAATCTTAAGTTTGACCTATAGCTGTCCAGCAAACCGGGAGTACTTCACATTGCCATTATCCCGATAATAGGGGTGACCTTCTTCTTGGTGATTAAGAAAGTAAGTGTGCTTTTTAAACAAAGTAGGGAAGTTATAGACTGGTTAAATAAAGTAATTAATGAAAGTATACTTGGTGCTGCATTAATCCGGGTGATCAATTCACAACAGTTGGAATATGTTAAATTCCTATCCGCAAATACAAAAGCCAAGGACCTGGGACTGTCCATTCTAAATCTATTTGCAGGTTTAATACCGGTTATCATATTTGTGGCTAACCTTGCGGGATTAACGATTTTACTGCTTGGAGGACATTATGTAATTAATGGAAACATGAGCCTTGGTGATTTTGCTGCATTTAACAGCTACCTGGCATTACTCATTTTTCCAATTATAGTCATCGGATTTATGAGTAATGTAATTGCCCAGGCTACAGCATCTTATGGACGTATTGCGCAAGTGTTAAATCAGGACAATGTGGCTGCTATCGGCAACATTACCGATCCTTTAAAGGGGCAGGTAGAAATGAAAAATATCAATGTCCTTTATGGACAAAAGCCGGTGCTGATGGATATCTCTTTCCAACTTCAGCCGGGGTCAAAAACTGCAATTATAGGCCCGACTGCGGCAGGAAAGACGCAATTGCTTTATTTGCTTACCGGACTGATTAAGCCTGATAGTGGTGATATCTTATTTGATGGGAATCCGGTAGAAAGTTATGATCAGGAATCCTTTCACAATCAAATCGGCTTTGTATTTCAGGACAGCATTATTTTTAACATGAGTATTCGTGAGAATATTGCCTTTAATGATATGGTGACTGATGAGTCATTGGAAAAAGCGATTGAAACTGCAGAACTAAAAGATTTCATTTATGCGCTTCCTGAGCAATTGAATACGATTGTATCGGAAAGGGGATCTAACCTTTCAGGCGGACAAAAACAAAGGATCATGCTGGCAAGAGCACTGGCGCTTAATCCAAGGGTGCTGTTGTTGGATGATTTTACGGCAAGGGTAGACAACAATACAGAACAACGAATTTTAGCAAATGTACAGCGCAATTATCCTGGTTTAACTTTACTCTCAGTTACTCAGAAAATTTCAGCAGTTCAAAACTATGATAGTGTAATACTAATTATGCAGGGCGAAATCATTGCGCAGGGGACCCATCAACAACTTATGAAAAGCAGTCCGGAATACATCCAGATTTACAACTCACAACAAAGCACCAGCAATTATGAACTACAATCTTAACCAGATTAACGGTAAGGAAGAAAAGAAATCTACATTTGCTGTCCTTAAAAAGCTGTTACAGCTGATTTCGCACGAACGTAAAAATGTATTGCTGGCATTTATAGCTATAATGATCAATTCCACTTTGTTATTGTTATCGCCATTAATTATCGGGCATACTATTGACAATTACGTAAGTACTAAACAATATAATGGTGTTCTGAAATACTCGGGGATACTTTTTTGTATCTACCTGATTACTTTACTTACCGGTTATCTGCAAACAAAATTAATGGGTGGAGTGGGACAAAGAACATTGTATACGCTTCGGAATGCAATATTCAGTAAGTTACAGGAACTGCCGGTATCATTTTTCAGTCAAAATAAAGCCGGGGATCTGATTTCCAGAGTAAACAACGATACGGATAAACTGAACCAATTCTTTTCTCAATCCTTAATGCAGTTTTTAAGTAGCATTTTTACCATGCTTGGAGCTGGTATTTTTCTATTGGCTATTAATTTAAAACTGGGTGCAGCAACATTAACACCGGCCTTATTTATATTGCTGTTTACTGGTCTGGTATCCGCATGGGTAAAAAGTAAAAATGCGGTTAACTTAAAAAGTGTGGGTAACCTTAGTGCGGGCATACAGGAAAGTTTAAATAACTTTAAAGTCATCATTGCATTCAATCGCCGGGATTATTTCAGAAAGCGCTTTGATGAAACTAACCAACAGAACTATAAAACAGCTATAGGAGCTGGCATTGCCAATACCATCTTTATCCCTGTCTTCGGATTCTTTTCCAGCGTTGCACAATTGGTTGTGTTGGTATATGGCATTCACCTTATCTCAATAGGAGAGTTTACGATAGGTTTGCTGATCAGTTACTTATCTTACGCTGTAAACTTTTACAATCCACTACGTCAGCTTGCTGCCCTATGGAGCAGTTTTCAGGTGGCAATGGCCGGCTGGGACAGAATATCTCAGATCTTATCACTGGAAAGTAACCTTCAAATCGTAAAAGATTCAACCGAAAGTGTATCTGATTCTCTTTTAACATTTAAAAATGTTCATTTTTCTTATGCGGGTGGTGAAGAAATATTGCACAACATTAGTTTTGATTTGCAGAAAGGTAAAACTTATGCTTTAATTGGCCCAACCGGGGGAGGTAAAACCACTACCGCTTCCCTGATGGCTCGTTTGTATGATACGACTAAAGGCTCTGTGTTATTAAATGGAAAGGATATCCGTTCTTATACTGCTGAAGAACGCAGTAAAAAAATAGGTTTTATCTTACAAGAACCGTTTTTATTTACAGGTACAGTGAAGGATAATATTCTGTATAGTAATATTGCTTATAAAGACTATACCAATGCGCAACTGGAGGAGGTAATTGAAGCAGCTCATTTGGAGGGACTATTGGCCTTGTTTGATAAAGGCCTGGAAACCGAAGTAGCATCTAACTCGGATAACATTAGTTTAGGACAAAAGCAATTGATTGCTTTTATGAGAGCCGTATTGCGTAATCCTGAATTACTTATTCTGGATGAAGCCACAGCAAATATCGATACCATTACTGAGAGACTATTAAGTGACATCCTAAAAAAGCTGCCAAAAGAAACCACACTCGTAATCATTGCGCACCGCTTAAATACGATAGAAAATGCGGATGAGATATATTTCGTAAATTCTGGAGAAGTGATTAAAGCGGGTACGCTGGATCATGCAATGGATATGCTACTTAAGAGAAAAAGAAGCAGTTAACAGCGGATATTAATGTCCGCTGGTGTCTTTTTTCTTTCTAAAAGTTAAGTAAAATGCGGTAACCAAGATGATTACACAAAGAGTGACTAAGCTGATTAAGGTTGCCATACGATTAATATTAAAGATAATTTACCCTACAAATATAACTTTACAATTCGATAATTAGTACAATACCACCTCATGTATTGTAAAATGTGGATTTGTTAATAAAATTTTAATAGATACAAGCGGGATTTTTACTAAATTGTTATTAGTAATAATTAATGTCATATTTAGATAAAAAAGTCCTGTGAGTGGGTGATCCGCGTAGGGCAGGCAAAGCATAAAGGAATAGATATAAAGGAGGCTGCTGATTATTAATCAGTAGCCTCCTTTATATCTTCAAATCAAGTTTCATCTATGGTAAATTTATTAAAACGCTACTTTACACTTCTTTTTTTGATTACCATTGGAACGCCTGTTATTGCACAGGTTGATCACAAACAAGCGGAAATAGAAATAGAAGGAATAATAAAACAGCTTGATGCCATTGGTGTTTCCGTTGCTGTTGTAAAAAAGGGAAATCTTATCTATACGCACTCTTTTGGATTAAAGGATGTTGAAAGTAATACACCGCTAACCGATAACGATATCTTTAGAATAGCATCCATTTCTAAGTCTTTCTCAGCTACCGCTATTATGCAACTTGTTGAAGCAGGGAGACTATCATTGGATGATGATTTTAGTAGTCTGATGGGGTTTAAAGTTAGAAATCCTAAATATCCGGAAACTGTAATCACCTTAAAAATGGTGATGTCGCATACTTCCAGTATTAATGATAGTGAAGGCTATTTTAACTTTGATGCTATTAATCCTGAAAAAAATGCAAACTGGGCGAAATGCTACAATGCTTATGAGCCTGGAAAAGGTTATCAGTATTGTAATCTCAATTACAATATGGTAGGAGCAATTATTGAGAAACGTTCAGGATTGCGCTTTGATAATTATATAAAACAGCATATCCTTAATCCTTTGAAGCTCTATGGTGGGTATTGTGTGGATTCATTGGATAAGCGCCGCTTTGTCACACTTTATGAATATGACGCAGTAGCTAAGCGGTTTAATCCGGCACCCAGCGCTTATGTTTCACGTAGCGAGGAAATCAAAAATTATGTACCCGGTTACAGTACTCCAATATTCTCACCAACAGGGGGCATGAAAATATCTGCAACTGATTTGGCAAAATACATGACCATGCACATGGATCAGGGCAAGTATAAAGGGGTCCGAATAATATCTAAAAAGAGTGCCGAAATCATGCAAACCAAGGTCTCGGATGAAGAGAACTATGGACTGGCTATTTTAACTACGAGCGACCTCATTCCAGGCATTACCTTAAAAGGACATACCGGCTCAGCCTATGGCCTTTATAGTGCCATGTTCTTTCAACCGAAAAAGAAATTTGGAATTGTAGTGATCACAAATGGATGCAGTCCAACCTATACAAAAGGTTATAATGATTTCATTAGAATGGCGGTTAATAGTTTATATAACCACTTCATAAAATAGCATAAATTGTACCTGCCATTCCAAAGATTATTTGAAAGTGCAAAGCTTTTAGCTGATTCATAAAAAAATAATACCTTGCACCAAAAACAATAGAACCTACGTTATGTAGGAGCAAGCATTCTATTCCTATATGATTAAAAATTTTAAACTGCCCTTATTTATCGCCACAATCTTTGTCAGTTCCTGTTCTTCTGTGTATATGCCTAATGTTCCTAATACCCCAATGCTTAGTCAGAAGGGCGAATTTAGTGGGGGTGTACATATTTCACCAAGATTTAATACCAGCATCAATGGTGCTTATGCAGTTTCAAATCACATTGGCGTATTTTTTAGTGGGTCTTATATCGATAGGGAAAAAGAGACTAAGGATTATAAACAAAAACTGGTAGAAGTTGGCGGTGGTTGGTTTGATACTTTTGGTCCGGATAACAACAGAATCATCGAGATATATGCCGGATTTGGTAATGGGAGTACCAATCGTGTATTTAGGGAGTTTGATGATCATGACATTCTGATAAAATCAGATTTAGAAGAGGTTACATACAATAAGACTTTTTTACAGGTAAACTATAGCTCTAAGAAGAAACGCAATTTCCGCCTTTTTGGAAATAACTACCCGCTTAATTATGGAACGGCATTGCGCATCAGTAGTGTAGATATGAAAACTTTTACGCGTAATTCTATTGGTCAGGTTAGGGAAGGCAACGTCTTTTTGGAGCCTATTTTCTTTACCAGAATGCGTTTGAGCGAGGCTGTACAATTACAATATACATCTAGCGGTACTTTTGGCTTGAACAGCAGAAAATATATGAATGCAGGGAATTCGATATTTACAATTGGAGTTGTGGTGAATCTAAATGGGAAGAAGTTAAACCAATAGCGCTTTCAATCTGCGAGGTTTTATCTTCAAAGCTGATCCCTTTCTTAGAAAGGTTGTATAACCTTTATGCAGCTTTATAGCTTTTATCGCCTCATAACCTGCATTCGTACTTCTAATTTTATTTAGCAGAAAAGTATCATCTTTAAACAGATCGGTTTCTTTTAAGAAACCACTACGTAGAAAATCACGTATAATTGCCGCTAATTCCTGATTGGCATATACATACAAGGGTAAATTAAACAAATCATCATTTAATCGCTTAAAAGTATCATTAATCCAATCTGCCTGCCCTTCATCAGTAACTACTATTAGTCCATTTTGTAATTTAATATGCTGTAAAAACTGTCTTGCGCTGTATCTGGTAATCAAACCACCATGTAACGCATCACGTAAGGTATAATCCAATCGATCAGCACAAAGGTGGGGTAGAGGTTGTTCAAGAATAGGGAAATTACCATTCAAAATCTGATCAATGTGATAGCCATGTTTCATCAAAATTGCAGGTACTTCTGAATTTAATAATACTTCAGCATAAATCTGTTCGTGGTAATTTTCTTCGCCATTTTCAAATACATAGTCGCCTACATGAGAAAATGCAGTATGAGAAATATCATGTAATAACCCTGCAATTTGTTCCAGTTCAGATCCACCTAGAATTTTAATCAATAACGACACGCCAATAGAATGTTCCAACCGGGAATGACTCAAATCGGGATTTACTAAAAATATGGCGCCACTTTGGTGTACACCGCCTAGACGTTTTAAGGCCTCCGTATTTAGCAGATCCGCAAAAATTGTTGGTAATTCTACATTTCCGTAAAGGACGTCGTTCAACTGTATCATATATATAAAGCTTAAAAATCTGCGTTTTCTTAATGTAAATCGGCAGCGCAATATTACTAATATTTTTAGTTTAATTAATAGCATTTGTGCAAATTATTTTAGTAAATTGGAAGGATGTGGCATATTTTGTACCTTCAACAAAACTTATTTCATCATGAAACTAAAATCATTATTATTTACGATCACTACGGTTTTAACCATTCAATCTGCCATTGCCCAAAGTACAACAGCAGTTGCAACTACACCGGCACCAGCTAACGAAGTATTAACGGCTGCAATTCAAAAAGCTGCCAAAGAAAAGAAACAGGTATTGGCCATTTTCCATGCTTCCTGGTGCGGCTGGTGTCATAAAATGATAGCTAGCCTGAACGATCCGGCTATCAAATCTTATTTTAATAAGAATTATGTAATCGCTGATTTTGTAGTAAAAGAATCAAAGGGAAAAGAGAGTCTTGAAAACCCTGGTGGTGAGGAGCTTTTAAAGAAATATTACAATGCTGATCAAGGTTTACCAACCTGGTTATTTTTTGATGCAAAGCAAAACCTTGTTGCCGATTCTCAAATCAGACCTGAAGGAGCTCCTTTTTCCACCAAAGGTGAAAATGTTGGCTGTCCGGCAAAACCAGAGGAAATACAACATTTTATCAAAGCTTTAAAAAAGACCTCAAAACTTGATGAAAAGCAACTTTCTGAAATCGCTGCTGTTTTCAGCAAAAATGAGATCAAAAGGTAATTATGTACCTCAGCGTTCTTCGCTCAGGAAGTGAAGAACGCCTGATTTTAATTTCTTATCTTTGTTGCATTATTACCTCCCGTTACAAATCTACCAATGCAACATCCTTCTACTTCAATATATTCTTTACAATTTGGCCTTGTTTGTTTAAGCTCCTTTTTATTCTCTGCCAGTTTCAATATGCTTATCCCCGAACTGCCGGCTTATTTAACAGCCATGGGCGGAGCAGAATATAAAGGATTAATCATTGCGCTTTTTACTTTAACTGCGGGTATTTCCAGACCATTTAGTGGAAAACTAACAGATACCATCGGCAGGGTACCGGTTATGGCTGTAGGTTCGCTGGTGTGTTTTGTTTGTGGATTTCTTTATCCTATGCTAACTACAATTGCCGGTTTTCTTTTCCTCAGATTAATACATGGCTTTTCTACAGGTTTTAAACCAACAGCTACTGCAGCTTATGTTGCGGATTTGGTTCCTGCCGGAAAATGGGGTGAAGCAATGGGTATTCATGGCATTTGCTTTAGTACCGGACTCGCCATTGGACCTGCTATAGGGAGTACAATAACTGATCATTACAGCATAAATATCCTTTTTTATTGTTCTTCCTTATTTGCATTGCTTTCCATTGCTATTTTGGCCAATATGAAAGAAACACTACCGGGAAAGGAAAAATTTAAGCTAACACACTTAAAAATCGACAGGAGAGACATCATCGAATGGAGAGTGATCCCTGCAGTGGTTATAATATTTATGAGTTACATAAGTTATGGAGCTATCTTAACCGTAATATCAGATTGGAGCGCGCACCTTGGTACAAGCAATAAAGGTCTATTCTTTATGGTCTTTACACTCACCTCATTGCTCATCCGTTTTGTTGCAGGTAAAGCATCCGACAGTTATGGGAGGACACATATATTAAAAATATCTCTGGCACTTTTGGCCGTTTCACTATTGTGGATTGGATTGGCGGGTTCTTCCCTCAGTTTAATGCTCGCCTCTGCATTGTATGGTATTGCAACAGGAATGTTGTCGCCAACTGCTTCGGCATGGACTGCAGATTTAAGTAATCCTACGCAAAGAGGAAAGGCTATGGCAACTATGTATATTGCATTGGAAGCTGGAATTGGTTTGGGAGCCTTACTTGCAGGATGGTTGTTTATCGATGACCTACGCATGATCCCCGTAACCTTTTACTATTGTACCGGAATTACAGTTCTTGCACTTATTTACCTTCAGTTTTTATATAAGCCAAAAATCGCTGCAAATCAGGACTAAAATCTCAGTTAGATTCATATTATGGCACTTATGGTTTAAAAATGTAACAAAATCATTATTTCAAAAATTCCTTGACATAGGATGATTTTGTTACATTTAATTAATAAACCAAACACACTGTATGAAACTAAATTATTTAAAGTTCGGAACAACCGCATTTCTGTGGCTGTTTGGAACAGCACTGGTTTCGGCTCAACAACTGACTGATCAGTTGGCTATTAACCTCAATGACCTTTCTTCATTTAAAGATCCGGGCAAAAGCTGGTCTTTGGCAAAGGATGTTACTGCCAGCTTAAAAACTGATAACGAATTAACCATCACAAAAGGTGCGGGAATCCTTGTAAACAGCCCGGATAAAAAAAATCAGGGAGCAGATCTTTTCACCAATGCATTGCATGGCAATATGATCCTCGAACTCGATTACCTGATGGCGAAAGGTTCAAACTCGGGTATTTACCTGCAGGGAAATTACGAAATTCAGCTTAGGGACTCCTGGGGAAATACGAACCCGCTGTCATCAGACAATGGTGGTATTTATGAGCGTTGGGATGACTCAAAACCAGAAGGACAAAAAGGTTATAACGGTTATGCACCACGCCAAAATGTAAGTAAAGCCCCTGGTTTATGGCAACATTTAAAAATCGCATTTCAGGCGCCACAATTTGATGCCGGAGGAAATAAGATTGCCAATGCAAGGATTCTTACAGCAGAATTAAACGGAATAATTATTCATGAAAATGTTGAACTATCAGGCCCAACAAGAGGGGCTAGTGATAAAGAAAAAGCGTTAGGGGCCTTACGTTTGCAGGGTGATCATGGTGCTGTAGCATTCAAAAACATTAAGATTTCAAAGTTACCTAATGATCTGCTCAATGGAGGTCAGAAAGGTGGTGGGGGTGCCGATCCAATTTATATAGGCGCAGCAACCAATACCATGATCCGCAGTTTTGTAGATTTTGCACCTAACCAACGCTCAGTACATGCTATTTCTGTTGGTAGTCCAAAACAAGTGCATTACAGTTATGATTTTGATAATGGCTTGTTGTTGCATGGCTGGCACGGAGAATTTGTTGATGCTACACCAATGTGGGATGGCAGGGGTAATGGCACCTCCAAAGCACGTGGAGCAGTAACTACATTTACAAAAAAGCTGATCCCTGCTGTAGCACAATTGAGTAATCCGCAAGCTATATGGCCGGTTGATAGTACAGGAACTGGTTTCCGCAGCAAAGGTTATGTAATGGATAATGAAGAAAGGCCAGAGTTTAAGTATAATATTTATGGTGCTCAGGTCACAGATGCAATTAAGGCCTTGGATAATGGTAAAGGATTAAGCAGAACCATTACTATAGATAAACCTGTAACCGGATTATATGTTTTGCTGGCTAATGCAAGCACTATTGACGAGTTAATTCAGGGATTTTATGTGGTTGATGGAAAAGCTTTCTATCTGGAGCTTGATGAGACGGCAAATAAGCCGATAATCAGAGATGTCGATGGCAGAAAAGAGATGATTATTCTGCTAGGCAATAAATTAAAATATTTCATTTCATTCTAATCTGGCCAGCAACAATATGAAACATACTTTTAAAATGCTGGCTATGCTGGCTTTGAGCTTTAATTTTACAACAATATGGGCACAGGAGACACCAAAAGAAGAAGATTTTTTTAAGATAGTTAAAGTCAGGATACCAGAAGGACCAATACTTGAGGTAGGTGGATTGGTTACTTTACCTAATGGAGATCTCGCTATATCCACCCGCCGCGGCGATGTTTATGTGGTAGAAAACCCAACAGGCAATAGACCATATTTTCGCAAGTTCGCTACCGGTTTACACGAAATATTAGGCATTGCCTATAAGGACGGAGCCTTTTATGTTGCTCAAAGAGGTGAGCTGACCAAGCTTGTCGATAAGAATATGGATGGCAAGGCCGATGTTTATGAAACCATATATGCCTGGCCTTTAAGTGGACATTATCATGAATACAGCTTTGGTCCTAAAATAGCGGCTGATGGTTCTTTCTTTGTTACAGCTAATGTGGCTTTTGGCAATCAGGAGTGGTGGCGTGCCGAAAGCCGTGTGCCTATGCGTGGCTGGACTATGAATATCACTGAAGATGGAAAGATGAAGCCTTGGGCCGCAGGGATGCGTTCTCCGGCAGGATTAAATGTAATAGATGGTCAGCTATACTATACAGAAAACCAGGGCGACTGGGTTGGCTCAGGTGGTATATGGAAGGTAAATGAAGGTGATTTTATGGGGCATCCGGCTAGTTTAATATGGACAAAAAGAAGCGATTCTCCGGTTAAACTTAGCTCGGAGCTCTTTTATTCGAAAATGGATGAACGAAGAATAAAAGACAATGGGGGTAAATACATCAAACCTGAGAACAGGATAAATGAGAATTTTAAAACCTTGTTCGATATGAAGAAAGAGTTTCCTGAACTCCGTTTGCCGGCTGTATGGCTTCCTTATGGTATTTTAGGGGTTTCTACATCAGAGCCTGTAAAAATCCCTCAAGGTACTTTCGGTCCTTTTGAGGGACAACTTTTGATTGGCGATCAGGGAATGAGTATCATTTCAAGGGTATTTATGGAAAAAGTGAATGGAGAGGAGCAGGGGGCTGCGTTCTTATTCAGAAGCGGCTTCCGCTCGGGTGTACTGAGGATGGCCTGGGGGCAGGATGGCTCCCTGTTTGTTGGGGAAACCAACCGTGGGTGGGGTTCTGCCGGTGATGCCAATGAGGGACTTGAGCGAATGGTTTACAACAATAAAGTGCCTTTCGAAATGAAAGCAGTCAGAGCAATGCCTGATGGTTTTGAGATTGAATTTACAAGTCCTGTAGATTTAAAATCAGCTCAGGATCTTGCATCCTACAATGTTGAAAGCTTTATTTACAAATATCAGTCGGTATATGGCTCACCACCTGTAAACACCGAATCTTTAAAAGTAAAAGGTGTGAAAGTATCGGCAGATGGTTTAAAAGCCAGAATCGTGGTCGACAACCTGCGCCAATATTATATCCACACGATAAAGGTGAATGGCATCCGCGAAAAGCAGAATTTTTATTCTGTTGTACACCCGGTAGCTTATTATACCTTAAACAACATCCCGGCAGGAGAGAAGTTGGCGGCAAGTGAGCTGAGTACCAGAAATTCGGCCAATGACCCTGTGGCAGATGTTACTCCGGTATCAACTAAAAAGACGGTAGCTACAATTAAAGAAAAAGCTGCACCTGCAAAGAAGGTTGTTGAGACAAAAGTTCCAGTCGCGAAAGCGCCAACCTATGCAGAAGTAAAAGGTTTATTGGCTAATTACACCTGTCTGGCTTGTCATAATCCTACAAAAAAGCAGATTGGCCCTGCATTTATGGATGTAGCTAAACGGAAATACTCAGATGAAAAGATTCTGCAACTGATCCACAATCCTAAACCGGAAAACTGGCCTGGTTATGCTACTGAAATGGCGCCTATGCCACAGGTTTCCAAGGCTGATGGATTAAAAATTGCAGCGTACATCAATTCATTGAAGTAATTATAAACCATAAAAAAGAGGCGTTTGAAATCATCAAACGCCTCTTTTGTTAGCCATAGTTTTTAATATTTAAAGACTTTCCCATCTACCATTACTTCCTGAGTAGCTTCATCAAATGTAGCCCTCTTGCCAGTTCTAACGGCAGCATTCGTCATAATGGTAGCTATTGAATGACAATACCCCGCTTCAACAGGTCCGTTCGTTTGCTTACGGCTTCTAATGCATTCCATCCAGTTGCGCATGTGTGCAGATGTCAATTTATCACCACCGGTATTGGCCGAAGCAGCAACCTGCTCAACCATATCACTTAGTTTTAATTCAGGCAATAGATTGGGTTGCATTTTCATTGCTGCTGCTGATTTAGCACTTAAACCACCAACAGGAGAAACCGTATTCGTGTTCAAATTCAATTGTCCGCCATTTGAATAATAGATTTCGGCCGGACGCTCATCACCATTGTGCATTCTTGAAGTAAATACTACCTGGAAACCATGATCAGGATCATTTGGTTTACCATAATCAAATACGGCAGTTGTAGTATCCCAGTTTCTACGGCCATCTTTCCATTGGTAAATACCACCATTGGCTACCACACTTCTAGGATGTTTTAAATCTGTAAACCAATGTACAGTATCAATTTGGTGCGACATCCATTGTCCCGGCATTCCAGAAGAATATGGCCAGAACAAACGGAATTCTAAATATTTTCTCGGATCCCAGGCTTCAAAAGGACGATTAATTAAAAAACGCTTCCAATCCGTGTCCTCTTGTTTCAATAATGGTACAAGATCCGGTCTGCGCCAGCGTCCGGGCTGGTTTACATTCCAGCTCAGTTCAACCATTGTAATGTCACCGAACTTACCATCTTTTATAAATTTATTAGCTGCATGGTAATTACTGCCACTTCTGCGCTGTGAGCCAATCTGAAAAATTTGTTTAGATGCCTTAACCGCTTTCAAAGCCATACGTGCATCTTCCATGGTTTCTGCAAAAGGCTTTTCGCAATAAACATCACATTTATTGTTCACAGCCTCGGCAGCATGTGTAGCATGTTGAAAATCTGCAGTACTTACAATCACTGCATCAATATCTTTTAAATTATATAGCTCATCATTATTACGGCAAGCTGTAATATCATGACCGAATTTAGATTTTAAATGCGCTACACCTAAATCTCTCTTATGGCTCCAAAGATCAGATACGGCTACCATATCAAAATTCAATTCTTTCTGGTGATTTAAAAATGAGGGTAAAAGTGCATCTTTAAATCTGTCAGAAAAGCCAACAACACCAACTCTTACCCGATCATTTGCACCTATGATATTACCATAGCTCTTTGCACTTAACCCCATAGTCCCTAAATAGGTTCCTGCTGCTGCAATAGCAGATTGTTTGATAAATTTTCTTCTTGAATCTAACATGATTGCTTAAATTTTAAAGTTCTTTTAATTTAATACTTCTAAAGGATACGTTATCGCCATGGTCCTGAAGGAGGATATGTCCTTTAGGCGCCATCCCAAAATCTTTCCAATTTTTATATTTACTATCCGCAACTAAGGCGTTAAACTCGGCCGATCCTCTAACATATTCAAGGATTTTAAAGCCATTTAAATAATATTCTATCTTATTATCCGGGTAAACCATAATTACCCCTTTATTCCATTCACCAATCTTTCTTTGCGAATTAGGTATCTTTTTGCTGGTTATAAGGTCATATAACGAACCTAGCGTACGGTTGCCATTCTTACCTAATTTAGCATCAGGATGTTTCACATCATCAAGTATTTGGTACTCAGGTCCAATAGCTGAACCTTTATTCCCTTCTGTTAGTGTTACAAAATATTTAACTCCACTATTGGCACCTTCAGTCAGTTTAAAATCAAACTTTAATGCAAAAGCACCATATTGTTTTTCTGTCACGATATCACCGCCATTGGTAGACTCTGCTCCGTTAGATTTAAGCACACTCAGCTCACCATCTTTTATTTCCCAACCTTTCTCCGGAAATCCTTTTTTATAAGCCCCTTTCCATCCATTGGTAGTTTTTCCATCCCATAAAAGACTATAGCCATTTGCTTTTTCGGCAGCAGATAAATCATTTGGAATTGTGTTTACCACATAAATGTTATCCATTTTTGTTGGCTTCAATCCTTCTGTCTGAATACGGATGTTTTTCCATCTGATCTGTTTACCGGGCTCATCATTTTTACCAATAGCATGTACCTGCAAGGCGATAAAACCGGTAGGTGTCATGTTATCAACCAAATTAGCCGTAGGTATACCATTAACCCAGGTCCTGATCGAATTGCCAATACATTCAATTCTATATTTATTCCATTCTCCTTTTTTAAAGGCAGTTTTACCTTTAGGGTTGATGTCCATAGGATACAGCCACCCACGACGAGCCTCATCATAAATACCGCCACTGTAAGCCCTGTCTGAAGGATCAACCTCCATTTGATAGCCATGAACTCTACCGTTCATATAGTCAGGCTTACTCTCACTTCTAAACTGGATTCCGGAATTCATAGAGTTGTCTACCAGTAATTCAAGTTCAAGAATGAAGTCGCCATAGCTTTTTTCTGTAGCTAAAAAGGAGTTGGGCGTATCCTTAACTGTAGTGCCTGTAATCTCTCCATTTACAACCTCATATTTTGCTTTGCCGTTTAGTTGTTTCCAACCTGTCAAATCCTTTCCGTTAAATAAGTTTTGCCATTTGCCACTTTGTGCATGTAAGGAAGTTAAGGATGTCCCCAGCATCAAACCGGTTAAAATTAGTAATCGCGTTGTCTTCATTTGTGTTAATGATTGTTTCTATAGTTTATAAATCAAATTTGTTTTGCAAAATCAGCAGCTTGTTTGTTCAGGAATTCGGCAGTTTGTTTTTTGCCTGACCCAATGATTACACGGTAACGGAAAGTAACCGATTCTCCAGGTTTCAGGGTAAAGTTCAGCTGTTCTTTACCATTGCTAAAAACAGCTTGTCCAAGTGGGTTGGCGGCAAATAGTCCATAATCTCTGGCATGCCAGTAAGTAGGGTAGCCTGGGTTTTTGGGATGATCAATAACTGCAATGGAAACGGGTTGATGCTCTTTTACTCCAAACAATACACACCAATTTCCACGTGTTCCCCAGGCATCATTACCCTTTTTACCTGCGCTGGTCAGGTAATCGCCATTAGCACCATTGTTAGTGGGTGCAATTTTGGTGACAATACCTTTATTATCAGTATAAGATTCTTCCTTATCAGAAGGTAACTCCAGTTCTTTTGTTACCCGGATGCCCAACATTCCATCCTTAACATCTTTAAAATAAACCGTGTCTTTTTGTGCGGTAAGTGTAGTTGTCCTGTCTACAGTCCTCGTATCGTCATTGCCACTAAAAACAAAAGTAGTGGCCTCTTTCAACAGCACTCTTTTATCCTGTCTTTCCCAATTTGCTGTATAGGTTAGGCTACCTTTAGTAGTGCCATCTTTAACAGCACCAACTTTTACATTTCTGATCCATCCATAAGCAGACTTCTTATCAGCAGGAATGTTGTAGGAATTGTTCCAGAAATCAAGCCCATTCACACTCTCGTAGTTGAACCATAAACCCACATGATGGGGGTGATCTGTGCGTTCATTGCCACGTTTCTCTAAAGGGAAACCTCTGGTTACCGTAAGGCTACTCGCAGTTTGTAAAGGATATAAGATTGGTTTTTCCAGGTTATCCGGATAAAGAAAACTGGTAAATGGTTTGCCATCGATCAAAACATCGACTTTTTGCTGTTTTGCATTTTCAAGAAAGCTTACCTTTTTGGTTTGCGCATTTAGCTGCAAGCCGGCAAAGCAGCAGCCAAGGATGAGGTACTTTTTCATTTATATTTGGTTAAGGTTGGCTGTATCTTTTAAGTCGCTTTAAAACGAACATCAAAGGCACAATATCCATTAGAAATACTTTCATCTAATGGATAAGTTTTAGCTAAATATACCTTTCTTAAAATATAATCTGGCCTTAAATTCAACTCTATACCCAAAAAATTACGAAAACGATTGAGTAATTTTTTAAAAATTATCGGCAATAAGCCTTATCATTGTTTATCCATAAAATAAGGACAATGAACCGCAAACATTTTCTTTCTTCCCTCGCAATTGCAGGCTCAACAATGACTAGCTTTAAAGCATGGAGTAATCCTGCCGTGCCTATCAAGGAAACAGTGATACCGCCGTATTTACGGCCTGGTGATACCATTGGTGTAACCACTCCGGCAGGGTACATGACCATGGAGCAAATTCAACCGGCTCTGCAATTGATGGAAAGCTGGGGCTTTAAAATTCAAATTGGCAACACTATTGGTAAAAGGGATTATGGCATGGGCGGAACTGATGCCGAGCGTGCTCAAGACCTTCAGGAGATGCTGGATGACCCTAACATTAAAGCCATCATGTGTGCACGCGGTGGTTATGGTGTGGTTCGGATCATCGACAAGCTTAATTTTGATAGGTTCAAGGCTAAACCCAAATGGATCATTGGCTTTAGCGACATCACCGTGTTGCATTGTCATTTAAATAGTCGGCTAAATACAGCTTCCATCCATTCTAAAATGTGCAATAGCTTTCCTAAGGATTGGTCTTTAGCGGAGCCTATACAGGTAGAAACAATCCTTTCCATTAAACAAGTATTAGGCGGACAAGCAGTAAAATATAGTGCTGCTGCCCAAAGTTACAATAGAATGGGCAGGGCAGAAGCTCACCTGATTGGAGGAAATCTTAGTATCATAGAAACCCTTACAGGGACGGTATCAGATATCAAAACAGATGGAAAGATTCTTTTTGTAGAGGATACTGGTGAGTACCTGTACAATATAGACCGGATGTTTTGGAACTTAAAGCGTAGCGGAAAACTCGCAAATTTAAAAGGGCTTATTGTTGGTGGCTTTAAAGTAAAACCTGATGATCCAGGTGAAGAATTTGGCAGGACTGTCTATGAGATCATTACAGAAAAAATTAAGGAATATAACTATCCGGTCTGTTTTGATTTTCCGGTAGGCCATCAAAAGAATAACTTTGCACTTAAATGTGGAACGAAACACATATTTAACGTAGATGCAAATGGAAGTTCACTCTTATCAATCTAATCCTGCTGCTATAAGGCTTTCGGAACTGACAAATCAGATCCGGCAGACGATTGATGGGGTATTTGGCAACAGGACTTTCTGGGTCATTGCAGATGTTACGAGTCATACCTATAAAGAGCAAAGTAATTATCATTATTTTGAACTTGTAGAGAAAGATAAAGCTTCGGCAAAGATCCTCAGCAAGATAGCGGGTAGAGCATGGGGAAATGCTTCTGTAAATATTACTAACTTTGAACAAGCAACCGGCCAGAAATTTAAGAACGACATTAATGTACTTATCCAGGTTTCGGTGCAATACAATCCGGCATTCGGGCTACAGCTAAATCTCCTGGATATAGACACCAATTTCACTTTGGGCTTATTTGAACAACAGCGAAAAGAAACATTGGAAAGATTGCTTAAAGAAAATCCTGATTTTATACAAAAATCAGGTGAGCGCTACATTACCCGCAACAATAATCTGGCTTTAAATAATGTGCTGCAGCACATTGCAGTGATTTCATCAGCCACATCAGCCGGTTATCAGGATTTTAGACATACGCTGGAGAACAATACTTTCGGTTATCGTTTTCAAATAGATGATTATTTTACTTTAGTACAGGGTGAGGCAAATGCCAGGCCTTTTCTGGCTAAGCTTGTAGAAGTATTTCAATCGGGGAAACCTTACGATGCATTGGTGATCATCAGGGGTGGTGGTGCGCAGACAGACTTTCTCATTTTTGATAATTACGAGCTGAGCAGAGCCATTGCTAAATTTCCAATACCCGTTAT
This sequence comes from Candidatus Pedobacter colombiensis, assembly GCA_029202485.1. Classification (NCBI taxonomy): domain Bacteria; kingdom Pseudomonadati; phylum Bacteroidota; class Sphingobacteriia; order Sphingobacteriales; family Sphingobacteriaceae; genus Pedobacter; species Candidatus Pedobacter colombiensis. Next base: position 2,408,227 of record CP119313.1, on the reverse strand, counting down.
CACAGGAATAGGACATCAAAAGAATGAAACTATTGCCGATCTAATGGCCCATACTTCTACTAAAACACCAACAAAAGCTGCCGAACTGATCATTGCCCACAACCGGGCATTTGAAGAAGCTTTGATTGGTTTGCAGAAAATGGTGCTGATTAAAACCTATCAATTGATCAATTACCATAAAGATAGGTTAACGCACATTAATCAGATTACCATCCGTACTACACGTAATCTAATACACGAGCAACATAGGAATATCCTTAACTTATCGCGATTGGTACTAACCAATCCTAAGATCATGATCTCCAACAAGCAAAAGGACCTGGCCAACGTGATCAGTAACCTGCAATCCTATAACAGGATTTATTTTGCTAATAAAAGGGGTTATATTGGCCACTTTCAATCAGTAGTCAGGCTCATGAGTCCGCAAAACATATTAAATAAAGGCTTTGCCATACTTAAAGTAAATGATCAGATTGTTAGCAACGCCGATCATATTGAAGCTGGAACTGAACTTACAGTCCGATTGGCTTCAGCAGAAATTAAAACAACAGTAAACTCCAAATCAACTATAGATGGAAACGACGAATTTAACCTATGAAAGTGCTTATAAAGAGCTTACAGAAATAGCTCAGGAAATAGAAACAGAAGCGGTATCGGTAGATATTTTGGCAGAAAAGGTAAAACGCGCATCAGATCTGATCGAATTTTGTCAGACTAAACTTCGTGCAACAGAAACAGAAGTGAACAAGATTATTAAGCAGATGGAAAACCCACCTGCTTAATAACTATTATAGCCAATTATTTAACTTATACCATTTAATAGTCTGCATTATACCTTTTTCCAGATTATACTCTGGTATATAACCCAAATCAGCCTTCGCACCTGCAATGCTGCAGGCCCAGTTAATCGCAGTAAGTTCAGCCATTTTCTCCTTGTTTAAGGCAGGCGTATTTTTGCTTCCTGCATATATAAAATCCATAATGGTAGCAAGTAAGGCTACCAAAGGCACCGGAATATGGAACTTAAAGGTGTGCTTATTTAATGCTTTTTTTGTAAAAGTAGCTAAGGCATAACGGTCATATGTCTCACCATCAGAAATGTTGTAATGCTGGTGGACTGTTGTAGCAGTTAAAGCCTTTACAATCACATTAACCAGATCTTTAACATATACAAAACTGAGCTGCTGCTTAAAGCTGCCTATATGTGGTTCAAGCCCCTTATTAATACTATTAAACAAAATAAATAAATCCTTTTCCCTTGGACCATAAACAGCTGTAGGACGTATGGTAAGCAAAGGAAGTGTGGTAAGCTCGGCCAGATATTGCTCGGCCAACATCTTACTTGCACCGTAATTTGTCACTGGGTGAGGGGCACTGACATCCTGAATTTCATTAGATAAATCCTTTAGAGGACCCAATGCAGCCAGACTACTTACAAAAACGAATTTCTCTAAATTGATATTGGCTTCAAGTGCAGCAGTAGCCAGATTACGGGTATAAGTAGCGTTTACCAAATCGTACTCAGCCTTGGTTTTTGCTTTAGTAATACCGGCAGCATGTATAATATAATGATATTGCTTATCTTCCAGTTCCTGTTTTAAGCTATCAACAACGCTGTAATCAAGATTTACATATTGTACATTAAAACCTTTCAAATGTGAACGGTCACTGCTCGGTCTGATTGCTGCATAAACTTCCAGATCCGCTTTTAAAGCTTCTTCTATCAAATGATAACCCACAAAACCACTCGCACCGGTAATCAATACCCTTTTTTTACTCATACTGCTTTCTCATAGATCCTGTATTTCTTATACGGATCACCTTTTATAGCCTTAATAGCATTATTTACCATATCATTATGCTCCAACGTCCATCCTGCTTCAGCATATTTAAAGTTTTTTGCACGATAAGATTTAATGATACTACCATATATACAGGCTTCAATACCCATTTTACGATATCCGTCAACCACTCCTAAAAGTAATATTCTGATACCAGTAACATTTTTCTTTCCAAACAACAATTTGAAAATTCCTGTAGGCAATAATCTACCTTTTTTAATCTTGATCTGAATTTGATTCATATCGGGAATGGCTGCACCAAAACCTACCAATTTACCATCCTGTTCGGCCACAAAACAAAAATCAGGGTCCAGTACCAGTTTCAAATCTTTAGCCTGGTAATCAAACTCCTCATTATTCAGGGGCACAAAACCTGCATTCTTATCCCATGCCTTATTATAAACTTCGCGCAGATTTGCTGCTTCCTGTTTAAAATTCTTCATGTTGATTTTTCTGATGGTGATGTTGTTCCGTTTTAAACGATCCTCAAGTCTGTCCATCAGTTTAACCGAACGATCGTCGTAGTTGTCGCCATTAAATTTCCAGGCAATCAAATCTACATTCTTTTTCAAGCCCCATTGCTCCAATAAAGTTGCGTAGTAAGGAGCATTGTAAGGCATCATTACAACTGGTGGTGAATCGAAACCTTCAATCAATAAACCACAAGATTCATTGGTCGAGAAGTTAACCGGGCCAAGTATTTTGTTTTTTACCCCTTTATCTTTTACCCATTTCTCAGCAGTGTCTAATAGTAAATTGGCTGCTTCCTGATTGTTTATACAATCAAAAAAACCAAAAAAACCATCACTGGTATTGTTCAGGCTATTATAGTTGTTGTTCAATATAGCAGCAATCCGACCTATAAGCCGTTCACCATCATAAAGCAAAAAACACTGCAATGAAGAGTGTTTATGAAAGGGATGTGTAGTTAAAAGATCCTTCTGAGCTATGAACAGCTCCGGTACATAATTGGGATCTCCCACATATAAATCGTGCGGAAAATCTATAAATGTTGCTAATTGTTTCTTGGTGCTAACGGCAACAATGTTCTTCATTAGTTTATATGGTTTGGTTTTGAAAAGTTAAAGGCTTAATCTGTTACGATTAAGCCTTTATTAGATATTTTATATCGTTTCCTGGAATGATTTTACCTGGACTTCTTTGGCAGCGGCTGATAGCTTCTCAACAGCTTCCTCAATCTGCTCGAAGGTGTGTGTAGCCATTAGAGAGAACCTGATTAACGATGAATCAGATGGTACAGCGGGCGATACTACCGGGTTTACAAAAATTCCGTTGTTACTTAGGATATTTGTAACCATAAAGGTTTTGTCGTTATCCCTGATGTAAACTGGAATAATAGGGCTATCGGTATGTCCGATATCAAATCCAGCTTCAACAAGCAATTGTTTAGCGTAGTTTGTGTTTGCCCACAATTTGTCTATACGCTCAGGCTCAGATTCAATAATGTCAAGGGCAGCAATTACACTTGCAACAGCAGCAGGAGGCATACTTGCGCTAAACATTAAAGAGCGTGCTCTGTGTTTTACATATTCAATAGTTTCTTCGGTACCGGCAATAAAGCCACCTAATGAAGCTAGTGATTTACTGAAAGTACCCATAATAAGGTCAACATCATCCGTTAAGCCAAAATGAGAAGCAGTACCAGAACCATTAAAACCAATAACGCCCAAACTATGCGCATCATCCATCATAATGTTAGCACCATATTCATGTGCTATTTTTACAATTTCCGGTAAGTTTACCAAATCACCTTCCATGCTAAAAATACCATCCGCAACAATCAGCTTTGCAGCATCCTCAGGTAATCTGCTCAATTTCTTGCGCAAATCATCCATATCATTATGGGCATATTTTATAGATCTGGAGAAAGACAAACGACTACCATCTATAATAGAAGCATGATCATATTCGTCGAGGATTAAATAGTCATTTCTATCTAACAAGCAGGAGATCACCCCTAAATTAACCTGAAAACCAGTACTGAATAGAACAGCAGCTTCCTTGCCTACATAAGCAGCAAGCCTTCTTTCCAATTCAATATGTATATCTAATGTTCCATTCAAAAATCTTGAACCAGCACAACCTGTCCCGTATTTATCGATTGCAGCCCTGGAAGCTTCTTTAATCTTAGGGTGATTAGTTAAACCCAGATAGGAGTTAGAGCCAAACATCAGTACCTTTTTCCCGTCTATTACGACTTCTGTGTCCTGGCCTGATTCAATTGCACGGAAATAAGGGTACAAACCTTTTTCCTTAATTGCCGTAGCGTCTTTAAAAGCTGCTATCCTATCGTATAATTTTTTACGCATGCTGGTACTTTGTATGTTTAGATCACAGAACTCTTTAGTTGATATTATATTTTTATATGAGGCATTATTTGTTCTGTCTTTAATAAAACCCCATTATTTTTTTACTGACTAAATTAACAATTTTGTCAATTTGTAAAAGTCCCCAAAGCTAAGATCATAAATACAGAAAACAAAACTTGAAGTGAACCAAGTTTGAATATATTACTTTTTAAAACAAAATTTACAATTTTCTTATAATTTATTCAAAATTGACCCATAATAATCCGCTAAAAGTAAGAACTCTTTTGCAAAAATCAGACAAATTGGAATCAACTATTTTTAATAAGTACGAAAAAGTGCATTTATCAACTCCCAAATAAACCTTATATTGTATTCTTTTTTTACGCTAAAATATGTCTTATGGATCAGAAAATTATTACGCTGTATGATGAATACACACACAGCGGCATCAGTAGAAAAGAATTTATGAAAAAATTGGCCATTCTTACCGGGAGTACAGCATTGGCCTTATCGGTTTTACCGCTGCTGGAAAACAATTATGCGACGGCCGCAACGATTAATGACGATCACTTACATACGGAAACCATTACTTATAAAGGAGTTGATGGTGAAATTAAAGCATTTCTGGCAAAACCTAAAGATAAAGAAAAGCTGGGCTGCGTACTCGTTATTCATGAAAATAGAGGGCTAAATCCACATATTATAGAGGTAACTAAGCGGGTTGCAAGCGAAGGATTTCTGGCGATAGGAGTAGATGCTTTATCACCTTTTGGGGGTACACCCGCTGATGAAGACAAAGCACGTGATCTGATTGGTAAGTTAGATCCTGCGAAAAATCTTCAGAATTATTTATTGGGATTGGAATATTTACGCAAAAGGAAAGATGGAAATGGCAAAACAGGCTGTGTTGGTTTTTGCTGGGGTGGAGGAATGGCTAATCAATTAGCTGTTGCTGATCCAAAATTACGTGCTGCAGTTGCCTATTATGGCGCACAACCTAAAGCAGAAGATGTAGCCAAAATAAAGGCGAGCGTAATGCTGCACTATGCAGGACTGGATGAACGAATCGATGCTGGAATCCCGGCTTACGAAGCTGCATTAAAAAAAGATCATATTGATTATAAGTTGTTTATGTATGAAGGCGTAAATCACGCTTTCAATAACGATACTTCACCAACCCGGTATAATGAGGCTGCCGCTAAGCTTGCATGGCAAAGAACTATCTCACTTTTTAAGGCTAAACTTGCCTGATGTAAAATAAAAATCTTCATTAAAATCAATAGTTGCAAAACAAATTTAACTCGCACGTGTTTATACGTTTGTCAGATAATTATACTTATAACTGACACTAAACATGAATTTTAGCAAAAAAATGCTTACTTTTGTACAAATTTTTAAACATTAATGAAGATATTTATTACAGGCCTTCCTTTAGAAGTAGGGGAAGATGAATTAACAGCCGTATTTGGTGATTTCGGTCAAGTAAAATCACTTAGGATAATCAAAGATCGTGAGACTGGTCAAAGTCGTGGTTTTGGTTTTGTGGAAATGCCTGTTGAAGAAGAGGCAAAAGAAGCGATCAAACGTATGAACGGTGGTGATTACAACGGTAACCGTATTAAGGTTGCTGAAGCGCAAGAAAAACCAAACACAGGCGGTGGCGCTGGTGGTGGCTTTAGACGCAACAACCGCACAGAAAAAAGCTACTAGGCTTTTTCTTTCTACAGATTCTATAGTATCAATCTATATAGGGCAGCAGTTATGACTTATGTCGTAATTGCTGCTTTTTGGTATAGGTGCCGTCTGTCTTAAAATTAGAAAGGACAAATGCTGAAAAAATACGCTAAGTTTAATATCATATTTGGACTGATCTTTATCCTGCAACTTACTTTAGGGGATAAAGGCAGTGGTAATCTGGCTTATTTTATAAAACCCTGCATTGTACTGTCCTTACTCATCATGCTGTACATAAGTACCGGATTAAAGGGCCGTTTCCATAAGCGCCTGTTCACCGGATTGATCTTTGCCCTGGCAGGTGATGTATTACTTATTTACGCAGCGAAAGACGAATCCTATTTTATGTTCGGTCTTTGCGCATTTCTACTTTGTCATATTTTCTACATCAGGGCATTTTACCTCGACTTTAAATCAGCACCGGAATTGGATAAAAAAGGAGCTCGGATTGCTATTTTGCTTTGCGCAATTGTTGCCATTAGCTTCTATTTTTACTTAAGACCACACCTTGGAGTGATGAAACTCCCAGTGATGGTCTATATTCTCGCGATTAGCATGATGATGATGATGGCCAGTTTCCGCAATCTTCGCGTTAACAGCCCCAGCTTTAAACTCATCCTTTTTGGAGCAATGGTATTCTTGCTGTCTGACTCAATTCTAGCTTACAATAAATTTGTACAACACATCGATCACTCTGGTACCTGGATCATGGCGACCTATATGATTGCCCAGTATCTGATTACTATTGGTGCTGTAGAACGCAAACTTATTCATACCAGCTAATTTTATTTCTTTTCTTTATCTAAAATTGTAAAGGTCTGTACCAATCTTTCACCTTTATCATCCACAAGTGTAAGCGTGTGTTTTCCGGGTGGCGGACTAACAGCCAGCTGATGGTAATTTTTTGTAGTAGCTATATATTCACCATCAATATGCCAGTAAATCTTGGCATCCGCATTGCGATGTGTAGCATTTAAAACCACCTTTCCGCGACTTCCATCAAACTCTACCGGTACATAAATACTTGCATTGTCCTTAGGATAGATCATATCCATTACATAATTATTTCCTTCAGCATCACAACCCGGCTTAAAAGGCGGAAGCAATTTATAATCGCTGTTTTTTATCTTATAATAATATTCCATGGTTGGTGGTAGTACAAACCATGGTACGTGCAGCATATCAGCAGTAGCTTCACAAGCATCTGTGACACGAAAGTTTCCTGTTTTATCCAGATGAATTAATTTATGGTATGGGCAAAGTGCTGTTTTTTCTCCTGCCGGAGATACCAGTTCTTCTATTACATCCTTGCAGTACTCGCCGGCCTTGTAACCACTTTGCCGGCATACCCGCATTTTTTTAAGCTTGGTTTTAGGTGCTTGAAACCAGCTTGCATTAGGTAGCAACTTAAAAACATCAAACAATACAGGTGCAGCCGCGTCAATGCCGGTTAAACCTGGTCTGCCTTCACCGTCAGCATTTCCCACCCAAACACAAACCACATAGTCGGGATTTAGTCCAATTGCCCAGGCATCCCTAAAGCCAAAACTCGTTCCGGTTTTCCAGGCCAGTCTTTGTGAAGAAGAGAACTGTTCCCATAAACCTTCTTCACCCGGGCGCATCAACTCTTCCATAGCATTGAAGGCATTCCAGATTGCGCCATGATCCAACACGGCGTTTACCTGCGTCTCGTATGTTCCAAAATATCCTTTACGCTCATCATTCTTGCCTTTAATGTAGCTTGGTGGATCATAATCATGCGGGTTATATTTTCCCTTGTAATCGTTAAAATGATTTAAGGTCCTGGCCATCCCCATGTAAGTCTTTGCCAGATCCCACATTGTGACCTCACTGCCGCCAAGGATAAGTGATAAGCCATAATGATCTGCAGGCTGATTTAGCGTACTGAAACCAAGCTTTTTTAACTGATCATAAAAGCGCTGATACTTATAGTTTTGGAGCATCTTAACTGCAGGGATATTTAAGGAACGGCTCAAAGCCTTATCAGCAGGAATAGCACCGTCATAACCCAAATCATAGTTCTGTGGTGAGTAGCCACCAATTTGGGTTGGAATGTCGGGAATCAATGTTCTTGGGAGTATAAACCCATCGTTCATCATACTGGCGTATAGGAGTGGTTTTAATGTACTACCCGGACTGCGTGGCGCTTTAATCATATCTACATGACTTTCCAGCTCCTTGTTCTCAGGTTGATAAATATTACCCACATAACTCAATACTGTTCCTTGTTTTACATCCAGCACCAAGGTCGAAATGTTATTGATGTCATTAGCCCTATAGCGATTGTTATACCTTTTAAGTAAGAAATTTATCTTCAGTTGTAAATCGTAATTTAATGTGGATGTAATCCTTGTACTCTTGCTGTTCAATATGCTACGTTCAGTTTTAAAACGATTAAGCAGGTGAGGGGCGTTCTGTGGCAAAGGCTGAGGTTTACCGGGAATTGGTTCTAGTTTGGATAAATTAGCTGTAGCCTGATCAATATATTTCAGGGCTGCCATTTTATCCAATAAATCATTACGCTTTTTAATCAGCTTAACAGCGTTCTTGCCCGGATGTACCAACGAAGGACTATTGGGCAATACAGCTAAGGTAGCCATTTCACCCCAGGATAGTGTTTCCGGGCTTCTCCCAAAATAGCGCCAGGAAGCAGCTTCAATTCCTACTACATTACTTCCAAAAGGCGCATTAGCAGCGTATAGGTTTAAAATATCCTGCTTAGAGTGACTGATTTCCAATCGTAACGCGAGCAACATTTCTATCAGTTTTTGACCTATAGATCTGCTTTCTCTACGAGACAACCGAATTACCTGCATGGTAAGCGTACTGCCACCGCTGACTACACTTTTGGCTTTTATGTTTTGCCGCATAGCTCTACTTATCGCCAGCAGATCTATACCCGGATGCTGGTAGAAACGCTTATCTTCAAATGCCACAATACACTGCGCAAACTTTGGCGGAACAGTATCTGCCACTGGAAAACGCCATTGCCCATCTTTAGCAATTGATGCACTCAGCAATTCCCCATTGGAAGCTTCAACCACATAAGAAGTTGGGTTGATGAACAACCGGGATGGCAAAGCAAACCAAAACCAAAGTAGGAGCAGCAGACAAATGACATCGGAAATCAGGATTGCTTTTTGTTTCTTGAACATTATAAGGTCAAATCCTATTTAATCACCTGCACCCATTTCCCTGCTTCAGTAGCACTTATGCTATTGTTGTACATCGCTTCACATTGTACTGCCGACAAATAGTACCTGCCGATGTAGGAAGCATTTAACAATACCTTGTAAGTAACAGTCTCGCTCTCTCTTAAATTGAAATATGTAAACACCCGGTCATCCCTGATGTCACGATAAGTATAAGGTGAGGCAGCAAGAATGCTTTCGTTGTCATTTACCCTGGTGTTGATGATCTCCCAACCTGAAGGGAAAATCTGTGTTAAAGCCATTTGCTCATAATAGCCCATTTTTCCAGGATTCTTAACTACTACCTCAGCATAAAAATCTGTTCCTTGTTTCAATACAGCAGGATCTAGTGGTTTGCCATTTAACAATTTATAACTAACACTCATGTCCAATACCTCTGGATTATTAGGCAGGAAGTTATTTTGTCCTGCTGCCGGTTGTCCTTGCAAAATCAAGCGTATAAATAACACGTTTTTACCGTTATTATTAACGGTAACGTTATTACCACCTGTAAAAGTTAACGCTGTACTATTCAGGAATTGGTTTGAATTTACTTTGCCACTTTTTCCATCAATGCTATAGCTATATTGTAAATTATTGGAAGCGGTATTGGCACCGCAGAATTTAGCAATAGCAAGCAAGCTGTAGGCGGTAGTCTGTGTGCTATACCAATCGTCTTTACCTAGTTTAATAGCTAAAGATTGAACCATTTTTGCTCCTTCAGCTTTACGCCCCAGCAACGTTAAAGTCTCCAATATCATCGCTTCATCCCTAATGTCAGAACCATAAGTGCCGCCCAATTGGTTGTAAGGTTTCACTTCAGTAGATAAATCTTTAATTAGGTTGCTGGCCGCATCAGTTTGTCCTGCAAGTTTATATGCGGCAGCCAGTCGCCATTTAGCACTTACAGAAAGATACTGAAATGCCCTCAATCTATTCATTGCAGCCATATCGGCTCTTTTGGCTAAAGCAAGTACATACAAACGGTAAGATTGCGAAAGATCGCCGCCATAAAAATTATTGCTATTGGGCGACCAGTTAGCGGCTTTAACCTTTAAATAACGAAGCAGTTCGTCCAACATACCAACCGGGGTTGTATAACCTGCATTCTGCGCTTCAACCAGGAAGTGGCCAGCGTAATTACTTCCCCATTCATCAGAACTGCTTGCACCTGGCCAGTAACCCAAACCGCCATCTGTAGTCTGGAAACCGCGCAACTTATTGATACCTGCCTTTAAATTTCGTTCTGTTTCTGCTTTTTGCTGTTCCGTTAATGGAGTCAGCTTATTTAAAAACAACTGTGGAAAAATTCCGGATGTTGTCTGTTCTACACAGCCATGTGGATACTGTACCAGATAGCTTAAGCGCTTTTTTAGATTGATAGGTGGGATAGAAGAAACCTCCACACTGCCCGAATTGGTACCAACCATACCTACAGGAAGATATTTAGTAGCCCATTGTCGACCTTGCTCTAAAACTGCCGAAGTTACATTGGTTACAAAAGGATTCGGATTACGAATGTCAAGTTCTACATCATAAGCCGTTTTTTCCGCACCACTTTGGGCTATCAATTTTATTTTAGCAATACCGGTCATTTCAGGCGCTTTAACCTCAAAGTAAGCCATTTGCTCACCCGGCTGTTTAAAGGTAAGCTGAACCGTTTTATTGCCTTGTACCTGTAAGTTTTGCAGCTGCAGTTGTACAGTAACATTTTTCAGATTGTTTTCTGTAGCAAACACAGTTGCAGGCAATGTAAAACTTTCACCTGGTCCGATTACTCTCGGCACAGTGGCTAGTAACATTAGCGGCTTTTTAACTTGCACGGACTTCTCTACCGAGCCATAAGCTCCATCCTGACCAGCAATTACCATTGCTCTTACTGCACCTATGTATTGTGGAAGTTTAAATTTGTGCGTTTGTGAAGCACCCTTAGCCAAAGCAAATGGTCCTAAATATTTTACAACAGGCACAAAGCGATTGGCTTTGGCTGGATTCAGATTCCTGTTGATGCTACCATCACCACCAATACTCAGGATGCGTTCCAGATTACCACCCCATGCACCTAATACATAGTCAAACAGATCCCAAGTCTTTACACCTAAACCTTCACGTGCGTAAAATACAGCATGAGCATCAGGAGTTTTAAACCTCGTTAAGTCAAGTAAACCTTCATCTACAAGTGCAACGGTATAAGTCATTGCTTTTCCATTCTGTTCAGAAACTGTAATGGTACTTTCTGTTTCAGGCTTCAACTTATCGGCCATTTTAATGACCGGTTTCAATATGGTCTGAGGATCTTCAACCATTAGGGGAATGGCGCCATACATGCGTATAGGTAGGTCATTTACAGTTTGTGCATGTGGTTGTAGTAAGGTTACATTTGCAAATACGTTCGGAGCCATTTCTTTTTCGGCCTTGAACTTAAACTGTGTTTGTCCCTTTTTAGTATCTGTCCAGAAGGTCTTTAATACCTTACTGCCATTTTCAATGGAGATTAAAGCTCTGCCACCATCACCCGATGGGATGGTTAACACTACTTCTTCGCCAACCTGAAACTTAGTCTTATTGGCAGTAAACGAAAGCATAGAGGCTTCGGTAGGGTTGCTACTTTGCTCACGCTGCGCCCATCCCGGCCAGTCAATATATACCGATTTACCGGTTACATGACCACCATTTAAATCTCTTACCAGGATCAGGTAACGACCCCATTCTGGTTCATCTATTCTAAATTTCCAATTACCTTTACCATTAGATAAAGTTACATTTTCCTTTTTAATCAGTTTGTTATAAGAATTTTGAGTAAAGTTGGCAAAGGAGTTTTCATTGTCCTGTTCCCACCACCAACGCCATTGCACTTTATAAAGCTCTACCTCAACGTTTTTATTTCCTTGTAATAGTTTACCATCGCGATCTACATTTACAATATCAACCTTATGGTCTTGCCCGGTAAATAGCATTCCACTCATTTTTTCACCTTCGGGGGTTTTAATCCCATAATAGTTGGAGTAAACATGATACGGGATACTGAAATTATCAATGCTAAAATTACCACCTGCCTCAAATACTTTAGTCGTAAAATTAGCTTTAAGCATTCCTGGAGCACTATTGTTCTCGTTCAGGTTGGTATTTATAGTTGCAGTACCGTTTTCGCTTAAAGTACCTTCGAATATGGTTTTTACCTGCGATTGGAATACTATTGTCGGGTTGTCGAAAGTGAAGTTATCAAAACCTTTGAAGGTGGTCTTCATGGTATTCAGGTTCACATCAACTTTAGCTTTAAGGTTTTTCCCTACAGCACCAAACAACCATGTAGCGGATAGGGTAGCTGTAGAAGGGCCGCCTGAACCTAAATATGTACGGTTGCCAATGTCGAAATTGATCTTGAGCCTGTTTGGCATTACAGTTTCAATTTTAATGGTTTTAGTAAAAGTAGCACCACCTGCTTTTACCTTTGCCAACCAGTTACCAGTTGGTGAAGTACTTTCTGTAGCTGTTTTAAAAGCATAAAAACCATTTAAAGGTTTACCGTTGATGCTGCGCTTGATCAATTGTCCCTGAGGATTATAGAACTCGAAAGTAATCGGATAAGCACCTGGTAATTTCTTTAGCTTGTCTTCCAAAACAAAGGAAAGGAATACTGAATCACCGGGACGCCAAACGCCCCTTTCTCCATATATAAAACCTTTAAGACCATTCTGCACCACATCACCACCAACATCAAATCTGCTCAATGGGAGTGAGTTTCCATCATCCAGCTTCAAATAACCTCGTTCCTTGCCATTTTTAGCGACCAGCAAGAAGGGCTTTCTCTTCAAATCAAAGGAAGCCATGCCATCAGCATCTGTTGTTACCGTATGTATTACCTGACGCTGATAATCCAGCAATTCTAACGTAATACCACTTAATGTTTTTGCGGTCAGCAAATCAGTAGCAATGATTAACATACTGTTATCGTTGCCTCTTTTGGCAATCAGACCAATATTGGAAGCTATTAAATTGCGACTTGCCCAACGTTCATTTGTATAGTAGGATGGGGTACAAGGGTTGTCACGATCTTCCCATCTGTAATTATTAGGGTAATAACTGTTGTAGCGCTCCCAAAACTCGTCGTCCTCATCAATTTTCTCGCCATAACGTTCGTATTCATTTTCACTGTCGCCCACTGCAGCTTCGGCTTCTGCGCATTTATAGACATTATATGCTCTTCTGAAACCGATAGTTACACGGTACATAGCACCCGGTTCCGTACGAATGATCTTGTCCAGATCCAAAGTGTAGCGGTGCTTTTTATGTAAATCCAAAGCCTTGTCTTCGTCTAATCTGATGGTTTTCTGAATAACAGGCTTACCTACACGACGCAATTCACCACCATCTTTATAATTATTAGTCTGAAAAAATTGTGGGATATTATTTTCGTAAATCTTGATGATGGTTACATCTACTGCTTTTAGGTTAACAGCTTCAAATGGAAGCACGAGCTTACCGGAATTTGGAATAATGGTACCGCTGCCGGCAATGACTACCGAAGGCAGTTTGTTTTCAAAAACAATATTGGCTGTTTTAGCGGCTTGTAGTTTTTTGCCATTTATATTTTCCACTCCCTCATTTACAGTGAGCGAATAATTTCCCTCCAGTGTATTGGGCGAATAGATTTTGATTTGGCTGGCATCTATAGTAAAGCGCAAATCAGTTAATCCTGCTAAGGAAACTAGTCCGTTTAAGTCCTGACCAACACTTATAGGTTCAGAAAATTGTACCAGTGCATAATCTTCAAGCTCTTGAACTGCACGTATATTCAAAATCTTAAATACACCAATAGCAGGTACAGTAACAGTTTCTTCACCTTTGCTATCTGCGGCAATGGGTTCGCCAGACCAAAGGAGCTTTAACTTATTTTCCTGCTTAGTTTTTTTGATACTGTCTACAGTAAATGTAGAGGTGTTTTTAGCTGGGTTATGCTGCCATTTTACTTTAAGTGATTGTGGAAAATCAACTTTCAAAGCCTTTTCAATCAGCTTGGTATCTTCCTGATCTGAAGTAGAAATCTCGCCGCTCAGTTTCATATAATCCAATGAAGTATTATTTTGTGAAACAAGTCCATTTTGAGTTAAAAACATTCCAGGTTTAATTACTCTGAAATCAAATTCAAATGATTCCAGTCCTTCTTCGGTATCGGTAACCTTGTTTAAATTAAAAGTAGCTTCATACGTTTCGCCGGGTTTCAAGCTTTCCTCAGGTCTAAATTCGACCGTTTGTGCGTCAATCCAATAGGATTTACCTTTTACAGCAGGAGAGAAGCTGAACAAATCCCTGCTATCGGCCACACCAATATCACTCATTGTTTTGACCTGGTTAGCGAGATGTACACGGATAAAGCTCTTTTTAGAAACTGTACCCGAGGTATAGGCTTCTATGTATTTAGCATATTGCTGATTATAATCTTTAGGTTTTGACTTCTTAAAAAAGAAGAAAGCGCCTATTCCAATCAGGACCAGAGTCACTAGACCAATAACAAAACCTCCTTTGTTTTTCTGGAAAAATGAGGGCGAGGTAGTTTTCATACGATTCAATTAAGATGATAGATGTCTACAAAAATTAATAAAATATTGTAGAATATTTTAAAATGTTATCAACGACTTCAAAAAAGTAGAAAAAATATCAATAAACTAACATTAAGGTAATATAAACGCTTCAAATTTGTATCCACTTATAAAAAATAAACATGATTAAAAAAATTCTACTCTATGGAAGCCTTGCGTTTGTACTTGCAGGTTGTTCCAAAAAAAGCACTCAGGAATTAGCCATTATTGACCCGGTTGTTCCGCCACCTCCACCAGCAGCATACTCGATTACTGAAGATTTCGAAAATGCACCAACCAAAACGGCTTATGCTAGTGCTGTTGTAAAAATGCCTACAGGTAGCTGGACTTTAGATGATGCTTTGATTGGAAACACGGCGCCAGATTTAAAGAATGGATTAAAAAGTATCAGATTAAGGACAGGTAGCGTGACCATGAATTTTGATGTGAATGGATTGAAGATGTTGTATATTAAACATGGTAAATATGGGACAGATGCAGCTTCTACATGGAAATTGCTCATGTCGACCGATGGTGGTACGACTTATACACAGCTTGGAGCCGATATTGCAGAAGACAACAGTACTTTAAAGTTGGATTCATTTGCGGTAACGACGACCGGTAAAGTTCGTTTTCAGATTCAAAAGGCTGGAACAACAAGGATAAACTTAGATGACATCACTTTTAGAGGAACTGGTGATCCTGGCATCCTGGTATCAATTCCAGATACAGATCCGGCAGATCCTGTTGGAGGTTCGGCAGCTACCCCAAGGGGAGTTACTGCGGGCACTGATGCTCAACCTGCAGTTGGCGATAATAGTAATTTATTATTTGGTAACCCTTCGAATGCCAATTCTGTAAGTATGGATAATTTCCTGCTTGATCAAAGCTATTATGTAGAATCCTATAGCAGTAGCCGCGGTACACCTAATTGGGTAAGCTGGCATTTAGATGCTAGTAACATTACTGGTGCCAGCGATAGATTAAATAATTTTGCCGGTTTTAACGGACTTCCACAAAGTGCTTTTGTTGTGCAAAGCAATAGTTATTCAGGATCTGGATTTGACCGTGGTCATAACACGCCATCTGCTGACAGAACAAGTTCTGCTAATGCCAATAGTGCTACCTTCTTAATGACAAATATGATTCCTCAGGCACCACAAAATAATCAACAAACCTGGGGTAACTTAGAATCTTATTTACGTACTAAGGTGTTAGAGGGTAATGAAATATATATTATCATGGGAAGCTATGGTATCGGTGGTACAGGTAGTAATGGGGCGGCAACTACAATTGCTGGTGGTAAAGTTACTGTGCCATCAAACGTATGGAAAGTAGCAGTTATCATCCCTGTAGGTAACGACGATATTAGCAGGGTTTCTGCAAACACTCGTGTTATTGCCGTTAATACACCTAATATAAACACCATTGATTCGGATTGGAAAAAATATCGGGTAAGCGTTAAAGCTATTGAAACCGCTACGGGGTATACTTTATTGTCGGCCTTACCTGCAGGTATTCAGGATGCAATCAAAACAAAAGTAGATACCGCAAACTAACAGGAAAAATATCCAATAAAAAAAGGTGTGCTATAATTAGCACACCTTTTTTTATTATTTAATCATAACCCCGGGCATGTTTACCAGGGGAACATGTATTAGATTTTCATCAACTATACTTTCAGGAAGGAAAATAAACTTCTTATCGTAAATCACTCCATCTACATAATAGCTCAACCAATATTCATTTGTCAGCCCGAAAATTTCTGGATCTATACCTTCTACACCGGCAAAGGACTTAGGCCCCAGGTTTCCAACAAAATGACGTAAAACTGATGTTTTAACCATTCTACCATCCTTTTCCCCATATCCTTTGGAGCTGATTAGCACATTATCCAGTGCAACATCTTTCAGGTTTATCACATAAACTGTCCAATTCATCACTTCAGGCGTTTCACCAGTCAATACCACCGCCATTGCCACATCTTCAACTATATTTTCAGGAAGATCCTTCTTCATTGTTTTACTTTTTCTTAGCCGGAGCTTTCTTCTTTACAGCAGTTTTAGTGCCAGTTGTTTTTTTAGCGCTGGCCTTTTTAGGTTCAAATGCATTAGGCACTTGTTCAACGATTAATTTTTTAACCTCCTCTAAAGAGATTGAAGCCAATTCTTCAGGAGTATATTTGTCATTGGTGGCCGGGTTTTTACGCAGTTTGAGCATTTCTTTACCAAAACGGATAAATGGTCCCCATCTGCCATTTTCAATCGCAATTTTCTCAGCTGTCCACTGCTGAATAAATCTATTGGCTTCTTTTTCTATTTTCTTACCAATTAGTTCTTCAATGTCAACTTGAGAGAGCTTGTCGAAATTATAAGCTTTCGGTACATTGATAAATAGATCATTCCATTTAATGAATGGTCCAAATCTACCTGTTCCTTTAGTTACCGGCATTCCCTGATAATGTGCAACCGGTGCATCTGCAGTAATTTTCTCACTAATAATCTCTATTGCACGATCCTGGTCAACCGACAGAGGTTCTTCATTTTTAGGAATAGAAATATAAGTCTCTCCCCATTTCACATAAGGACCAAAACGGCCTACACCTACAGAAACCTCTTTGCCCTGGTAATCTTCGAGTTGAAAAGGTAATTTAAACTGTTCTAAAGCTTCTTCAAGGGTAACGGTACCTACCGATTGTGATTTTGCTAAACTCGCATAACGCGGTTTTTCTTCGTCGTCATTTTCACCAATCTGAACCAATGGGCCAAACCTGCCAACTTTAGTATATACATTTTTACCGGTAGATGGATCAACGCCCAGCAAACGCTCACCATTGGCACGGTCGGCCGTCTCCAATGTCGTTTCTACCTCTAAATGGAAAGGCGTATAAAAGGAGTGGAGCATTTTTGTCCATTCCTGCAAGCCTTGTGCGATCTCATCAAATTCCTTCTCTACACTTGCGGTGAAGTTAAAATCAACAATTCCTTTAAAATGCTCTACAAGGAAATCGTTTACCACCTCACCTATATCAGTAGGGAAGAGCTTACCTTTTTCTGCCCCGGTAATTTCTGTTTTTATTTTTTTTGTAACGTTACCATTTATCAGCTCAATAGCTCCAAAAGTACGTTGACGACCATCACGGTCTTCTTTAACCACATAGCCACGATTTTGAATGGTGGAAATAGTAGGTGCATAGGTAGATGGTCTGCCGATACCCAATTCTTCCAGTTTCTTAACCAATGAAGCTTCAGTATAACGTGCGGGAGGTCTTGAAAAACGCTCCGTAGCATTCATTACTTTCAAAGTAAGTTCCTGTCCACGTGAAAGTGGCGGCAACATATTGTTGCCTTCCGAATCTTCTGCATCTTCCTCATCTGAGGATTCAAGATATACCTTTAAGAAGCCATCAAATTTCAAAACTTCACCTTCAGCTATCAATTGTTCTTTACGTGTGCTAACTGCAATTTGTGCCGTTGTCTTCTCAAACAATGCCTCGCTCATTTGGGATGCGATGGCACGTTTCCAGATTAGCTCATATAAACGTTGCTCAGAACTATCGCCAGGCACAGTATGGTGATTAAAATAAGTAGGGCGGATGGCTTCGTGAGCTTCCTGTGCACCTGCAGATTTCGTTTTATAAGTTCTTGGCTGATGGTATTTGTCGCCATAAGCAGATCTAATCTCAGCAGCAGCAGCTTGTAATGCAGTTTCAGAAAGGTTTACCGAATCTGTCCTCATATAGGTAATACGTCCGCTTTCATATAGCCTTTGTGCAATCTGCATTGTCCTGCTTACCGAATAACCTAGCTTACGTGAGGCTTCCTGTTGTAATGTAGAAGTGGTAAAAGGTGCGGCCGGGTTGCGTTTTGCTGGCTTGGTCTCCAGACTATCCACAGAAAAACCAGCGCCAACGCAGTCGTTGAGAAACTGCTCTGCATCGGCTTCCTTTTGGAATCGTTGTGGCAATTCAGCTTTTACCAGCTCTTTTCCATTACCCGTAGAAAACTCTGCTGTGATTTTAAAAGCAGCAGCAGCATTAAATTTATTTACTTCACGTTCTCTATCTACAATTAAGCGAACAGCAACGGACTGTACGCGTCCTGCCGATAGGGAAGGTTTGATTTTTTTCCATAATACGGGAGAAAGCTCAAAACCTACCAATCGATCCAATACACGTCTGGCTTGCTGTGCATTTACCAGGTTGTAATCTATAGATCGCGGTGTTTCTATCGCTTTTAATATTGCCGGCTTAGTGATCTCATGAAAAACAATCCTTTTTGTCTTGTTTTCCTTAAGTCCTAATGTTTCATATAAATGCCATGATATGGCTTCCCCCTCGCGGTCCTCATCGGATGCGAGCCATACCATTTCTGCGTCTTTGGCTAATTTCTTCAGTTCGGCTACTACCTGCTTCTTATCAGACGGAACTTCATATGTTTGTGCGAAATTATTGGATATATCTATACCCATATCTCCTTTCACAAGGTCACGGATATGACCGTAACTCGATTTAACAAGGAAATCCTTACCTAAATACCCTTCAATGGTTTTAGCTTTCGCAGGTGACTCAACTATTAGTAAATTCTTCGCCATTCAGACCGTTTTTTTGCAAATAAAGCTATAAATAAGGCTAATTTCAAAATTCGACAGGCTTTTTATAATAAATATATTTGTAAACAGCTCATTTAATCCGATATATAGTAATAATTAAGCATGTAACAATGTTGATTTATAAAACTACTCTTCCCGTATAGATACTATCTGAAATACTTTCCCGATCATCAGAAATAAATGCAATATAGGTCTCTATAAACCGATCTTTGATAATATTTCCGTGATTTTTAATGGCAATACACCCATGCAAAGTATCTTCCCCTGCTGATCTTCGAGCGCCGGTTACTTTGAAGAATGTACTTTTATTATCCGGTAAGTAGGCCAGCAACATTACTTCAGCTCTGTTCATCTCATATTCCAATTCTGGATCTACATCCCATTGAAATTTTATGGACACATTGGTGTAAATCGCATTTTCATTAATCGGGGATTCTACATTAAAACTGATTACTGGATTTTGTGCCGGAAGTAAATTACCCTTGCTCACCATGATTTTAGGATAATCCAATTCCAGATTTGGATATTCACCCTTTACAGCAGCATTGATATTCAATGAAACTGCGGCGTTTTGGGGGATTTTGGTTGTACCCCGAACAGCTAGTTTAAAACTGGTATTGACAAATGTGTTTATGGGAGATACAAATTCCATGATTACACGCATTTTATCGAATGCAGCGATCTGTTTTTCTGATTTCACCCTGTTTTTTTTCGGAGTGGCGATAATCCTTACGATTGGTTCGCCGAGTCGGATGTATCCAACGGTATTTCCTATTCTTCCTACTATTGGCCCATAAGGACCATTTTTCATACGTGCCATATTTATTTGGTTAGCCAATATCGGTATTGATATCTTATTTTGAAGATACTGAATTAGTTATAGTGTATTTGTTTGCTATCGAATTCGTTACATATTCTCTACGGGTTCTATACGTCTTCTTTACGCTTTTAGCCGTAGGGAACCCGTAGAGAAGGCGTATAGAACCCGTGTAGATATAAGTGATATAGCATTGTGAAATTGGTTAGTAATTAACGGCTTTGGCTGAAGCAACAAATTCACTATAAATCATGGACTGATGTGTTAATTGTGCTATTTTATCTTCGCACATTCCTTTGGCGAGTGTGACAAATTCTGAAACCTTATTATATAAAAGCCAAGAGTCATCTTCTGAAACCTTAAAAGTATCCTTGTATCTTGCCCCTGAATAGCTTTTAAGCAATAGATCAAATAATTTTTCATCAGCAGGACTACCAGATAAGAACATTTTAATTGGGGCATTCGAAAAGGAGGAGCAGAGCCGTAAAAGACGTTGTAAATTATGTATCTCTGCACGATAGGCCAGATGCACCCGGATCAGCGCAATACAGGTTTGCTCTACAACCTGATGTAACATAAATGCGCATACATTGTGCTGTTCAGTAATGATGCACTCATGTGCTCCGGTTAAGAAACCGTCTGCTAATGTAATTCTGTGGTCGAAATGTTTTCTTGCTTTTATAGCAGCCTCAGTTGGAATGAAACGATTGGATAAATCGAAAGTGGTCATTCCGTTATGGCTGTAAATCAATTTAGCAGTACTGCAAACCGTAATAAAAAAACGATTATTAGCTATAATAGCTTCTTCAATGGCTTCTTTCCCATGACAGAGGACAGTAATTACGCCCTGTTTGTAATTTCCATTTGAAAAATCCTGTGCCTCATAATCAATTCTGGTATTGCTATCAGTAACAAGCAGCAAGCAATAATCGCAATGAAAGGTAGCGGCTTTTTCTTTAAAACAGCCCTGATCATCATGGGTGTAACTGTTTTTAGAAAAACTAAAGATTTGAAGAGGCTTGAACTTTTGGACAAGTTTATGGATAAACGCTTTAAAGTAAATCGCATGATCTTCTGTTGGTGATAAGATTTGTAGTTCCATATATTGATCTCATTTAATTGGTTGCAGTTTAAATGAGTCTTGGAGATGCAGAAATAGGTGCGGAACTGCATCTCGTGGTTGCATAGAGTTTCTGAAGCCTTACGTAACACGAGTGTACAGCAGTCCCGCACCTATTTTAGGAATACGCAAATATAGCATATTAGTAAATAGGCTGGGTATTCTGCTGTCTTGCGTTACGGCTTCAGATATGCAACCGCAAGACCATTAATATTTTATTTATTGTTTATTCTCACATAATCAATTATTTAATATCCTAAGATAATCATATAATTTCAATACTCCAAATAAAAATACTCTTTTTATGGAGTGTGTAAAAATGGAGTATTTGCTTTACTTTATTTTATGGCAAATAAGGATCTTTTAACAAATGAAAAAGAGCTAAAGAAAATAGGTTTGAGGCTTAAAAGTCTCCGTAAGTCCAGTGGATATACCAGCCCAGATAAATTTTCTTATGAAAACAACCTGAACCGTTCTCAATATGGTAAATATGAAGCGGGGAGTGCTAACATAACGATTGGCACACTCATTAATATTCTAAATTGTTTCGGGGTGAGTTTAGGTGAGTTCTTCAATGAAGATTATGATAATCTAAACAAAATTTAGAGAACAGGTTTATGACTACAGAATTTTGGATAGAAAAGGGCTGGGGCGACTCAGTTGATAATATGACATTTGACGATATTAGTGTTGCAATTGAAGAGTTAATTAAAATGGACGAGGAGCACGATGCATTTTGGGTTGGGCACTTGAGTAAAGAATATGTACTTGAAGTTCATAAAGACTTAAATATGTTTTTTGTTTATGGAGAAAATCAAGATGAACAAATACAGGCAAAAGTTACCAATTGGGAAGAAGTGAAGCATTTTTATCAGTTGTTTTTCACTAATGAATTTGAACAACTTAGAAATGAAATCGCGTTGAAACCCTTTTTATACAAACGATTACAAAATGGATAACTCTACTAAAAAAGAAAGTGGGAATGATCTCCGACCACTCCCGCTTCATCTAAATTAACGCTCTCAGATACAAAGACGCTTTTTTAATGATTATATTGTGTAGTGGCTGTTTTTAATCGTCGTAAATGCTTAGATCTTTCCTTTTTCTTTTAATGTGCGCACTCTTGTTTTCCTGTAACTATCCAGACGAAGGAAGTTTAGGTGGTTGGGCCTTTATTACTTTCCCAATACAGAAAGATAAGTTTAAACTAGCTGTTGACAGCTTTAGAAATGCACATCCCGAAAATGAAATTCCAGAAAGGTGGCAATATGATTCAGAATATTGGAAAGGAGATTCTGCCATCGGTATAAGGGAAGGGGAGGTTTTATATCTTAAAAAAGATCATGAAGAGATGTACTTCTTCTCTTACATACCGATAGATGATAACCATAATGAAACTTCAACTACGATTGCGCTAAGGTCAGTTTTTAGAAATGGAACTTGGTACAGAAAAGCAGTATTGGACCCCACAGAACAGAGAAGTATTTCTATGCGGTTTTATCAAAATATTATAGCAGAACTGGAATTAATTACAAATGTCAAATCCATATCGGAAAATGAAGCATACGAACAGCCTGAAAATGATCATAAAGATTCGGGCAATAAATCGTATTTTGCTTTGACGGTTGTTTCAAATAATAATCGTGGGATAAAAAAAGAATTAAGTATTAAAGAAAAAGCGGATAGTGTAGCAGCGATACTCATGTACGGAAAGTTTGATGTTTCTACTGTTCATGAATTGGAAAAAATATGTGCCAAGTCGAAGTCGGAAGATTTAACAATGCAGTTCTTTACTACAACTGTAGAAGAATTATTTTATAATCACATGGCTAGCTTCACCAACTATTATATGGCGAATCCAGGTTCCTGCCTCAGGGGAAAGTTGAAGCAAAGTATGGAGGAGTATATGTCTGTCTACGCGCCGAAAGATAGGATGAAAAAACATGTTGAAAAAGAGAACAGAGTTCTAAAAAGAGCTGAACGGGAAAACTTTTCGCCGAAGCAACTTGCGTATCTGCACACATTATTTAATAGCATTAGCCTTCAATAACTTCATGAGTCCTATAAATTTAATTTCAACCCTTCTTATGACCAGGTATTTTTATAAATCTTTATTGATTTTTGTTTTGGTTTTTTCTACAGTCTGTAGCTTTGGACAAAGCCTCATTAAAGACGATTTAATCAAAAATGATAGTAAGATATCATCACTCAAATTCGGTGTTAACTATTTAAGCAACAGTGTTTTTATGGGGCGTTCAGATACGGTACGTATACCTGTTATAACGCCTAACATTAAATACACTTTCAGGTCTGGTATTTTTGTGGCTGGAAGTCTTGATTATCTGCCAAACAGCAAATCTAAAGTGCTGGCTAGCGGGGACCTCTCTGCGGGATACGATTTTGATAACGGAGCTTAAAATTTAATAATGTTATTGCTTGATTGTTTTGTCAATCTTATATAGACATGTACTTATAATTAAAGGTATGGAGTATGATGCGACCATGATGAAAGTATCTCTAGACCAAAATCTTGAAAAGCCAGTTAATGACAACAGTAGAAATAATGTAATACAAAAAAATAAACCAAGTAACGACAGTACGGCTCTCATTGACCAAATAGCTGCATTCTTATCCAATAGAACTATATAGCAAAATCTTAGAAAGAAGAAAAAGGGCACCGATAAAATAGCCCCCATGAATACTGCCAAGAAATAGACTGTCCAATAGCCAGTCGAAAATCTAATTTCATTTGTTACTAAATATTTGAACATAATCAGAGTGAGTTTCGGTCCGATAAGTATGCAGGTTATCCATATTTGGAGCGGAAATTTGTAATGTTGGAACATAGTACTTAAGGGTTGAAGTATTCACGAAAATATAATAAGTTCGCCATTTTTGGAACAATTATTAGATAAACGTTTCATCGGAAAATGAAGTATACGAACAAACTGAAAATGATCATAAAGATTCGGGCAATAAATCGTATTTTGCTTTGACGGTTGTTTCAAATAATAATCGTGGGATAAAAAAAGAATTAAGTATTAAAGAAAAAGCGGATAGTGCAGCAGCAATACTCATGTATGGAGGAGTATATGTCTGTCTACGCGCCGAAAGATAGGATGAAAAAACATGTTGAAAAAGAGAACAGAATTCTAAAAAGAGCTGAACGGGAAAACTTTTCGCCGAAGCAACTTGCGTATCTGCACACATTATTTAATAGCATTAGCCTTCAATAACTTCATGAGTCCTATAAATTTAATTTCAACCCTTCTTATGACCAGGTATTTTTATAAATCTTTATTGATTTTTGTTTTGGTTTTTTCTACAGTCTGTAGCTTTGGACAAAGCCTCATTAAAGACGATTTAATCAAAAATGATAGTAAGATATCATCACTCAAATTCGGTGTTAACTATTTAAGCAACAGTGTTTTTATGGGGCGTTCAGATACGGTACGTATACCTGTTATAACGCCTAACATTAAATACACTTTCAGGTCTGGTATTTTTGTGGCTGGAAGTCTTGATTATCTGCCAAACAGCAAATCTAAAGAGCTGGCTAGCGGAGACCTCTCTGCGGGATACGATTTTGACCTGACAGATAACCTTGACGGTAGTGTATCTTTTACGAAATCATTTTATAATACTAAAAGTCCCCTTATTGCTTCTTCCCAAAGCGCATTAGTTAACGTTAGTTTAAATTATGATTTTGGCAAGATTATCACCCCATCATTAAGTGCGGATTATGTCTTTAATAAGCAGGGGGATAAAAATGATATTTTTTTAAGTGCTAGCCTAAGCCATGCTTTTATTGCAACCAGTCTTTTTAATGCTAAAGATATTTTGATCATTTCACCTGCTGCTACTTTAAACACAGGTACGCAAAATTTTTATGATTCATTTCTCGTGAATAAAAAAGGTAAAAATGAAGCTAAGACAGCCTCACTAAATAAATTGATGGCTGCAAAGCGGGATGATCTTGCGAAATTTAAAGTGCTTGATTATGAATTCTCTGTTCCGGTAGAATACAAAATCAAGCACTTTATCTTTACACTTACCCCAACTTACTCCATTGCTCAAAATAAATTACCTGAAGATATAAGCACTGAGTTATCTAATAAATCCAAACTATTTAATTTAGAAATGGGCATAGCATTGAAATTTTAGATCATTTTAAACTGGCAATAAAAACCTCTATAACTATGTTTGTGCGTAGTTTCAATGAAGATTAAAGCAAACTACTATATAAGAAAGCGGGAATGATCTCCGACCACTCCCGCTTCATCTAAATTAACGACTTTATACAACCAATCGTCTTTAATGTTGGATGAAGCGAATAACCGACTATTTTTCTTGAATAAGCATCTGTAATTAAACTCAAATAACTAAATCCCCGAAGAGTTCTAACCCATAATTGCTCAGGATCTCTTATACGCTGAAGGTTTCGAAATGGGTGATCAATTTACATTTCTACCATTTTCAAGTTCTTTGATTGCTTTCACAATCCGAGTCTCCGTAAATCTTGACTTTTTCATATTACCTTTTAAAGTTAAAAATTCTTGTATATCTGTTAATATCAGGCTCCTATCATGAGAAACAAAAAAAGGCGCAAGAAGGGAAAGTTACAACAGCAAGAATTGAGTCTGTAAAAATTTAAATCAAATCTATCTGGATATAAATACTGGCGAAGACATTACAAATAAATATAAGTAAGGCCGTTCGCTAGAAAGGTCTTTTTGAAGTTTTTGAGTTTTTTCCTCGGCAGAGGAAGAGACTTTTTAAAAACAAAAATTCTTATTATTTGTTTGTATACCATTTACCGTGGGGGACAATCTTTCTCCTTGCATCTGATTTTAAAATATTCTCTTTTTTTAAATCGATTTTTTACAAATAAAAAGCGACTAATCATTTAAATTCTATCTTATGCCTATTACACGTACAATTGTAGACCTGAAAAAAGAAATTTCAGTCTTTACTTATATGTTAACTGAACGAACCTTTCAAAGTTCCTGGAATCATCCTAATGTTCCAGTATTAGTTTTTGCCGATTCAGCACTACCAGGTTTTTCGGTTGATTATCATGGTGGTTCCGTTGGAAGTGGCATGCCAGTGGAGCTCCTGTTTTGGGGAGATTGGTGGAACACAGCAGAAGGTTCTGGCCGGAGGATTCTAATTGAAACACGTGTTCAAGCAGTACTAGCTAGTGATTACTTTTCAGAACTAAAGCAATATGGTGTAGATAAGCCGTACTGGCGTGGAGCAAGGATAGTTACTAATCCGAGTGCTCCCTCTTCATTTAGTGCTAGTGATGACATACAAGCAGTTCCTGACTTAATTGATGATCTTATTGACGATAATGTTTTTCCGGATCCGGATGATGAAAAAATAGCATTTGTCGTATTTATGCCAAAAGGATTCACTCAATCAATTGGCGAGCTTGGATCACATACAAAGGATTATAACTATACATTTCCATGGGATGTAGATTGGTATTGGGTTGCTTGGGTAATGTCATTTGGTGATGTGCCTGCCAGCGATCCTGAGGATGTAATTGGAGTATTTACTCATGAGCTAGTAGAAATGCTAACTGATCCGGAGTCTGATGGTTGGTATGCCAACAATCCGGAAAAAGGTGAAATTGGTGATGCTGCCGTTATTGGCGGAGATAAACTACCAAAATTACCTGGACAGACTGCTTGGGTAAATGGCGCTCATGTTACAGCTTACTTTTCCAATCAATATGGTGCGAATGTGATTCCAATTGATAGAGATTATAAAGCGAGAATTCTCGGTACTATCGGCACGGAACATAAAGAGGAGGTAAGCGGAATGTTTCGACCCGATCCAGCAGAAAGCCGGCTCTGCGATCTGCTACCTCAGTGTTGCTTTGATAACCGAGAATACAAATTTACCATTACAAAACGTAATGAAATGGTTCATCTTAGCGTAGAGACTCAACGTTACCGCGAACCGAAAGTCGCTTGGATAGTTGAAGGAAATGATATAACAGCAGATGTAACATTATCATTAAATGTTTTAGCAGGGGTTTTCGTTGGACGAGTTGCCAAGTCTGTTTCTGCGACAGTATTGGTGCATTGCACATTAGCCAATAATGAGCTCACTTTGAGAACAATCGGAACTGAATCTAACTTTGATATAATGGTGAGTTGTAGGGTTACCGATGCCTCGATAAGAGGGAAAGTAAGAACTAATGTTATTGCCAAGCCCTTTGTACAAATTGGTTTTGTGGGCGTAGAAATTAGTGTTGATCCTGAATATACACGGCAACTTACAGCATGTATTCAAGCTGCTACCAAAATGTTTAAAGACTTAGGTAAGACTCAACCCTCAAAAAAAATCAAAAAAGGCGATCCAATAGAGTTTGATCCACAAATCCTAAATGACATTCCTGCTTACGCACGAGTGGATCAATATGAGCGAGCCAAGCGCGTCTTGGACATATCAAGGATTGCCCATAGGACACTTCCATTAAAGACGGCGCAAGCCCTTACCGCCTCATTAGTATTAGATGTCCCATCACTTCAAATTGCAATGGATCTTCGTTTTAAAAATAAAGAGAGTGAAAATCGCACTTAATTAATGAAACTTTTTCTGTAAAGGAGATTACAAACTAAATATGGTCATTTCTAGTGCTTAAAGGCCGTTGCTTTTTTGTTGCTGTTATTTTTTAATTAACTGATTTTTAGCGATGTGCAATGTTTGTATCGGAAACTTCCTGCTCGGTGAAAACCATCATATTCTATTTTGAATGTTGGCCATGTCTTAAGGTGCCAAATTGGCTCCTTAAGATTTTTTGCTCTTCGTTCCCAAGCTCAAACATAAAATCTTCGGGGAAACGATCTATATTTCGTTTAACCTGTCTTTTAAGCTGCTTGGTTTCTACTTCATAAAGTACAGCTAAATCGGTATCCAACATCACCTTAAATCCACGTATATGATAGATCTGGTTAATTATAATTTCGTCGGGGATCATTATGTTATCTTTGTTCTCGGTCATACTTGGTCAATTAAAAAAATAGATTAGAAATTTATGTAAGTCTAAGTGGAACTTCATATAAGTTGGTTAAAATCAAAAAGAAATGTTATCATTATAAATTACTAAGCTATTTCTGCTTAACTTCGTATCTATCCACAAAACAAAAAGACATGAATACATTATTAATATTACTAACTATGCTTTTTACACAGCCGGCAAAAAGCGTTTATGATTTCTCTTTTAAAACCATTGACGGCAAGGAAATAAAGCTGTCTAAATTTAAGGGCAAGAAGATCCTTATTGTAAATACAGCCTCCAAATGTGGGTATACGCCACAATATGAAGATTTGGAGAAATTGCATAAACAGTATGGCAAAGATGTGGTATTGATAGGTTTTCCGGCTGGCAATTTTGGCGGACAAGAATTGGCTACCAACAGCGAAATCAAAGAGTTTTGTACAGGGAAATATAATGTTACTTTCTTATTGGCAGAAAAAAGCAGTGTGAAAGGAAATGATATTACGCCCTTATTTAAATACCTGACTACGGCTGAGAACCCTGATTTTACAGGAGATATCAACTGGAACTTCGAAAAATTCCTGATCAATGAAAAAGGACAATTGGTACATCGTTTTCGTTCTAAAGTAAAACCTTTAGATGAAGAGATTACAAAGAATTTGTAAGCAAAAGGTCGTTTTGCTGTAAAAAAGAGAAATTCATAACCTGGATTTCTCTTTTTTTTAACCTCAAATTCTAATGTTTGATGTATTTTTGTGGTCAATAATAAATATGGATTATATCAAGTCGTTCCGGAATTATTTAGCGCTACCAGTTGTACTTTTAGTTGCCTCCTGCTCATCCGGCTATAAGCTGGTGAAAGCAAATAGAGCAGAATATGCCATCAATAAGAATGTGGCGGTAGATAGTACCGTGATAAAAACTTACTTACCTTATAAAAAGCAGCTTGATGCTGAAATGAACCAGGTCTTAGGTTATTCTGATGTGCTGATGGTAAAAAGCAATGATCTTCCGGAAACCGTATTAGGAGATTTTTTCTCTGACGCTGCCCTTCAACAGTCCTTAAAGTATGACCCGACAATTGATTTTGCAATGCCTTCAACAAAAGGAGGGATACGGGTAGATGTTCCAAAGGGAGAGATTAAATTAACGAATATATTTGAATTGATGCCTTTTGAAAATGAGCTGGTTGCTTTTACTTTAAAAGGTTCGGATGTACAGGAACTGCTAAATTTTATTGCGGCCACGAATGGACAGCCAGTTGCTGGTTTACGCATGAAAATAGTACATAAGAAGCCTGTTGATGTTTTTATCAATGGTAAAGCATTTGATCCAAATAAAACTTATCGTGTGTTGACCTCTGATTATATAGCAGGCGGTGGCGACAATGCCCTGGGTTTTAAAGACCCTATTGAAAAAAAGGTGCTCGGCTTAAAAGTTAGAGAAGCACTTATTAATTATGTAAAAGAAAAACAAGCTGCAGGCCAGACTATTAGCCCTAAACTAGATGGAAGAATTACAAAAGATTAACCGTAGAGATTTTATCAAAACGGGAGGAATAGCCGCTGCTGCTACTGCATTGAGTTTAAGTTCCCTAAATGGCTTTGCCGCTGGCGATGTACTGAAATTAACCATATTACATACCAATGATGTACACAGTAGGATAGAACCCTTTCCTATGGATGGCTCAAAAAATCAAGGTTTAGGTGGTACGGCAAGACGTTCGGCACTGATCAAACAGATTAGAGCTAAAGAAGAAAATGTGCTGCTACTTGATGCCGGTGATATTTTTCAAGGTACACCTTACTTTAATAAGTTTGGTGGTGAGCTGGAAATTAAATTAATGAGCGCAATGGGGTATGATGCTGCAACAATGGGTAATCATGATTTCGATAACGGTTTAGCAGGCTTTAATAAGCAATTGCCACACGCAAATTTCCCAATATTGTGTAGCAATTACGATTTCTCGAACACCTTACTTAAGGGTGCTACACAGCCTTACAAGGTATTTAAAAAGGGTGGATTAAAGATTGGTGTATTTGGAATTGGCCTTGAACTGAAAGGTTTGGTTGAAGATAAGAATTACGGGGACACCATTTTTATTGATCCTGTTACAAAGGCAAATGAAATGGCTGATTTGCTAAAGCAAGATCTGAAGTGTGATCTGGTAATCTGCTTATCTCATTTGGGTTATAAATATGCTTCCAATAAAGTATCTGATCAGGTATTGGCCAAAAACAACAGAAATATTGACCTGATTATTGGTGGCCACACACATACCTTTATGGATCAGCCTGAAGATGTACAGAATCTGAGTGGGCGCATTACAACCATTAACCAGGTTGGCTTTGCAGGGATCAATTTGGGTAGAATAGATTATTACTTTGAACGGTATAAAGGCAAGCGGATTAAAACCGCTTCACCTTATATTATCTCAAACGAATTAGATAGTTAAATATATTTAGCAAAGGAAACCGCCACCTAAAAGGTCGTTTCCTTCATAAAATACTGCAGATTGTCCGGGTGCTATTGCCGATACATTGTGGTCGAATACTACACGCATTTTGTCGTTTTCCTGGACAATTGTACTTAGCATTCCAGCGTCTTTATAACGTATTTTAGTTACCACATTATCCATAGGTTCTAAAATACTCTCGTATTTAACCAGGTTTACATTTCTTACCAGTGCTTCTCTGCGTTCCAGTTCATCAGCTCTACCCAATACTACGGTATTACTCTCTGGAAGGATTTGGGTAACAAACATGGGTTCACCAAAAGCAATCCCCAGACCTTTTCTTTGTCCGATGGTATAGAATGGATAACCTTTATGTTGTCCTACAACCATGCCATTGCTGGTAATGAAATTGCCACCGGCAACACGTTGCTCTAAATCCTCTACTTTATGTTTTAAGAAAGCTCGGTAATCGTTGTCAGGTACAAAACAGATCTCATAGCTTTCGCTTTTCTTAGCCAGCTCTTCTTGTCCCATATCTAAAGCCATTTGTCTGATTTCAGATTTAGCAAAAGAACCTAATGGAAATTGTGTACGCGCAAGGTTTTCTTGTGAAACACCCCACAATACATATGATTGATCTTTGTTTTCGTCTTTACCTTTTGAAATGACATGACGTCCTGAATCCAACTGGCGGATATTAGCATAATGTCCGGTTGCGATAAACTCGCAATCCAATTTATTGGCCCGTTTTAACAAGGCTTCCCATTTGATATGGGTGTTACACAAAACACAAGGGTTAGGGGTGCGGCCTGCAAGGTACTCGTCCACGAAGTTATCGATTACAAAATCACCAAACTCGTCCCTGATGTCGAGGATATAATGCGGAAAACCGTAGTTAACGGCAAGGGTACGGGCATCATTAATGCTATCCAGACTGCAACAGCCTGTTTCCTTACTGTTACTTCCTGAAGTCGCGTAATCCCATGTTTTCATGGTTAAGCCAATCACTTCATACCCTTGTTCGTGCAACATTACAGCTGCTACTGAACTATCAACACCGCCACTCATGGCGACTAATATTCTACCGCGTTTACTCATAATTTTTTAATACTGACTCGGGTTCAAGGCCCGGCATATAAATACAAGCCGCAAAAGTAAGGCTTTTTAAGTAAAATTATGAGTAGGGGTAGTCAATTAGGTGTAAATAAAAATGCGGTTAGAAAATTCTTCCTAACCGCATTTTTATCATTCAATCATTTATAGACTACCAACCAAAATTTTGTTGAAATTTGGTTAAATCCATTTCACGTTGTGGAATTGGGAATAGATCGTGTTTGCCTTTGGTGGTATAACCAGGTGTTGCAACTGCATAATTAGGAGCGCCGGCAGTAATCCACCATGTTCCTAGTTTTTTAGCTGTATCCTTAACTGTTTCGTAGTATATGCCCCAACGGATTAAATCTAACTTTCTGTCGCCTTCAAAAGCCAATTCGAAAGCACGTTCTTTGTGAACAGCGTCACGGAAACCATTCACATCCAAACCTGCTGGTAAATCAGCTAAAGCGCTGGCTGTACCTATAGGCAAGCCATAACCACGTCTCCTTACCATATTTACGGCTGTGTAAGCGTCAGGAGTTGGTCCTTGTTTCCATTCGTTCAATGCTTCTGCATATATCAACAGTACATCTGCATAACGCAAAATATACCAGTTAACGTTGGAATAATCGTTATTGATCAGCTTATTGCTTTGAGGAACATATTTTTCGGTATCCCATTTGCCTGGTGTATAGTTTTGTTTTTCTTTCTGTTTCTTTGTCGGGTCCGCATCATTAGCTATTGCAAGCTGTTCGGTATCACTGGCGCCCTTTGCGCATAGTGTTTTTGTCGGACTGTATAGATAGTTAGCTACAGAAATATCTCTTCTTAAATCCTCGGGATAGTTACGCCAATCCAATACAAAAGTATGTACAACCTTCATGTTGCCTGCATTACTTCCACGGTCTGTACTGGTAGTAGTTTTAACACCGTTCCATTTACCAATACGACCTATCGGATCATTAGATCCATTAGTTGCTGTTGGAGAATAGAAAGTAACTTCAATTAAACTTTCTGTTGGATTCCAAAGACCAGCACCAGAGTTTTTCCATAGCTGCTCATAATTATCTAACAAACCGTGTTTGTTTGACTGAATTAATATTTGTGCAGTTTTAGCCGCCATTTCCCATTTAGATACATCTCTTACAGGATATCCGGCCCATGTTGCGTATACTTTACTCAATAAACCTAAAGCCGAACCTTTGGAAAGACGGAAGCTTTTATTACTTCTGTATGTATCATCTACAGCGTAAGGAAGATTGTCTATAGCATATTTCAAATCCTGTTCAATAAATTCATAAACTTTTGCCGGATCTTCCTGTACAAATGTATCAGGGGCCTGATTAGACATTGCTGTATTGGTGATTAAAGCGATATGGCCATACAGACGCAATAATTCAAAATAATATAGTCCACGCAAACCTTTGGCTTCGGCCAGATAAATTGTCGCCAATCGTTTATCAGCATCCGAATAATTAACCATTTTCTGTTCCAGGCTTTCGATGAAATCATTGGCATTGTATACAGAATTGTATAATTTAGCATAGGTGCCTTGTACTTCTGCCTGATTGGCTGTAAACGAATTGGTAGGAATAATACGGAAGTTTTCATTGGTGCTACCTTCTACCTGAGAAATATCAGTCCCCATTGTAAACAGGATAGATAGATTGAAACCATACAATTCATCTGTTGTCATGTTACGATAAACACCCAATAATACATTTTCGGCTTCCGCCGCATTGTTCATATACTTGTTTTTATCGATATCCGTTTTTGACTCTTCCATCAAGTAATCCTTACACGATGTGTTCATCATTAACGCAAGTACAGCTAGTATATAATAAATTTTTGTTTTCATTTCTTCTTTGTTTTTGATTAAAACTGAACTTCCACTCCAAATGTAAATACCTTACTTTTAGGGTATGCTCCCCAATCCAATCCTGGAGTCATTGGATTGTTACCTGATGTGCTCACTTCCGGATCGTAACCGCTGTATCCCGAAAAAGTAAGTAAATTTTGTGCTGAGGTAAATATTCTGGCACGTGACATATAAGCTTTTCTAGACCATTCGGCAGGTAAGGTATAACCTAATGAAACACTTTTCAATCTTATAAAAGAACCATCCTCAATAAAGCGCGAATAAACATCATTAGTCACATATCCATTAGTAGAAGGCACTAAGTTAGAAGCATGTGTAGGTGTCCATCTATCTGCAACCTCTGCCAGCATATTTCTACGTCCTGAACGGGATTGTGTAGCATATAAACGAGTTGCATTGTAGATGTCATTGCCATAGTTGAATTGTACCTGAACACCCAGATCAAACTTTTTATAGTTGAATGTATTGTTAAACCCGCCATAAAATTTTGGTATAGCATGTCCAATAACAGTACGGTCTTTAGTAGTGATTATTCCATCACCATCCTGATCTTTATATTTCACCATTCCCGGAGCTGGGTTTGTAAGACGTTTGTTATTGGTAACACCATCTTTTAAAATCAATTTTCCATCAGGCGTGGTATTGAAATCGCTATACTGATAGATGCCATCAAATTCATAACCATATATCAAACCTAAAGATTGGCCAACAATTGCAGCGTAATCATTTTCGGTAAAATTACTATCAAAACCAGAACGTGTGTACATGGTTGATGCACCAGATTGGAGTGCGATTAACTTATTCTTGATGAAAGAAATGTTAAAATTAGTTTCCCATGAAAAATCTTTGTTTAAAATAGGCTTACCTGTTATCGCTAATTCAAAACCTTTGTTTCTGATTTTTCCGATATTCTGATATTGAGACGAGAATCCTGTTAGCTGTGCAAGCGACTGAGCTAGTAAAAGATCTTTGGTATCTTTAATAAAGAAATCTGTAACCATAGTCACACGATTTTTTAAGAATCCCCAATCAATCCCCATATTAATGGTAGATGATCCTTCCCATTTCAGATTTTCGTTTTTGAGTTGTTTTGGAGTCAAAACGGTGTATGTAGTGCTACCAATACCATATTTTGACGTATTATAAAGATCTAATGAAAGGAAATTGGATATTCTATCATTACCAACTATTCCCCATCCTAAGCGAAGTTTAAGGTCAGATATAAGAGGTACATTTTTCATGAAATCTTCTTGTGAAATGCGCCATGCCCCGGAGAAAGAAGGGAAGTATCCCCATTTGTTTTTCTCAGAGAAAACAGTTGACCCATCTGCTCTTATTGTTGCAGTTAACAAATACTTATTGTCGTAATTATAATTTGCTCTGGCGAAGAAAGATAAAAGCTTTTTATCTGAATAGCCTGTGTTTACAATGCTTGGTGTAGCACCAACGCCTAAATTGTCATTACCCAGATTATCGAAAGGGAAATCCATCGCCTGACCTAACAAAAATTCAGAGCTGTTGAAAGACAACTCCTGACCTAGCATTACATCGTAAGAGTTTTTGTTATCAATTTTCTTTTTCCAGGTTAAATTGTTGTAATTAGTCCAACGCACGTTTTTACCCATTTGTGTTTGTCCATAAGGCCTTTGTCCATTACGGAAAGCCTCTTTTGAACCATTTTTATAAAACTGGTCGATACGTGTGTTGGTAGTGTTAAAGGTTCCTGCGGAGCGGAAAGTTAATCCTTTCAATATTTCCCAATTCACTGATAAATTGGAACCCCATAACTCTTCTGATCTGTCGTTGATGGTAGACTGTGTTTGTACGATAGGATTTACCTGGGCTAAACTTGTCCCGTCTTCCAGCATTACAGGATCGATAGCCGATGTCAAAAGTGCTTCATTATCTAGCGCTAATCCTCCGGTAGGCCTGGCGCTAAAAATCTGTGCCAACATATTAAATCTTCCGTTGTCTGCAGTAGTTCCAAGTCCTGATTTATTGGTCTTACCGTAGTTTATCGTCGCATCTACAGTAATGTTGTTGGTCAATTTTTGGTTGATTCTCATCTTGGCTGCTGTTCTGCCAAAATCGCTATTGTTGAATATACCGTTTTCATTGTATCTGTTTAGTGAGAAATTGTACTTGGTTGTTTCTACACCTCCACTTACTGAAATATTTTGATCATTGGACCAGGTAGGTTTAAATGTTTCATCTTGCCAATTTACGCCTTGTACACCAATATAATCCTCGGCCGACTGGTACTTGTAAGGTATTCCATTCGCATCTGCACCTGGTTTATAATAAGCTCCTGCATAGGCACTATTTACATCTCCTTGTAATTTTACAAATTCATACGGGCTCAATAAATCCAATGTCTTATTGATGGTACGGTAAGTACTCGAATTACTGTAATTTAACACTGGTTTTCCTACTTTTCCAGATTTGGTAGTAATTAAAACTACTCCGTTTGCTGCTCTTGCTCCATATATAGCGGAAGCAGATGCATCCTTCAGTACTTCTACTGATTCTATATCTGTATTTGGGAGAAAATTAAGATTACTCACTTCAAATCCATCTACAATATAAAGAGGAGAGGAGTTGCCTGTTAAAGTTCCGATCCCACGAATGTTGACATTAAATCCAGCACCTGGCTCACCATCAAGAGAGGTGATTTGTACACCCGCAACCTGGCCACCTAAAGCCCCTAAAACGGAAGCTGATTTAAAGCCTTCTACGTCTTTTCCTTTAACAGTAGAAACGGATCCGGTAAGGTCGCCACGTTTTACCGTATTATAACCTACTACAACAAACTCGTCCAACAACGCGGCATCTGGTTTTAATCTGATAGTTACATCTTCCTGATCACCAATCCGAATGGCTTGTTGTATGTAACCTATATAGGAAATCGTTAAGGTCTCACCTTTTTGTACGCGCAATGAAAAGGCACCTTTTTCATTGGTCATTGTCTTATTAACTTTTCCTGCTATGGATACTGTTGCTCCCAATAGGGGAGCATTTGTTTCGTCTAAAACTTTCCCTTTTAAGGTACGTTGCTGTGCGTACAGACTTACAGACCACAATAATGCCACGATGGCCATGATGATCCCCTTATTTACACTTATCTGCTTTATCATATGTTATATTGCTGTTCTTTTTAAAATTTCGTATCAAACCATAAAATAATAGGGAATAGCTGCGTTGTACTAGCTTGAGGATCTTTTCCATCAATTCCAAGGGTCATCTGCCCGGTCATGGCACCATTAGCGGCTTCACCATTGTAAGTCCATTTATTGGGATTAACTACTAATTCCAGGGTTGTTGCATCTACATAAGTCAAGGCTTGTGTAAGACTAGCCTTATTGTCATAATAGGAGAACGGCGCTCTTGCACTATAATTTGGACTCGTTGCCTTGCTCTCAGCATATTTATCAAAAAGCCCTTGCAAGAATGAGTTTGCTACGGTGGGTTGACCACTTAATTGAGTCCCAAAGAAATTGTAGTAATTGAAAGTCCTCCTATAATCTATTGTAAGTTGACTCTTATCAGCGATTCCGGAAATTACAGGTTTTACTGAACGACCACCAGTATTTGGATTTACCTGGAAAACGAAAGGCGTGTATTCAATTAATGCCATTTCATTGTTAGATGCTTTTACTGATTGTGAATTATGTATAAAAACCGGAGTTTGGACAGCATACTCTTCAGGTGTTCCTTTACCAGCTGTGGCCGTAACCATAAAAATACCACATGATGCTGCATTAACAGTGGTTAATGTGATCTGTCCTGTACTAGCATTTATTGTTGCAGTTCCCTGAATATTTTTAATATCATAGGTCAAGCCAACCTTTGCATCTGTTGTTGGAGTAGGCTTTACACTAGTAAGGGCCGCACCATTAGCTATACGGAATTGGTTTGCATAGTTTTCTGCAGGACTTAAACCCAGGTTATTGCCATACCTTACATAAGTGAAATAATTAGGATTTGCACCCACTGTAAGGGTAAAGGCGGCAATTGACTCATTTTTAGGATTTGTAGCTTTTACTTTTATGGTATAGGTTCCTAAAGCAATCGTATTACCTTTAAGAGCGCTGATACCACCTTGTGCATTTAAAGTAACTTTACCTTGTAATGCAGCGGGTAATTCTACAAATTCAAATCTAACTTCATCGCCTTTTAAACCGGCATCGGGACTTATATCAAAGGCAACCGCTTGTGTTGCATTTTTATTTTGATAACTAAATAATTGTATAGGTTCTATGAATTTAACCACATCCAGTACAAAGACGTCGCTAAAATCTACACCGTCCGGGGCATAAGCATTTTTTACATTTACCGTAACTTTATATTGTTGTCCTGCCGTAAATCCGTGATTTTCTGCAACAGAAATAACTCCGGTTTGTGGATTAATCGTTATTTTATTTGTAGCCGGGTTAATACTTTTGATGGAATAACTTAAGTTGTTTAAAGACCCCTTAACTACTGGCGCTTTACTGTTAAATGAGGTTTTTCCACTTTGTGCGGATTCTTCCTCTATCTTGCCTGATGATGGGGTGTAGGTTAGTGCCAAGGGCTTAGAAATAATATCTACTTCTACCGCATTCTGAAATATCCCTTCATCTGCTCCCGATGCGCCTGTTGTCAGCTTAAGCGAAAGCACGTATTTTCCTGGCAATAAAGTAGCATCTCCTCTTACAATAGATATAAGTCCGGTAGCCGATATTGCAAAGTATTTAGAAAAATCACTTTTTGCGATTTCATATTTTTTGATAGAAATATGATTTTTGTCTGTTGTTACCTGGGCAGTAGGCAATTCAACAGTGCTCTGTGGATCGATAATGTCTGCATAATTAACTGTCAGTTTGTTTGGAACTACAGTAATACCATCTGGGACAGGCTTCATCATATTGATTGCAATGGCATCTTTAAACTCATATCTTTTACCATTTGAATTACAGCTAACCGTAAGTTTGTACAGTCCAATCGGTATACCTGTTGTTTCCTTTATACTGATAGTTCCATCATCCTTATTGATTTCAAAACTACTGCCTGAATAGGTTGCACCATCTAATGTGATACTCACAATTTCAAAAGAATTTGGTTGGCTCCCGATGTAAGATGGAGATGCAATGACTCCTGTCATTGATGGCCCTATATCGGTCATACCAGTATAGTAAATTGCGAAAGATGTACTATCGACAACTTCTTGCTTTTTACATCCTGCAACAATGAGCAGCAATGCAAATACCCAGGATAGGTATCGTTTTAATATTAGGTTAGTATTTATTTGCTTCATAATATATGATTTTAAAGATTACAATTAAGATTATATGTTTTGCCGTCGATGTTAACTTCTAAAGCAACACCAGTTTCTTGAAAGGGCTGTGTAAAAGCAGCATTGATTTGGACTGTGCCAGCCTGATTGGTTGGATACAGTACCGTAATATAACGAGCTGTTTGCCCGGTACTTTTTGTCATATTAACCGTATATGCCTTACGGGTAAATTCAATACCCGGAGCGTATGAAACCTTTCCGCTAAATGGGAGGGTCGTTAGGTTATCACTTCCAAATGTCCTTATGATCATATTATTGCCATCTGCGAAATTGGTATGGGCACCGTTTTTATCAGCGCTTACGACAACTTCATTCTCTCCTTCACATAAATTGAAATTAAGATTTACCGTTCCACTCGCAGAACCTATACCTTCATCTACCAATACAAAAAATGTTTTGTTGACAAAAAATACATAGCGGCGAAGTTTGAGATTGGTATAACCCTGGTTTTCTGTCGCTACTATTTCAGATTGGCCGTTCGATACTATTGCGAGAGATTTCCCTTTGGCATTTGTGATGTTTTTATTGTCTAATGTCATTGTATTGTGTACCCTCGTTTGGCGGTACCACTCCCTTGCACTGTTATCCCCATCACTAGTATACGCATATACCCCTGCATCCGGGAAGAAATTGCGTCCTTTACAATAAAGTTCAAAGGTACAATTATCAGGTTGTTTATGACTCCATATTTGCATAGGATTATTTGAATAATTGTTGCTAAGAATAAACATCGTGGATAGCCTGTCCCAACCATTGCGTAACATATAAGTCCCGGATGTAGTAAATGCTTTGGGTGTAGTGGCAGGTACTGTTCCTTTTTTTCCATAAGAAGCCATATAAAGCAGCTCATTATCATCAGGAAACATTTCATTATACTTTATGAAATTACGATTGAGTACCGATCTTGTCCATGAGCTTTGTCTGGTATCATTAAAACCTGGTACGAACTGACTATTTGAGGCCGTAGTGGTGAAGTAATTGGGATAGGTAAAATGCATCACTATTTGTGCTGCTTTGTGCAAATAGTCATTAAAATTTGCTGCAACATTTCCTACAATAGACTTATTGGCATCTGCCAGTTTCATTACATCATAGAAATCAGCTATGGCGCTGATATGGTAACTAAAATCCAGTTCAAAGTGCATACCATCTTCCAAAAACTGTGTTTTAACTTCTGTACTTAATATCTTAAAGCCTGTATTCATCCATTCCGGAGCTTTTTTGAACTCTGGAAATAATACGCCTGCAAAAGCCAGGGCGCTACCCTGAGATATTAGAATATTACCGTCGGGGTAAGGATATTTAACCAGGAAATCAGAATGTTCGGCAAAATGAACCATAAATTCAGAAAACCATTCTGGTGTAAAATTTATAGAGTTTTTGTAGTATTCAAATAGTTGGGTTTGTCCTATAACACGTTCTGCAACTTGAAGCTGCCACCAGGTGGTTGTATTGGTACCTGTTTCGGGCATAGGATTTTTCGCCAGCCAATCCTTATACACACTAATCCATGATTGAATATATTTTTCGTTTTGAGTTGTCCTGTAAACTTTTGCCTGAGGAATAAACCATTGATGTCTGTGTAATTGCTTTTGGTATTCATTATCAGCTCCAGCAGGCTGAAATAACCAATTTATAGTACCACCATTATTTAGTGAGTATGGCATCTTTTTAACAGCATCTTCGTAATAGTTGTTCACGAAAAAGCGGTAATTATCTAACGCAAAATCTGCCTTAAGTTTATCGTCATCTGTAGCTGTTACATTAATTAACGAAAGACTGGGATTAACAACATTTGTACGTTGCCTGTAATATTCAAGAATAGCCTTTGTTGCCTCATATTGTTTGTCAGCTTCATATAGCGCTTTAGCCTTTTCCAGACCAGGATAATTTAGATTGATTAGTTCAAAAATTCTGGGGTTTATAACACTGTTGGGCTTCGTGGTTTCAGTATTCCCCGAATTACCAGGTGGTTTTCTAAGGGACTCTTTACTACAAGAAAAGAGTACAATAGCGATAAAAATTAAATTGAAATACTTCATCGGTTATAATTTGGTTAGTTTGGTTTTGGCTTAACTTTATATTATCAAAGATTGATGATATATAGTTTTTTGGAGTTCAATTTTGATTAATATCATTTAGATATTGGTTAATGCTGATTTTTTTGAGCATAATTTTGAGCAGGACTACTCAATTGGATGTAAAAGAAACCGGATAAAGCTGCGTTTATTGATTTGTGGTTTACAGACTATGTTCCTTGTGATGAGTATAAAAAGCAAAGCAACCCATTGTCGGGAAATATAGAAATGATCAGGAAGGGATTATCTGTTGTCTATCTATTAGATATATGGGAGGAGTACCAATAGCTAAACCGTGGACAATTGAAGGAGGTAAAGAATTACTGAAAGAAATTAAAACAAAGGGACTTGTTGCTTTACACAAAGGCCGGCACACCAGATCTGGGGTCGTTACCCTGAATTTGGTTTCTTCTGACATCAGATGGTTTTAACGGTTTTTTGATGATCTTTTTATTAAGCCCGCTAGCTGCACCATACAACAAGATACCTCCCAAAGTTATTTCTTCAATGCCACGAAGAAAAGTATGTCTACCTAAGCTGCGAATGCCTTTTTGTACCATATATACGCCCGCAATAACAGATATTAATCTTTTTCCGGTGTTTAATTCTTTTGTTTCGTACTTTGCTAATGACTCTATGATGGATAAGGTTAATTTCTCTTTTGCTTGCTGTAACATAAAAATATCAATTAAAATAGATACATAAGTAACGCTTTTAAAGTGATTTTGTTTTAAATGCGTTACAAATGATATCCTTTAAAAGTACCCTAGAGTCTATCCAACACCATTTTAATAGCTTTATTAACTACTTTATTTGGCTCTTTGCTGAACTCGAAATTTACTCTGCTAGCTAATATTGCATTTACTGACAAGGCCTTATGCCCAAGCACTTTTGCTAATGCGTAAATACCTGCAGTTTCCATTTCCAGATTTGTAATTCTATGATCCATATTTCTGAAGGAGTTGAGTAGGCCAATGAGGTTAGACACGGCATTTTTGGCTCTTACTTGTCTCCCCTGGGGGGCATAAAATCCCGGTGCAGTAACTGTTATTCCCTGCTCCATATCACTAGCAATTGATTTTAGCAGACTACTATCTGCTGCTGTGACATAAGGAGTAATGCCTTTTAAATGGGATAGATGTGTTTTGATACCATCTAGTAGACTATGCTCATCTCCAGACAATTCATGGATATAATAATTCATTAGTGCATCCAGACCAAGTCCAAAAGTGGAAGCCAATATGGTTCCCATTGGCACATCTGGCTGTATAGCACCTGAAGTACCAATTCGAATGATGTTTAAAGAGGTCAGGTTTTCTTTTACTTTACGGGTGCGGAAATCAATATTTACCAAAGCATCCAACTCATTAAACACGATGTCAATGTTGTCTGTACCAATCCCTGTTGAAAGGATGG
This sequence comes from Candidatus Pedobacter colombiensis, assembly GCA_029202485.1. NCBI lineage: Bacteria > Pseudomonadati > Bacteroidota > Sphingobacteriia > Sphingobacteriales > Sphingobacteriaceae > Pedobacter > Candidatus Pedobacter colombiensis. The sequence goes on along the minus strand of CP119313.1, from coordinate 2,365,716 downwards.
TGATACGTCTTTTGCCAAGGTAACCGGTATGGGTAATGAACTCACGTTTTCCTTTACGAAGTTCAATTTCATCAAAGTGTTTTGATATTTCAGCCACACGATCAGGGTCACCAACGGTGATCACAGTGTCGGCAATATCCTCTGGCAATAGATTTAAGTGGTAAATACTGCCATCTGGATTAATAATTAAGTCTGCGGCTGATAATTCTTGTCCCATAATTAAAGTTAATAAAAACTAAGGTTATAATAAATTGATGAATGATTAGGCGGTAAAAAGGTATTTGGCTTTAAGGCCTTCAATTTTTTCTATTTTGCCTAGAATAGAATTGAGATTAGCTTTTCTGATCTCTATTTTTATGCTACAGGAGTTATCAAAATCCTGGGATAATACGTTTAGTTTTTCTTCCTTGATCAGCTTCATTACATCGTTCATCACCAGATAATCGAACTGAATCTCATAGATGTCGTTTACAGTTTTTTCTATAATCGTAGCAGCTTGCAATGCCTCTACTGCAGCTGTTTTATAAGCGTTAATAAGTCCCGGAACGCCAAGTAAGGTACCACCAAAGTAACGTACAACGACAATTAACAAATTGGTTATATCAGCCGATAGCATTGTATTTAAGATTGGCCTGCCGGCAGTTCCAGATGGTTCACCATCATCCTGAATACGAAATACACCTCTATCGGGACTTAAACGTAAGGCCCAGCAAAAATGCCTGGCTTTAGTATGTTCTGATCTTAATTTTAATAATATAGTTTTCACCTCATCATCAGAGAGAATGGGGTAGGCATAGCCTATAAATTTGCTGCCACGGTCTCTAAATACTCCTTCTGAAGGTTCGGCAATAGTTTTATAGGTGTCGTCGAACAGCATTAGGCAAAAGGATTGGTAATGAGTACTATGGCAACGAGTGCCAGAAATAAGCCCCAATAGTTCAGTTTATTTAATTTCTCTTTAAAAATGAATATACCTACAAAACTACCCACAATAATGACACCTATATTCATAGCAGCAAAGACTACTGAGGGGTTATCGGCCATTGCCCGATGTGCTTTAAGATAGCAGAGGATATTGAAGAAATTAAAGAAACCTAAAATACAGCCGCAAATAAAATTAATCAGCTCTAATTTTTGCTTTTTAACAACTGATAAATAAAAAATGTAGAGGAGTGAAATCATGAAAGCGAGTATAAAAATCACTATTAATGAGCTTGTATAAGGGATAGCCTTGATTTGAGCGACCTTTTTGAACAGAATATCAATAACGCCGAAACCTATGAAGACAAAAATTGGATACAACCAATTTAACCCTTCATTTTTCTGTACCGTCTTTTTATATAACGTGAAAAATATAGCGATAAAACCAACTGATAGTCCGGCTATTTTTAAAATGCTGAAATGCTCATTAAATAGAAAATATGCCGCTAAAAGTGGAATAAACAGCGATAGGCGTTGCGCTATATCAGTTTTTACTATTCCAATACTTCTTACTGATCCTGCCAAAAATAAGAACACTACCGGTAATAATACACCCAGAGCAATATAAATGGAATCTATTGGTGCAGATACCAAATCAGTTAAACTTGGCTTGTAGAAGATCAGACTTAAAACTATGGCAAATAGATAGTTCCAGGTTACGGCTTGGGTGATGTTGATTTTGTAACGTTTTGCGAGCTTTAATAATACGGCGACTGTAACACTACAGCAAATACTGAACAGGAGAAATATCATGAATGGTTGTTTAGAAAGATCGTTAATTTATCATTATTAAGCGTGAACTGATCGGCAATGTAGCCATTAATTTGTGGAGCTGGAATACCTGCTGACCAGATTTTGTTTGCACTCAAAATCCGGGCTTCATCCCATAGGTTTGCATCGATAAATTGATGAAGAATATTTGCTCCACCTTCGATAATAACTGATTGAATGTCCATAAGATACAGCTGAAAGGCTATTTTTTGAGGCAGATAATACTGCATATCTTCCATTTGTATATAGTGAATATTATCCTGCACTTCGGTTTTATGTTCATTAAATATAACCGTTTTGGCAAGTTTGTTATAAATGTGATTGCTTTGGGGAACTTGAAGATTGCGGTCTATTAAGATGCGTAAAGGGTTTTTACCTTCCCATTCTCTGGCGTTTAGCTGTGGGTTATCGGCAATTGCGGTCCGTTTTCCAATAAGAACAGCATCTTCTTCGGTACGCCACTTGTGTACAAGTGTTTTAGCCATAGGGCCACTTATCCATTCCTGGGCGCCATTTTTTGGTGCAAAGTAACCATCAGCAGTTTGTGCCCATTTTAAAATGACATATGGTCTCTGTTTGCGAATACGTGTAAAGAAGCGTCGGTTTAACTTGCTACATTCGGCCTCTAAAATACCCGTCACCACTTCAATGCCTGCATTTTTAAGTTTTTGGATCCCCTTGCCATCTACATCTTCAAATGGATCTTTATTACCTATAACAACCTTTTTAAGTTGGTGCTTGACCAACAGATCAGCGCAAGGAGGAGTTTTTCCAAAATGGGCACAAGGTTCGAGACTTACATAAGCTGTAGCATTAGCCAACAGCCTCGCTGCTTGATCTCCATACGCTTCAATAACGGACTTAATCGCATTGACTTCAGCATGTGCCTCCCCAAATTTTCCGTGATAACCTTCGCCAATGATCTTTCCATCGCTAACAATCACACAACCAACAAGCGGGTTTGGGCTTACGCTACCCATGCCCATGCTAGCTAGTTCCAGGCACCTTTGCATATATAACTCATCCGTCATTGAAGCAAAAGTAAGGTATATTGTTTGATTTAATTACTTTTGTGTGGTATGAATTTAAAAGAACTGCTGCAACATTTTACAATAGAACTACAGGACATTTATGGTGCTGAGGAGGTTTCATCCATCTTTTACATCACAACTGATCATATTTCTGGATTTAGTAGAGCCGTTACCATACTTAAGGGAGCTGAACTGCTTTCTGAACAGCAAGAGTCAGCTTATTTAAAGGTTTTAGCTAGATTAAAAACAGGAAAACCAATACAATACATACTTGAAGAGACCGTGTTTTATGGTCTGCCTTTTAAAGTGACTCCGGCAGTATTAATACCAAGGCCTGAAACAGAGGAACTGGTTGAATGGGTAATTGAAAGTAGCGCACTTGCAGAGGTTACAGGTTCTAGTCTACGCATAATAGATATTGGAACTGGGAGTGGCTGTATTGCTGTTTCTTTAAAAAAGTACCTTCCTCTTAGTGAAGTTTCTGCATTAGACGTATCTAAAGAGGCAATTGAAGTAGCTTCGGGTAATGCATCTTTAAATCAAGTAGATGTTAATTTCATTGAAGCCGATATACGTGAATTTAGTACCAGGCAAAAGTTCGATGTGATCGTTAGTAATCCTCCTTATATTACCGAGAAGGAAGAGGAGCAAATGCATCATAATGTATTGGATCATGAGCCACATATGGCTTTATTTGTACCTAACGAAAAGCCGCTGCTATTTTATGAAGCCATTGCAGATTTTGCCTCGGTATCGTTGAGTGATATGGGTTTGTTATTCTTTGAGATTAATGAGCATTATGGTAAGGAAATGATTGATATGCTTAGGTCTAAATCTTTTATTAACATTGAATTAAAAAAAGATATGCAGGGTAAAGACAGAATGATAAAGTGTCAGCGAGCGATTGCGCTTTAAGTTCTTGGATGAAATTCTGTAATTATACCTCTTAGATAATCTCTATCCAAATGGGTGTAGATTTCTGTAGTTGTAATGCTGGAATGGCCTAACATTTCCTGGATAGCTCTTAAATCTGCTCCACCTTCTATCAGATGCGTAGCAAAGGAATGGCGGAAGGTGTGTGGACTGATGCTTTTTTTTAATCCAGACTTTTCTGCAAGTGATTTAATAATACTAAAGACAGAAATACGTGATAGACGTGTACCGCCTCGATTTAAAAAGATATAATCTTCAAAGCCTTTTTTAATTGGAATATGTACTCTCGTTTCATGAAGGTAAATATTGATGTATTTTAGAGCCATCTTCCCTATGGGTACTAAACGCTCTTTATTTCCTTTTCCTGTAACACGTATAAACTCATTCTCTTCAAATACATCAGATATTTTAAGATTAATCAGCTCAGATACCCTTAATCCACATCCATATAGGGTTTCAAGAATGGCTTTATTTCGCATTCCATCAGGTTTTGACGCATCTATCACCTCAATCATAGCATTAATTTCGCGAATATCGATGGTGTCTGGTAAATGACGCGTTAGTCTTGGCGTTTCCAGCTGTGAAGAAGGGTCGGTAGCAATAACCTCTTCCAGCATCAGAAAACTAAAAAAAGATTTTAATCCGGATACTACCCGCGCCTGTGTACTGGCCAGCATACCTAAATCATTAATCCAGGATATGAAAAGCTTTAACTCAGCAGCACTAATGTCTTTTACCTGTGGAGTTTGACCTATAGATTCAAAATATTGAAATAGCTTATTTAAATCTCCAAGATAAGCCTCAATTGAATTTCCGGAAAGGGAACGCTCCAATTTGAGGTAGTTACGATAGGATTGCAGGTAGGGGTTATTAATCACAAAAAAAATTTTATACTCTTAGTTTTTAAGGCTAAGTTTGAAATGATGAAGATACAAATTATTAATGGCCCAAATTTAAACCTTTTAGGACTTCGTGAACCCGGTATTTACGGTAACCAGAGTTTTGATGAATATATTAAAACGCTGCGCGATATGTACAGCATTATTGAAATAGACTATTTTCAAAGTAATGTAGAAGGTGAGCTGATTAATAAATTGCATGAGGTTGGTTTTACTTATGATGGCATTGTGATTAATGCAGGTGGATACACGCATACCTCTGTAGCTATTGCTGATTCGATTGCAGCCATTAAAACTCCTGTGATTGAGGTTCATATATCCAACATTTATGCACGCGAAGAATACCGTCATGTATCGCTTACGGGCAAAAATTGCAAGGGGGTTTTAACAGGTTTTGGTATGGATGGTTATCGTTTAGCTATTGAAAGCTTACTAAAACAGTAATTACAACTGGCTAAAAAACCTGATCTTTTTAATAAAATAGGCCCATATAATGCTGGAAGGGTAGAGTCCGGTATGCTTTAAAAAAGGTATTTGATGATGACCGCGCTTTGCACCATTTTGTTGTAAATCGCATAAGAAATGATAATGCGCTCTATTTATTGCCCATGCAAATTCTGTTTTGCCTTGCAATAAAAAATGTATCCAGGCCACAAAATCTAAGCACATCCTAATAAAGATCCTAAAGTATGCATCACTTATGGGTAGGTTCTTTTGCATTAGAACCAGATTGTTCCTAAAATTAAGGTAGGCTTTATGAGGATTAGCCGCATCTAAGGTGCCACCACCAACATGGTAAACTTCGGCTGCAGGACAATAAATAACTTTATAGCCAAGGTTTTTTAAACGCCAGCAAAGGTCAATCTCCTCCATGTGGGCAAAGAAATCATGATCTAATCCGCCAACTTCTTTCCAGTATTTGCTTTTAATAAACAAGGCTGCTCCGCTGGCCCAAAAAACCTCTACTTGGTCATCATATTGGTTTGTATCACGCTCTATAGTGTCAAATATACGCCCTCTGCAAAAAGGGAAGCCATGCAAATCAAGGTATCCTCCGGCTGCACCGGCATATTCAAACTGAGTTTTATCTTTTTGCCATTTAATTTTAGGCTGTGCAGCAGCTATTTTATCATCCATTTCCATGGCATCAATAACCGGCTGAATCCAGTTCTCAGGTACTTCGACATCGGAATTTAATAGCACGTAATAATCGGCTTCAATTTGATCCAATATTTTACCATAGCCTTCAGCAAAACCGTAATTATGATCGTTAACAATCACTTTAACATCAGGGTAATTTGTCGTTACGAAGGCAATAGAAGCATCAGTGGAGGCGTTATCGCCCACTATAAGCTTTAAATTTGGGTAAACCGATTTTACTATACTGGGTAAAAACTGCTCTAGCAACGCCTTACCATTCCAATTTAAAATTACTACTGCTACACTTGGTATTGTCATTATTCTGCGTTAACTGGTTTGTGTTTCCATCGCCTGTGGCTCCAAAGCCAATAAGCGGGTTCTTCATTAAGAATATCTTCTAATAAGGCAAATTGTAGATTTGTGATTTCATATTCCCTGGTTGCCTTAGGATTAAGACATAACGGAATGCAATCTACTTCGTAATAGCCTCTTTTAATTACTTTAGTTTTAAAATAGAATATAGGCCTGTTGGTTTGTAATGCAATTTTTTCCAATCCCAATAATACAGGTGTTGGCTGATTCATAAAATTGATCCAGTAATGGGCCTCACTGCCTACAGGAGTTTGATCGCCGGCAAAACAAAACATGGTAGGCTCATTTCTAACTGCCGCCAATGATCTTAGTGTCTGACGCATAGAAATAAACTTGTTGCCATATTGGGTACGGATTTTGTAAAACCAGGCATCGAACACCTTATTGCTTAATGGCTTATAAATCACATACTCTGGTTTCGATAATTCAATCCCTAAAGCCAGCATACATAGTTCCCAATTACCATAATGCCCAGTACAAGCTAGCACACTTTCACCTTTATTAAAATATTCCTCAATTTGGTCGAGGTTATTAAATTTTACACGTTTTTTTAGTTCTGAACGGGAGATAGAGCCCATTTTAACGACCTCGACAATAAGATTAATCAGGTACCTAAAATACTTTTTTTCTATGTGCAGGATCTCTGCTTCTGATTTCTCCGGAAAAGCCTTGGAAAGGTTCTCATGAACAACTTGTTTACGGTAAGGATATATATAATAGATGATATAATACCCTAAAGTTGCAAGTGGATATAGCAGCGAAAGGGGCAGAAGGGATAAAAAGTTCAAAAAAAATATTCCTATATAAGAAAAGCTTTTTTTTATCATTAATTTGGCGAATTGAGAATGCAAACATAAAATATCAGATGCAAAGTTCAGCTATATTCCCTCTTTTTTATCTTCCACCAGTTGGCTACTTCTCTGGTTTGAAAGACTTTGATTACAATTTTTTAATAGAGAAAGAAGAGCATTTCCCCAAGCAAACGTATAGAAATCGTACTAGAATATACTCACCCAATGGCCATTTGGATTTAATAATCCCTGTAATCAAGGGTTCAAAGGTTCATACTAAGATTAAAGATGTTAAAATTAGTAATGATTTTAACTGGCAAAGGCTACATTGGAAGAGCTTTGAGAGCTGTTATAGAAACTCAGCTTACTTCGAATTTTATGAAGATGAGTTTTCGAAGTTTTACCATCATAAATTCGAATACTTGTTTGATTTTAACCTTGAGTTATTACAGTGGTTATTTAAGCAACTTAAAAAGGAACCTACGATTGGCTTTACTACCGAATACGTAAAAGAAATAGACCCTGCGTTGGATTTCAGGGCAAAAATCCATTTTAAAAATACCATAAATGATAGTGATTTTAAGCCTTATTTCCAGGTTTTTGATGATAGAGAGGGCTTTAAACCAAACTTAAGTATTGTTGACCTGTTGTTTAATCAAGGTCCGCAAACCAAATCATATCTGTGATGTATGAGTAAATCAGCAAAGCACAAGCGTAAACGTAAGAATTACTCCTTACGAATGGCCGGTTCTAGTCCGGGTATTGTATATATTGATGAGCAAGCTTTAAAGCCAATTATTATCTTTCATACCTATAATGATTATACCTATGAAGTTAAGGAATTGGATAATATTGAAAATCTATCAAGGGTAATTACCAATAGTGAGTTTAATTATTGGATAGAAATTAAAGGCTTAGGATCTTTGGATTTGTTTGAAACCTTGAATAATGATTTTGGAATCAATAGATTGATTTTGGAAGACATTACGACTCCAAATCAAAGACCAAAGCTGGAAGAATACGGTAAATACGATTTTGCAATTAGCAGAATGCTTCATTTTGATGAACAAAAGAATATGGATAATGACCAGGTTTCTTTTATTTTAATGCAAAATACATTGTTTACATTTCAAGAGGGCTATAAAGATTGTTTAGATCCGGTTCGTGCGAGGCTGATCGCAGGGAAAGGAAACATCCGAATTGCAGGCAGCAGCTATTTGATGTATGCAATAATGGATATCATTATTGATACTTATTTTGTGATATTGGGTGCATGGGGGGAAGAACTGGACCTTATAGAGGATCGGTTATTTGATAAACCAGATAGAAGTGTGATGTATGACACCCAACGGGTTAAACGAAATTTGATTAATGTAAGAAGGGTAGTTTGGCCAGAAAGAGATAAATTGAGTGACATACTGAGAAGCGACAGTCTGCTCATCCCTGATCAGACTAAAATGTATATCCGTGATGCTTATGATCATTGCATACAAATTATCGATATGGTAGAGTCATTGAAAGAGATTTCGGCCAGTAATATTGATATGTATCTGTCCATCATCAGCAATAGAATGAATGAGATTATGAAGGTGCTAACCATTATTTCATCTATTTTTATCCCTTTAACTTTTATTGCCGGTATCTATGGGATGAACTTTGCCAGTGCTGATCCTATAACTGGAAAATTATTGCCTCAAAACATGCCAGAACTTTATAAAGAGCATGGCTATTTGTACACCATAATCGTTATGGGCCTAATCGCCATATTACAAATCATATATTTCTGGCGCAAAGGATGGTTTAAATAACAGGGTTATTCTTACATTTGCCACCTTATGCAATCTTTCGAACTCGACAAGACAGATGTATCCAGGATTAGCTACATTTTACTTTAATAAACTAAATATATGCAACCAACAAAACACAATTGGACTAAAGAAGAAATCTCGGCTATTTATCATAAGCCTTTTCTTGACTTAGTTTATGAAGCTGCAACTATACATCGTGAAAATAAAGACTATTCGGAAGTTCAGGTTAGTTCCCTGATCTCTATTAAAACAGGTGGCTGTGCAGAGGATTGTTCTTATTGCCCACAGGCAGCTCGCTATCATACGGACTTAGAAGTTCAACCGCTGATGCAGGTGAGCCAGGTCGTTACTGCTGCTGTAAAAGCAAAAGAGGGGGGAGCATCACGCTTATGTATGGGGGCTGCATGGAGAGAAGTGCGTGACAACCGCGATTTTGATCGCGTTATAGAAATGGTGAAAGCGGTAAACGAGATGGATATGGAAGTTTGCTGTACTCTAGGTATGCTTACGGAAAGTCAGGCTCAAAAGCTAGCGGATGCGGGCTTGTACGCATATAATCATAACATCGATACTTCTGAAGATGACTATAAACGTATCATTTCTACAAGGACTTATGACGACCGCTTAAATACCATTAAAAACGTACGTAAAGCAAAATTAACTGTTTGTAGTGGTGGAATTATTGGTCTGGGTGAAACAACTGAAGATAGGGTTTCTATGCTGCAGACCTTAGCCAATATGGAGGTTCATCCGGAATCTGTTCCGGTAAATGCACTTGTACCTGTAAAAGGTACACCATTAGAAGACCAACCACGTGTTCCAATATGGGATATGGTTAGGATGATTGCTACTGCGCGTATTGTAATGCCTAATTCAGTGGTGCGATTGTCTGCAGGAAGAAATGAAATGAGTACTTTGGAACAGGCGTTTTGCTTTATGGCCGGTGCGAGTTCCATATTTGCAGGTGATAAATTATTGACTACGCCAAATCCAGCTTTTGTAGATGATATGGCCATGTTTGAGTTACTGGGATTAAAAACCAGGGAAGCTTTTAAAAATGGTAGACCGGTAAATACAGTTAACAGAACTGAAGAAGCAACAGCTAATTAATAGCTGTTGTTTTTGTGGCCTTAGAATAAATTATATTTTAATTTTTTCGGATAGCTTAAAAATGTCATAGGCCACCTTTTGAATAAGATCAATTTGCTCAGCAATCATTACTTCGTCCTTTTGATTCTCTATTGATTCGCTAATATTTCTTCTGATTAAAGGAACATTGCTGGTTATCCCCTTATTGGCCTGAAGATTCTCTATAGCCATATTTAATAGGTAATTCGTATTTTGAATGACTGGCTTAAGTGTATCAAAATCAGAAACAACAAAAGCATGTTCTTTCTTATATAAGGAAAGGGTAGCTATATAAGAGGAGAGGTGATGATTTAAAGCAGTAAACTGATGGATTTCGGCCATGGATACCTGTTTACTTTTAGGCTCTGAGAACATACGTTGGAAAAGTGAAGCTAAATTGGCTGTTGTTACGTACACTTCTTTACGGGCAACCTTGTAATTGGTAAGATTTTGAACGCCATTTGTATACAAGAAAACTACTTCTTCAAAATACTTCATATTAGCTTTTAATGTGTCCAGCATTGCTTCTTTAAGCTTTTCATATTCCCAATAAGGGAATAAGGAATAACTGGCCAGTAAGGCAATCCCCGAACCAATAAGCGTATCATAAATACGTTCACGTGCTATGGATAAACTTCCCATCCCTAAAAAATCAAACAACACCAGGATATAGGGAGTCATGAACAGCACACTTACTACATAATTTTTACGTTGAAAGCTATAAGCACCAATCATACAGAAAAGCAGAATAACAAATAAGGTATTTTTATCATGAATATAAAGGAGTATACCCATTCCAATAAATGCACCGACAACGGTTCCTATGATACGCTCGTAATTTCGTTTTTTAGTTAGACTAAAGCCGGGTTTAGAAATTACCAATATGGTAAGCAATATCCAATAACTATGAGAAAATCCTAATAACTTAGCGATAATAAAACCAATAAGCATTACCGTAGCAACACGAAGCGAATGCCTGAAAGTAGATGAACTAAAAGTAATATTATCAAAGAATAACTCAGGATCTAAACTTTGCCTGGTTACAAATTTTTCTACTTCTATTTCTCTGGGCTTTAAATTTTTCTTTTCTTTCTTATTGAAATAGCTATTAATTGTCTTAACCCGCGAAAGAATATTTTCGATATTGACTTCTATGTTTTTTAGCGCAATGATGCCCAATGTATTATACTTGCCTTCAGTATTGTTACTTTCGAGTTGGATAATCTCATTTCTTAATGTTTCTACATCTTCAATAAGGGTGGTTGGTAGGCTAGGAATACCACCTGTTTTTAATGAAAAAGCGATATCATCCAGTTCATCTGCTATTTTTATAATTACGGATTCATAATGCTTTAAAATACCTGTAGAGTCGAACTGTTCATGCAGTTGTTTGTAATTGTAATAGGTTGACATGACTTGCTCAAATAGGTCAACCATATCCACAAACACTAATAGTAAAAACCTTCCTTCAGGTGTAGATTCCCTTACAATTTCCCTGGTTTTAAACAGCACCTCTCGTACATCATCTTGTTTTTCATGTACAAGCACCTGAAGCTGCAGTAAATCAGCATAATTGTCATCATAATCGATATTTTTATGATAAAATTTAGCTTTTGCCCTTAAGAAAAGACTTACTTCATGAATGGAATCACTTAAAGTTTGCTGCACAATGCGATAGGGGCGGATCCTATAAAAAAAATAACTCAAGAGGGTATACCAGATGCTACCAATAAAGATAAGTGCCGATGAAAATAACACCTCTTTCCAGGGCCTAATGTCGTCGATACTTAAAACCATGATGAGTAAAACCGCGGTACCAATAGATGCAGCCCTTAATCCATACAAGAAGAACATGGAGAAAACAAAGCTAAAAAGCACAACTAGAAGCCCGGTGAAATAGATATTGCTATTGGTTAGACCAACTATGATAAATGTCAAAGTGATGAGCCCTGTTGTGATCAGCATCGCATTCCTGCGGTGTATAATTGGTCCTGGTGTATCCACAACACTGGCGCATAACGCACCAAGCGAAAGTGTCATTCCGTACTGAATAAGACCAAACTGAGCGAGAATGAGCGATGGACAAAGAACGCCAAGTGTAATACGTAATCCATCAGCAAAATAAGTACTTAGCAAAAAATCATGAATACTTCTGACGGGGCGATTTAACATACTGCAAATTTATAATTAATGCATACAACTACTTGACCTTTGTTGGTAGTAATATCAGCATTTTTTAGATTTAATTAATTTAAAAGACAAAAAATATTTGCAGCACAAGAGGGTTTAACATAAAATACTACTTAACATAATATTAATTATATAACTTATTTATAAGAGAAGTAGTATATCTAGAATTGCCTCACTTTAGAGACTTAGAACTCTTCAAGCTTACCTTTAAGCTCCTGAACTTTATCTAATCTATTTTTACGTGTATAGATGTCAATTAGTAGTTGCACGGTAGCTTTATCATTTTGATTGACTTCGTGCGCCTGAAGCAATGCGATTTCCGCTCGATTGATATATGACTTGAATTTCTGAATGTTTTCCGCTTTTCCGGATTTAAGTGATTCATTTGCGGAATTTATATAAACCAATCCTAATTGATACAAGGCGTCAAAATAATTCTCATCAATTGCCAACGCCTTATTGTATGCTAATTCTGCAGTGCTATTGTTCGCTTTATTCTGTTGCAGGTAGCCATACAGAAAATAAAGTAGTTTATTATTCGACTCTACTTTGAGAGTTGATTCAATCACACGAATGGCTTCCGCAAATTTTTCATCATCCAGCAGCAGATTGATGTAATCATTGGTTAGAAAAACATTATAAGGATTTACTTTTATGCCATCTTCAAGCGCACGTATAGCTAACTCATGTTCAAATTTTGAAGTATAAATATTGGCCATGTTCTGGAAAACGATTGGATTTTTAATGCCATTTTCCTTTGCCCGTTTAAAATATGCCAAAGCATTATCGAAATACTGAATGTTTTGAGCAGACAAGGCTGTATTTACAGCTAAAGTTGTATCTTTTGGCAAAAAATCACTTACCTCTTTAAGCAACTCATAAGCTGTAGCATAATCACCATTTGCAAAGGCAGCACCACCTTTTTTTTGTTTTCTAATATTGATGTTGTATGCAGCGGCCGCAATTAACCGATAATTCGCCTGAAACTTATCGAGTCTTCTGGCAGAATCTATAGCTTGTGCAGCTAGTGTATAATATCGATCTGCATTTCCCTCATCATTATCAATTATGGAAACGTAAGCGCTTAAATATGCTTTTAATGCCCATGTTTCTGGCCATTTCTTTGTCTTTTTGTCATTTTGAGCAGCATCTGCAGCTTTAACCCCCTCTCCTAGTATACTTAACTGCTTTTTAGCATCCTGCTTAGCATTAATAGCAACTTGCAGTTTACCAACACTGTTACGTGCGATTTGAAGCTGACTTTTTTGGGCAAAAGCAACATTACAACTTATAGAAACGAGAAATACGCTATAAACAAAAGATATCTTACTCATACAAAACATGTTCTTGCTACAAACTTATAAAAAAAAAAGAGGGATAAAAATTACCCCTCTTTTTACTTTAATTATTGCTATTAAATTATTTCTTCAACGCTTCTAATCTTTTGTTGATCGCTTCATAGTTAACCTTGTCATCTTTAAACAGATAAATGATTTTCAGATTCTCCAGTGCATTCGCATTCTTAGGATCTAATTCTAAAGCTGCTTTATAATAAGGAATTGACAAATCAATGAACTTTGTCATCTTAACGCCCATTTCATTAAATTCTTTAGTTTTCTTAACGTCTAAAGCATTTCTTTGCGTTTGGATAGCTAAAGCTTGTTTATAATAGGTATCACCCATTAAATATTGATAAGTCGGGTTTTTAGGATCTTTAGCAATTAGCTTTTGAAGCATTTCCTGAGATTTTGCAATGTCACCTTTTTTAATGTAAAGATCTGTCTCCAGGCCGATAAAATAAGAATCGTCAGGGTATTTTGCTGCTGCTTCTTTTAGAAGGGCCAATCCACCAACACTATCTTTAAGTTTATCAAAAGTAACGTTAATGATCTCAGAATATAATATTTTAGAATCAGGATAGTGCAAGTCTATCGCTTTTTTAAAATTTCTAATCACTTCCGGATAGTTCTGTATTTCTTTAGCAGTTACACCTGCATTGACATACATACTTGTATCATTTGGATTTTTAGTAGTGATTTCGTTAAAGGCTTCCAGTGCTTCAGCAAAGTCTTTCTTTTTGTAAGCAAAGATCGCTCTGTTTCTAATTGCGTTCTCTACATTCACTTTTGCTTGCTCAATATTATCTTTTTCAGAACCTTTTTTATCCAGCTCTTTAGCTTTTGCAATCGACTCTTCAGCTATTTTCTGTTTGGCTTTAGCATTCTTTAAATCAACAGAGTCTATCAAAGCGATCCTTGAGGCAAATAATGCTCTATAAGACCATGCATCAGGTAAATCTTTAGACTTCTCATTCGCTACAGCCAGATCAGCATGAGCCAATCCGCCATTAAGCGCTTTTAAATGGTCCGCTAAGGTTTTGCCTGTAGTTAAGCCTAAAAGATTCCATGCTTTTTTAGCCTCACTAATTTCACTTTTTTGAGCGTTTGCAAATGAGGCAACACCTACAAACAGAATACTTAAAAGTACCTTTTTCATTTTATACTATTTATGTTCAACAATTATTCTTTTTTGTTATTCTTCTTCTTCAGCGGTGGTATCATCAGCATCTCCCCCCTCTTCTTCATCATTCTCAGGAGTATCATCAGTAACTTCATCTTCAGGTTCACCTTCACCTGCCGACTCACCATCTAACACAACATAACTTTCGGTTTCTTCCACTTCCTCGTCTTCATGCTCAATTCTGGCTACAGAAGCAATTTCGTCGTTACCTTTCAGGTTAATCAAACGCACACCTTGAGTTGCACGACCCATTACCCTTAATTCACTTACCACAATTCTGATTACAATACCTGATTTATTGATAATCATTAAATCATCAGCATCAGTAACATTCTTAATGGCAACCAGGTTTCCTGTTTTCTCAGTAACGTTAATAGTTTTAACACCTTTACCACCTCTATTGGTAACGCGATAATCTTCAATGTCCGTACGTTTACCGTAACCTTTTTCCGAAACGACCAATACGGTTGCTCCCGGATCATCCACGGCGATCATACCAACTACTTCATCTTTTTCATGAGCAAGGGTTACACCACGTACACCGGTAGCGGTTCTACCCATTGGTCTAACTTTCTCCTCATTGAAACGAATAGCTCTTCCTGAACGTAAAGCCATTACAATTTCGCTTGAACCTGTAGTTAAGCTTGCTTCTAATAACTGATCACCTTCGTTGATGTTAATTGCATTGATACCATTTACCCTAGGTCTCGAATAAGCCTCTAACGAGGTTTTCTTAATCGTTCCTTTTTTAGTACACATGATGATGTAATTGTTTTCCAGATACTCCTGATCTTTTAAATTCTTAACCTTAATAAAGGCCTTGATTTTTTCTTCTTTAGGAATATTAATGATGTTCTGGATTGCTCTTCCCTTACTTAGTCTCGATCCTTCAGGGATTTCGTAAACCCTTAACCAGAAACAACGACCAGTTTCAGTAAAGAATAACATATAGTTATGGTTAGAAGCAATTAATAAATGCTCTATAAAGTCTTCATTCCTTGAATCACTTCCTTTAGAGCCTTTACCACCTCTACCTTGAGTACGATATTCTGTAGCTGGAGTACGTTTAATATAGCCTTCATGAGAAATGGTAATCACTACCTCTTCATCCTCGATAAAGTCTTCCATGCTCATATCTTCTGCCGAGTGAACAATAGTTGTTCTACGTTCATCGCCATACTTATCTTTCATTTCGGTCAGTTCATCTTTGATGATCTGCATACGTTTACCCTCATCAGCTAAGATAGACTGCAAGTATTCGATAAGTTTCATCAATTCATTGTATTCATCTTTGATCTTATCACGCTCCAGACCTGTTAACCTACGAAGGGTCATATCAAGGATCGCTCTTGCTTGAATATCAGATAAGCCGAATTTTTCCATTAAACCTAGTCTGGCTTCTTCAGGCGTTTCAGAGCTACGGATCAGTTTAATTACCTCATCCAGGTGATCCAATGCAATCAGTAACCCTTCTAATATGTGTGCACGCTTATTAGCTTCAGCAAGTTCAAATTTAGTTCTACGAACCACGACCTCATGTCTGTGCTCCACAAAATAATGGATCAGATCTTTCAGGTTTAATAACTGTGGTCTGCCCTTTACAAGTGCAATGTTATTTACACTAAATGAGGTTTGTAATGCTGTTTGTTTAAACAAGTTGTTTAAAACAATCGAAGCGTTCGCATCACGTTTAATTTCATAAACGATACGGATACCATCTTTATTAGACTCATCCTTGATGTTTGATATACCTTCAATCTTTTTCTCACCAACCAATTCAGCGGTACGCTCAATCATCATCGCTTTATTTACCTGATAAGGTATTTCAGTTACGATAATAGTTTCGCGATCTTTAGTAGCTTCAATTTCAGCTTTAGCACGCATTACAATACGGCCTCTTCCGGTCTCAAATGCTTCCTGAACACCTGTATAACCATAAATGATGGCTCCTGTTGGGAAATCAGGCGCTTTAATATGTTTCATCAATTCGGCTACAGTGATTTCATTGTTATCTATATAGGCTATTGTCGCATTGATCGTCTCTGTGATGTTATGAGGTGGCATATTTGTTGCCATACCTACCGCAATACCTGATGAACCATTAATTAACAGGTTTGGAACTTTCGAAGGAAGCACAGTAGGCTCCTGCAATGAATCATCAAAGTTTAGTTGAAAATCAACGGTATCTTTATTGATGTCAGCAAGCATCTCTTCAGCTATCTTGTGGAAACGCGCCTCAGTATAACGCATTGCAGCTGGAGAGTCACCATCAATTGAACCATAGTTTCCTTGTCCTTCAACCATTAAATAACGTAAACTCCAATCCTGAGCCATCCTTACCATGGTATTGTATACAGACGAATCACCATGTGGGTGATACTTACCTAGTACCTCACCAACAATACGTGCAGATTTTTTATATGGTTTATTGTTTGCTAATCCCAGATCAAGCATCCCGTATAACACACGGCGGTGTACCGGTTTCAATCCATCTCTCACATCAGGCAAAGCCCTTGATACGATAACTGACATTGAATAATCAATGTAAGCGGATCTCATTTGCTCGTCAATATCGATTCTAATTATTTTGTCGTTTTCTTGATTTTCTAAATCTTCTGCCATAAATATTAATGTTCCTTAAGAACGATTTAAAGGTCGTATTCTTATAACCTTGCGAATCTAATAAAAAATGCGCCATAAAGGCGCATTGTGGAAAAATTTTAACGTATAAATCGAGGCTCTATTTGGCCGTTAAGCCCACACAATTCCCTTTTTAAGTTTACTTAGCGTATCTGCTTCTGGGCTGCCCGAAATCGGCTGGTGATTATAGATCCATTTTGCCATTGGAGGCAAGCTCATCAGAATAGATTCTATCCGTCCATTGGTTTCCAGGCCAAATTTAGTACCAGAATCATAAACCAAATTGAACTCAGCATATCTGCTCCTACGCAAATATTGCCATTCCTGTTGCTCAGGTGTATATTGCTGATCACGGTTTCTTTCGATTAATTCTGTATAAGCCGGAATAAACGTATTTCCCACGGCTTCAGAGAAAGTCAGTAACTGATCGAAAGACAAACCTGTATTTTCAGGCTTCAGTCTATCATAAAAAATACCGCCAACGCCCCTGGTTTCATCCCTATGTTTAATAAAGAAATAATCATCAGCATTGGTTTTAAATTTTGGATAAAATGTAGGGTCGAACTGATCGCAGGTTTGCTTTAAAAGATGATGAAAGTACCTTACATCAGTATCAATCACATAATGAGGAGTTAAATCTATACCGCCGCCAAACCAACGGGTCTGCTCATCCATTTCGAAATAACGAATATTCATGTGAATGATCGGTACGAACGGATTAGATGGATGCATTACAATAGAAACACCCGTAGCAAAAAACTCATCATTTTCTACTTTAAATGCCTTTTTAACTGTATCAGGTAGTTTTCCATGTACTGCAGAAAAATTGACACCACCCTTTTCAATTACATTTCCATGTTGCATGATTCGGGTTCTGCCACCACCACCACCTTCCCGGTTCCATATCTCCTCTTCAAATTTTGCCTTTCCATCAGCCAGTTCTAAACTGCTGCAAATCTCATCCTGAATTTTTTGATAGGCCGCTACTACTTGATCTTTAAACATCATTTCAATAAAGCTAAGCTCAAAGTTAACCTTAATAAAAGCTCATCTTCCCTAAAAAATACAGATAGTACATTGTTTTGACACTATACCAGGCGTTAATTACATCCGGCAAATTGCTTTTAAATAAAAAAAGAGGTGAAATCTTTTTTTGATTTACCTCTTTTTTCCCTCGTTTAACGTTTATTTCCTAATGCGCTGGTGGCATTGTTGTAGTGTCTGGCATAGTTTTCATCGTATCCGTCATATTTGTTGTATCAACTGCAGGAGTGATATTTGTGTCAACTTTAAGACTGTCAGAATCACCTGATACACTCTTTGTAGAATTGCATGCGGAAATTGCTAAGCCTAAAAAAATAGCAATAGCAAAGCTTAAAAATAGTTTTCTCATTTGGTTTTGTTTTAAATTCACCAACCTAACAAGTTAACCCCCTTAAAGGTTTTATTAATTTAAAAATCAGTGATGTATTTTTAACTTATCCAGGAGCTCAGGTGAAATGTTTTCAGAATAGGCCCCATAAGCATCTATAATTACCCCCTTTAAATTACCAACCTGAGAAGAAATAGCATAGATGACCGAACTATCGTCAGGGTCAGTCATACCTTCAAAGCGGTAAAACTCATCAATTTCAAATTCTTCCGGCATCAGCTGAATATCTATCGCTTTACACTCAATAAATTCGGCTGAAAGATTAAAATCATACTCATAACCTCGTTTTTCAAGGTCAGCAACTGCGGCGGTGAGGGTGTCATATATGTACATAATCCTAATTTACTAAAAAATTACGTCATCATCCTATATAAAATTTTATAGTTCAATAATCTTTCTGATATTTAAGCATCATGGTTGTATCAGAAAAAACCCTTAAGTGGGTCTTGTGTTTATACCCTCCTTTATTGTTCCAGCGTATCTGGGTTCGTAAATTTCATAAGGGCTTTCGTGGGGTTGATGTA
The DNA here is from genome assembly GCA_029202485.1 of Candidatus Pedobacter colombiensis. Taxonomy (NCBI): domain Bacteria; kingdom Pseudomonadati; phylum Bacteroidota; class Sphingobacteriia; order Sphingobacteriales; family Sphingobacteriaceae; genus Pedobacter; species Candidatus Pedobacter colombiensis. The sequence goes on along the minus strand of CP119313.1, from coordinate 2,346,556 downwards.
AAGATTGCAAAAAGCGTACTGAACAAGAATTATAACGGTTCTATTTTTGGCGGTACCATTTATGCGGCCACAGATCCGTTTTACGCTTTGTTGTTTGATCAGCTCTTACAAAGGGCAGGATTTAAAGTGCGCGTCTGGCTTAAAAGCGCTTCCATCCAGTATTTAAAACCGGGCAGAGGCAGCTTATATTTTACGATTACAGTTACAGATGATATGTTGAATGAGGCTATAGAGACCTTAAATACCTATGGTAAATTTGTGAAGGCTTACCCGATGGAAGTTACAAATGCACAAGGAGAGCTTTGTGCCACAGTAATGAATGAGGTTTATGTAAGAAGTTTACATCAGGGTGAAGAGCCACGTATCGCTTATTAATGCTTTATAAGGAGTATACAAATGAATATCAGGAAACTAATTTTACAAGGTGAGGGTACGACGTTAGATTTTAAGAAAACAATCACCAGCAATGAAAAGATAGCTAAAAGCCTGGTGGCATTTGCCAATAATAAAGGCGGACAACTGTTGATAGGCGTTGCTGATGACGGTAGCATAAAGGGTGTGAAATCTGAAGACGAGGAGCGCTATATGATTACCAAGTCTGCGCACCAGTTCTGCAAACCGGCTATTGAACCTGAATTTGAGGAAGTGCATGTTGATGGGAAGCTAGTGCTTGTTGTAAACATTGCGCGAAGCGAGACCAAGCCACATTACGCACTTGATGAGCATAAAAAATGGTGGGTATATTACCGCGTAAAAGACAAGAGTTTACTAGCCAGTAAAATCATTGTGGATGTGATTAAAAAGAGTAATGACACTTCGGGGCAACTGATTACCTATACTGAACAAGAAAGGAAACTTTTTGAATACCTTGCGGAAAAAGGCCGGATCACTTTGAAAGAATTTAGCAAACTGACCCGAAGCTCATACAGACAGGCCCAAAAGATCCTGGTTAGTTTAATTCTAAGTGGCGTAATCAGACCTCATTCCTCTGAAAAAGAAGAATATTTCACTACAATTTAAGAGGTGCCATGTCATATTAAACTCATTTCATAATGGCCAATATTATTTTAAACGTTTTAAAGTAGGATTCCAAAATAAACTCTGCCTGAGGGTCGTTAATTCAGCATAAAAAGCCGACTTTTGCCAAAATGTTGAAGAGCTTATACACAAGGTACAAACCTTATTATTCTGATAATTTACGTCTTGCTATGCCAATTGTAGTGTCTCAGTTGGGGCATACATTGGTGCATTTGGCCGATAGTGTGATTGTTGGACATTTTGCAGGAACCATTCAGCTCGCCGCGGTATCTCTGGTAAACAGTTTGTTTATGCTCATTTTGGTTTTGGGACTGGGGATTTCGTACGGACTAACACCTCTGGTTGCACAGGAAAATGGTCGTAAAAATTACGACGAATGTGGTAAACTGCTATCCAATAGTTTGATCATAAACATCCTGACTTCTATATTGCTCTATATTTTTGTGCACTTCGGCACTTTGCTGGCCATTGATCATATAGGTCAATCACCGGAAGTAGTTGCTTATGCGAAGCCTTATCTGGGTTATCTGGCTATATCTATAGTTCCATTAATGATATTCCAGACATTTAAGCAGTTTGCCGAAGGACTTGGTTTTACAAAACAAGCCATGTTCGTTTCCATTTGGGGAAATCTCCTCAATGTTATTTTGGGTGTAATTTTTGTAAAAGGTATGTTTGGTATTGCACCGATGGGTGTTAAGGGTGTTGGATTAAGTACTTTAGTTGATCGTACCTTAATGGCTATCGTGATGTCGATTTATGTACTTCGGTCGAAGTATTTTAAAGAATATACGAGAAGTTTCCGTCTCGGGTTGATAGATAAAGTAAGGAGCCTGAAGATTGCAAAAATCGGTGCTCCTGTTGCTTTACAATACTCATTTGAAATCAGCGCTTTTAGTGGTGCTGCAATATTAATAGGAACCATTGGAGCTGTAGAACAAGCTGCACATCAAGTGGCAATTAATCTGGCCTCTACAACCTATATGATGGCCAGTGGCATTGCTTCTGCTGCTACCATAAAAACCGGAAACAACTTTGGTAAGAAAAACTTTTCAGACCTTAGAAACTCTGCCATTGCCAGTTATCATGTCATATTGGTATTCATGAGCGTTACAGCACTATTGTTTATTTTGGCCAATAACATCTTACCCTACATTTATACCGAAGATATGGCTGTAATAAATATAGCGGCACAGCTCCTGATTATTGCCGGTTTCTTTCAATTATTTGATGGTACGCAGGTTGTAGGTCTGGGTGTTTTAAGAGGTATTGGCGATGTGAATATCCCTACCCTGATTACCTTTATTGCCTATTGGGTTATTGGTATCCCTTTAGGATACCTGCTTGGCATCGTTTTTCATTTAGGTGTCAATGGAATATGGTATGGATTAACTTTTGGATTATTAACTGCCTCCACGCTTTTATTTATTAGATTCCAAAAAAGAACCAGAGTTTTGATTGGTTAAGAAATACCTGTTAACTTATCCCTGTCAAGCATCCGTATTATCTGGATGACTACCTGTTTAACATTTCTAAATAATGTAATCCTTCAGGCGTAAGGGATGCTGAATGTTGTACACGATCTCTTTTTATAGTGATATATCCCATTCGCTCCAGCTCTTCATAGGTTTCCTCCATCCCACCAAGTATTGAAGAGCTAACTTGTTGATCTATAATTTCCAATAGCGATTTAATATCTTCTTTTTCCATGACTTTAAATATTTGGTTATTTAAAGATAGTAAAAACTAAACTTTTATTCTCTCTATTGTCTGTGTTTTATTGGCAGTATTGATTCCTTTTAATTCTACGTATTTTACGTTTGGCAACCAGAACGATCCACCTTCTATTCTCACAAATATGCGGTCAAGTTGAATCTTCTTATTGTTTACTGTAACGTATACATGGTATTTTTTATCCTCAGCTGATTTCACCAAATACATTGGTAGCTTTTTATGCGAAACAAATCTTAGTTCATATCCGCCATCGCCAATAGCTTTAGTCTGGATACCGTAAGCAAATTTTCGTTGGATATAACTCAAATCTTCTTTCTCACCTTTTTCACCATATCTTAGCCAATATACTTTTATAGGTTCTTTTTCATTGATATCTCCATCCCCATCCACATTCAATTCACAAATAATTGTATTTGTATTGGGGTCTCTCTGTAGGTAAAAAAGCTGATTTGTTATCCCTTGTGGAGTAGGAAATTTTAATGGTGAAGGATTTCCGCTTTCAACACTTTGCGCATAAACACTCACATTTAAAAATAAAGCAATAAAAAAGCCAATGAATGATAGACTAGTGTTTGATTTTACAGATTTCATGTTCAAATTTTAATTAAGATCAAATTTAGCTCAAAAACCACCATACCTTAATGATACAGTGGTTATTTTACATTGTTCTTACCTTTATTTAATTCGCTGAATAACTGTTTATAATGTTTTTCAGTTGATATGCGTGTCTTTGTGTATGATAGATCACAAAATAGATGGCTTCCAATCGTGTAAGTTGCCCAAGTCCAGGTAATTCAAAGGTAAGGCATGTTTGGGTAAGGTCCAGATCGGCAATCGCTTTACTTACTTTACTTTTTATAGATTCCAAAGTGTTCAATAATTGTGCTTTATTGTATACTTTCATGTTGGGATTTATAAAATCAGGGGACTGCATCTTTGTGGTAAAGTCTAGAAGAATATCCTCCATCTTTTTTACCGATTGATCCGGTGCTCTATCTGTATCCTTAACAGGGCCATTTAATATGTCAGCAAAACCAGAGTTGGCCATACTAACATGTTGTGCTACCTGCCCAGGAGTCCAGCTTCCTTCAAAAGGAACTTTATTTAACTGCTGTTCATCAAAAGTTGAAATTAGCTGCTGAAATTCTGCTATTGTCCTTTCTAAATCTTTAATAATTTCATTTTTGTTCATGGCTTGATCCTTTAATGGTTTGAAAACTGTAACAATCCTATATAATTTTAGAATAAATTCACCTTGCTTCAATCATAAAAATAAGGCTAATTACGTCAAAAAAGAGGTTACTAACGACAATTGTTAATTTAATGTCATGAATTTAAAAATTCAATAGTGTATCATGTACACTATATGAGAATAACTACGTATATTTGTCCTATTAAATAATGAAACAACAGTTTCTATTTAGGTGTTTTAAATATTCCTGATAGAACTTAAAAGAGAAAACCCGTTCATACAGGTTTATATTTGGTTAGAATAGAGGAGAGCTTGGATGAGTCGCCTCTTTCTTTTTTTATAGACCTTTTGTAATGTATTAATATTTAGAATGCAGCGAATAACATTATCATTGTGAAAATGTATAAGCTATAAAAAAGGGCACATGTTAGAACAACACGCACCCAATTAACGCTTTCACCAATATATACGAAATAATGTTACATATGGTTTTTAATAAGTCAAAAAAAATGTAAAAAATAATCGCGAAGTGGATGATCCCTTGCTATTTCTCTTCTTGCCCGGCTTTAATCATTGCACCCAAAAAAGTTTCAGGAGCCTGTGCACCAGATACAGCCAGCTTTTGATCAAAAATAAAGAAAGGAACACCGGTAATTCCTAAATCCTGAGCTGTCTTCTCGTCATACCTTACTTCATCCGTAAAATCATTACTTTTAAGCATCACTTCCACTTCCAGCGCATTTAATCCACTATCCTTACCAATTTGAAGTAAAACCTCATGATCAGCAATATTTTTACCATCAGTAAAATGAGCTTTAAATAAATTTTCTTCCACCAAGTCTCCCGCCCCATTCTGTTTGGCCAGTTGAATAAGACGGTGTGCATCAAAAGAGTTAGCAATCACCGATTTGTCGAAGTTAAAAGTTAAACCAACTTCGGCTGCGCTTTGTGTAACCTGCTTATGAGTTTCTACAGCCCATTCCCTGCTCCTGCCATAGCGTTCAGCTAAATAATCATAAGCGCTTTTATCCAATAAAGTAGCAGCATGAGGGTCTAGCTCAAAGCTATGCCATTCTATCTCTACATCATCTTTGTGTTCAAACTGAGCCAATGCCATTTCAAACTTTCTCTTGCCTATGTAACAAAATGGACACCTTACATCCGACCAAATATCTACCTTCATTAATTATGTTCTATTTTGTAAATTGTAGTTTGTTTATAGCTTTCTCCAGGCCTTAAAATTGTACTTGGAAAAGCAGGAATATTAATTGCATTTGGATGATGTTGGGTCTCCACACAAAATGCCTCATAAGGATGGTAATCCTTCCCTTCCTTGCCGGCTTTCACATCCAGATATTTTGCAGTGTAAAAATGAGCTACAGGCTCGGTTGTATAAACTGACAGTTTTAGTCCACCGTTTTCTTCATAGGTTTCCGAAGCCAATGTCAATTCACCATAAGGCTTATCCAATACGTAAGTCTGGTCATACCCTTCTGTTGGATCCCAATCCTGTCCTATTGCTTTATCACCCAGAAAATCGTGCATTGTGCCTTCTACGGGAATGAGTTTTCCCGTAACCACATAATTATCATCCTGTTCCAGATAATTGCTCGCAGGCATTCTATGCACGTGCGCCGCTATAGAACCGCCCTGGGGTGCTAAATTAAAATAACTATGATGAGTAAGGTTTATCGCTGTAACCGCATCTGTAAATGCTTTAAAGTCTAAAATCAATTCATTCTCATCAGTAAGCTTAAAGGTAAGCTGTACAGTTAAATTCCCAGGGAAATTCTCCTCACCTGCAGAGCTAACATACTGAAGGGTAACAGTTGGATCAATGGTTGGCAATACTTCCCACATCTTGCGGTCGAAGCCTATATCACCCCCATGCAAGCAGTCGCCTCCTTTAGCCTGCGAAAGCTGATAAGTTACACCATCTATACTAAACCTTCCATCCTTAATACGATTTGCATAACGGCCAATTACAGCGCCTAAATAAGGATAATTATTTAAATATTCTTCGCTGGTATACTGATCTATATCATCAAAGCCCAAAACAATATCCTGCTTGTCTCCATTCTTATTGGCAAATACAAATTTATTTATAATCGCACCATAATTATATATTTTGACATAGGTGCCGTGGATGTTTGTCAGTTCTATGGCTAAAACCTCCTTTTCATCTATAAATTTTCCAGTCTCAATCAGTTTTTTTTCCATCAGAATAAATTCATGTTTTTAATGGTTGATGAGCACCCTAAGTTTTAGTCGCTTTTTTTTCTCGACTGCAAGCTCATGATGGTTCATAAATTGTATATTAGGAGCGTCTGTTATTAACAGAACAATACTATCAATACTTTAACTTAAAACAAAACCAAACTTAAAATATTACAATGAAAGCGGAATTAATTAATAAGTTCTTAGAAAAATATGGACACGAGCCAACTGCAAACTATTTTACCCCTGGTCGTGTAAATCTAATTGGAGAACATATTGATTATAATGGCGGACTCGTGATGCCTTGTGCGGTTACACTTGGAACCTGGTTAAGTCTGGCGCCAAACAACGATAATGTCATCAGATTTAAAAGTCTAAACTTCCCCGAAGAACAAGAATTTGAACTACAGTCCGGTTACACCAAAACCGGCCCCGAATGGTACAATTATCCTCTGGGTGTTTTTAATGAAATCTTAAAAAAATATGAGCTCACTACGGGGTTAGACTTGCTATTTTTTGGCAATATCCCTATTGGATCAGGACTATCTTCTTCTGCCTCTATTGAAGTGGCAATGGCTTACGCATTAAATTCTTATTTCAATTTAGGATACCAAAAGATAGAAATTCCTTTGCTTGCGCAAAAAGTTGAAAACGAATTTATTGGTGTAAACTGTGGTATTATGGATCAGTTTGCTGTTGCCTTTGGAGAAACCGATAAAGCGATTGTATTAAACTGCGATACACTTGATTATAAAATTGTTGACTGCAACCTTGGCGACTATAACCTGGCGATTGTAAATACCAACAAACCACGCAAGCTGGCTGAATCTAAATATAACGAACGAGTTGCCGAATGTCAAACAGCCTTAAAACAGTTAAATCAGGAGATTACGTTAGGTAACCTTTGCGAATTAGATGCTGAGAAATTTGCTTCATACAGTCACCTGATCACAGATCCAATTGTTTTAAAACGTGCAACCCATGTGGTTAAAGAAAATGATCGTGTTAATCTGGCGGCGAAAGCACTTAATGATGGCAACCTGGCAGAATTTGGTCGTTTAATGTATGCCTCCCATCAATCTTTAAAGGATTTATACGAGGTTACAGGTGCCGAACTGGATGCTGTAGTTGAATTCTGTTCAGACTATGAGCATGTAATTGGGGCGCGTATGACGGGTGCCGGATTTGGTGGTTGTGCCATCGCGCTACTTAAAAAAGGTCAGCAAGATGATTTTACTAAAAAACTAACTGATTTTTATGTAGATCGTATCGGTTACCCTGCAACTATTTATATCAGCGAAATTGGTAATGGTGCTTCGGTAATTTAATTTTATTTTTGCGCCATGCAGAAATTAAAATTAGATGATCTGAACCGTGTGAGTATTGAAGCATTTAAAGAGCAGGAAAAACTCCCGGTAGTTGTAGTGCTCGATAATGTACGCAGTATGCACAATATAGGTTCTGTTTTTAGAACGGGTGATGGCTTTGCCGTTGCAGGTATTTATTTATGTGGAATTACTGCACAGCCACCACACAGGGAAATAGAAAAAACGGCATTAGGTGCTACCCAATCAGTAGACTGGAAGCATTTTGACACCACACTTGACGCAGTCGCATCTTTAAGAGCAGACGGTTATATCATTATTGCTATAGAGCAGGCTGCCGGAAGCACCATGTTAAATACATTTAAACCTGCTCCTGATGCTAAATATGCTTTAATTTTTGGCAATGAAGTAAATGGGGTAAGCGACGAAGTAATGGTACAAATAGATGAATGTATTGAAATTCCTCAGTTTGGCACCAAACACTCTTTCAATATTGTAATCTCCGCAGGAATAGTACTGTGGGATTTCTTCGCTAAACTAAGGTTGTAACGCAATATTCAATAAAAAGCGCATTGGCTTTTGACCAATGCGCTAATCTAAATAACACAATCCTATTTTTATGCGTAAGGAATGCCGTCTTTTGATGGTAAACTACTGTGCCCCATTAAATATTGATCTACTTTACGAGCAGCCTCTCTACCTTCAGATATTGCCCAAACCACTAATGATTGTCCGCGACGCATGTCGCCGGCAGCAAATATCTTAGCGATATTGGTTTGATATTTACCTTCTTCAGCTTTCACATTTCCTCTGTTGTCAATTTCTACCCCTAATTTTTCAATTAAGCCTTCTTTTTGTGGATGTAAAAAACCCATAGCCAATAATACCAGCTGGCAAGGCAAACCGCGCTCTGTACCCGGTTTTTCTTTGAAATTCAAAGGACGACCACTAGCATCAATATCCCATTCTACATCAACAACTTTTACAGCTTTAAGATTTCCGTTCTCATCCTTAATAAACTCCTTAGTGTTTACTCCCCAACCCCTTTCGCAACCTTCTTCATGTGAAGAAGTTACTTTAAGCAACATCGGATAAGTCGGCCAAGGCATATTAGCTGTACGGCTTTGTGATGGCATCGGCATAATCTCAAACTGAGTTACCGATTTAGCGCCCTGACGGTTAGATGTACCAATACAATCAGATCCGGTATCACCACCACCAATTACAATTACATCTTTGCCCGTTGCCAGTATATCTTCGTCTTCAACTTTAAAGTTTTTAACTCTTTTGTTTTGTTGCTTTAAAAAGTCCATCGCAAAATGTACTCCTTTAGCATCTCTTCCTTTTACAGGAAGATCACGCGGAATGGTAGAACCACCTGCAAGAATGATCGATTGAAAATCTCTAAGCAAGGTATTCAGCTCCACATTTACACCAACATTGGAATTACATTTAAACACAATGCCTTCTTTTTCTAGCAATGCAATACGACGTTTTACTACATCTTTTTGCAATTTAAAATCAGGAATACCATAGTTTAATAAACCTCCAGGTGTATCATCACGCTCATAAACAACCACCTCATGTCCGGCTTTGTTCAATTGCGCAGCTGCCGCAAGTCCCGCAGGACCAGAGCCAATTACAGCTACTTTTTTACCTGTACGAATCAAAGGTGGTTCAGCTTTAATGTATCCTTTGGCAAACGCAGTTTCAATAATGTGTTTTTCTATTTCTTCGATAGACACAGGTGATTTGTTGATACCTAACACACATGCTGATTCACATGGCGCTGGACAAATCCTGCCTGTAAATTCAGGAAAGTTATTGGTGCTCAACAGAATAGTTGAGGCCAAATGCCAGTCTCCTTTATATACAGCTTCGTTAAACTCTGGTATTACATTGCCAAGCGGGCATCCCGACTGGCAAAATGGTACTCCACAATCCATACATCTCGCTGCCTGTGTATTTACCTGTTCAGCTTCAAAAGCTTCTACAAACTCATTATAATGTTTTAAACGAGTTTTAGCATCTTCTTTTACAGGAGCAGTTCTATCATACTCTAAAAATCCGGTTACTTTTCCCATTATTATATATTTGAATTATTAGTGATGGTCATTATTGTCTTCTTTTTTGTGATCTGGTTTTGCTTACGCTTTTACTTTTTCAGCTCTTTTTTGTAATACAGCTTTGTATTCTTTCGGGAATACTTTAATAAAGTGTGCAGATTGAGTTGCCCAATCATTTAAGATAAACTTAGCTAAATCACTATCTGTAAGCTGGATATGTCTTTTCAACAATACATTAATTCTTAGTTCATCTTGCTCATCAAGCGGATCAAGATCAACCATTTCTTTATTGCATTTGCTGGCAAAATCACCTTTGGCATTATAAACCCAGGCTACACCACCACTCATACCTGCAGCAAAGTTGCTACCGGTACCACCAATCACAAGCACTTCACCACCGGTCATGTACTCACAACCATGGTCGCCCAGTCCTTCAACTACCGCAGTAGCTCCAGAGTTTCTTACCGCAAAACGTTCACCAGCCTGTCCACGTACAAACAGCTCACCGGAAGTTGCACCATACAGTGCTACGTTACCAATAATAATGTTTTGTTCTGGTACATATTTGATTTCACTAAAAGGATAGATAGATAATCTAGCTCCTGAAAGCCCTTTGCCTACATAGTCATTCGCCTCACCCTCCAGTTGTAATGAAATTCCTTTGGTTGCAAAAGCTCCGAAACTTTGTCCTGCTGAACCTTTAAACTTAAAGTTGATGGTATCGGCAGGTAAACCCTGACTTTTGTAAATTTTAGAAACTTCATTAGAAAGCATCGTACCGATCGCACGGTTTGTGTTTTTCAGCTCAAATTCTTTATATATAGGCTCCTTACTGGCTAATGCTGGTTGCGCAGCTTTAATTAAGTCGTGATCCAATACTTCCGACAATCCATGATCTTGCTCTTCTGTTTGATATAAGCTTAAGCCATTGTCCGGAGCTTTATGTAAGATGGCAGAAAGATCAAGATCTTTTAATTTCCAGTCACTTTCTTCAATACGACGTACAGTTAGTGCGTCAGCCTGTCCAACCATTTCCGCTACTGATCTGAAACCAAGTTCAGCCATAGTTTCTCTTAACTCTTCAGCTAAGAAATAGAACAAGTTTACCACATGCTCAGGTTCACCGGTAAATAACTTCCTTAAATTAGGATCTTGTGTTGCTACTCCAACCGGGCAAGTATTTAAATGACACTTACGCATCATGATACAGCCTGATGTTACCAAAGCAGCTGTAGCCACACCCCATTCTTCAGCACCCAATAAAGTGGCAATAGCGATATCTTTACCGGTTTTCAGCTGTCCATCTGTTTGTAGTACTACCCTGCTACGCAAACGATTTTTAACCAAAGTCTGATGTGCTTCAGCTAAACCAAGTTCCCAGGGTAACCCTGCATGTTGTATAGAGGTTAATGGTGAAGCACCTGTACCACCGTCAAATCCGGATACCAGGATCACATCAGCGTGAGCTTTAGCAACACCCGCTGCAATGGTACCTACACCCGCTTTAGAAACCAACTTAACGTTGATTCTTGCTTCACGGTTGGCATTTTTCAAATCGAAGATCAGTTGAGCCAAATCTTCAATCGAATATATATCATGGTGTGGTGGCGGAGAAATCAATCCTACACCCGGCGTAGCATGACGAACCTTTCCAATCCAGTCATCCACTTTTTCACCAGGTAGTTGTCCACCCTCACCAGGTTTAGCACCCTGTGCCATTTTAATCTGCAACTCATCAGCATTGCTCAGGTAGTAACTGGTTACACCAAAACGGGCCGAAGCGATCTGTTTAATCGCGGAGCGCATAGAATCACCATTTGGCAAGAGATCATACCTCAATTCATCTTCACCACCTTCACCGGTATTGCTTTTTCCGCCAATGCGGTTCATAGCAATTGCCAGGGTTGAGTGGGCTTCGTGAGAGATCGAGCCAAAAGACATCGCCCCTGTAGCAAAACGTTTTAATATACCTTCAATCGGTTCAACTTCTTCCAATGGAACAGCAGGACGATTGTAATTAAATTCAAATAAACCTCTTATGGTAAACGCTTGATTCGTTTGTTCATTTACCAGCTTAGAATATTGCTTGTAAATACTGTAGTCCTTTTTACGGGTAGCGTTTTGTAACAAATGAATGGTCTGTGGGTTAAACAAATGCTGCTCGCCCTTACGTTTCCATTTGTAATTACCGCCAGTAGGTAATATTGGGTCAGGACGGTTAGCTAGTTTAAATACCCTATTGTGTTTAATTAAGGTTTCTTTAGCGATTTCATCCAGCCCTAATCCACCAATCCTTGACACAGCACCAGTAAAGTAGTTGTCTACTACATTTTTATGTAAGCCAAGGATTTCAAATATCTGCGCGCCATGGTAAGACTGTAAAGTAGAAATCCCCATTTTAGAGAAGATCTTCAATAAACCATTGTTGATGGCATAGATATAGTTTTGTATTAGTTTTTCAGATTTAGCTTGCAGCTCATCCTGAAAACCTGTAATGGTTTCCAAGGCTAGGTAAGGATTTACCGCTGTTGCGCCAAAACCGATTAAAGTAGCAAAATGATGCACTTCCCAAACATCACCGGCTTCAACAACAATACCTACTGCCCCTCTGTATCCTTTACGGATCAGGTGGTGATGTACTGCAGAAACAGCCAATAAAGAAGGAATAGCAGCATGTTCTGAGTCCAGTGCACGGTCCGACAATACAATTACCTGGAAGCCATCTTCAACGGCATCAACAGCATAACGACAAAGTCTTTCCAGTCCTTTTGCCAAAGCACCCGGATTACCATCTGCTCTGAAATAGGTTTGTAATGTTTTAGATTGAAATACGCCAGTATCAATACTTCTTAGCTTTTCAAGCTCATGGTTGGTTAATATTGGATGTTTAATGCCAACACAGTGACACTGCATTGCATTTTCTTCCAGAATATTTCCATTGTTGCCCATAAAGCCTGCAAGACTCATTACCACTTTTTCCCTGATCGGGTCAATTGGCGGATTGGTAACCTGGGCAAATAGCTGCTTAAAGTAAGATGATAAGTGTTGTGGTTTCTGAGAAAGGACCGCTAATGGAATATCAGTACCCATTGATCCGATTGGTTCCTTGGCATCCCTTGCCATAGGCTTCAAGATCAGGTCCACATCTTCTCTGCTATAACCGAATACCTGCTGATACCTGAATATAGATTCCTGAGATAAACCACTGAATACCAATCTTGGCTCAGGAAGCTCTTCCAGTCTGATTTGGTATTGATTAATCCAGTCGCCATAAGGCCTTCTGCTGCAAACCTGTTGTTTAATTTCCACATCACTGATGATACGGCCCTGCTCCATGTCTACAACAAACATTTTGCCAGGAGTAAGCCTGCCCTTTTCAATGATCTTACTCTGATCAAGTGCAAGTGCACCAGCCTCAGAAGCCATAATTACGTGATCATCTTCAGTAATGGCGTATCTTTGCGGACGTAAGCCGTTTCTATCCAGCGTAGCACCAATCAGGTTACCATCTGTAAAGGAAACTGCTGCTGGCCCATCCCAGGGCTCCATTAAAGTAGCATGGAATTTATAGAATGCTTGTTTCAGTTCATCCATATCTTCGTTACCATCCCATGCTTCCGGGATCAGCATCATCAATACATGCGGCAACGAACGACCTGAATGCAACAATAATTCAACTATATTATCTAAACATCCCGAATCAGAGTTCGACTCATCAATTACTGGAAGTAAAATGTTTAATTCCTCTTGTGTAAAATATGGAGATGCGAATGATTTAACACTTGCTCTAAACCAGTTCAGGTTACCCTGTAAGGTATTAATCTCACCATTATGGGCAATATATCTAAAAGGTTGCGCAAGCCTCCATGAAGGGAATGTATTGGTTGCAAAACGGGAATGCACCAATCCAAACGCCGATACCACGCGCTTATCACTCAATTCAGTAAAGTAAGATCTAACCTGCAATGAAGTAAGCTGACCTTTATATACTATGGTTCTGGAAGAAAAAGATGCGATATAAAATTCACCATTAATACCTTTTACCGTAGTGTTAATGGTTTTAGACAGGTAGTTTTTAAATACGTAAAGTTTACGTTCAAAATCTGCACCTGCTGCAATTTCATAAGGGCGTGCAATAAATACCTGCTCCATTTCAGGTTCTACAGATAAGGCCATATCGCCTATACCTTCGGTGTTGGTCAGCACCTTTCTAAAACCTAAAACTTCAAGGTTAAGCTTCTCCGCTGCCCTGTAAATAATCTCTCTACATTCTTCTCTTGCTTTTACATCTTTGGGTAAAAAAAGCATCCCTACGCCATAGTCACCAGATTCATTTAAGCTGAATCCGATCTTAAGGCATTCATCATACAGGAATTCGTGAGGTATTTGTATCATAATACCCGCACCGTCTCCAGTGTTGATTTCGGCTCCCACTGCCCCGCGGTGATCAAGATTTTCAAGAATGGTTATCGCGTCCGAAATGATTTGTTGCGACTTTCGGCCCTTAATATGAGCAACAAATCCGATGCCGCACGCATCATGTTCAAAACGCTGGTCGTATAACCCTTGGTTATCTTGTGTTAATTCCATAAGTTCCGTTTAATAATAGTTTGGTATAGTGTATTTAGGACACTAAGATACGAATAAATAATGACGAATTGTAATATTTATATATTTTTTAGGATATATACAACATATTTAAAATTAATCACATCAATATTATCATAATGATAAAATACAACGATTGAAATTGCAATATTAATAATCATGTTATTTAGAACAGATTTTCATAAGCTTGCATAAAACCGCCAGATCGCAATATTGCCTGATGCTGCTTGTGAGTATGAATTACAAAACCAGTAAACAAATTCTATCATTTTTTTTTATTCCTTCAATCTATTTATCCTCAATTGATTATGTCTTTTTTACTAAAAAAACTCAAATATTTATGATTTTTCCTTTTGTAGACTAATCTCTTTTGCTACATTTGCAGTGGGCAAGTCTTTTACGATCAGCTCCCTTTGAACTCCCCCAGGGCGGGAACGAAGCAAGGGTAGAAGGTTGTAGCGATGCGATAAAAGGTGCTTGCCCATTTTTTACTTTTTTAAATAAAGTAATTCCAAAACATTTCCCTTATTATTCAAGTTTTCTTAAAAGAGCTCAATGTAATTGCCTACTTTAGGCGAAAATATTTGATAAAATTATACGTTAACCAATTTGCTAATTTAAACAACATGAAATTTTTCATTGATACAGCTAATCTCGACCAAATAAAAGAAGCACAAGATTTAGGTGTTTTAGATGGTGTAACCACTAATCCAAGCCTTATGGCTAAGGAAGGTATTACCGGCGACGCCAATGTAATTGCCCACTATAAAGCGATCTGTGCTATTGTAGATAACAATGTAAGTGCAGAAGTTATTTCAACGACTTATGAGGAAATGATTAAGGAAGGTGAAGCTTTAGCTAAATTAGATCCTAAAATCGTTGTGAAAATTCCGATGATTAAGGATGGCGTAAAAGCAATTAAATATTTATCTTCAAAAGGAATCAGAACCAATTGTACCTTAGTATTCTCTCCTGGACAAGCTTTATTGGCTGCTAAAGCAGGAGCGTCATATGTTTCTCCGTTCTTAGGTCGTTTAGATGACATCTCTACTGATGGCTTGCAATTGATTGAAGATATCAGGCAGATATTTGACAATTACGGATATCCGACTGAAATCTTAGCGGCGTCTATCCGCGGACCATTGCATATCGTTGCTTGTGCTAAATTAGGCGCAGATGTAATTACTGCTCCTTTAGCTGCAATTACTGCATTATTGAAGCATCCTTTAACAGATAGTGGTCTAGCCGCTTTCTTAGCTGACCACGCTAAGGCTGCAGGTAAGTAATATAGTACATAAAAAAACGGGTATCATAAAAATATGATACCCGTTTTTTTATGTACTAATACTTTGTTTATTTAAGCATACCTTCTGATAAGACTTCAAATTTATCTCCAGCCAGCACTGCTTTTACCAGGTCATAATCAATCTGCTCATCAGGAGCAATCAAAATACCTTTCACTCCTGCCCCATTTGCGGCCTCCACATCACGTGGTTTATCGCCAATCATGACAGACTGCGCCGGATCAATGTTATAGGTTGCAATCGCTTCTAATAGCATTCCTGATTTGGGCTTACGGCAATTACAATCTTCAGAAACAGTTGGGTGATGCGGACAATAATAAGCATGTGTAATCAATGCGCCCTGAGCCTCAAAACTGGCGCCCAAAACTTTGTGCATTTCTGCAAGCGTAGCCTCAGTGTATCTTTTTTGTGCAATCCCCCCTTGATTGGTAATGATAATTAAAAGATACCCCTCATCATATAACCTTTTTAATGGAGCAATCTGATAGGTTAATATTTCAAAATCTTCTTGTTTGGTAATGTAATCGTTTATCTCGTGATTCAGAACGCCATCACGGTCTAGAAATATAGCTTTATTCATTTTTACTTTTGTTACTCCTGTTATAAGATTATAATAGTACTTATTTATCCCTTAAAAATGAAATATACAGCTGCAATAAGCAGCACAAATCCAATAAGATGATTGCCGGAAAGGTGAATGTTTTTAAAGAACACCATAGAAAAGATCACAAAAACAATAAGCGTGATCACCTCCTGAATTACCTTTAACTGAACTAAGGAAAAGGGTCCACCAGTTTCCGAAGAACCTATTCTGTTGGCAGGAACCTGAAAACAGTATTCAAAGAAAGCCAAGCCCCAGCTAAGCAAAATAATCACCCATATTGAAGCAGATACATGAGTACTGCCTTTACCAAAAAACTTTAAGTGCCCATACCAGGCCATGGTCATAAATGCATTAGAAAGAAAAAGCAAACCAATTGTTGCGATATATTTCATCATAAAATTCAAAAATCAACTCTGTTTCCTTACGTATTTAGTAAGAATTACAATAGTCTGTCCCTCTATCTTACCTTCAATCTGATCGGTGTTATTCTCTACCAAACGGATGTTTTTAACCACTGTGCCTAGTTTAGCGCTTAACGAAGATCCCTTTACATCTAATGTTTTAATTAAAACAACAGAGTTACCGGCTTCCAGAACAGCACCATTACAGTCTCTATGTACCTCATCTGCACTGCTGCTTTCATCTTCTAATCCTGCTTGTGCCCAGGCTAAAGTCTCATCATCTATGTACATCATCTCCAGACTTTCAGTAGCCCAGCTCTCGTCTTTTAAACGGTGTAACAAACGCCAGGTAATGACCTGCACACCTGGAACAGCACTCCAGATACTTGTTCTCAAACAGTTCAAATGTTTAACATCAAGTTCATCAGTTTTTTCTATCTGTCCTAAGCATTTATCACAAATCATAATACTGTTATCCTCAGTACGACTTGATTGAGGCAAAACCTCATATAACTTTAGAGGTGCTTCGGACTGACATAATTCACATTTGTTCTCGCTTCTTTCTAATAATTGTTGTTCCAAAATATATTCTTTTTGTTAAAAATCAAGATCGTAAAGTTACTTATTTTACCCGCTTTACACCTACTGATATCAAAACATATGCTGCTTTTTTTTGTTTAATACAATGAACAAAACGCAGCATCAAAGAAAAATGTATGAGTAAAAACGTAGCTGAACAACTGGTTGAAATGCTGGTTGACCTGGGTGTAAAAAGAGTTTACGCTGTTACAGGAGATAGTTTAAATTTCTTTAATGATGCGGTAAGAAGAAATGGAAAAATAAAATGGATACACGTAAGACATGAAGAGGTTGGTGCTTATGCCGCTGCTGCTGAAGCAGAACTTGATGGAATTGCCTGTTGCGCTGGCAGCTGTGGGCCAGGACATATTCATTTAATCAATGGTTTATACGACGCTCATCGTTCCCATGTACCTGTCATTGCTATAGCCTCAACCATAAACACAAATGAGTTCGGTATGGATTATTTCCAGGAAACCAATACCATTAAATTATTTGACGATTGCAGCTGCTACAATCAAATAGCCACCACTGCTGCACAAGCACCACGGATGTTTCAAACTGCTATCCAGCATGCTATTCACAAAAAAGGTGTTGCTGTATTTGGTTTACCAGGTGATGTTGCACAGATGCCAGCTGTAGAGAGTGAAACCGCTATGCAGGTATTTAAATGTAAACCAGTAATCAAGCCTTCGGATGAGGAATTGAGAATTTTGGCAGATTGCTTAAATAAAAACAAGAAAATAACTATTTACTGCGGAATTGGCGCCGTCGATGCCCATGATGAAGTTGTTGAATTGGCCAGGACATTGAAAGCACCTGTTGGCTTCTCTTTCCGTGGAAAGATGGGCATACAATATAACAATCCCTATGAAGTTGGCATGACTGGATTATTGGGGCAACCTTCAGCCTATCATAGCATGCACGAATCAGATGTGGTTTTACTACTCGGTACCGATTTTCCTTATCAGAATTTTATGCCTGAGAAGAACCTGATCATACAAATTGACGAAAATCCGGAACGACTAGGCAGGAGGGCAAAGTTACATATGGGTTTATGCGGCGATATCAAGGATAGCATTGCAGCACTCCTACCGCTGTTGAACGAAAAAAAAGTGGATAGCTTTTTAAAGTCTCAGCTCGATTTTTACGAAAAAGTAAAAGAACAACAGCAAACTTATGTTGATGACCATGGTACTGAAGGTAAAATCCAGCCGGAATTTGTAGCGGATACATTGAATCGTTTATGTGCCGAAGATGCCATATTTACGGTTGACACAGGCATGTGCTGCGTTTGGGGGGCGCGTTTTATACACGCCACGGGTAAAAGAAAGATGCTGGGCTCGTTCAATCATGGCTCTATGGCTAATGCCATGCCCATGGCTATTGGTGCGGCATTGGCCCGTCCCGAAAAACAAGTAATTGCACTTTGCGGAGATGGCGGACTTTCAATGCTCCTCGGTGATCTGGCAACCATAAAGCAATATAATTTGCCCATTAAAATTGTTGTATTTAACAACAGATCACTAGGAATGGTAAAGCTAGAGATGGAGGTTGATGGATTACCGGATAATGAAACAGATATGGTTAATCCGGATTTTGCTTTGCTAGCTCAGGCAATGGGTTTTAAAGGTATTACAGTTACCAAACCCGAAGATCTGGCTGCTGCCATTGCAGACGCAATCAGTGAAAGTGGTCCGGTTTTATTAAATGTTTTTACCAATCCAAATGCCCTGGCTATGCCACCAAAAGTAGAATGGAAACAGATAAAAGGCATGACAACATCTATGACGAAATTGATGCTTGGTGGTAACATGGATGAAGTATTTGACACCATTAAATCTAATTACAAACATCTGGGAGAAGTGTTATAGGTAATCAGACAAACAGGCTATTGCGACAACTGCATTTTTACATAGAATGCAGTTCCCTCATCCGCTGTACTGGTAAACCAAATATCTCCTCCTTGCTGAACAATAAAATCTTTACAGAGCACAAGACCGAGCCCTGTTCCCTTTTCATTCATCGTTCCATAACTGGAAGCAATATTTAGACTAAAAATCTCATTTTGTCGTTCCGGAGAAATTCCAATACCGTTATCTTTTATCACCAACACACAATGGCTTTTATCTACAATTGTACTTACCCAAATCTTGCCGTTTATATTGGTGAATTTTACAGCATTATTTAATAAGTTACGCACCACCAAATCAAACATATTTTTGTC
Organism: Candidatus Pedobacter colombiensis; assembly: GCA_029202485.1. Lineage (NCBI taxonomy): Bacteria > Pseudomonadati > Bacteroidota > Sphingobacteriia > Sphingobacteriales > Sphingobacteriaceae > Pedobacter > Candidatus Pedobacter colombiensis. The sequence goes on along the minus strand of CP119313.1, from coordinate 2,327,261 downwards.
AGCCAGAATAGTTGCTTTCTGATCAATATCAACAATTAGCATTATATTCTTTCTGGATGCAATCTGCTCAAACATGCGCAAAGTAGGCAATAGCTGCTCATATATAGCTATTGGTGTTAAGTTCATAGGAGCATGATGAAGCTGTTTTTTTGCCCACTCCAATAAGTTACCCAACAAGTATTGTGCATCAGATAAGGAAGTAGCCAGGTTTTGTTCTACTTCCGACCGTTCTTCGGCATTCAACTCCATTTCATTGATCAATTGAAGGTACTGCTGTAATGAATTCAATGGCGTATTCAAGTCGTGAGCAATGATGGAAAAAAGCTTATCCTTTTCCTTATTCATTGACTCCAGTTTACGTGCTTTTTCTTCTGCTCTTTCTTTTTGAGAACGATAACTTTTACGCAATTGTATAGTGCCGACAGCAATCATTGCACTAACCATAAAGTAAGTAAAAGCGATGTCAGCTAACCATTCCATTCTGCCCGAATAATGCTTCTGTATGCTATCCGGGTAAAAGTATTCGATGCTGAGTACACCAAATACCAATATTAAATTAAATACATACCAGAAGGCTAATTTCTTACGTGGAATGATAAGAAATATAAGGTACAAGCTAACCACAAATAATAGCAGTATGCTTCCTCCGGCACCATCATTATAAAAATAAGCCAACGAAGTTGCAACGTTAATTTGTATTACTGTTAATATAACAGCGAGCTTAGATTTGCCTTTATATCGACTTAGTGCATACAAGCCAATTTGAAGCAACAAAACTACAGCGGAAATTAAAGATGCATGATAAAGTGTGCTTAAAAAATTATAAATAGTGACTATAAAAACAGTAAAGATAACTGTCATCGAAATGGCATGAAATATCCGTGCTTCCAAAGAAAAGCGTTCTGCATCCCCGACCATTCGGAGCCAATTATGCTCCCATTTAAGCTTTAAATATTTAAACATCAATTATCCCTATTGACGCTCTACTTATATAAGGAAAAAGAGACGCGCCTTGAGTTACAAATTAAAGCATAAATGTTGTAAATACATTGTTGATCTGATTAATTATACTAAAAATATAGATTTAATTTGTTGTACCCTATTGTGGGTATATATTTCACATTTCTTAACAAGATTTTAAAAAAATCATAAATAAAGATAAGTATATTGTAACTACCTATTACACTAAAAATCTACCAATGTCATCAAGATCTAAATTAAAGTTTCAGCTGAGAAAAATTCGAAAATTCTTTAGCCTTTTGGGGCCGGGATTAACCACGGGTGCTGCTGATGATGATCCATCGGGTATAGCAACCTATTCTCAAACGGGTGCTCAATTCGGCTATGGTCAGCTATGGACAGCATTGTATATGCTCCCATTTATGACTGCTGTACAGGAAGCTTGCGCCAGAATAGGCCTCGTTACTGGAAAAGGCATAGCAGCAGTGGTAAAACAACATTACAATCGTAAAGTATTGTATGCTGTAGTGGGACTTGTTGTGGTGGCCAATACGATTAATATAGGTGCAGATATTGGTGCCATGGCAGCTGCTGCACAATTGTTAATGCCTGTTGATTTTGTAGTGCTGACCCTACTTTTTACAGCAATAATTTTGACATTAGAAATTTTTACCAATTACAGAGTTTATTCCAGAATATTAAAATGGCTGGCGCTTGCTTTGCTGGCTTATCCCATTACGGTGTTTATTGTGGATCAACCATGGGGTACCGTATTAAAGGCAACAGTTATACCGCATTTTGAATTTTCTTTTGATTTCCTGTTTATCATTACGGGTGTATTTGGAACTACCATCACACCTTATATGTTTTTTTGGCAGGCCTCCCAGGAAGTTGAAGAAGAAAAAGCAAAGGGACTCATCAGAGACGGAAAACCTAGAATTGGTTGGCCGCATATACATGCCATGCGGCAAGATAACAACATAGGGATGATCATTTCCGAATTTACCACCTGGTGCATCCTTTTGGTTGGAGGTACTGTTTTGCATAACAATGGTATAACTGACATCAAAAATGCGGCAGATGCGGCAAAAGCGCTTGAACCGTTGGTTCACTCCTTTCCCAATGCCGGTTATCTGGCTAAACTGATCTTTTCAATCGGCATTATTGGACTTGGTCTGCTTGCTGTGCCGGTATTGTCAGGCTCCGCAGCATATGCAGTAGCAGAAGCTTTTGATTGGAATGCCAGTTTAAATCTTAAACTTAGAAAGGCCCACGGATTTTATGGTGTAATTACCATCGCCACAATAGTTGGATTGATTATCAATTTCATAGGCATCGATCCACTAAAGGCACTGGTTTATACAGCGGTAATCAATGGCGTAGCGGCAGTCCCTTTATTATTTCTAATCGTGAAGATTGCTGCAAGTGACAAAATTATGGGCGAATACAAAAGTGGTGTGCTATCTAAAATATTACTATGGGCAACCTTTATAATTATGGGAGCTGCTGCTGTCGCATTATTCTTTACTTTATAGACTCTTGACACTGATCTATTAAAGTTTTTTAAAGAATGAAACCAGTCCTTCAGCATCTATTTTAAGTACAATGGTTTCATTACCTTTTTTAACTTCAAGAAAGTAATTGTCAGCATCATCAAACTCCTGATTATACAAAACCATGTTGGTATCATTAAACTCATTATCATCAAAAAACAGCACTTTGTCATCTATTTTATAGTCTTTGTACTTATCGTTGATATATTTCTGAGCATTCTCAGGTAAATCCGAAAAGGGTCTATAACTTGTTGTTCCAACAAGGGAATTGTCAGCATCATAAAACGCATTCATAACTTTTCCGTCTTTAGTAAAAGTAGCCCTATCGTAATTGTCCATTCTTACCCACTTGGTTACCGGTATATTTCCAAAATCAGCGGCAAACTTTTGTTTCGATTGATAACTTACTTCTTTACCCTCCAATTTCCTCAATTCCCTTTTGTCCTTCCTTTCCATAGGTTTTCCGGCCGGTCCTTCTTGCTTAAGCATTTTTATTTCTCTCTTTAAAGAATCCTCCTTATTCTGTGCGTAACCGACTGCTGTAAGAAATACTAATGCTGCTGATAAAATTAATAGCTTTTTCATAAGATATTATGTTTTAAATAAATAGGTTACCAAGTTAGCGAATTATCAAAAAAAAATGTTACAAAATCAAGTGTATATGTTGCATAATTCACACATATTCAGCGTGATGATTTAATTTTTCTATTATCCGGCTTTACCTCTATTTTGTTCGTTTTCCTTTGCGATATCATATTCCAGTTCAGGATCTATATTTTCCTGTTCTATCTTTTTCGCTTTTTCCAGCAGTTCTTCACGATGATCTAACAACCAGGCCAGCTGTTTTTTACCATAAGCCAGCCGTGTAAATAATACAAATAATACCGGCACAATAAAAATAGAAATGCAGGATGAGGCCAACATTCCACCCAATACTGTATAACCGATAGTATTGCGCGCCACAGCGCCAGCCCCTGTAGCCAGCACCAATGGCATTACACCTAAAATAAAAGCCATAGAGGTCATTATAATTGGACGTAAGCGTAACCTGACTGCATCTATGGTCGATTTCACCAATTCTTCCCCAAGATCTACCCTCACTTTAGCAAATTCAACAATCAGAATCGCATTTTTGGCAGAAAGACCGATCAAAGTAATTAAACCGATTTGTGCATATACATTATTTGTAAGCCTCGGCACTAAAGTTAGAATCAGAATGGCGCCAAAAGCACTAATCGGTACTGCAAGCATTACTGAGAAGGGAACCGTCCAGCTTTCATATAAGGCGGCCAGGAAAAGGAATACAAAAACAATGGAAAATAGAAAGATGTAAATTGTCGTTGTCCCCGCTCGGATTTCTTCATAACTCAGTCCCGAAAATTCATAGGTATATCCCCTTGGCAGCACTTTTGCAGCAGTCTCTTTCAATACTTCTATGCCCTGTCCGGTACTATAACCTGGTGGTGTTGAACCATCTACTTCTGCTGAACGGAAAATATTGAAATGTGAGATGAGTGGTGTGGTTTCTGTAGGCTCATAACTGATCAGTGTAGCTAAAGGAACCATAGATCCTGAAGAATTTCGGACGTAATATTTATCTACATTTGAAACGAACGCTCTGAAAGTTGTATCAGCCTGAACCACTACGTGATAAGTTCTGTTGTATAAAGTAAAATTATTGACAAACATGCTCCCCATGTAAGCTTGTAGCGTATTGAAAACATCAGATACATTAACACCCATTTTTTCACATTTCAATCTGTCTACAGTTAAATTAAAAGATGGTGTATGTGCCGAGTAATAACTGAAAGCTGTCGAAGTGGCTGGATTTTTATTCAATGCCGCCACAAACTTCTTTACTACAGTTTCGAATTGATGAACATCATCAGTTGTATTACCTTGCTGTATCTGCATACTAAAACCTGCAGCCTGTCCAACGCCACGAATCGGAGGTGGCGGAATCACCACTACATTGGCACCTTTTATGCCCGCAGCAGCAATACGCTTTTTCATCACCGCAATGATACCTGGGATCTGCTGACTTGCTATCTTACGGTCTTCCCAGGGTTTTAACATGCAAAAGATGGTACCATCATTAGAATTAGTCCCCGAACTCAAAATATTTAATCCTGAAAGCGCTGCATAGTGCCCCACTCCCGGAGTGGAACCAACTACTTTCATGAGTTTATTGATCAGTGCTACAGATTCTACTGTTGAAGATGCATCTGGCAGTTGGTAGGTAACGTATAAACGTCCGTCATCTTCACCAGGTATAAAACCGGATGGTTTCTGCTTAAACAAAAAAATCGCTGCAATACAAATAATCACAAGTGCCACCATCACCCAGCCAGCGTATTTTATACATTTTTCTACTCCTTTTGAATAGTGGTCTGTTATTCTGGTAAACCAACTATTAAAATAATAGAAAAGCTTATTGATATTTCTTGATTCTTTATTCACCCTGGTCGGACGTAGCAATAATGTACACAAAGCAGGTGTTAACGATAGCGCTATAAATGCTGAAAGTATTACCGAGATGGCTATAGTGAGCGCAAATTGCTGATAAAGCTTGCCAATGATACCCGGAATAAAGCCAACAGGTAAAAAAACCGCAGCAAGGATCAGTGCAATCGCCACTACCGGTCCTGAGATATCCTGCATTGCCCTATAAGTGGCTTCTTTTGGAGACATTTTTTCTTTATCGATATAATGTTGCACTGCCTCTACCACAATAATAGCATCATCCACTACGATTCCAATAGCTAAAACAAAACCAAACATCGTTAATGTATTCACCGTAAATCCCAGGGGAATAAAAAAGCAAAAGGTGGTTAAAATAGAAACTGGTATTGCCAAAATTGGAATAATGGTAGAACGCCAGTTTTGAAGAAAAAGCAAAACTACTGTTGCCACCAGGCCCAGCGCCATAAACAATGTCTTTACCACCTCTGCAATGGAAACCTTAATAATGGTGATAGACTCAAAAGGTACAGCATAATCCATATCCGCAGGAAATGATTTTTTCAATTCCTTCAATGCGGCATATATATTATCGGCCGTTTCCAAAGCATTACTACCTGGAGTTTGGTAAATCTGTAGAAAAGATGCGCGTTTTCCATCCGCAAACGAATTACTCGAGAAAGTGAATTTACCGAGTACTACCCTTGCCACATCTTTCAAATAGACCAATTGCCCTGTAGCCGGTACAGATTTAACAACTATATTTTCATATTGAGCAGGCTTATTTAACTGTCCTTCCACTAAAATACTCTGCTCCAATATTTGAGAAGATAGTTGCGGAGGTGCACCAACGGATCCAGCTGCCACATAAACATTTTGAGCATTCAATGCATTAATGATATCTTGTGGCATTAAACCATAAGCAGCCATCTTTTGCGGGTTCATCCAAACCCGCATACTAAAATTATCAGTCCGCGTATTGATGTCACCCACTCCTGGCACACGTAGCAAAGCATCTTCGATGAATACATTGGTATAGTTATCCAAAAAAGTGATATCATGCGTGTTTTTAGGTGAAAAAATAGCAACCATCAACAGCATACTTGGATTCCTTGCACGTACAGTCAATCCTAACTGGCTAACGACAGCCGGTATCGAAGGCTTTGCTATAGCCACTCTATTTTGAACATTCAAAGCGGCAATATGAATATTCGTACCCAACTTAAAGGTAACGCTAATGTTCATAGAACCGGTATTTGTATTGGTGCTTTGCATATACTCCATACCTGGAGTCCCATTTACCTGTTCTTCAATCGGCGTAGTCACAGTTTGCTCTACAGTCTGTGCATCAGCGCCGGAATACTGACCTGAAACAGATACTGTCGGCGGAGTAATATTGGGATATTGATCAACTGCAAGATTGAAAAGGCAAATCAACCCAGATATCATCAGTACAATAGATACAACGATGGCAGTTACAGGTCTCTTTATAAATGTATTAGCAATCATTCCCTGTCCGGTTTAGAAAGGTCCTTTGATTTTTTCAATTCATATTCCAACTCCGCATCAATATTTTGAGCCTCAACTTTTTCTGCCTTTTCCATCAGTTCCTTATGATGTTCCTGAAGCCATTGCAACTTTTTCTTCCCGTAAGACAAACGAGTAATGATTACAAACAATACAGGAACAATAAAAATTGCCAGAGTAGTCGCAGCAAGCATGCCTCCAAAAACAGTTAAACCTATAGTACGACGGGCAATTGCGCCCGCCCCACTCGCAAAAACCAGAGGCAATACGCCTAATATAAAGGCCATCGAAGTCATTACAATAGGACGCAAACGAAGGCTAACCGCTTCCTGTACCGATTTAAGTAATTCTTCCCCACGATCTACCCTTACCTTGGCAAATTCTACAATCAGAATTGCGTTCTTAGCTGCCAGGCCTATAAGTGTAATCAAACCAATCTGGGCATACACATTATTAGTCAGTCCTGGCACCAAAGTTAAGGCTAGTATGGCACCGAAAACACCAATTGGTACAGCCAGTAACACAGAAAACGGAACTGACCAGCTTTCATACAATGCAGCGAGAAAAAGGAACACAAAAGTAATGGAGAAAGCAAAAATATAGATCGTTGTAGAACCTGCTTTCATCTCCTCATAACTTAATCCTGAGAACTCATATGTATATCCTTGAGGGAGCACCCTATCAGCCGTTTCCTGCAATGCAGCAATCGTTTGGGGACTGCTATATCCGGGTGCAGATGCCCCGTCTATTTCGGCAGATCGAAAAATGTTAAAATGCGAGATTAACGGAGCTGTTTCTACAGAAGTGTAATTAACAAGTGTCCCTAATGGTAACATCTGTCCAGCCTGATTACGTACATAATATTTATTAACATCTGATATCATTGATCGGTAAGCAGTATCGGCCTGAACCACTACATGATAAGTCCTATTGTATGTCGTAAAATCATTGATGTACAAACTTCCCATAAATGCCTGTATAGTAGTAAATACATCACCAACATCAACCCCCAGTTTTTCACATTTCTGACGATCCACCGTCAGCTTGTAACTGGGCGTTTTAGAAGAATAAAAACTATAAGCATTGGAGATCGCAGGATTTTTATTTGCCTCTTTAACAAATTTATCCACCACCCCCTCAAATGCTTGCAGGTCATCATTTGTATTACGCTGCTCTATCTGAAAATTAAACCCGGTGGTTGCGCCTACTCCCGGGATCGGCGAAGGTTGTATCACTTCAACATTGGCATTTTTAATGCCAGCCGCCTTGATTCGTTTCTGCATTTCCACGATAATGCCCGGCACTACTTCTGTTGATTTATTCCGTTGACTCCAGGGCTTAAGTTGCACATAGATAGTACCCCCATTTGAATTGGTTGCGTTATTGATGACATTCAATCCCGATAAAGCCGCGTAGTGTCCCACCCCTGGTGTCTCTGCCACCACCTTCATCAGCTTTGTCATCACAGCCACAGACTGGCTGGTTGAAGATGCCGGGGGCAGCTGAAAAGTAACGTATAAATTGCCATCGTCCTCAGAAGGAATAAATCCTGATGGTTTATGCCGTAATAAAAAGAAAGCCCCTACGCAAATACAAACCAGGATCACAATAACAAAGCGAAATGCTTTAATGCTCTTTTGTACACCTTTAGTATAATTTGAAGTTACCCGTTCGAACCATTTATTAAACCTGACAAATAATTTGCTCAACCCCTTTGCTTTTTCATCAGGACGGGTAGGTTTTAATAATAAGGAACAAAGTGCAGGAGTAAGTGATAAGGCAATAAATGCAGAAATCATCACCGAAATGGCTATGGTAATCGCAAATTGTTGATACAGCCGCCCCACAATACCTGGAATAAATCCAACAGGAACAAATACGGCCGCCAAAATCAAAGCTATGGCAACTACGGGAGCCGAAATATCCTTCATCGCATAATAGGTCGCTTCCTTCGCCGACATTCCTTTTTTATCGATATAATTCTGGACTGCTTCTACCACAATGATGGCATCATCTACTACGATTCCAATGGCCAAAACAAAGCCAAACATGGTTAAAGTATTGATGGTAAACCCAAGTGGGATAAAGAAACTGAAGGTACCCAGGATAGATACCGGTATAGCCAATACTGGAATAAGTGTGGAACGGAAATTTTGCAGGAATAAAAATACCACTAAAGCTACCAATCCAAGCGTTAACAATAAGGTAGTAACCACATCAGTCATCGATACTTTTACCACAGTGATCGCTTCGAAAGGCACCTTGTAGGTTACGTCAGCTGGGAAAAATTGTTTCAGTTGATTTAATGCAGCATAAACGCCATTAGCAGTCTTTAATGCATTACTCCCTGGTGCCTGATAAATTAACAGGTAGGATGCCCGGTGACCATCCACAAAAGAATTACTGGAAAAAGTGAATTTGCCCAGTTCTACTCTGGCCACATCTTTGAGATAAATCAACTGATTGCTGGCGGGAACATTCTTTACAATGATATTCTCAAACTCAGATACTTTACTCAATCTGCCATTTACCAAAATTCCCAGCTCAAATGTTTGTGTATTTGCTTGTGGTGGCACACCTGCAGAACCTGCCGCAACCTGTACATTTTGCGCATTTAAAGCTGCGATCACATCAGCAGGTGTAATCGAATAAGCCGCCATTTTATCAGGATTCATCCATATACGCATACTGAAATCATCCGTAAACCGGTTGATACTGCCCACCCCTGGAACCCGTAGCAGAGCATCCTGAATAAAGATATTGGTATAATTATCCAGAAAAGTAATGTCATGAGTACCTTTCGGGGCATAAAGAGCCACCATCATCAGCATACTTGGATTTAATGCACGAACAGTGATCCCTAATCTGCTGGCAACCGGAGGAATTAAAGGGGATGCAATACTTACCCTGTTCTGAACATCTAAAGCTGCAATATCAATATTTGTCCCAATATCAAAAGTAACATTCATTGACATTAAGCCATTATTAGTGCTATTACTTTGCATGTACTCCATTCCAGGAGTACCATTAACCTGTTCCTCAATAGGAGTCGCTACAGTCTGTTCAACTGTCTGGGCATCAGCACCGGTGTATTGAGCATTCACTTGCACCACGGGTGGAGTAATATCCGGATATTGATCTATAGGCAAGTTGAGAATACAGATAATACCAATAACGACCAATACAATGGATACTACGATCGCAGTTACTGGTCTTTTGATAAATGTATTAGCGATCATATGAACATCCTATTGGTTAGTATCTTGTTTACTATGATTACCTGTAGAAATTTTTGAACCGTTATGCAAAAATTGAATTCCATCCACTACAATTTTATCCCCGGCGTTAATTCCCGACAAGACAATCACATTTGCACCGATTGTTTGTCCTATTTGTATTTTCTTTTGATAAGCCGCAAGTGCCGGGCCAGTAGCGGTGGCTCTGGTAGCTATAGTATCAATGTGGGATTTTACAGTATCCTGCTGAGCAACAAATACGAAATATTCGCCCATTTGCTCGGTGATAGCTTTGCTTGGAATAAGCATTTGTGGCTTGGTATCCAGATTATGTACTCTTACCACACAACTCATTCCCACTTTAAGTAAATTCTTTGGATTAGGAAAAATAAGCCTGACCAAAATTGATCCTGTCTGAGGATCTACCGCGCGATCAATAAAAGAAATTTTCCCTAAATGCGGATATAGCGTATCATTAGGGAGCAATAGGGTAAAGAGCGAGTCCGGACGATTTGAAGCTTTACCATATTGAATATTTTCAAAATCTACCAGCTGTTTCTCATTCAGGAGAAAATCAACTGCCATCGGATCATTGGTAGAAATCGTATTTAATATCGTTTGACCAACAGTAACCATATTTCCCAATTTCACCTGGCTAATGCCTATAGTTCCTGTATAGGGTGCAGTGATCACTGCATAATTAAGGTTTGTTTTCGCCGTCTTAACCGCTTCTTCGGCTGCCTTCACCTGACTCTGGGCTACTTGAAGTGCAATAATAGCATGATCATACAATTGCTTTGCTACCGCCTTATAATTATTCAGGTAAGTATAGCGATCCGCATCCTGTTGTGCTTGTTTTAAATTATCCACTGCCACTTTTAGATTCGCCACCTGCTGATCGTAAGCAGACTGGTATAATCTTTTATCTATTTCATAAAGTACCTGCCCTCTTTTCACTGCACTGCCATCTTTAAAAAATATACCGGTTATGTAGCCTTGCACTACAGGAAGCAGATTAACCTGATTTAGCGATTGCATCGTACCTGGATAATTGTCGTAATAAACAACTGTTTGTTTTTGTACTTCATATAAGTTAACAGCTACAGGATGAACTGGAGGAGGACTCTTCTTATGGCAAGAGAAAAAACTCATACAACTCACTAAACCTGAGATTAGTATGATTCTATTTATGAAGGTAGATTTATATGTATCCATAATACTATCAATAAGAAATATCGCCCATGGCTGTTTCAATATCTATCTTGCTCGACAATAGCTGGAACAAGGCATTTAAATAGTTTATTTCAGATGTGATCAAATTAGACTCCGCAGTTATCATATTCAAATAAGGAACAATCCCTTGTTTATACTGAAGATCTACGACAAAATAAACACGCCTCGCCATCGCTACATTTTGTTTCAATACCTTTAAGTTATACAAATTACCCTTATAATTGGCCATAGCTGTAGTATATTGAACATAGATACTGGATTTTAAACTCGTCTCATTCCAATCCAGCAGCTTTTCCTGAAGTTTAGATTTCCGTAAATTATTAACCCTAAAAAAGCCTGTAAAGACCGGGATGTTTAATGAAAATCCAAAATAAGAATTCGGATAAGCTGTTGAAAAAAGCTGACTGAAACTATTGTTTTCATATACATAGTTATAATTGTAAAATCCTGATATTGATGGCAAATAATACCATTTATAATAATTCGTTAACTTTTGTTGCAAAGCTTTTGCCGTTTGCAGTTGTTTATATTCAATACGCTTTTCGTATTTTAACTGTTTAGTCGTATCTATTTCAATACTTTTCAACATTGTTACCGTATCAGAAACGATATGAAACTGATCTTCCGGCTTGTAGCCCATTAACTGCTTTAAAAGCGCATACTGAGGGATAATATTTTCATTGGCCTGTTTAAGTTGTGCTTTAGAATTATTCAAAGAAATATTCGCCTGCTGATAATCAGTTTCATCAACTATTCCACCAACATATTGGTGATAAGCATCTGTATAGCTGCGTCCCAGCCTTAAAGTATCTTCCTTTAAAATGTTAACCTGTTCCAAGGTCAGCAATAAAGTATAAAAAGACTTGCTTAACGCAGAAACTAACTGAATCTTAGCACTATCGGTCACTTGACGTGCCTGTTCTACATATAGTTTTGTAGTGCTGGATGCATATAACAATTGAGGGGTAAATATATTCTGTGTGACGCCGGCACCGGGTATTAAAGTATTATAAACTCCTGTCTGTTCCGGGACAATTAAAGGAGGGCCAGTCGGGGCAGTATTCACTAAACTGGTGGGTAACTTAAAATAATGCGTAAAGTTTCCCGTCGCATTAACTTTGGGCCACCAATCTGCTAAATTTATAGCGTTATTAATCCTGGCAATGGTTTGACCAATTAAAGCCTGTTGCACCTGTGGCTGATGTTTTAAGCCATAATCTATACATTGCTGTAATGTAAATGAAGGACTATGATCATCAGGAGTACCTACAAGTAAATTTTGAGCATATCCAAAGGTCAGTTGTAACAGGCAAAACAAGAAAAGAGAGACCCTTAATTTGATTCGCATAGATTTAAATTAAAAGTTTGCCTATAATAACTAGGAGTTAATCCGGTAGTTTTTTTAAACTGGTTCGATAAATGAGCCACACTGCTGTAATTGAGTTGGTATGAAATTTCTTTTAAGGTATAATCTTCATACAGGAGTAATTCTTTTACCCTTTCAATCTTAAGGTTGATGATAAACTGTTTAATGGTTATTCCTTTTACCTCAGAAAATACATTGGCCAGATAGGTGTAATCATACCCCAGTTGATGGCTAATGTATTCACAGCAATTTACTCTTGGTAACATATCCGGATGATGGATTAAATTGATGATCACATTTTTTATCCGCTCTATAAGAATATTTCTCTTATCGTCTAACAGATCAAGACCTGATCCTTGTAGTTTAGCTTTAAATTCCTGACGCTGCTGCAAGGAAATGTTATCCGTCAGCTCAACAAAACCAAAATCTACAGCCGAATACTTCAACTGCATTTCTTTTAATATTTCCTCCACCACAATCCTGCACCGAAAACTAAACATGTGCTTAATATAAAACTTCATAAAGCCATTTATTTGGAAAGTGTTCTATAATTTATAGATAACCTAATGGCATTCAAATTGTTTTAACAACACTAAATTATATTAAATGTGGGTTTTAATTCAGTTCATTCAAACATTCTGAGACATAGTGTGTTTACCTATTTTACCTAACTTATTTTTTCGATCATGAAAACAAAAAGTAAAACCCCAAAAAGCATTGGGGCTGAGAAAACCAAAGCGTCACGAAGACCAAATTATTATTTTCATGCTGATGAAGATTTTCGGGAAGACCGGGACTGGAAAAAAGGCAGTTCTTTTGATGATACTACACAAAATGTCAAGAAAAAAATAGAATCCGAAAATTCAAGCAAAGTATGTTAACTTTACCCCACTATGGGGATTTTTTCTAGTATTTGTGGGTTAATAGCCCTGTCCCCTACACAAAGGAAAAAGGTATGGGAGTGAAACAAGATATAGCAGAACTTGATGACATCATTTTATTTGTCAATAGTTTTTATGGGAGAGTACAGCGAGACGAACTTATTGGGCCGGTATTTAACAATGTTATTCAAGATTGGGAGCCCCATCTTAAAAAAATGTACGCATTCTGGAATGCTGTTTTGTTTGGTGTTCCTGGATTTTCCGGAAATCCATTTGCAAGACATGCCCCTTTACCTATTGATGAAAAACACTTTGAACGCTGGCTATTATTATTCAATGATACCATAGAAAGCCTTTTTGAAGGGGAAATCGCTGAACTTACGAAGAAAAAAGCAGCAACTATGGCAGTTATGTTTATCAGCAAGCTCAATCATATGAAAGGCGGCTCAGGCAGAGTTCTTGTATAATTATTGAATCCTAATTCTGCCTTTCATTACCAAATGAATACTGCAATAATAATTTGAAGGTACTGTCACCTTCATTTTCCACGATTTTCCAGGAAGTATAGGCCTGGAAGTCCAGGCCTTTGTTTCTTCTTCAGTTACATCATGAGGCACTATATCCCGGTTAATCCAGATTATGGTATCTCCTTTATTAACGGTGATATCATCCGGAACAAATTTCATGTCTTTAATTTCCACTGTATATGTTTTTGATTTTCCAGGAGTTGAGCAACTCCAACTCAAGAATAAGCACATAAACAGGAGACAAGCATGATACCTGATCATGTTAATCTACTTAAAGTGCATCTGTACCATCTCGGCGTGAGCCAAATGAGTTTTTAACGTAGGAATAATTTTTTCCAGCAACGCTTTTAATTCAGGATTTTTAGCTGATGGAATTAACAATGTTTCTACAGTTGAAATTACCGCTTTATGATAAGCTACCTCATTATCAATATAGGCTTTATCAAATGCTTTTCCTGATTTTGAAAGCAAAACTTTTTTAGTTTTTTCAGCATCAGCCATTAATTTTTTGCTTACTGAATTGTCTTTAGGGGTTACTTTTAATTTGGTAACCAAGGCAACCGCCTGGTCAATGATCGCTTTGTGGTCAGTTGACATCGTCTCAGCAAACTTAAGAATATCTGCATTTTTAGATTTTGATTTAGCTATGGTGGCATAATTAATATCAACCTGGTTAGCCGTAACGGCAACAGAGGCTACCTCAGGATCTGTCAATTTGGGATGCTGTGCAAGTAATACGGTTGTAAACACCATTGATAGCGCCATCATAATGATGGTAATTCGAACTAGTGATTTAATCATTTTCATGTCTTTAAGTTTTAAGTTTATGGTTTGAATATTAAAGTATCCGCATTTAAAAGGGGTAACAATACTTTATAGCATAACAAAGCCAATGATCAAACTATTGTTCCTCTTTAAACAATAGTAAAGGGAGATGTGTGTGGTAAGCCAATTTTTGAGTAAGGCTGCGATGTAAAATACTCTCAAAAAAACCATAAGCTTTAGGAACTGTGATCACGAGATCGGCATTAATCTTGTCTGCAAATTCCATAATTCCGGTGGCAGTATCTTCATGGTCAGTATAATGATATTCGGGTGTTCCACCATCCCACAGTTTATGAAGATCATGGATCTCTTTAATGGTATCAGGATTAAAACGTGCGCCATCTCGATCTACATTTAAGATGAATAAAGTTGCTCCCAGCGCATCAACAAAACCTTTTATTTCGTATACCGGGGTCGACTCCGTTACCTTTTTCAAGTCGCATGCAAAAACTATCTTCTCAATTTTTTTAAAAACAGCACCAGGTGGTACAATTAATAAGGGCGCAAGACTGTCTTTCGCCAAATCTAAAGTATGGCTACCAATAAGAGCTCTTTCCAGCTTGCTCCTTCCGGTAATCCCCACAACTACAAGACCTGCACGTTGTTGCTGAACCAGCATGTTCACAGCAGCGAGCAAAGTTCTTTCATCACTCTGTATCTTTATTTCTGTTTTAGAAGATACCAGTGGCTGCAACATATTTTTAAGGTTGGTTAACTTCTCCAAACTGTCTTTCGAAGATTCAGTTACTTTTGGAATAACCGGAGCAAAGCCCGTTGGTGGCAATAATACAGCAGCATGCGAATGATACAGCATCAGGTTTGTCGTTTTCAATTGTCTGCTTAATGCCGCTGCATACATACAAGCATTCTGCGCAGCATCCGAAAAATCAGTAAGCACCAACATGTGTTCTACGCCTATAAACTTATCCAACTTTGCTTCAATCGCTGTTTGTAATTCCAGAAATCCCTGATCAGAAATCTTTCTTTCACCACGTTCGACAATCTTCCATACCCCATCCAATGTACGATTCATCATAATCGGTGAAGGTTCATTGGTTACCATTTGTATCTTAAATTGACGGTAATGATCAAATGCAGTAACAATAGCACACAATTCAAGGCTACCTGTCTTGAATATTACAGAAAATGTTTCCATTATATTATCCCTCTTTTAATGAGAATTAAATTCTCTATATCATAAAGCGCGTTATAAAAATGTGAAAGCCTTAAAAATCTAACAAGCTTTGGGTAGAGAACAAATACAGATGACAACAGTTTTATAAAAAAAAACAAACTACTTTTTTTTACAACTGTTCATACCTGTGACTAGAATAAGCTAGTTACCAAAATTGGAGGATAATAAAATGGCATTAGTAAAGTTTAATGAAAAAAACAACAGGGACCTTATGGCCCCTGGGTTTAACAACATTTTTGAATCATTTTTTAACGACTCTTTTATTTCCGATCGGTTAACTTCAAGAGTACCTGCCGTCAACATTAGTGAAACGGACGATCAATATCACATTGAACTAGCCGCTCCAGGCTTAAAAAAAGACGATTTTAAGGTTAGTCTGGACAATGACGTGCTGACTATTTCTGTAGAGAAAAAATCTGAACATACTGAAACCAATAAAAGGTATAACCGGAGAGAATATAGTTACAGCTCATTTGTACGCTCCTTTTCACTCCCGGATACAGCAGACGATGGTAAGATTGAAGCAAGCTATACCGACGGTGTGTTAACGATTAACGCAGCTAAAAGAGAAGAATCCAAAAGGAAAAGTAGGGAAATCAGTATTAAATAAATGAAACTTGCTGAGCACGTTATCCGGCAGATACATGATACGGGACCAATTTCTTTCCATGATTTTATGGAGGCCTGTTTGTATCATCCTGAAATGGGATATTATACATCAAGTCCGGAAATCATTGGAAAGAATGGTGATTTTTACACCAGCGCTACCCTTACGCCTGTATTTGGAGCAATAGTTGCAAAACAGCTTGAAGAAATGTGGGCATATATGGGTAGTACTGCTTTTACCATCGTAGAATATGGTGCAGGAACAGGCGACCTCTGCAGGTCTATCCTCGATCATTTAAAAAATAATGAAAGGATGTATAAAGAGCTGCGCTACTGCATCATTGAAAAAAGTCCCGTAATGTGTAATCAGGAGGCAAAACATTTAACTGAAAAAGTTGAATGGTACAATTCAATTCAAGAAATAAAAGAGATAAATGGTTGCGTGTTATCAAATGAACTGGTAGATAATTTTGCCATTCACCGTGTTGTTATGCAAGATGAGTTGATGGAAGTATTTGTTGATCACCAAAATGGTTTTTCGGAAACACTATATCCGGCAAGTGCTAAACTCAGAAACTATTTCTCAGAATTGAATGTAGATCTACCAAGAGGGTATTGCGCCGAAATTAATTTGCAAGCACTGGATTGGATGGCCGAAATTGCATCCGCACTAAAGAGTGGATATGTGCTTACCATTGATTATGGTTGCCAGAATTCGGAATTATACAAAGCCAGTAAAAGTCAAGGTACCCTCCTCTGCTACCACAAACATGCGGTAAATGATTCGCCCTACGATCATATCGGTGAACAGGATATGACCTGCCACATCAATTTTTCTGCCTTAGCACATTGGGGAGCAAAAAACGGATTAGAATCATGTGGACTTACCAATCAGGGATATTTTTTAATGTCTCTTGGATTTAGAGAGCAACTTATTAAATCTTTTGTTAATGAACGAGATATTTCCAAAGCAGCCTCGCAAGTTGCGGCCATAAGTAATACCCTCTTACTGGATATGGGAAGTAAATATAAAGTACTCATCCAGCAAAAAGGTATACAAGCAGAGAAACTATCCGGACTCGCCTACTGTATCTAAAGGCACAATATTATAAGAAAAGAGTATCTTAGCATAGATAAAATGCTTAACATTAAAGCTTAACAGTTATGAAAAATTCCATTTATCCTTGTCTAACCATCAGAGGTAAAATTGCTGAAGCAGCAGATTTTTATATTCAAACTTTCGGAGAAGGGAAAATCAGTCAAACCTCAGCATTTGTTGTACAAATTGAGTTGAGCGGACAAAAATTTATGTTCCTTAACGATGGTCCCTCTTCAAACCCCAATGCTGCCATTTCATTTATGGTGATCTCAGAAACACCTGAAGAAACAGAAGCATATTGGAATAAGTTGATTGAAGGTGGTAGTATATTTATGCCACTAAACAGCTATGACTGGAGTCCGAAATATGGCTGGGTACAAGACAAATATGGTATCTCCTGGCAATTATATACCGGAAGTAAAGCAGATACACCCCAAAAGTTTTGCCCAACTTTAATGTTTACTGGTGAAAATGCAGGCAAAGCTGAAAGTGCAGTAAACTACTATACACAATTGTTTCCCAACTCCAATATCCAGGGCATCATGAAATATAGTAAGGAAGATAAAGATAATGTTGATTTCGTGAAACATGCGCAATTTAAAATCAATGATTTTATTGCTATGGCCATGGATAGCTCAGCAGAGCATGGTTTTACCTTTAATGATGCCATATCATTGGTTGTAGAATGCGAAACGCAAGAAGAAATTGATAAATATTGGGACTTGTTAACCACCAGTGGAGGTAATGAAGTTGCCTGTGGCTGGTTAACCGATAAATATGGGGTAAGTTGGCAAATCATACCTAAATCGCTCGGGAAATTAGTTACTGATCCGGCCCGGAGCCAAAGGGTAATGGGTGCACTGATGAAAATGAAAAAGCTGGTGATTGCAGATCTGGAAAACGCATAATATAATACAAAACCGCATACCTTAATCTAAGAGGTATGCGGTTTCTATCAAGCTATATTATACATGATTCTCATTTCCTTCCCAGGGTTTTAATGTGCTCATCATTGTCTCATCAAGATACTTGGAATTAAAGTGTTCGTCACTGGAATTGATAAACAATACAGTCCCGCCTGAAATGTTATCGATCACTTCTTTAACCTCGGATTGTGGCACTGCGGGGCATCCCTGACTTCTACCTAATCTACCCAAGGCAGAAATGGTTTGTGGTCCAACATAATTTGCACCGTGTACCACTATTGAACGCTTTCGTGCATTGGTGTTAAAGCCCTCATCCATTCCGTCCAGTCTTAAAGAACGCCCGTGCGTTCCATTGTAAACCTCTCCGGTCACATAAAATCCCAGGCTACTTTTAAAGGACTGGCTGGCATTAGAAAAATTCACGGCCTTATCACCGCCACTACCCTGCCCATGTGCCACCCAGGTATTCAAAACCAGGGCTTTTTTATTAAGGTCTATGATCCATAAACGTTTTTCAGTACTCTTTAAGTCAAAATCTGCAATGGTAACCACAGATTTGTCTCCACCAAGCTTGCCCGAATTTCTAAGGTTATAGAAACCAGTTACGGCTCTTTCAAAAACCTCGATCCTAAGACCGCTAAGGCTCAATTTAGCACTATCATACAATTTACTAATGTAGTTGTTGTAAAGCGAATCGCTGTTTACGGTTTTAGTTGTTTGTACCGCTATTGGTTGTACCGACGCTTTTTGTTCTTCAATCCTTTTCACTGATCTCCAGCCGATTGTGGTCAGCGCCAATAAAATTACACATGGCGTCCACAACCCTAAAATGCATTTTCTCATCCTTTAGAGTTACTTCTTTAAATTTAAAAATAATATTTAAGTAAGAGGTTTATACAGATGTGGTGCTTATGGTTTAAGGTTCAACAGGAACAAATGTAAGTATTTAATTTTACGTAACTAACTATGTGTTTAACAATTACCTTAAAATGACTTAAAAATAGCAGTGGCCGTTAACAACTAATTTCTATCAATAACCTTCAAAAGGCGCTCCAGATCCTGTTCATTGTTATAAAAGTGAAAAGATATCCTTAAGCCTTCGCCACGTGGCGAAACAAGTATATTGGCATCATAAATTCTTTTTATCAATTCAATATCCGCTGGTATGTTAAATATTGTAGAATGTGAAGCCCTTTGGATTACCGCGCTGGAAAGTAAACCTCTATCCGTAAAAGCCTTTTTTGCGATTTCGCCAATAGAACGGAGTCTTTCTTCAATGAAATCAAAACCAACCTCTTCCAATAGCAAAATAGCTTGTTTCAGGCTACCAAAGTTAAGTGTATCCAAATGGCCGGGTTCGAAACAAAGCGACAGCATTTTTTTGTCATTTAAAAATGGTTCTTTAGGTAAAGGATATTTTAATCTATCCTGATATAGATATTTGTACACATTATCCTTAATTAGCATAAATCCATTGCCAAATCCACCCAGCATCCATTTATAAGCACTGCTGATGAGCACGTCCAGGCCTGACTCCTTGAAATTAAACCTTTCTGTACCGCAAAATTGAGTTCCATCACCAACAATGAGCATATCCGGATATTCATTTTTTAATCTTTTCAGGAAATCCAGATCGATTTTAATGCCATTGATATACTGTACCAGACTTATGGCTAATACTGAAGGTTTAAACGCTTCTATTTGAGCTAATATATTTTGTTCAAGGTTTTCATCCAGTGCTGCATAGGCACAACTAAATCCCCTACACTCCACAGGATAATTTACAGATGGATAATCACTTTTGATCAGTAGGAATCTATGGTCACGAGACAATCCATCTAAAAAGGTATTAAATGCAATAGAGAAATTCTGTACAAGGAAAGTGTTTTCCGAGCTGCCCTGGAAGAATCGGGCCACATGCTGCCTTAAGTCCTCAAAAAAAACGTTCTGCTGTATACGAAATTCGCTTCCTAGTTGGATAAACTCTTCATCATTGTCCCGCCTCCACTGCTGTATAGATCTTGATAAAACACCTGTAGCGGCGGTGTTAAGATAGGTATAGTTCTCTAATACGGGGAATTGTGCTGCGATGTTCATTTAACAAATGTAATAGTTGTACATTATTATTTTATTTCAAGAGATAAAAAACATAAAAGTAAAGAGGTTGTTTCTATAACGCACCGACTAAAACGGAAAAGCATCTGAAAATTCAACGTTCTAAATGAATTTCTTTTTAAATTATAATTTTAAAATCATGGAAAAAGTAATGATTTGTTTCGACATGCCTGGTGTTACGGCAGAACAGTATGACCGGGTTTGGAAAGATTTGCAGGCCGCTGGCCATGCCAATCCAAAAGGCTTATTACATCACGCTGCTGCGCCAACTCCAAATAGTTGGATGGTTGTAGATGTTTGGGAATCTGAGGCTGATTTTAAAGAGTTTGGCAAAACATTAATGCCAATTCTTGCCAAAAATGGTTTTTCAGAAGCTGAACCGGCAATAATGCCACTTCACCATATGTATAGTAGTCCACGGGTTCATGAATATGAATCAAAAATCTAAGTAAAAGCTTTAACCCTGCATGTTTTGGTAAATCAGAACATGCAGTATTTATGCTGTCTACTCACACACATATTAGCTGTTGAAACACCAGGTTATATAGTATTCATCTTATTTTGAGCCGGTTGCTCAATATAAGCCTTATTAAACAATAATTTTTAGATCCGTACATGCTTTCGTTTTGTTATATTTCCGTACTAATGGTAAAATCTGATTTAGGTTGAGATTAGCTTAGCGTAAGAAATAGAATATTCTACCACGAATTTAAGGGTATTCATGTAATAATTTTATTTTCTTATTATTTAATTAATATATTGAAATTAATCAATTGAAGATGATGACCTTTTATTTTTTTTATGAAAAAGTATCGCGCATTAGCAATAGGCTTTTCTTTTCTTTTGCTGGCATGTAGTTGCAAAAAAAAAGTCTCTGACAGCCCTGGTTTTCCACCATCTGGGCAGTATTTTTCTGTAGTTGAATCAAGACAATCAGCTGTAAACAACAAACAACTAATCATTAAGAAAATCGATCCCGATGGTAATTTGCTGATTTCGAAACCTGTGACGGAAATAATAACTATTTCTGAGGAAAACATTTTTAGAATTGCGAGCAGTTGGAATGAAATTCAAAAGCTTTTTAATGAAGGTGATAATACTTTTCTATTCGATTATGGTAATAATGTAGTTGATACAATTGTTATTAATTCAACTATAAATTTCGAAAACAATACCATTGTGTTTAATTCAGTCGAATATAACAAGTCCGTTATTCAGCCTGTACTTAGAAATAAGCCTGCACAAAATTCTAAAATATATCAATTAAAATAATCCAATCTAAAGTTATTTAACTAGGGTAAATTTAAATTAAGCTCTTATGATAAAGAAAAGCATCATTACAATACTGTTGTTGACAACAGTATTTAAGGTTGGATTGGCGGACCTGGAACACAGGTATGATGGATTTACCGTCTTTGAAATTCAGGAGACCCAATGATAATGCCCACCACCTGAGCCAGGATATTGTTATTGGCTACAGGAACAACTTCTTTCTTCTTATCATTCAGTTCTTCTGCTCCCGACACCGCATCCATGCCCGAAAATTTATTAGATACAAATGCAGGTTGCGATACAACTGCTGGTTTACCCATTTCATTATTCGTTGCAGCAGCTGCAGCGGGTGCCTGTAACAATGGGATCACTTCTTTATATGCCGGATCGAGCTTTTGTTCAGGTAGCATCATTTTACTATAGCTAGCCAATATATTCCCTGCACTTTCAGTCTCCTTCTGAGGATTCAGTGCAGCAAGGTTTACCACTACACCCGGAATACGTCCGGAACTTAGCGCCAATCCAAAATTCATCCGGTTCAGTAAAGATCCTGTATTGATCCAGTACTGCCCCCTATCAGGAAAACCAGTCGGCGCCTGGTAGTAATAAATCCGCTGCCCCATTCTTGAAATCCAGTTAAACAATTGGTAAGGTTGCTGAATATCCGCATTTATGGCCCGAACGCTACTCATAGCCAACTCAAAAGGCGATTTGGTCTTCTGTCTCAAAGCCTTTGTATCCCAGAATTCAGGCGAATTTACCATAGTAAGCAAAACCTGTCTGATATCTCCATCCTGTGTGGTAAATGTTTTGGCCATTTTCCTGATCAGACTGGCCGGAGGATTATCACTTACAAAACGTACAGCCAGTTTCCTGGAAATAAAATTAGCAGTAGAGGGATGATGAGCCAGCATCTCTAAAAGCGCAACTCCCTCTTCATAGCCACCATTTGCTTCAAAACGCTTTCCCAGCACTACCTTTTCTCCTTTATCATGTCTGGTGGGCGTAAACAAAAAGTCACCCTCATGTACAAAACCCTTAGCGGCGAGGTTGCTTTCTCCAATTTTAGCCACCAGCCCTTTCATTGCACTTCCATAACCTGTACTGCTAATCGGATAAATGGTCCAACCGGTTAGCACCCGGGCAGCCTGTGTAACATCCGATTGGGTGTAACCGCCATCAACACCAAGTGTATGCAGTTCCATCACTTCGCGGGCATAGTTTTCATTCAGTCCCGGCACATTCTTAGGTGGCTCAGCTGCCATCATCATACCCATTGCCGGCTGACTGACCGGGGCCGCCGCACCCTGACTGGTAAAATTGTCCAGGTAATAAAGCATAGCAGGAGATTTTGCTGAAGCGATCAGCAGCTGGTCAAATTTGCCAAGCGCATTTGGTCTGATCACGTCCCTTTCATAAGCAGGTATAAACTGAGCACACTCTCCTTTGGTAAAAGAAACATTAAAATGGTTGAACCAGAAATCTGACATCACTTCCTGCAACTGGTTGTTGGTATATGCAGCCCTTAAAATGTGCTGCGATATAAATTGTTTATACAAGTCCTGATCAGACTTAAGCCCTTTACTGGCCATATAAGCCTGTATCTTCTCATTATAAGCTTTTTTATCTACAGCTTTTCCGACAGAATCTTTACTGATTATGCTGTCCTTCAGCGCCATTTGCACCACTACAAAACCCGGAGGATATTCGCGCAGAACTTCAGTATTGCTCAATTGAATTGCATCATAACCGCTCAGCCTGCCGCGAAGTGCATCATCCGCCAAATTCCCTTCCAACTGTTTATTGAACCAATTTTCAAGTCCCATAGCCACCACCTCATCAACTTGTCCGGGTGTAGCCCCATAGGTAAAACGGTTTAAAAGATGTGCGGCAGCCTGCCGTTTATTTAATCCTGCATGTTTATAAGGAAAGGCAGATTTTGCTCCTGGCTGTTCCTTTTGAAAAGCAGTACAGAAAATAGTCGCGATAAACAGAAATACAAACAAACAGACAACTTTGGCAGACGTTCTCATAACAGTTTATTTTAAGTACAACGTTAAGATCGTCAAAATTTGATAAAGTTTTGAATCCAATGATTATTTATATTGATGGAACAACAACCTTAGGATTACTATAATTATCGATAAACCATTTTAATGCAGGGTTTCTGTTGGTATGCTTATAAGCAACCACCACTTCAGTGTTTACAGGTATATCTTTTAATTCGACAAATGAGACTTTCAAATGGTCGTATTGCCTTTTAAGTGAAAGTGGTAATATCGACACACCAAGCCCCGCTTCTACCAACTGTAGAATGGAATTCACATTATTCGCTTCATGCGTAATATCCGGTGTAAATTGCATTCGTTTACAAATCTCTATTAGCTTATGGTTATAATGAGGCGCAAATTCTTTATTAAAGAAAATGAACGGGCTCTTTTTTAAAAAGTCGGCCAATTCCTTATTTGTATTGAATTTTTGTTCTGAATGCGGAATGACCACTACGAAAGGATCAAAAAATAGGGTCTCCACAATTAGTTTTTCGGAAATAACAGGCGCTCTTAAAATACCTACATCTAATTTCCCTTGCTCCAAAGCTTCTATTTGGATTACAGTTGGCATTTCGAATAATCCCGTTTTTATATAAGGAAATTCTATACGCATTGCTTTTAAAATTTCGGCCAGATGAGATTGATAAACGGAACTGATATAACCAATCTTTAATTCGCCACTGATACTTAAATGAATTTGGCGAACGATATGTTTACTTTCTTCCAATTTGGCGAAAATTGTATCCACCTCATTTTTGAAATATTTCCCGGCATCTGTTAAGGTAACCTGTTTATTGTTACGTGTAAATAATTGTACCTCCAGCTCTTCTTCCAATTCTTTAATCTGGCGACTCAATGGTGGCTGAGAAATGAAGAGCCTCGTGGCTGCTTTTGTAAAATGTAATTCTTCTGCAACAGTTTTGAAATATAAAAGATGTCTGAGTTCCATATGAGCAATACCTATTAAGTATTATCAATTGACAAAATTGATATTTTTCAAATATGGTAAAAGCCATTAGTTTTGACAAACAAAATAACTAAAATATGAAAACAGCATATTCTCAAAAAGCTACTAACGAAGAGGTTAAGGTTCGGTTTGATCATGATGTTGAACGCTTTTCAAATCTTGAAGACGGACAACAAACCACCATCGACGCTCCACTTACCATGGAATTATGCACCGAGGCAGCAAAGTATATTACGCCTCATGCAAAAGAATTGCTTGATATAGGTTGTGGCGCAGGTAATTATACTTTAAAAATGCTTAGTAAAATTCCTGAATTGAATTGTACATTGAATGATTTGAGTATGCCGATGTTAATTAGAGCAAAAGAAAGGGCAGCAGAAAAAACAAATGGCAAGATAACGATCATACAAAATGATATGCGTAACCTTAATTTACCGGATAACCATTTTGATATTGTGTTGGCTGCTGCCACTTTCCACCATTTACGTACCGATGAGGATTGGGAGCTAGTTTTTACCAAAGTCTACAAAGCGCTTAAACCGGGTGGTAGCATCTGGATTTCTGACTTAATTACGCATGACTTCCAGCAGCTGAATAAGCTTTTTCAAGATAAATACAGAGCTTACCTCGAAAAGCTGGGTGGTAAGGAATACGCACAAAAAGTATTTGATTATATTGACTACGAGGATACCCCGCGTTCCTTAAATTATCAGCTTAATTTGTTAAATAAAGTAGGATTTAAAACCACGGAAGTACTGCATAAAAACTCTTGTTTCGCAGCTTTCGGTGGAATAAAGTAACATTTATAATAAGCCTGTTTTAATTAATACATCAGCAATTTCAATGGTTTTTTCTGCGGCGTTACCATTACCCATGTTAGACAAGACCATGATTGCAATTTTTTTATCTGGAAAATACATTGCCTGTGAACTGATACCAAAATCGCCGCCATCCCAAGCCCAAAATGTTCGACCATTATACTTTTCTGTATAAAGACCGAAAGCCTGGTTATTACGTCCATGCGGGAAATTAAGTTTAAGATGCATTAAATCATAAAATTCATTGCCTCCGAATTTCCTAGTGCTAAAGTTTACCTCCCATAAGGCAAAGTCATTAACAGAAGTGACAACACCACTGCCACCATAATGTGGAGAATTTCGCGGGTGCTGCAACCATCCACTCCCTTGGTTGACATGGATACCCTCTTTGTTATAGGCATCTACATATGCTTTGTTGCGCGGGTTATAAGGCGTTACCCTATTAGGGATGATTTCGGTATTATCATCATTGACAAGCGTATGCTTCATACCCAATGGTTCAAACAACTTTAGCCTCGCAAATTCAGAAAATGGCATACCGCTTACCTTTTCAACGATTTTGGTGAGCAGCATAAAATTAACATTGCAATAATCCCATTTCATTCCCGACTTAAAGCTAAGGGTATCATTCGCCAAAGAGGTTCTGATACATTCGTCAATTGTAAAATAATTAAAGGTAACCCAGGATAGACCATTCTTTCTTTGTAACCCCGGATAATCCGGAATACCGCTGGTATTGTATAATAAATGTTTAATACGGATCGTATCATTGTATTTTGCCAGTTCGGGAATAAAACGTTCGGCTGGCGTTTCCAGATCGATTTTTTTATCCATAATCAGCAGCGCAATACAAGCTGCAGTAAATTGCTTGGAGACTGATGCAATATCGAAAGCAGAGCTGCTTGTAATTGGTAAATTGTAGTCAAGGTTGGCAAGGCCATAGTTAGCTGAAAAGATCATTTTATCCCCTTTAACAATGCCAATTGCATAGCCAGGCGATTCGTTTTTATTCCACTTCTCGAAAATATTGTTTACGTCTTTTGCGAGTGATACTCGTGTTTTAACTTGTCCATAGACGGTCAAGACGCAAAATGATAAAACTAACTGCCAGCATAAAATCTTATTCATCGGTTTATTGAAAAACTAAAATACAATATAAGTTTCATTTAAAAAAAGTGAATTTTTCCTTTTATGTTTGGTTCAAAAGAAATCCGAATGAATATAGAAATACACCAAACCGGGGAAACAAGAATAGCAGAAGTTGTTTCTGATGAAACCTTGATAAAAAGCACAGAAGAAGGATTACAGCTATTGGTTGATCTGTACTATCAGGATTTCGACAAAATCATCCTTCAGGAGCAAAACATTAGCGCCGATTTTTTTGACCTGAAAAATGGTATTGCAGGAGAAATCCTTCAAAAATTCTCCAATTACAGGGTACGTCTGGCTATTGTTGGTGATTTCAGCAAATACCAGCGTAAAAGCATTAAAGACTTTATTTATGAAAGTAATAAAGGCAAACAAGTGAATTTTGTAGATAGCGCTGAAGAAGCAATTGCAAGGCTAACACAGTAATCCTATTTTAATCACAAGCCTCATCAATTTAGAAATGGTGTGCGTGCAAGTATAGGACACAGTATAAGACACTTTCATATTACTAACTGTTTGATTATTGGTAAAATCAAGGTTGACACCTGAATTAATTTACCCTTGACTTACCGTTAAGCTACCCTTGGAATACGGTTGCAATACCCCATATGGTATTGCAACCGTATTCCAAGGGTATTGTAAGGGTATTTTAGTACTTGATTTTACCTGTAATTTATCAATAGTCATACTTTTGTCATTATAAATCGTGCTATTGGGCCGATATATTTTAAGCCCTATCTTTAGTAACAAGCTCTTATATAAGTCATTAATTAATAAAATAAATTATGGCAATCACAGAAAATGGCCCAGGTGGTAACCACAAAGGTAAATTAGGTAATATTGTTTACTACATGCTCAATGGTAAAAATGTATCGCGTGAAATTGGTGTAACCACCAAACCACCTACCGAATTGCAGCTAAAATCCAGGCTAGAAACCAAATTGTCCAGTCTGCTACTGCGTCGTTTACTGGATTTTATCAATATCGGATTTGGTGTTGAGGCGATTTCGGCCAGGGACAATGCTTTTAATCAAGCTGTTAAATCCAACAAAAAGAATATCATCATGGGCACCTATCCTAATTTAAAAATTGCCTACGATCAGCTCCTGGTGAGTAAAGGACCACTTAAACCTGTCCAAAACTGTCAGGTGATGCCAACTGAAGCAGGCCTTCAGTACAACTGGGATACCAACCCTGAAATGCCCTGGCCGGAAGCTACAGATCAGGTGATGATGCTGGCTTATTTTCCGAAAAGGGAAAAGGTTTTTTATACACTTTTTGGTAACAGCAGATTATCCGGCAGTGATGTACTGGAAATTCCGCCTAGTTTACAAGGAGAATACATGGAGACCTATATATCGTTTATCGCTGCCAACAGAAAGCAACTGGCAAACAGCACTTATATGGGGAGTTTTAATTCAGACGCTCCTGAAGATTCACAATTAAAATCCTGAACATGGGTATATTAAAATCAGGGATACTAGGTGGCTTTCGCAAGAAACTAGGACCGGCAATTGGCCGCCGCCATATGGGACAGAACCTGATTTCTGCTCTACCTCATAAAAGTACGAAACCGGCAACATCAAAGCAACTTGAAACGCAAGTTAAACTCGGCTTACTGAATGGCTTTTTGAGTACGATAGACAAACTGGTCAATATCGGCTTTAACCAATACGTAAAGCATAATACCGAGGTAAATGCAGCCTTCTCTTACAATTATAAACATGCATTTGTTAAGGATGGAGAAGCATGGCTGATCAACTATCCAAAAATAATATACAGCAGAGGGCATATCGTTGCACCGGAAATGCCGCAGTTGGTAATGGAGGGAGAAAAAATAACCTTTAGGTGGTTGCCACAAAACCAATCGGCCTATTGCCAGTTTACAGATCTGGCCAGTTTTCTGGTGTATTGTCCATCAGAGGGAAGTGCCATTATTTTATTAAACG
The DNA here is from genome assembly GCA_029202485.1 of Candidatus Pedobacter colombiensis. Taxonomy (NCBI): domain Bacteria; kingdom Pseudomonadati; phylum Bacteroidota; class Sphingobacteriia; order Sphingobacteriales; family Sphingobacteriaceae; genus Pedobacter; species Candidatus Pedobacter colombiensis. The sequence continues at coordinate 2,298,546 of CP119313.1, read as the reverse complement.
CGGTTAACAGGTACGCAAAAAGTTATACTATCGAAATACCTGCACATTACTTCAACCAAACCCTACATTGTTACATGAACTTCAATTCGGGCAATGGGAAGATAGTTGGAGATAGTGTTTATGTTGGCGTACTTTAAATAGGAAAGGATCACACAAGTGTGCCCCTCTCCTTTTCTTGTTGCAGAACCGTAATCTCTTTAACTGGAGCCTTACAATTTAAATTTAATCCCCCCATTGACAATAAATCCGTCGACAGGCGCATAAATATCCCTAAAAACAGGATTTGTAATTGATCCGGTATAAATTGTATCAAACTTTGTTTGACGAGTATCTGTTAGATTTTCAAAATTGACGAAAATGGAAAAACGTTCCCATATCTTTTCGATCATTAAGCCAGCTGTCCAATAGCTTTTTCCTACTGTTCCATCATTCAATCTTTGCTTACTAAAGTAATAAGCTTCAGCGCCAATTTTCCATTTATCTTCAATTTCGTACATGAGGATATTGTTTAGGCGGTGTTTAGAAACCAATGGATAAACTGTAGCACTATTATTGGCCTGTTGGTTAACATCTGCAAAGGTGTATCCGATAAATAGTTTGAAATCATCATAAGTAATCTTTGCATTAGTTTCCATGCCTTTGGTGTCCAATCTCCCATTTGGCTGGATATAGGCTAAATCACCCATTGTAGTCGGGGCAAGCAGTATTGGATTATTAATACGGGTGTAAAAGAACATCTGGTTGATACTAAATCCAACTTTATCGTCGAATAAGCTTGTACGGTAGTTCACATCATAATTGGCTCCATAAGAACGTTCAGCTTTTGTGTTTGCTACGTCAATTGGGAGCACATTTCTGAATTGAATACGCTCAGCATCTTCAGTGAATACACTGGGGGCTTTATATCCCAATCCACCACCTAAGCGGGTTGAGAAATGTTCATTGATTTTCCATAAAGCGGAAACCTTAGGTAAAAAGAAAAAACCATAGTCATTATGGTAATCTCCACGAATACCGGATTCAATCGTAAACTTTTCCGTTAGGTTCAAAGTGTTTTGCGCAAAAACACCGAGAGTAGTGTAGTTGTAACTTCTTAATGCAAAATCGCTATTCTTATGCTCTTTAAAATGATCAGAGAGGAGGTTAACACCTAATACCCAATCCGCTCTTTCAGCTTTATGTGAATAATTTGCTTCCGTATAGGTTGATACCTGTAAGCCTGAAAAACGATAATCGGGTAATCCAATAACACGATCATAGTAGCTTATCGAATTACGAAAAACTAACTTTTCTTTATCATTCAATTTATGGCCCAATTCTACTTGTGTACTGTACCGCTGGGTTTTGTTTTCTTCAAAGTAACTATTTGCCGCATTACCATGTCCTTTAATATATTCAAGATCGCCTCCTATTCGCTTTTCAATTGTTGTATTTAGTGCGGCCGAAAGTGTAGTACCTTCATTAAAATAGATGAATAATTTAGGATTCAATGTAAAGCGGTCAAATTTAGGAATAGCAGTTAAGCCAATACCAGATGGATCATAGGCAGTTCCATGATTATAAGCCGCATATATTGTAGCGCCCACTTTTTTAAATTTCTGTGCATAGAAACTACTCAAATCAAGTCCCAAAGCAGAAGTTCCATTCAAAAGAAAATTGAGTTGGCGTTTATCTGTTGGCTTCTTCGAGACAAGATTTACCAAGCCAGCTATAGCCCCACCACCATATAGTGTTGATGATGAACCTTTAATGACTTCTACCTGTTGTAAATCTAAAGGGGCTGTCTGGAGTAAACCCAATCCGCCTGAAAATCCTGAATACAAAGGAAATCCATCGCGAATGATTTGTGTATATTTCCCATCCAGCCCTTGAATACGGATACTGGAATTTCCACTAATTGCAGAAGTTTGTTGTGTTTGAATGCCTGTGCTTTCTGCGAGTAACATACGTATATCGCCGGGTTTCATATTACCCTTTTCTTCTAATTCTTCGCCAGATATCACTTCTATTCTGGTAGGGATATTGGCTATAGTCCTGCTACTTCTTGTTGCTGAAACCATAACTTCGTCAAGCTTTTCGCCATCTTCAGCAGTTTCAAGATTAATCTCCAATGGTACAGCTTGTACCAATGGAAAAATTAAAGTATCTGTTTCGGTTTTAAAACCAACGTAACTGAACTGGATAACCTGCTTGCCGGAGGGTATATTATTTAAGGTAACCAATCCGTCAGCACCCGAAACTGAGCCTATATTTGATCCATATATCTTTACGGTGACTCCGGGGATAATTTGTTTTGTTTTTGCGTCTTTGATGACCGCTTTATAAGTATTTTGGGCATAGACAGCAGCTGTAAAAAACAGTACTGCAATAAGCACAACTAATTTCTTCATGTTGTATTTGTAATTAAGTAATTCCAATAAAATCAGTCTAAAAGAGACTGTAATAAAAATTAACTTAATTTAGGCGGCTGCCAGATTACCGAAAAACTTTGGCTAAGTTCTATAGGAAGATAAATACTACCATGTAGAACCGGTTTTAAAACTACTGCAAAGGTAACAGCCGAACAGACATTTATTGTAAAACCGACGCACGTACCACAAACATAAAATGGTGAACAGCACTTACAGCAGTCTTTTTCATTTTCATCGCAATTCTTCTGCTTCTGCTCTTCTTGATGCCTCTTGTTACCTTCCAAAGCACAACAAGGCACTGTGGTCAGAAAAAGCACGAAAATGGATAATAGGAATGCAAATAGTTTCACGATGTAAAAGTAGGAAATTATTTAAAAATGCAATTCCGAATATTCGGCTTTTACCGCGTAACCTGAGTTAATTACACATTAGAATTTTTTAATGTGGTATAGTTTCTTTAATAGTTAACTATAAAATACTGATATTTAAACTGGCATAAAAAAACCTTTATAAATGCAATACAAAAAAATCAATAATCTGTTAGGTTGGCTTTGTTTCGTTATCGCTTCTACTACCTACATTTTAACCTTAGAGCCTTCCGTAAGTTTTTGGGATTGTGGCGAGTTCATTTCATGCGCTTATCGCTTACAGATAGCCCATCAACCCGGATATCCTGTATTTGCCATGTTAGGTAAAATGTTTTCGCTGTTGTCACTCGGTGATGAAACTAAGGTAGCTTACTTTATGAATATGGGCTCAGCAATAGCTAGTGGTGTAACCATTATGTTTTTGTTCTGGACGATAACTGCACTTGCAAAAAAGCTGCTCCTCAATAAACGCGGTGACGATGTTGATCAGTTAAATCTTATCCTGATTATGGGGTCTGGTCTGGTTGGCGCTTTGGCATTTACCTACACTGATACGTTCTGGTTTTCGGCTGTCGAAACCATCGTATTCGCCTTATCTTCCATGTGTACGGCCATTGTATTCTGGGCAATATTAAAGTGGGAAGCTGTTGCTGATGAGCCCCGGTCTGATAAGTGGCTTGTTTTCATTGCTTACATCATGGGACTGTCCATAGGTATTCATTTACTGAACTTGTTAACTATTCCGGCAATCGCAATGGTGTATTTCTTCCGAAGGAGTAAAAACATCACTGTAAAAAATGGTATTTGGGCTTTCCTAACCGGGGTTGCAATACTGGGTTTTGTACAGTATGGCATCCGGGGATATACTATAAAACTTGCTGCATATTTTGACCTTTTCTTTGTGAATTCACTTGGTTTGAGCTTTGGTACTGGTGCATTTTTCTTTATATTATTACTTGTTGCAGCGATTGTATGGGGTATTGTATATAGCATCCGAAATAAAAAACCAAAGCTTAACCTGGCGCTATTGTGTATTGCCTTCATTTATTTTGGCTATGGTTCATTTGCTTATATCCCTATCAGGGCTGCTGCAAATCCTCATTTGAATAACTCTCATCCTGATAATGCATTTACGCTATATGGTTACCTTAACCGGATCCAATACGGAGAAAATCCACTGTTAACCGGCCCATATTATGATTCGAAAATTATCGAGCAAAAAGAAGGCGACATCATTTACCGAAAAGGAAAAACACAGTATGAAAATGCCGGACGCAAGATTGAGTCGGTTTACGATCGTACTACCTTTTTACCGCGTATGTATAGTACCAGTCCACAGGATGTTCAGTTTTATAAAGCCTGGTTGCAGATTCCTGATGATAAATCTCCAAACTTTGTAGAGAACATGAAATGGATGTTTAGCTGGCAGATGAACCAAATGTATTGGCGATACTTTTTGTGGAATTTTGTGGGGCGTTATAATGACAATGATGGACAAACAGATAGTGGTGGCATTGATGGTAACTGGACAAGCGGTATCTTCGACGGTGGCAGACATCTGCCAAAATCAGTAGTTAATGGCATAACTTATACTCCATTATATGCGTTGCCATTAATTTTAGGTCTGATCGGAGTTTATTATCATATTAAGCGTAAACAGAAAGATGCCCTGGTTGTTTTCTTACTATTCTTTTTCACTGGCTTAGCTATTGTATTGTATGTTAATCAACCTTCAATACAGCCCAGGGAACGGGATTATTCGTACGTAGGTTCCTTTTATGCCTTTGCCATTTGGATAGGACTCAGTGTTATTGCCATTGCAGAGTTCGTCCGTAAATTCATTAATGCTAAAGCTGCCGCTATTGGTTCAACTGTTATTTGTCTTTTGGTGGCACCGGTAGTGTTAGCCAGTAAGGAATGGAAAGACCATGACCGATCCACTAAATGGGTAGCTCGTGATATGGCTTATGACTACCTTATTTCTTGCCCTCCAAATGCGATTTTGTTTACCTATGGTGACAATGATACCTACCCATTATGGTACGCTCAGGAAGTTGAAGGGATAAGGCCTGATGTTCGTACGGTTAACCTGAGTCTTCTGGGCACCGACTGGTATATACATCAAATGCAGCAGAAAATGAACCAATCAGCCCCCTTGCCTATTACTATGCCTTATGACAAGTATAAGGAAGGTGTCAGAGATGTTATTTATTACAATGATCAGAAAATTGCCGGACCTGTAGAGTTAAAAGAGGTATTTGATTTTATCACATCTGATGATAAACAAATCATGATGCAATACCAAAATGGCGAGTATGCTAACTATTTGCCAACTAAAAATTTCAAAATCACTGTAAATCCGGATGAGGTGATCAGAAATGGTGTAATTGCTTCAGACCAGAAAAGCAAGCTGACCAAAAGTATGGAATGGCAATATACCTCTAACTACATTACCAAGGATAATCTTGCCATGTTGGATATATTGGCGCATAACGATTGGAAAAGGCCGATTTGTTTTACCACAACAATGAATAATGAGAACTTTATTGGTTTACAACCCTATTTATATAAAGAAGGTTTTATATATCATTTAATACCGCTTGAAAAAGATACCACAATTCATAATCAGCTGAGCAAAACGAACACCATGGTTATGTACAATAATATCATGAACAAGTTTGAGTTTGGTAATTTTAAAAATGCACGCTATCTGGATCATCAATCGAGATCAGTGTATTATCCGGTAATGACATCAACTTTTGTTGATCTGATGGAAGGTCTTATGCAGGAAGGACGAAATGACCTTGCGCTGAAGGCTCTGCATAAATATGATCAGCAAATGCCTGATATTATACCTTACTATGATTATGCCGGTCAAAAGGTGTTTTTAGCTCAACTGGCGTTTCAATTAAATGATGTTGCTTTTGGTAGCAAGCTGATCAATACTGTTGACAAAGCTGTTGTTGATCAATTGGATTACAATTATCACTTATATACTGAAAATAAAAACAATGTAGATATGCGTGAAATACAGTTCAGTTTTCAATTGCTAAACGCTATGGCTGATTTCACCAAAAAGGGTAAACAAATTGCGCTTTCTAATAAGGTACAGGCACAGCTAAATGATTACATGAAAAAATTTGGCAATTAACCACATTAGAATGTTTTAATGTGGCTAAAAATATGTTTAACACGCTCTATCTTTGAAAAAACTTAAATGGTTTATTTAAAGTAATATTAACATGTATACAGGAACATTAATTGAATTCTTAAATATGGGTGGTGGCGAAATCATGCTTATCCTTGTAGTTATTCTTTTGCTATTTGGCGGTAAAAAATTGCCGGAACTGGCACGTGGATTAGGTCAGGGTCTGAGAGATTTTAAAGATGCTTCTGAAGGTGTGAAAAGAGAAATACACCGCAATATAAACGCTGTAGAGCCTCGGGAAGATTTGAGTCCAAAAGCTGGCGAGCGAACAGCTGAGAGTGGCAAAGCATCTTCTGAAGCTACAGAAAATAACGATTTAAACAAGGGTTCAGCAGCTAAAGAAAGTACGGGGGACAATCCAGGTTAATTACAACCTGATCCCTATGGGGGTTGTCGGCATACTTGTTTTTCCCTTACTGTTTTGCACTTTAAAACTATAATAATAAACATTGCCGGTCTTTACAGTCTTGTCGGTGAATGCTTCTTTATTTGCCGGCAGACTAGCTATTTCCACTGCAGGTTTCCCTTCTTCGGCCCTGAATATCTTTATGGCCCTTAGTTCCTGTCCCATGGGGTTATCCCAATGCAATTCAACGGCATCGCCAGTTCCAAAAGCCTTAACATTGGCCAGGCCACCAGGAATGTCGGCATATAAGGTATAGCCGGCTTCTAAACTTGGGCTACTGCTGTTTTTAAGGGTTTCCCCTACTGTTTTAATGCTGTAAAAATAGCGGTTTCCTTCTTCAATTAAACTATCAGTATAGCAGTTTACAGTTGCAGGAATAACGGACTGGCTTAGTAATACCGCTGCTGTACCTTTTGCTGTACTGTCTAATGGCTCTACATGTCGATACAGTAAATAACCTTGTATAGTAGCCGATTCCCGCCGCATATCCGGCCAGATCACCTGCAGTTTTTGATCATCTGTTTTCCGTACATAAACATCATGTGGAATGGGAAGTTTAGCGCTGCCGGAAGTATAAGCATATACTGCTTCAGTTCTGGGGCTGATGACGTATGAAGTGTTCTGATCGGCCACAGCATAGGCATATACTTCGGAGGTAGCCGTGGCCGGAATGGTATCGATAAATGCAATCCTGCTACTGTCGGTAATAATGGGCAAGCCTAACTGTTCAAAAATCCCTTCGCGACCCCTTGCCCGGTATATGTGGTAAGCCCTGGTGTCTGGTTCCATACGGCTAAAGGTAAGGATGACCTCTTGTCCGTTTTGCCTCAACTGCAGGTTTTGAGGTGGGAAGCGGTTTTCGTTGCTGGCCTTTAAAACTCCTGGAACACGGGGCGATAAAGGAGACGACTCATATACCCCATTCAATCCGATGGTATAATAATAGGTGGTTATGGGGTCTACCAAGTGATCCAGATAAAGGCTGTCCGATGAACCCAGACTGGCTATCTTTTGGTATTTCCCGTCGAATGTTCTGCTCTTATAAATATCCACTGAAGTGATGTTTTGCGTAGCTGGCAGCTTCCAGCTCAGTTTAATGGCTTTTTCTTTTTCTGCAGATATCGCTTTAAAATTGGTTACCGACGGTACAATACTTTTTTCCGGAACATTGAAAGCTCTGATCTCTGGCGATTGCAAACCCGTATTACCTACTGCATCAAAAGGCATCAACACATAAGTGTAAGGCACTTTTTCAACTGCCGTTTTATCAGTAAATGAAATGAAAAGTTTATTGTTGCGACTGATGAACATGGGCGATACATTGATCTCCTGATAACCACTGCGCATGTAATAACCTCTAAATACTTTACAATGGGTCATTTTCCCCTGATCGACGACTTCAAACTCGGCATAAATTCCCTCTTTTGAAGGGTTAATGAGAACTGGTTTAATATCTGTGCTGAATTTTTCACCAGGATAAGTGGTAAATCCTGTGATTTGCCCTTCTGTGGGGGGCGCATTCTTTTGTAGTAATTGCACTTTGTAATTGTAACTAGTCAGGCTATCTGCTGTGGCATCATACCAGGCTGTGCCAATTGCGCTACGCAGGGCATAGTCACCCTGTATTTCGGGAGGAGAAAATTCATTGGTTCGTGCATTGATCCGCTGCCATAGGCTGTCGAGCTTGACCTGTGAAATGGGCGCAAGATCGAGCCCTGCAATTCGCTGCACATTCAACAGCTCAGCTCGCACTTGTTCTACCGTAGCTGGCATACGCAATTCTGCCAAATCTATCCAACCGGCATTGCCTTTCTGGCGCATAATTTTATAACCAGATCCTTTTGGCAGCTTGTCGCCACAAATGATCCAAATACCTGCACGTCCGGGCACTGCTTTTGGATTTTGTCCAAAACTACTGCTAATTACAAAACAGCTTACCAGGATCAGGTTCATTAATTTCATTGATATACTTTTAAATTGTCGCATTACTTTCAGGTTTAAAGGTCTTTATTAGTTACACACGCTACATTTGTATTGTTTTGGCCCAATGAAAACTTCAATGTTTTAGGCGTAATGTATATGCCAGCATCCATACTTCCTCCAAAGCTTTTTTGGCCAACTAAGGGGATCCATTGACTGACCATGTACTTGACTTTCACACCAGCATTTCCACTGACTGAAAAACCACCGGTACTATAGGTTGCGGATGCGGTTAAATGCGCTGAGAGGCCACCAGAGATAGAGGTACCGGTTATGGCATCCAAACCAGCGTTGATCTCACCGTGTGCACCAATCAAGGCCATCAGATTTGGTGAAGGCGAGGTGGCGAAATTACCACCCAAGGTGACCTCAACTCCCAACATAGCATTTAAATAAACAGAAGCAATACCAATATCAAAACCATAGCGTTCATTGATCAGATCATAGCCTCCCGTTAAAAAGAAACCTTTAAAGTTGCTTTGGTTCTGTTGTAACCAACAGATGTTTTCTTTAGCCTTGCTATATTGCGTTACTGTACTGATGTTGCTGTTAGTTAAACTGGAATTGCCAAAAAGCAGGCCGATATTGAAGGTGCCAAAGCCGTTGAAGAATAGCGTGCCTGTATTTAGCGAACCTGCACCAAGAATCAACATGCCCCTGGAGCCATTGGTCACCTGTACATCCCCAGAGAACAAATAGCCGCCAAAATTCACTTCAGACATATGCAGACTGCCTCGCATTTCTTTGGCGTCAAAGTCGTAAACCATCTCTACATTCCCCAATGGCGTACTTACCTGGTCCATTTTCACCTGGTTTCCGCTCACCTGGATATCGCCAAGAACCTCGAAATTATAGATCGGCTTTTCTTTGACCATCGCAGCGGATTTCGGGTCGTTTAAAGGACCTGAAAACTTAAGGGTAGACCAGTCGTTTGTGCCATCTACACGCATCCCGTTTGTTGCATCACTACTAATACTCAAGCTCAGGTCGTTATCCCCTGCCGGCGCTCCTGGCGAACTGCTCGATCCGTCTAACCGCAACTTGTAACCGCTTAGTAAGGTTACAGTACCTTTATCTACCATACCGCTGCCACTAACCGGCTCACCAAAAGAGAAAGTACAAGGCATAGGGTTGATCTTGCCGGGCTCTTGCACCAACCCTTTCATCTTAGTAATGTGTCCTTGCTGTTCTATTTTTGCTGTCTCGTCTCGGTTAAATTGTACATAGCCTTTGCCTTCAAATCCCAGTTTAAAATTACCTGGTTCCATGTCCCATACCGATCCGTTTTTAGTATAAACCAGGTTTAAAGCCATATTGCCAATCCGGGGGACATCAATCTTAGTTTGCCCGGTCAAAGCAAAAGAATTATTATCACTCGTAAAGGACATGGGGAAAAACGTAAACTTCTTGTTGTTGTACAGTTTGAGTCCATTCTGATTATTGGCCAGACTTACAATATTCTCATTGTTGTAACTGATTAGCTGGAAATAATTTACGTCCAGTATAGTAGCTGCAACCTTATTGGCAATTGCAGGCAAAGGAATACTGGCTACAGGCTTGTTCCCGCTGCCCACTGCAGAAAACCGCCAGTGTGCTGCGTGGTCACTTCCACATGCTTCGTCGAAAACCAGACTGGTGTTTTTGGCGTCAATTCCTGTCAGCTGCACTAAACCGCCTCCCAGAGAGATATTTTCGACGTCAAAATCTTTCAGCACAAACAGGTCACTACGCAGGTTAAAGGTTCTGGCTTTTACATCTACAATTCCAGTTTTAACTAAGGTATTGGCAGAAACAATTCCACCCTGTTTGGGGTCAATCTCCCAATCCTTCACCTGTAATTTCCAGGTCTGCAAATCTATCTGTATCGGCTCTGTACCTTTACTTTTCTCAATGCTATTCCCATCCAGCACCAGATTTTTGATGCGGATATCCAACGTTCCTTGTTTGCTGTTGGGAATTTTGGCTTTTACATTGACATCCAGGTTTATCTTTCCAGTTGTAGCAATAAAAGACCCAGAAGGATCTGCTGTAGCCGGAAAGCCTATAAAAGAGAATTTCAAGGCTTTACCTGTCGAATCTGAAAGGTTATAAATATCATAGTTATAATCGGTATTGTAGATTGCCCTAACTGTAGGCAAGCCTGTGCTACTGCGTTCATTTTTATTGAACAAATAGAAAGAAACCGGCACCTTTCTCTGAGCGTCCTGAAAGCTTAAATACGAAGATGGGAAATCAAAAGAGTTATCTACGATACTTACCATGGCGTTTACTGCGCCTCCATTTTGTCCTCCTGTACTCATTTTCTCCAATGTCAGGGGCAGTGGTCTGCCTGTTATATTCTTTGGATTCTTTAAAATCACGTTATATCGGTTCAGGTATTTCATTTTTAAAGTAGCCAGGGCATCCAGCGGTATCGCGTCCAACTCAGGTACATATTCTACCTTTACTGTACTTTTCACCAAGATGACATCGGTAATTCGCACTTTAGTTTTAGGATCAAGAGGTACCAATTTCGACTGGTTAGTACTCAGGTCGACCAGCCCCGTGATTTTGTATTTGGTTATGCCAGACACCTTCAGTTCCTCTATTTTTTCGATGGATAACGGGTATCCCCAGATACCTGAAATTTTGGGTATATCTAATCCTGTTAGTTTAAAATCGGCCACATTTTGTGCCAGTGGAGCTATGTTAATGGTCTTTTTATCCCCATTTACATTAAAAGTGGTATCCAGTATAGCCTGCAAGGTGGCTTTCAGGTTGCCATTCTCTACATTATAAGGGATACCACTGATCACATATCGGCCATTCTTATCCGTTCTTGATTCCAGCAGGGAATACGCCGTTGCGTCAGCTGTGTTATTGTTATAATCTACCTCTGCCTGCCTGTTGTAATCCACGTAAACCCTGGCATTTTGCACAGGCTTGCTGTTCAGCCCCTGTGCCAGGGTTACCAACCCACTTACGGAGAAACCCTGCAACATTTTAACATTGTAAACTATCGGTAGCTTCGATTCCTCATTTTTAAGGTTAAATACCTTGGGAATGTAGCCTCTTCCAGCTATGTCAATGACCTGAATGGTATAGTTGTTTATAGATACATTTTCAAAATCAAAGGAGATGTCGCCATTGCTTTCGTATACCCCTACTTTTGTTGGGTCGTTGTTAATGATTACTTTAAATTTGGTATTCAGTGCCTGGATTTTATTGCCATTATTGTCTACCATAACAAAACGCATACGGTGGTGCCTTTTCAGCATTTTTATGGTTTTGGTGCCATCAAACTCGGTGGGATTATAGCTGACTGTTTCTTCAAAATATGCGGGATCTTTAGGGTAAATGGTCACTTTTTGTACTCCGACAGCTGGTACGGCCATCATGAACAAACCAGAGGCGGTAGTAACCTGGTCAAAAATGGTTCCGTCGCCGCGGGTAGCGAAAGCCGTTACCACCTGATTACTTACTGCATCAACAGTTTTTAAAACCAAACTTTTAGCGGGTTTCATCAACAGGGTATAATAATACTTATTGCCCTTTTCGGTAACCTGCGGACTGATCGCTGCTGGTGTGGTATAACCATCTGCATACACGGTGATGCTTATTTTCTCCTCATTCTTCCATAAAAAATTACTGAACTGATCACTTTTGATCTCAAAATAACCACTGGTATCTATGGTCGTTATAAACCTGTAGGCATTGGTTTTTAAATTATTGAGGCAGATAGTGGCATTTTTGATTCCTTTGCTGCTGCTGGCATCAATCACTCTTCCTGCAATTCTGCTGGAGGAAAGATCAAGGTATACCCCTCTTGAATCATAGCTTTGAGCGCCTTGAGCAACTACAACTGTTCCCAAATAGTCATTTCTACTTACCACTTCGTTCCAGCCGGAATGATAATTGATGGGTAAAGAGACCAGTACCGGTTGAAAACTTCCTCCTCCGTTTTCTGCACCTGGTGTTACCTGCAAAGCATACAGGCTTTCGTTGTTTAGTAACCTTTTTTTACCCAGGTTGATGTAACCTTTATTTCCGCCATCTTTAGTGATGGAAAAAGCCGTATCAATAACCCATTCTACAGGATCATCGAATTTTAAAGCTACCCCATTGGTTCCTTTATAATCGGCTGTGCCTCCAAAATCCGGGCTCAATAATTTCTTTTTAGGGTGACTTATAGACCCTTCTCCATCGGGCGGCGTTACTGATGGGGCTTTGCCCCTAAATACCACCACTTTGGCACCAGTAAGGGCTTCGTTACTTTTGCTGTTGTTCACATAAAAATTGATGCGGTAATCCTGAATTTCATCTACATTGGTTACAATCGTCCCCAGATCAACTGTTTCAAAAGGCTGGACTACAAAACGATCTGGTTTATTGGCCGGACTACCGCCACTGATGGATGCGACTACCGGCAAACCGTCAAGACTAAAATAGCGGTCTACAAAACCGGGAATATCTATGCGAGCTTCCATTGTTCCTTCCAGGGGCTCGAAGGCTGAGGGTCCTTTTAATATTGTTCCTCCTACAGGAGACGTTGCTGATGCGGAAGTGCCGATCTGTACCGTACTTGAGAAGAGGTTGATGCTTTGTGTAATACTTTGTACAGGACTAACGACTATTGGGGCTGCTACTGTGACCGGTTGCGACGCAATCTGTCTGGCCTTTTCTTCGGCCTGCTTTTGCATCGCAGCAATTTCGGCACAGGTAGGCCCAGTTGCCGGTCCTGTTTGTTTCAATACAAGCCCCTCAATAGTCCCCATTTGCATAAAGTTTAAAATGGATACTTCGAAATTTCCTTTTGCATCTGTTCTACCTCTTCCTACCACCAGATTATCTGGCCCTGGTGCCAGGGGAACCGAGGTACTGCCACCACCTCTTGCGTCTTTAAAAACCTGCTGCAGCTCTACCGGATAATTTTGACAATTGGCATTTACACTCTTATCCAGATTTGTTTTAACCCGCATGCTGATTTCGAAAGGCTTGTTGGCATACGGGCGTAATACACCTGGCTGACTTGGCCATTGGTACATCACCTTGCCCTTTACTTTTGCCATAGGTGGCTTTTTAGAAATAATGTTGTAATTGATTGCCTGGTTCAGCGTGTTAGAAGCTGCGGTTTGCAGTTGGTCTGACGAAGGCATAAAGCGCTGCTGCTGTATAGGTGCAGTCAGCTCATCCCTGCGGTTTGCTCCCGTGTCGGGCAGCATGGCCTGAAGGTAATACTCATCCCCCATCTCAAAATTGCAGATCAGCTGTTTGAACTGAACAATGGTCTTTCCATTTGTTGAGACTTGTGTTTTGGCTTCTGCAACCGGGATGTAATTGGCATTTTGCGCTGTTGCTGTTATCTTTTTCCCAGCTTCGTAATAAGGTATATAAGCTGATTTTGCCTTGCGAAACAGTATTACTGGGATACCTGCCGGTAAGCGTGATAAGGTGTCGATAGAACTTTTATCAATCGATAGATTGTTATAGTTAACGGGCACATAACCGGCAGCTCCATTTACTGCGTTAAAATCATTGATGCTTATTTTATCAGGAAAGCCTTTTTTAAGGGTTACTGCAAGGTTATAATTGTAAACCCCGGTACGTACTTCACCAAGCTTTAATGTATCTTGTTGAATTGTAGTTTTGCCATTTGCTGTAGATCTGTTTATTTCGGGTATTTTAACCGGAATGTTATTTTCAAGCATGGCGTAATAGGCACTGTTGATGCGCATCAGGATATATTTATTGCCTTTATCATTTGCTGAAATCGGGATCTGGGCCTTAAAATTACCTTCGGCATCGGTGCTTACCGACACTGATGTTTTAGCTGGGTCAAGATTGACAACTGAAACTGGCTTTCCGTTAACTTGATAAGTTTGTAAGGCAGGTTTAGCCTGATCTACCAGTTGTAGCGTGATGCTGGTGTTATTGGCTCCATAGTAGGTTGTTTTATCAAAGGTATATGCCAGTTTTCCGGTTACATTCAATTGCGTCTGCGCTATTGCAGTCTCTTCCTTAATGAGCCAGGGGCATGATGTTGTTTCGTCAATAATGGTTCCTTTTTTATCGTAAGCAGTGATTTTAAGGGTATACACTTCGCCGGTAAAAAAGCCTTGTGCTCTGGCCTGTATATCGGTAAATTTCAAATTCCCTTTTGGTGCATTGAAGCTATAACTCAACTGAGTCTTTTCACTGCTGCTGTGCAAGTTATTGCTAATTCTTTTAAAAAGGAGTTCATATCTGGCGATGATAACTGGTCCATTAGGGGTATTTATTTGGGTATAATTCGACAATGTGTTTTCGTCCAACTGTCCACTTACCTGCATTCTATCCATCTGCTCTTTCCATAGCCAGCTGAATGACAAATCATTATTCGGCCCCATCAACACTTCTACAGGAGATGGATTATTCTGACAAGTTGGGGAAACCACAAATAAAGCGCCTGCTGTAATGGGCAAATTGGAGGTAATTGTACTTGTGCCATATATAAATGTTGATGCTCCACTTACACCTTTGTTTTTAAACTCTACTTTACCTGTTAAATCTGTAGCTGTAACCCGCCAGGCGTAGTGCTTACCTATCTGTAAAGCAGGTGCAGTTGCACTGTACAAAAAAGATGTGGTGGAAACCATTTGCGAGAAGAAAGGGAAAGAAGTGGCATCGAGCACCTGATTTGGATTTTTAGTGGCATCCGGCATTTCTGCAATTTCCAGTTTATATTGAGTACCAATAGGTACCGTTCCCGGATTGGCCCAGGTAAACACCAGCGTTTGCGGATTTGTTACTGGGGTTTCAGTAGCTGGCATCGGATTAATCAGCACCGGTGCATCCGGATACAGGATGCTGATGTTGCTACATCCCATTGAAACGGCGGTACCAGAAATTGGCCGTCCGCTATTGTAGTCTAAAGCTTGCAGGCACAAGCTGTAATTTCCCTCAGGCAAGCGTGAGGATAACATGAGTTTGTTTTTATCTCCGCCGCTGATATCCAGGTTATCCAGGTCAAAGATATCCTTAAGCGATATTCCATTCAATTGTTTTACTTCTCCACCATTGAGTATAATGGGCTGCGAAGGCATATAATTGGGCTTGGTAGTGATCATTAAACCATTGTCGCCCGTTAGTTTTCCATGTAATT
Organism: Candidatus Pedobacter colombiensis; assembly: GCA_029202485.1. Lineage (NCBI taxonomy): Bacteria > Pseudomonadati > Bacteroidota > Sphingobacteriia > Sphingobacteriales > Sphingobacteriaceae > Pedobacter > Candidatus Pedobacter colombiensis. The sequence continues at coordinate 2,283,053 of CP119313.1, read as the reverse complement.
TGAGCTGTACCGGCTGCCTGCTCATATTTTGCAGCACCACGAATACTTTTGAAGCATTGGCTCCTGAATAATCTGAATAATAAGGAGAATATGGCGGTACAATGGTCAGGTTTACATTTACCGAATTCACCACATCTTGTTGGGCGCTGGAGTGATAACCTGAAAACAAGAGCAGCGGCAGCAGTCCTAGTATTTTCAGTGTGATGCTGCGGAATATGACTGATGGTATGGTTCTAAAATTCATAAGTGTGTAGGATTAAAAGCGATGGGTAATGTTCAGATTGGTTCGCGTTTCGTCAAAAGTTGGTGTTAGGTTGTCGGGCGAATTACTTTTCAGATAGCTGAGGGATAAGTTCAGCGCATCCCGTTTACTGATTCGGTAACTGCCGTTTACATTGCCACTAAATATATTCCCGGCATCTATATGGTTGTTCTTTTGCTGCTGATAACTTAGGGCAGTATTTAACAAGGCCTTGCCTTTTAGGAATTGTTTATCTATACCTATGGTTGGCCCGTAAATCTCACTTTTCATAGTTAATAAGTCGGACACAGCATAATTAAAACCTGCATTGAAACTGATTGCCAACTTAGTCAGTGCGAGTTGATAAGATAGATTTCCTGTTTTACTGTTAGTTTCGGTTTGGCCGGCAGTTTTACGATTGAGATCAACCAGCGACTGCAAATTACCGGTTAGTACCAGGCTTTGCGGTATAGATGCGTTGCCAAAACCATAACGGGTAACTATGCTCAGGTTGTGGTTAGTGCGGGCTATCCGAATGGTATCTATGATCGGATTGATCCCCCTGGATTGAGTCAGGCCATAATTGGAATAGCGCAAATCAATACCAAACCTGATCAGGTTATAAGATATTCCGAGCGAACCGATATTTTTATTGGAGGTAGCCAGTTTATCTTTCAGGATATTATCGTGCTGAAATCCCAGACTTCCATTAAGCCTGATTTTATTTTTCAGGATACTAACATCACCGTTTATGGTGTAGTTCTCTACATCTGTTTCAAAATAATAGGCTCCCATGGATTTATAATCCGGATCCACCCTGCGGTATTGCAGTTTAAGGCTGTAGCCTGTTCCACGATAGCCTATACTTGCCTGACCTGCGCTAAGCAATTGGGTACTGGTATTGATCGCCATCAGTCCCTTCAGGAAGTTGACTTTTTTAAACTCTCCTTTACTGCCAATCGTGTCGGCATATAAATCGCGGGTATATAAACTGCCTGAGGCTTCCAGATCCAATAAAATGCGTTTAAATAAAGTCCACCGGCTTGCTATACCTACCACAACATTTTCTGCAGGGCTGATTCCTGAAAGGATTGGTCTTGTTTTAAGCGATGTGGAATCGTCTTTTGCTTTTACCAAAATAAAGTCAAAGTGATTGGCTTCGGTACCAGCACCGAGTTTTACACTGTAGCCCATTCGCTTGTAGGCTGGTGTTTGCGCAAAGGCCAGTGGTTGTATTTCCTCTTCAATAGCTTTGTTGAAACGGCCGTAGATCAGGCCAAAGCGTAATTTTCCGGGATTGAGTTCTACCCCGCCTCCTAAAAAATTAATGCCAGATAAGGTAAAAGGTGAAAATTCGATGTTTCGCCAACCGGCATGGAGGGTAATCCATTTGTACCGCGGGCTCATCCCGTACTGGTTAAATGGCTGTCTGAAACTTCGTTGCTGATCGCTAACGACTACACTAAAGGGAAAATTAACTCCATAAACAGAGAGACTTGGCATCCCGTTAAAAAGATAGGAAAAGCTACGCGCTCTAGGCGCTATGCCGCTGGAAAAATAATTTCCCATGCCTATTCCAAAAGTGCCCTGTATGGCAAATGGTTTCTGCTTAATCAGCTCGTTTAAATCTTGCCCCATACTTATTCGGGGCAAGCATAGGATAAGCACACAAAATAAAATCCGGGTATACGTACTAACCATAGTCACATTATTTTTGAACCTCAAATATAATTTGGGCCAAAAGCAATGTATTGGAAAAATCAGCCAAGTTTTACTGGCAATGCTTAAAGGTTTAAGCTACCAGAGGATATCGTAATCGTGAGAAAAAGTAGGTAGATAGGCAGTAGGTGCCTTGCCTGTAAAATGACGGAATTCATTAATTAAATGGCTCTGATCATAATAGCCAAGGGTATGTAATAAGGTTCTCCAATCTGGATTAGCTCGCTGCAATAGCCAGCGTTTAGCCTGTAAAAACCGGATTACGCGGGCATATTCTTTAGGAGATAGCCCTACTTGTTCAGTAAATCGACGGTTTAAAGTCCGCTCAGAAGAGTTTACATATCCAGCCAATTGTTTAATGTTTAGTTTCCCGGGTTGATTGATCAGTACCTGGGTTGCAGCTTCAATCCGTTTATCAATTGATTTGCTTTTTTTTAGCAATTTCATCAAAAAGACATCTAAAATTGTAAATCTTTGGGCTGTATCTGAGGCCATGCGCAGCTGGTCTGTGATTGTATCAAAGCCTAGAATTATTTCGGGCAGGTGCAAACTATCATCAGTCAGCTCGTGCATGGGTAAACCCCAGAGTGCAGCACAACCGGCAGGTGTGAAAGCAATGACCATTCCAAGTGTAGGGCCTGAAAAAATCTGAGTATAAGGTTGTGTAACCTGTCCTATTAAAGTGCTTTTGGTTCTTTCGATGGATTGGCCGTTGTCTTTTATGCAGCTTATGTCGCCGTTAAGGGAAAGTACCATCAATATTCTTCCGGTACATCCGAAAGGCACAGGCACAGTATCTCCTTTGGCCAGCTGATAGCCAATTTCCCAATAAGAACTGATATAGGGCAATAGTGCCCTACCTGGTCGCTGCTCAATAGTTGCCATAACAGCTACAATTTTAACTAAAATATAAATGCAAAAAAAATCTTAATACACAGACACACAGCGGCTTCTTCTTAAATCCCAAGCTGAGTACCTTTATCGCAATAATGGAAGTTAATACGGTTGTCTTAAATGTCCTTTATTTTTTTAATCAGGATTAAAACTAATTTTCGATGGAGTTGTTATTCGATTGTAAATCAGGCGATGGCCTAGTGTTATGGTTAGGGATTTTTATTGAATTTTAAAACAACTTTTATGAAAAACAAACAACCTAACTTTCTGCAGAATCTATTTCCAAAGAAAGTAATTACTGAAAGTCCAGACAATTATTTGGCAAATGAAAAGGTATCTTCTGGTCATTCGATTCTGAAGAAACTTATGATGTTATCCGTCATTTTATTATTTATCGCACCTCCGGTTTTCGCACAAGACACAGACCTTTTCCCGGATGATGTGACTGTCAAAACTCAACAGGCACCACCAGCCTTACCTGATTATGTGCAACCTCCATGTCCAGGGGATGGATATTACTGGACTCCAGGCTATTGGGCATGGGCAGATGGCTACTATTGGGTACCAGGTGTCTGGGTCCTACCACCGTCTATCGGTTTATTATGGACTCCTGGATATTGGGGCTTTTCTCTTGGCTTTTATGGCTGGCACCCTGGTTACTGGGGACCAACTGTAGGCTATTATGGTGGAATTAACTACGGATTCGGTTACTTTGGTACCGGCTTCTTTGGAGGCAGATGGGAAGGTGGACATTTTATGTATAATACTTCTGTATGGCGTGTAGGCAAAAACATTCACAATACTTATGTAAACAAAGTGAATATGGGCGCCAGGAACCGGGCGAGTTTTAATGGTACCGGAGGAGTGAATTATCGTGCTAATGGTGAGGAAATGAGACGTATGGAAAATCGTACTCCTGCAAGTGAAGAACAACGGAATCACGAAATAAATATGAGCAATGAAAAAGGTCAATTCCATGCTCCAAATACGAGGCCCGCAGTACATAGTATGAGTGCACCTGGAGGTCAAAGATTTGACCAGGGTGGTCATCAAATGAGAATGGGTGGCGGCGGCGGAGGCCGCGGTGGTCGCAGAGGCTAAAGCTGCATTTAAATAAATACAAAAAATCCTCGGATAACTCTGAGGATTTTTTATTTTAAATTGTTTCCACTATCGAAAGAATATTCCCTGCCGGATCTTTAAACCAGGCAATGACGGGTCCCTGGTCGCGAAGAATTCCTCTTTCATCTGTTTTAAGATGCTCTTCATTATAATGTTCAAAACGGACACCTTTTTTTTCGAGCTCGCTAACTGCATTTTCAACATATTGGACGGGAAAATTCAGTACAGTAAATGTTGCTGCCTGATGGTTGGGTTTAGGATAAATCATTACCGGTGATAATCCGTCAATATGCAGCTCCAGTACGCCCATTGGATTGTCTTTAACTTTGAGTCCAAGTATTGATCCGTAAAATTCTTTTGCTTTCTCCAGATTGTCCACTGAAAATGAGCTAAATGCTTTTGATTTTTCTAACATGACTTGTTGTTTTTAGCTTTAATACTACAAGTCAGGATACATAAAGTTTGTATTGATATCAATCTCTATTATTGAAATTTCAATGTTTTTTCGTCATTGGCATTAAAGGCACTATTAATTAATTTTTTGTTATCTTAGAACTTTATTTTAACTAAATAGGCCTCTCTATTATGAAAATTAACGAAAAACTGCTTTATTTCGCTCTTCCTATTCTAATGCTCATTTTTTCTTGCAGTAAAAAAGATAACCAGGTAGAAACACCAGTTGCAAATCCGAAATTGTTTAATGTAAGTTTTAATGTAAGTGGTTTTACAACTGAGGTCACTCCCTTACCTTCTTTTAAGTCTTCTGCTGTGAACAAAACTATGGATCAGGCAGCGGCTAAACTTTCAGATCAAATTACGACACTTGAATATCTGATTTATAATTCCAGTGATCAGTTGCTTAAAGACTCTATTCAAACTAGTAGGTACGCCGATTTTGGAACGATTAACGTGCAATTGCCTGCAGGCAGTTATAAACTTGTTGTGGCTGGAATGAGTGGTTCTTATGATCTCTTAAGCAAAGAGAATATTGCAAACGCATACATCACTAGTATTTTTCCCTATGGCATAGGGGATTGGTTCAAACAAGTGTCTGATTTTAAGGTTACTAATAACGCAGTTAATCAAAGTGTTACCTTGGACAGAGAGGTAGGAAAAATTGGATTTGTACTTACAGACGCACTCCCTAAGGATTTAGCTAAGATATCCTTAAATTTTACATCTTGTACACGGGTAAGATTTTATGGTTCCAGTGATCTTTTAACAGAAATTCAAACTGTTGAATTTCTACTTAAGCCAAGTCAAGAAGGTACATTAAATTTTTCCTCTTCTACATTCGTTATACCAAAGTATAATGGATTTATCACAACTGATGTAAGCATCCGCGCATACAATACTTCGGGAAGCCTGATTGTAGAAAAGATTATTAAAGATGTGGTTGTTGAGAAAAATAAAATGACAACTTTATCCGGTGCGCTATTTACATCTTTAACTTCAAGCACTACAACCACCGTAACTATAAATAGTGACTGGAAGCCTTCAGCTATTGTTACTTTCTAAAAATAAAAAGTACACAATTTGTGAGCTTTTATAGAGCTGGTTGGCGATTCCCGATGATTGTCCGGATTTTTGGAGTTTTCAGCTGTCTGGTTTTTCGGGGAGGTCATTTTGAGGGAAGCTTACACTTTTTTGTCGATTATTAAAATTAGTTGGTTTACTAAAAGTTGTCTAATCAAAACATATATTCCTAATCCGAAAAACAAAACTGAAGCAATTCCAATTGTTTTTATAAAAAGTAGACTTCTTGCTCTGTAACCTGTAAAGTTTTCAGCATTCATAAACATATAAATTCCGCCAACAACAAATAATAAGGAAGAAAATAATGCCTAACGGTTTGCGTGTATGAGAAGTAGCTGATTTAAAAGCACCTCACTTTCAGTTTGGCACTGACTTTTATTAATAGCACTGAACCCACTATTTCTCATACACGCTGTTGGCAGCTGTATTTTCTTCTTTTTTACTAATAGTCTTGTTCATAAATAATTTCATTGTGTATCCGAATCCGAGTCCACCAATTGTCCAAATAACAAGTCCTAATAATAATGTCCACCACGTTATTTCTTGTCCGTCAAAATATGGAAAACCTATTGACATAATCAAAAACATAAAAGCTCCCCAACTTAATCCTGTCCGAATCCAACTTTTTTTATCAAAAGGGTTTGGAATACGCTCGATGTCAATATTCTCGTATCTTTTCGGTTGTTTTTCCAACCATTTTGCTCTTAAACTTTTTCTAAACCAACCCCAAATCGGAAATGTTATGAGAAGAATCAAAAAACTTAATCCGTTAGTCAAACAAGGAATTGTGTTTCCACAATTTTTACAATAAAGTCCAAACCAATTTTTAAATGCTGTTCCGTTTTCTGTCGACCAAATTCTACCATCGTGAAGTGTTTCACAATGAGGACAAGGTACAAGCGTTCTTTCAATTCTTGGTTTGTCAATCGTTTTATCTTCCAAGCTGACTTTAGGTACTCGTTGCCCTAAAATAAGTTCATTAATTGCTAAACCTGGATTCAAAATCCAATGTAGCATCATCCAATTTTTCCAAGTATAAACTTTGTACTTTTCTTTATTAAATACCATTGCGTTCTGTTTATATAACTGCCAACAATTGTTTTTACGAAACTAATGTACAAAAAGTTTCGCTAACTGAAGGTAGCGTACACACACTACGGCATTCTTATGTTACACATTTAATTCAATCCGGTATTGCTATCCGAATTGTACAAGAACTACTTGGTCATGAAAATATAAAAACAACTACGATTTCTACGCCCATCACTGATATTGATAAGAAGCGGACTCCTAGTCCATTGGATTTTCTTTGATTATCCTTGGAAATAGTTTATGTTGGGTTATATTTAGTTTTAAACTGACAGTAATATTGACTGTAAAAACAGTCAAACCTCTGTAAGTGTTTGACTTACAGAGGTTTAATTTTACTCTGGTGATCCCGCTGGGATTCGAACCCAGGACCACTACATTAAAAGTGTAATGCTCTACCAGCTGAGCTACGGAATCATTCCCTTGTTTAAGGGAGTGCAAAAGTATAAAATTTATGCGTATTTCAAACCTTAATAAAGACTTAATTTCAACTTAACGCAGATATTTCCATTAAACGATTGATTTATAGATTGATTTTTTTGTCTATAAATAATACGTTAATCAAGCATGCTCTTCAGTGAATCAAACCATAACTGATTACTTGAATTAATTCCATTATAATCCATCACTGCATATATTACTTGGTTGCCCCCAAATCTGATACGCAATGGCTGCCAGAAGAGACCAAAATTTTTCGCAGAAGAAGCGGGGAAAATTTCATCAAAACCTAGATACACCTCTTCTATGGACTGAAGCTCTATTGTTACATTTTTATCTCCACATACATAAAGTATTCTATCTGTTAAAACAGCATAGCCGGTATGTTGATGTAAAGGTGAAACGAAAGAGAACAAGCCACTAATATACTTTACCCATTTCTTTTTGTTCTCTAATTCGTAATTGTACGCCCAATGAACCCTTCCTTCAAGTATCGTCATAGAATTAGGAATAGTAATCGGCCTCGTATTTATTGCCGAGTTGTTCTGCCAGACCAATCAGAATCCCTTCTGTCCCGCGAATATAGCACAGCCGATATGAGTCTTGATATTGAACAACTTCACCAACGAGTTGGGCGCCATGTTTACTGAGCCGGGATACCATCTCGTCAATGTCTTCGACGGTAAACATGACGCGTAAATAACCCAGTGTGTTCACGGGGGCTGCACGATGGTCTGAAACTATAGCTGGGCTGAGAAATTGCGAAAGCTCCAGACGACTGTGGCCATAAGGGGTAACCATCATGGCAATTTCTACACACTGATCACCCAGTCCCGTAACACGACCAGCCCATTCACCCTCAATAGTGGCCCGCCCCTCAAGCTTTAGGCCTAACTCAATAAAGAAAGGGATGGCGTTGTCGAGCGATTCTACAACAATGCCGACATTGTCCATTCTTATTAATTTGTTATTTGCCATAATTTTTTATCCTTAAATTTAAGATATGTTGTGTTTTCATTACATCTGATTTTTATTTAGGATCCATCCACACAAATTCACAATGGTGGCCATCGAGGTCTTCAAAGCTGTGTTGATACATAAGGTCATAATCGGTAGCTGGATTAGGTATTGTGAAGTACTCCCGGTTTGCTGGACAGCTATAGGTCAAACTTAAGATTATTTAGGACACTTTTTTATTATTTTGATAGAATACCTCATTTGGCGTAAGATCGTCCATTGACCGATGCCTTCGTTCATTGTTATAAAATTCCACATACCGTTTTATACCCTGGAATAATTCCATACCACCGTTAGGTGGGTTAAGATAAATATACTCCTGTTTCAAAGATCTCCAGAATCGCTCAATGAACACATTATCCAAGGCTCTTCCCTTGCCATCCATAGATATACTTACATCACTGTCTTTAAGCGCTTTAGTGAAGATCGGACTGGTGAACTGTGAGCCTTGATCCGTATTAAATATACCAGGTGTACCATGTTCTTCAATGGTTTCAAGCAGTACATCTCTGCACCATTCTACGGTCATGGTATTTGAAATGCTCCATCCGACAATCTTTCGGCTGTACACATCAATAATGGCAAACATATACATGAAGCCTCTGAACATGGGAATATAAGTGATATCAGCCTGCCAAACCTGGCCCGGCCGATCTATTTTCAAGCCTTTCAGCAAATATGGATATTTATGGTGTGCCGCATTAGCCTTGCTCAGGTTCTTTTTAGGATAAATTGTCCGCAGGTTCATCACACGATAAAGACGACGTATACGCTTGTTATTCACATGACATCCCAAATCTTTGTTAAGATACGCAGTCATCCGGTCCACGCCGTAAAACGGGCAGTCAAGAAACTTACGGTCAATCAAATTCATTATCGACTGGTTGAACAGCGACTCGCCTTTAGGCTTGAAATAATAGCAGCTGCGCTGCAAGTTCAGTAGCTTGCACTGACTGGCAATACTCAGCGCCTGGTGCTCCGGGGAAATAAGGCTACGCCTTTCAATCATACTCATTTCCCCAAGACTTTTTTTAGGAAATCAACCTGGATCTGAAGTTCGCCAATCTTGGAGTACAGTTCCTTCTCTTTAGATTCTTCCTTTTCATCTGGTTTCTCTGAACCAAACACCGTATCGGCTTTCTCAAGAAATTCACGCTTCCACGCGGTGATCTGTGTGGGATGGAGACTGTATTTGGACGCAAGTTCTTGCATGGTACTACTTTCCTTAATTGCTTCAAGCACCACTTTGGTCTTGAAAACAGAACTGAATTTTCTACGCTCTTTTTTCATTTTCAACTGTTAAATTTATGAATTTAATCAGCTGTCCAATATTTGGGGAGTATTATAAATAGCTTCACCTCAAATCTTTCAAAAGTAAGTTTAGTACAGTCTTCACCCCAGGAAATGGAAGTGGTAGATGCTTATAAAGAACAGATTGAGCAACTCATTCCCGATGAAAATTTTGCGGCAGTTTTAAATGAAAACCTAGAGGTAATGGTTGAGAATACTATATATAAAGTTACACCTTACGGAACATTTATGATTGAGCAACCTGCTTACACCGGATTCATACAAAGGCTAAATGCTATCCCTTATGAGGAAGATCAAGTACTGGTAGATGATCCATTTTATCAAAACAGAATAAGTGACAATGTCTATCAAATTGAAGAAGGTGTCACACTTATAGATACTTATGAGGCTTCAGTGAACCAAATTGAGAATGTCCTACAGGTACAAGACTATCCGGTTACATATTCGGCAACTTGGCAGTATAGACCTGACGCAGACGCTTGGATTTATGACAACTTACCCACCATAAAATATGGAGGAAAAACATGGCTTGGAAAACTATTTGAGTCTATATTTGGAAGAGAGGAAATACATACCGAAAACTTTGAATCTAAAAGAAGAGTTAGGGTTAATTTTTATAATATGTCATGGGGAGTATATTCATCAATAGGCGTTTCAGTAAAAATGCAGAAAAAAAACTGGATCGGATGGTCTGGGACGAATGCGTCTGAACTCAGAATGGGATGGGATGCTATGGAGTATTACATTGGCTCGTTACCAAGTGCACCATCTGCGCCAATTTCAACTACTCCTCAACGCTTTACCAAATTAGATTTGCCGAAAGTAACAAAAGATTATGTAGAAGTTGATCTTCTGGGATATCCTTTTACCTTTGACAGAAATGAAGCGCTTCAAAAAGGTATAAAGAAAATACACGAGATGTTGCCTACAGTATCAGGACTTAAGCCGAAATCGGAAAGAACAGTTAATTACGCTTATAAAGTTTGGGCGGATTTTGGAAAGAGGAGTATTAGTATTGTTCAGGATAGAGATGAGATTATCGGCTACAATACCGAAAGCTTGTCAAAAGTCTTTGATTGGTCTATTGGTGTTAAAGCGAGCTGGGGTTTTGACGGTCCTCCAACTTTAGGATATGCACCTTTAAAATTCACCATCAGCAGAGCTTCTGTTTTTGGAATAGCTAAATACAACAATGTTTGGAAAGGCGCGAGAATCATTGTAGGTGATTAAATATGCTGATAAATTAATGAAAGATATGAGTAATAAAAACTGGAAATTTATGATACTGTTCACCTTGTCAATAGTATGCCTTCAAAGTAACGTAAGCGCACAGGATGTGAATAGGAAAGGTTATTTTAACAAAACTAAAGTCGGATTTCTTCCCGGCTTAAAAGACCAGCAAGGAGCTGCTTTTAAACAAAGGGGTACAGAAATATCCAGTGTCAACGGGTACTATGTTACACCTAAGCTGGCGCTGGGTGTTGGCGTGGGTATTGCTGCTTATGTAAATCCGACTGTTACGACAATCCCGGTTTACATACAAGCTAATTACGATCTAACCAATGGTAAATCTACTCCCTATTTATTTGGAGGCACGGGTTATTCATTTAGTGTAACCTCTCATACTGGTGGTGGGCTAATGGCTGAGGGTGGATTGGGCTGGAAAATACCTATAAAAACAAGAACCTCGATTAGTCCTGAACTTGGTTATAGGTACCAAAGGGTAAGTTACGATTTTGTAGATGCTCCTGGAAGTATAAAGGATAACCTGAGCTCCATTTCAATAGGCGTTAGTTTACGGTTTTAAACCTTATAGTAAGTCATAAACGGCAACTGAAAGTGGTATTTCGGTTGCCGTTTTTTTTTGCTTCAAATTGGCTATTTTTTAAACTTAGGCGTAATAAGGTTACCTTTAACACTATCAGCAGTTATTTGGGCTCCGTCTATACTGAGTAGGGTATGCGCTGCAAAAACCTTTGCTTTTATGCTATCCAGATAGGCATTAAGGGTTTTAACATCCTCTTTGTGCCGATCACTTTCCCTGCTTTTGCATTCCACTTTTCCGGCTCACAGCATCTGCTGGTAGACACTTCCGAACAGATGCCGTCTACTGTAATTCTTAAAAAGATAAAATAAGGGATCAAGTGGCTGTTGCACAACTAATTATCTTGCAATATATTTTTATATCCACCTTATTATCAAGACATTGCATCACGCAAGGCAAAAAAATATATCAAGAAAAATTATTCATCAATTTCTAATTATCTGATCAGATCCCTGTCGATAATGTGTACCGCCATCTTAAAGAGCAGCTTGATTTTAGCTTCCTCTACAACCTCACCAAGAAGTATTATGGTCAGGAAGGGCAAAAGAGTATTGATCCTGTAGTATTCATGAAGCTCATGCTTGCTGGTTATTTGGAAAATCTCAACAGCGACCGTCGGATCATCAATATGGCGGCAATGCGAATGGATATTCTTTATTTTATAGGCTACGACCTTGAGAGCAACTTTCTTGGCATAGTACTTTGAGTAGAACCCGACAATTTGTATGGGCAAGAGGTGCTCATGAAACTGTTCAAACGGGTTCTTAAGCAATGTATCGATAAAGGTATGGTCGGCGACAGGCTGTTGACAGTGTTTACATCAAGCCGAACGCCTTATTAGACAGTATGGTCGAGCAGTGCAGAGCTATCCCAACAGGACAAGGAATCCGCTCATGACTTCAGAGCGGGCAAGCGAGACCAACAGTGTCTTCCTGAGCTGCTTCCTAAATTAACAGAAACCCTGAAGGAGAACGGATTACAGGTACAGGAGGTCGTAGCTGATGCCGGCTATAGCAGTCTACCGGCACTAAAGGCGATTGAGGATCAGGGATTGATCGGCTATATCCCCAATAACCATAAATTCATCTATCAACGAGAAGGCTTTACCTATCACGCCAACGAAAATTTGTACATCTGCCCCAGAGGTGGTTCATTGACTTACAGCCCCCCCCCCACTGCTACAGGACATAAACATGTATACAAACTAAGTAAACTGGTGTGCAGGGAATGCAGTATGAAGAACGAATGTCCGGTCATGACGGTCAATGGCGGAGTTAATAATGAGATCGTGGGTAAACATTATTATGACCGAATGCAGACGCGAAAGGCAAAGATATTGATGAAAAAGCGCCAAAGTACAGTTGAACCAGTGATTGGAACATTAGTGACTTACCTAGGTATGAAAAAGGTTGGATGCAAGAAACTAGTCGGCGTAAATAAATGCCTGGCTGTAGCCGCAACAGTCTATAACCTCAAAAAAATGTTAAAATATGGCTCCCGAAAAATCTTAAATCAAGCACAAGTACTTGAAAAGAATCTGGAAAAAAGCTGGATCACATTGTTATCACTTAATCAAATGGTATACCCGATATACCGAACTAATATAAAAAGCTATAACTGAAGCTGAAATCAAACTACCTAAAATCTATCTTTTTCATAAAAATAAATGATTTCTTAATACAATGTTGTGCAACAGCCACTTGATCCGTAATAATTGACAGTGATATTGACTGTAAAAACAAAAAAGCCTTGCAATCTGTTGATTTTCAAGGCTTTAATTCTATTCTGGTGATCCCGCTGGGATTCGAACCCAGGACCACTACATTAAAAGTGTAATGCTCTACCAGCTGAGCTACGGAATCATTCCTTTGTTTGAAGGAGTGCAAAAGTATAAAATTTATATGAATTTCAAACCTTAGTAAAGATTTAATTTCAACTTAAGGCAAATTTTCACGCTAAAAGATTGATTTATAGCAAAAAAAAATACTGATATATATCATGATTCTTGAAATTACATCGCAACTAGCAGATTAATTATGGTTTTGCAGAATAATCTGCCACAGTAGCCGAGATTTCTTTTATTATTTTTATGCTGAATGAATGACTGCCCTTCAGCCATCTTTTTATTTCGTCTGGATTGATGTCCAGCGAAATAGCAAGGTCATTTTCTGAAAGACCTTTATCGGCTAAGGTTTTTGCAGTTTTACCGGCAACCTCCAGATTTAGCCGCGTTAATTCCCCTATAGCTGGATTTCCACTCTCTTCCAGCCAGATAGATACAAAATCGTTCTCTTCCATTTATGTTTTGCGTGATTGTTTAAAGTATTCCGGGTCCTCCGTATCATTTGTTCCTTTGGACGGCAAATTTAATGATATTACTTCCATTATTGCAACTACATAGGAAGCTTGCAGCTCAGCTGCATACTGGCTTTTTTAATTTAGCCTTAATTGTTTATTTCAAGACCGTCTCATAAATTTTATTCAATAAGTTTTGTCTCATTTTCGAGTTTCTATGGTTCAGAAGTAAAATAATCCCCCAATTTTTAGCTCTGTTATAACATATAATTGAAGATTGCCCCATAGAATCGCCTGATTTCAAATAAATTGTATTTTTATCATCCGTTACGACGTTCGTGCCCAATCCCATCTCTCTATTTTCATCTTTATAGAAGATATTTTCGGTTATTATTGCAGCTTTGCCTATTGTATTTTCTTTATTTAATACCGCTTTTAAAAATATAATCATATCAGAAGCATTAGATTTCACTAATCCAGCAGGCGCTGTAATATTCCAGTCGAAAAATTCCTGAACACCGCCATTTGGGTTATAGCCTGTAGTAATGTTTTTAATATTAAATTCCTTAGTTAAAGTATTGGTCATTTGCAAAGGGCTTATTATTTTTTCTCCAATAATTTCATTGTAACTCTTTCCATATAGGTTTTCTAATATCTGACCAAGTAATGTATATCCAATTGTAGAATAGCGATATCGTCCATAGTCAATCAATTCACTGCAATTGTTTATAATATCGGTTAATGTCTTTTGTGTTACACTCTTTAATGGCTGTTGTGCATTTAATTTTATAAACTTTCCAAAATCTAAATCGGGTAACCCAGATTGATGAGATGCCAGATCAGATATTTTTATTTTATTAATAAGGTTTTTATGTAATGTATACTCTTGTGGAAGGTAAGTATCGATGTAATCATCCAATTTCACTTTTTTATCAATAACAGCTTGTGCAATTAGATTTGAAGTTAAAATTTTAGTAATCGATGCAATTTCAAATATGGAATTTCTATCAATATTTATTTGACTTTCTTTATTTAACGTACCATAGGAAGTATAATTCTGTTTATTATTATGAATAAAACCAACGCTTATACCTATATCCGGATTATTTTGATAATTCACTTTTATTAATGAATCAATCTTTTTAAAGAAGTCTTGACCAAAAGATAAGTTACTTACGAATAACAGTACTATTAAAAATTTTAATGAAGTTTTCATTGTATCGTGTTTTATGTTAAAAATTATTTCGATACAAATTTGCGGAAGAAATTAGGCCCTTGCGACCGAATAAAAATACTCGTACGCATTTGTTGGAGAAAATGAGTACGAGTATTTAAAACAAGAAGTACGAATAATTGCAAAGCTTTATTCTACAGAGCCTTACGGTAATCTGTCGGGGTGGTTCCTGTGTGTTTTTTAAAAGCGCTATTAAAGGAAGATTTTGAATTAAAGCCCACTTCATATAAAATTTCAAGAATTGTCACCTTACTTTTTGTAACATCTTTTAAAATATCCATAGCACTTTCTATACGATAGGTATTTACAAAATCATAAAAATGCTGCTCTAGTTTATGATTAATCAAAAGAGACAGGTCTCGCACAGGAATTTCAAGGTCATTAGAAATATCTTTGATGGTCAGGGAAGGATTAAGAAATGGCTTCTTTTCTATCATGTAATTCCTTAATTTCAAAAACTCCGCATTAAACTCGCTTTCATTTGCAATAGCTGGCTCACTTTTTCCTTCTTCAGAAATGAGATCCTTTACAAGTTTTAATTTTGAGTCAATATTTCTAAAGAGATCTGGATGATTTAATGCTTTAAACATGTACCAACTAATGATGAGCAGCTCAAATAAGAGCAGTCCGATTTTTAACCATTCAGAAATGTTAGGATACTCAGTAAATTTAAAGATGTTTTTTACTAACGCTATAAAATAGAAGAATGATAGTGCCACCGTAAACTGAAATAACCAATTCAGTGATGCTATACTTGCCCCTGCATAATTTTCAAGATATATTCTTTTTGATTTCCTCAATATCATAAAAGCAGCAATGATATAAAACACAATTTGGACATGTAAAAGAATATGATTAAACTGTATTTCTAACCTACTGCTACTTTTTTCAAGAAAATTAATTTTAGAAGCGAGGTCGACAGCATAAAAACGAGGCAGCAAAACTAAATTTGCTATTAGAAAAGGAATAATATGAATTAAATGTCTGGATCTTAGCTTAAAATCAGAATAGCAGACAGATAAAACATATAAATAAAAAGCTGGGAGCTGTAAGAAAATTAATAAGTTTCTAAACATCCCAATATTTGATAGACCTACGTTTAAAAAGTCGAAGAAATTCCCACTAACATCAATAGCAGTTAAAACTAAAAAAAAAGCAAAAAGACGATTACTTAACTTATGCTCTGTTTTAACCGTCAGCAGGAAGCATGATAGAAATAATGAAATGAACATTACTATTAATGCTACAGCAATTAATAAATTAATTTTATCCATTCATTATGCTTTTATTCATTGCTAATTCCCATTAAGCTTGTTTTTGTGTTGTTGGTAATTTCCTGCGGCTTACCGCAAAGTAAAACCCCTTCAAACAATTGTTTAAAGGGGTTTTACTTTTTGATGATGAATCTGGTGATCCCGCTGGGATTCGAACCCAGGACCACTACATTAAAAGTGTAATGCTCTACCAGCTGAGCTACGGAATCATTTTTCTTTTGAACGTTTACTCTAATCGTTTCCTTTTAAAGTGATGCAAATATAGGGTTACGATAGATATTGTGCAAATAATTAATTGAGAAAGCATATACTACGCTGGTTTTAAGCCAGATTATTTATAATTAGTTATTTTTATCGGCTAATTTGAAGCCTAAAAGCTGTTAATTTCTGAAAAATCAGGAGCAATCTCTTGCCTGTTTAATTGATCTCCCTATCAGAATGACCAAGATTCTTCTCCGGACTCACTACATCACGTACCAATTGTTTCAATTCCTTTATCTCCGGAAAACGCGCTTTCTCCTTCCTGTCAAATACGACAACATCATTAATACTTATAATGTACGCCCCTCCTACTTCCGCAGGCTTCAACAATACGCCCCCAAGCTCATCAGTAAAGGTACTCAACAACTCTTGCGCCATGTAGGCCGCCCTAAGCATCCATCCACATTTTGGACAATACTCAATAGTTATGGTGGGTTTCAATGTCTTCATTCACGAAAAATAAGCAATATCATCACAAGTCCCTAATATATAATCAGATCTTAAATTCTTTGATAACTCTTATTTAATTTTAGTTTGCAGCAGCTTTACTTCATTCTTTAAAAGCTCTATTTCTGCTTGCTGCTCTTTAATTGCGGCTACCAGTACAGGGATCAGATTCTCTGTCTGTACAGTGCTATATTTAGCGATTTTACTGTTGTTCTTGCCAGATGCGTAAACACTTGAAACCTCATACACCATCGCCGGAAATTCAGACTGCACATTACTAGCCATAAACCCGTACTGTTCTCCGGCAGGAAGTTTAAGATACTGGTATTTATTGACGTCATATTTGAAGGTAACAGGCTCCAAATTCTTTAGCTGTTGCGTTGAATTGGAAATTTTGCCTATGTTAACTTTAAGCTCCTGCTCATCAATTTTTTGAGCACTTACAGTTAAACTGCTTGCGCTTAATAAAAGGCCAATTAAAACACCTTTAAAGATTAGATTATTCATAAGATTAAATTATGGTGTAAATACTTATTGGAGCCAGGTATTTTTCATGGTTCCGGTTTCTCTTAGCTTGCTATGCCAGCTAAGTGCCTCTTCCAAAACATGTGGTGTTTGTCCACCACGCTCGCAGGCCCTCTCAAAATAATCAGTCAATCCTGCTTTATAAGCGGGATGTACACAATTTTCGATAATTACGCTCGCCCGTTGCCGCGGTGCCAGTCCACGCAAATCGGCTAAACCTTGTTCTGTAACAATGATATCTACATCATGCTCTGTATGGTCTACATGCGAAACCATCGGAACAATACAGGAAATGGTTTCGGCTTTTGCTGAAGAAGTTGTTACAAAAACACTTAAATATGCATTCCTTGCAAAATCTCCCGAGCCCCCTATTCCATTCATCATGTTTATGCCCGCCACATGAGTAGAATTTACATTGCCATATAAGTCGCATTCCAGCGCCGTGTTAATGGTAATTACGCCCAGACGTCTGATTACCTCTGCAGCATTGCTAATGTCCTGAGGTCGCAAAATTACTTTATCTTTATATCGATCAAAATCACTAAATATTTTATCGTAATAAGCTTCAGAAACGGTGATTGAAGAACCTGAAGCAAAGGTCATTTTCCCTGAATCCAACAGATCAAAAGTACTATCCTGTAACACTTCTGAATACATGGTCAGGTTTTCGAAATCTCCATCCATGAAACCATGCAGTACTGCATTGGCTACTTTACCTATACCTGCCTGTAAGGGAAGTAAGGATTTGCTAAGGTGTCCGGCTTCTACTTCTCTACTGAAGAAAGACACCAGATGCTTTGCAATTGCCTTTGTGGCTTCATCGGGTGGAGCAATCTCGGCAGGACTATCCGTTTTAGAGGTGATTACAATACCTGCAATTTTGGCTGGATCTATTGGAATCGTGGTGCGACCAATACGAGTATCTGCAGAAACTATTGGAATAACAGGCCTCCTCGGGTAAGATCCGGTAGAAAATATATCATGTAAACCACAGACAGAAAATGGTATAGTAGTATTCACCTCAATGATAATTTGATCTGCCAATGCCGCAAATGAAGCCGAATTTCCTACAGATGTTGTAGGTACAATACTACCATCTGCTTCGATCAGCGCAGCTTCGAGTATGGCAATATCTATTTTAGGGAAATTATTAGCCTTTAATAAATTTGCCGTTTCGCCAAGGTGTTGATCTATAAATAAGATCTCGCCCGTATTGATGGCCTTCCTTAATATGGGGTCAACCTGAAAAGGTAAGCGTAGCGAAAGCGCATTTGCAGCCGCCAATGCGCCATCTGTACCCTGCCCCAATGAAGCACCGGTCATAAGCGTAATTTTTAAAGGATCTGTTTTAGCACGCTCTGCTAATGCTATTAAAACCGCTTTGCTGTCTCCTGCCTTTGTAAAGCCACTCGAGGCCACCACCATCTTATCTTTAAATAAAGCTGCGGCTTGTTCAGAAGTAATAATCTTATCTGCAAGTTCGGCTCTCAATATTCTATTCGCGTACATACCTTTGGTTTAATGATCAAAACTACCTGCATTATTTATGATAAAGTTATCACAATATGCCAAATAATTATCATTTTAAGCCACCAAAGTCGATCACTTGCCAGTCGGCTTTACACTTTTATAAATAAAATTATGAATGGAATTTGTAGTGGTTTTTAAATCAGTGGTCAGATACCATATATTGTTGATCCTTTTCCCCGCACTTTGCCCATCCAGTGGAAACCTTGCCTGATCAATGACTTTATTTTGTGAGTTTAAAATGCTGCCGGCAAACTTCATGAGGGTGAAATTAGCCATACTTGTTTCCAGATTGGGTAAAACCTGCGAGGCAAAAACAGGAAAGACTTCTTGTCCCGAACTTTTCAATTTACTGAACAATGCAACCAATACAGACCTTTGTCTTTCAGTTCTTTCATAATCGCCATTACCCACTCCCCTGATCCTTGTATAGGCCACTGCCTGCCTCCCACTTAGTCTCTGAAAACCTGCAGTATTTACATGTATAACTGGTATTTTTTCATAGATAGCCAGTTCGTCCAGGTAATTGTTCAGGTATGAAAGCTCGGGCTCTTTTACATTTACATTTACTCCACCAAGTGCATCGACAATTTTTGCCGCGCTATAAAAATCAACATTCATATAATCTTTAATATCCAGATCAAAGTTTTGGTTGATGGTTTTTATAGCAAGCTGTGGTCCACCAAAGGCATATGCCGCATTGATTTTATCCATGCCATGTCCTTCAATATTCACATAGGTATCCCGCATAATTGACGACATTTTTATTTTTCCGGTTTGCTGATCAATAGAAATCACCATAATTACATCTGAGTTTGCACGATCGTCTTCCGTACGCCTATCGACTGCAAAAAGGGCTATGTTAACCGGTGCATTGGGCAATGCTTTTACCCTATCCATTGTTTTTTGTGATATTCCTAATGCTTCTGGCGTTCTATTCAACTGAACAGCAACGGGCTTATTGGTTATAGGTGCAGCGGTTGCCGCGGAGGTATCTTGTGCTTTTACATGATACGACAATACCATAAGGATAAAGCCCAACCATTGTTTCTTCATCATTTAAAAATTGTGTTAACGGTTTAAGTTGTAAAAACAATCTGCAATATTCCTGCCGTTGTTTTTAAACACCCGTTAAATGCATTTGGAAATTTACCTAAAAATTAATCATCTTTACATAGGCAAACATTATTAATGTGTCTGAAACTGTTCATTAAAACCAAACTATAATATTATGAAAATTTTAAAAGGACTATTATTTTTAATTGTTGG
Organism: Candidatus Pedobacter colombiensis; assembly: GCA_029202485.1. Classification (NCBI taxonomy): domain Bacteria; kingdom Pseudomonadati; phylum Bacteroidota; class Sphingobacteriia; order Sphingobacteriales; family Sphingobacteriaceae; genus Pedobacter; species Candidatus Pedobacter colombiensis. The sequence goes on along the minus strand of CP119313.1, from coordinate 2,263,029 downwards.
GATTATAATTCTGGCATTAGTCGTTGCACTTTTTGTGAAAAAGGATTACGCTGTTGAGCGCGAAGTCACCATCAACAAGCCTGTAACTGAAGTGTTTGATTACATTAAACACATTAAAAATCAGGACCAGTATAGTGTCTGGAACCGTATTGATCCGGCTGCAAAAAAGACTTACAGTGGGACTGACGGTACTGTTGGTTTTATATCGACCTGGGAGAGCACGAATAAAAATGTAGGTAAAGGTGAGCAAGAGATTACCAATATAACTGAAGGCGACAGAATTGATATGAAACTGCGCTTTAAAGAACCTTTTAATTCTGAGGATGATGCATATATGACCACTCAGTCACTGGGAGAAAACCAAACAAAGGTAAAATGGGGTTTTAAAGGCAGAATGGGTTACCCAATGAACCTTATGCTCCTTTTTATGGATATGGAAAGTATGTTGGGTAAAGATCTGCAAGGTGGTTTAGATACATTAAAAACTACACTAGAGAAACAATAATAAAATGAAAATGGCCGGTAAATACCGGCCATTTTCATTTTATTATTAAAGAATATCTACACAAAAATCAGGAAATTGGTGTTATTATAATTGCTGCTGCAATTTTTGGCCGCAACTAATAAATTTAACATCCTTACTATGAAAATACAATCTGTTAATCCAACTACTGGCGAGCTCATTAAGTCTTATAATGAGGATGCCGAAAGTACGGTTATTCATAAAATCGAACAAACGCACAATGCCTGGTTAAAATGGCGTGAAACTAGTTTTCACGAGCGTTTAACCTTGTTAAATAACCTTGCTGATCAACTGTATAAAGAAAGGGCAAACCTGGCAAACCTGATGGCACTGGAAATGGGAAAACCGATAAAGGATGGTGCTGGTGAGATAGACAAATGTGCCGGTGTCTGCAAATATTACGCAGAGCATGGCGTTAATTTCCTTAAAGATCAACTGATAGCTACTGAGGCTTCGAAAAGTTATGTCAGCTTTCAGCCAATAGGTGTTCTGCTTGCCATTATGCCCTGGAACTTTCCATTCTGGCAAGTTTTTAGATTCCTCGCTCCTGCTTTGATGGCTGGTAATTGTGGATTGCTTAAACACGCATCAAATGTTCCAGGCTGTGCCCTGGCTATAGAAAAGCTTGTAAAGGATGCTGGATTCCCGAATCACATGTTTCAAACACTGATGATCGGGAGTAAAGGTGTAGGTCAGGCTATTGCCCATCCTAATGTAAAAGCAGTTACTTTGACCGGCAGCACTGAAGCCGGAATGAAGGTTGCTGCACAGGCTGCTGCGCTATTGAAAAAAACAGTACTGGAACTTGGTGGTAGCGATCCATATATTGTTTTGGCTGATGCTGACCTGGAAGAGGCTGCTACCATTTGCGTGAGCAGCAGATTGATCAACAATGGTCAAAGCTGTATTGCTGCAAAAAGGTTTATTGTGGTAAAGGAAATTGAAAAAGAGTTTACTAAGCTTTTTATGGAAAAGATGAAGCAGAGAAAATTGGGTAACCCTTTGGATACTGAAAATGATCTGGGCCCAATGGCCAGAGCAGATTTGCGTGATCAACTTCATCAACAAGTATTAAAGAATATAGAAATGGGTGCTAAATGCATACTTGGTGGTCAGATTCCTACATTTAAGAACAATCATGCTTTTTATGAACCAACTATATTAACAGGCATAAAAAAAGGGATGCCTGTTTATAGTGAAGAAATGTTTGGTCCGGTAGCAGCTATTTTAACTGCCCGAGATACGGATGATGCGATTGCACTGGCAAATGACACTTCATTTGGTTTGGGTGCTGCTGTGTTTACTAAAGATGGTTCGCTTGGAGAAGAAATTGCCAGAACAAGGTTACAGGCAGGGTCTTGCTTTGTAAATTCATTGGTAAAGTCCGACCCGCGGTTACCTTTTGGAGGCATCAATCAGTCGGGATATGGTCGTGAACTGGGATCATTTGGAATCCACGAATTTGTAAATATTAAAACGGTTTATGTAAAATAAAATTTCCTTTAATGTTTTCCACCAAGCAATAAGATTGCAGATACTAAAATAGCTGCAGACTTTGGTTGGCATAAGCCTGTAGCAAATCATCTGTAGGGTCAAGGTCGGTTATGAGGCTGCTGATTTGCTGCAGCATGCATACCCGGTAACGCTGTACGGAATTAAGCTTTTCGGAAATACAGGTAATAATCAGCTTTTTAGATGCTTTTATCATCGCCCTTTTAACATATACGATATCCAGGTCAGAGTCGGTAACACCATCAGCTACAGAAATACCGTTGGTACCTAAAAAGCACAAATCAAACTTCATTTCGTTTAAATAACTTATAACCTCCCCACCTGTACACACTTGCGAGTCTTTTGAAAACTCGCCACCTATTAATACTACCTTTATTAAATGATGATCGGCCAGTTGCAACGCTACTGGTGGACTGATGGTAAATATGGTGCAGGAAAGATCAAGCGGCAGCATTCGTACCATTTCAATAATGGTAGTACCACCGCCAGTTAGTACCACCATGCCGTCTTTAATTAAGCCAATTGCCTTACGAGCAATCTCCTTTTTAGCATCAGCTGCATAAACATGGTTTTGCTGAAACGGATAATGGTATGATTTTGATAAGGCTCCGCCGTGCACCTTTACAATCTGGCCGGATTCATCCAACTCGTTCAAATCACGCCTGATGGTATCCTCCGATATATTCAACTCAATCGCCAAATCAGACGACAGTACTTTATTATGCAGGTTTAGTTGTTTAATAATGTGCCAATGGCGTTCTTTTTTAAGCATTTTGAAGGTTTATTTTTTTTTGACAGGATGAAATTGCTTGTTTATGCAGTATTGTAAAATTAAATTAGATAAAACATGCAAAAATTATTTTTTTTTTTACATAACTTTAATAAGTGCTTCATAACTATGCGTTTTTTTGCATGATTTAGTAAAATTATACAGAGTTATATTATTAAAAGAGCACGCAAACAAAAAAACTTAAAACTAGCCAAAACAATTCACGTATGAAAAAAAGTTTACTCTTTTTTTTCCTGTTGTTATCTGGCCTCACCTTGCAAACTTTTGCGCAGGGTCTGACCATTACAGGAAAAGTAACATCCGCCGAAGATGGTGAACCATTGCCGGGTGTAACTGTAAAAGTTAAAGGTACAAGCACCATTGCGGTAACAAATTCTAATGGTATCTATACCATTAAAGCTACCCCCACCCAAACACTGGTGTTTAGCTACATTAGTATGGTTACCCAGGAAATAACTGTAGGCACGCGCACATCTATTTCTTTAAAGCTAGCTACTGATGCCAGCAAACTAAGCGAAGTGGTAATTACATCCTATAACATTGCAAGAGATAAGAAAAGCCTTGGCTACTCTACCCCTACAGTTAAGGGTGATGAAGTATCTCAAACACAACGCGAAGACTTTTTTGGCGGCTTACAAGGCCGTGTGCCAGGCTTGTCTGTTAACAGCACAAATGGTAGCCCGGGTGCTTCAGCACAAATTGTACTACGGGGCTTTGTGTCCATTAGTGGTGACAACAACGCCTTGATTGTAGTAGATGGTGTGCCCATTAACAACACCACGCTAAACCAAACCAATCAGTTGGCTGCAGGCGGGGCAAATCAGAATCAGGATTATTCCAACCGTGCAATGGATATCAACCCTAATGATATTGAGACCTATACCATTATGAAAGGTCCGGAAGCTACCGCCCTTTATGGGAGCGCAGGTGCCAGCGGTGCCATATTAATTACTACCAAAAAAGGCAAAAGCGGCAAGAGTACGGTTACCTATAACAACTCATTCAGGGTTGAACATTTAAACAAATTCCCTGAAATACAACAGGTTTATAACTCAGGCACAAATGGTGTATTTAGTGCAGGCACTTCAAATTTTGAAGGGCCGCGGTTTGTAGCTGGCACACATATATATGATAATATCCGCGCTTTTTATCAAAACGGCTTCGCCCAAAAGCATAATCTTTCTTTTGAAGGTGGCAGTGATAAATTTACCTATCGCTGGTCAAATGAGTATAGCGATACCAAGGGGACCGTGCCAACAACAACCTATACCAGGTTTTCATCGCGCTTAACCGGTACGGCCGAAATATGGCCAATGTTAAAGCTTACCACAACTTTCAACTATATTAACTCTATAAACAACAAAGTAAACAAAGGTCCAAATGGTGAGCTGATGGAGCTATTGCGATTTAGCTCAGCATTTAATATTAAAGATTACCAGGATGCAAATGGAAACCGCATTTTACACTTAGCCAGTATTTATAGCGAGTTTGATAACCCACTATGGGATGTTAACAAAGACCCTAACCAGGATAAAACCAGCCGTATATTGGCTAACACCAATTTCCTGTTTACTCCGGCAAAATGGTTATCAGTTAACGCCATTATTGGAGCTGATATTGCTACTACCAACGGTATACAGGTTTATAACGGGCAATCTTATAAAGGTTCAGGCTCGGCAACCAATCCAACAGGAGGTCAAATCTCACAATACCAAGATTTTGCCAAAATATTTAACGGATCATTAACTGCTACAACCAAACAAAATTTTGGTCAGTTTAATGGTACCTTTATTGTTGGCGCCACCTTTAATGATTTTAACCAAAGCACCACCTCACAGTTAGGCACCCACCTGTATGATCCCAATTTCTATAGCATTAACAATACGGCCGTAACCTTACACCCATTGCTGTATGTTAACCGCTACCGTACGGTAGGTGCTTTTGCACAGGCGGTATTGGGTTATAAATCCTTAATTTACCTTACGTTATCGGGCCGTATAGATGGCAGTTCGAGGTTGGCAACCAGCTTTGATGCCATTACTGGTGTTAAACCTCCTAATCATCCATATTACGCTTACCCTTCAGCCAGTTTGGCCTTTAATTTTACCGATCTGGAAAGTGTAAAGAACGCATTACCATGGTTGGAATATGGTAAACTTCGTGCTTCTTACGCGCTTACCGGTAAAGATCCATGGAGAGTATATGCCTTAGGTACTAACTATGCGGGGGCAGCTACCACCGGTGGCGGTTATGCCTTATCCTACTACGGTGGTAATGCAAGTTTGAAACCTGAAACATCAAAAAACTTTGAAGCAGGTATCGAACTACAATTCTTAAAAAACCGTATTGGTATTGATTTTGACTTTTATAATCTACGCAGTGTAAACCAGATCATCAACCCAAGATTAAGCTATGGTACAGGTTATGTACTTGAACTGCTAAACGGTGGTACGGTACAAAACAGAGGTATGGAAATTCAACTTAAAGGGCAGCCTGTTAGATCAAAAGATTTTAACTGGAATACCACCTTCAACTTTGCACGCAACAGAGGTACAGTGCTTTCAATCGCCAACCAATTCCCTGAGTTATATGATTCTGATACATGGGTAATTGGAAACATACGAAGCGCGGTGGCCCCGGGTTACAGTACAGGTAACCTTACCGGTACCCGTTTTGACCGCAACAAGAACGGCCAAATCCTGATTGATCCTTCATCTGGCCTACCGGCTGTATCTGACGGTACTTTCTACCCAATTGGAGACAGAACCCCGAAATTCACCCTAGGCTGGCAAAACCAGTTAACTTACAAAAGCTTCACCCTTTCATTCCTTTGGGATTTGCGTTATGGCGGCGATGTAGTTAACGGTACCGAATATGAAGCCTATACCAAAGGTATCAGCGTAAAAACCCTTGATAGGGAAACCCCGCGGATAGTTACCGGCGTACTTAAAGACGGGCAAGAAAATACAAATCATCCAACTCCAAATACCATAGCGGTTACACCTTATTCAAACTCTTTGTTCTACAGCACCAACGTATCGCCAGAGATGTTTATCGAGCACAACATTAAAGCTTTAAGGCTGCGTGATATTACCTTAAATTATGATTTTCCCCGGACAATCATTAGCCGCATTGGCTGGATACAAACTTTAGGCATATACTTTACCGTAACCGATGCTTTCTTGTTCAGCAACTACTCTGGTACCGATCCGGAAAGTAATGCAACCACTGCGACATCAGGCGGTATTGGCGGCTACGGCATTGATTATGGTAACGTAGGTAAGCCCATCGCGTTTAACTTAGGTTTAAGAGTTAGATTATAAGAGCAAACAAAAATGAAGAATTTATATAAAACAACAGCAACAATAGTTGCATTACTTGTTACCACAAGTTGCAATAAGTATCTCGATATCAATTCCAATCCAGCAGTACCTCAGTCTGTAAAAGCGGAATTTCTTTTACCCCCCATTGAATTTCAAATGACCAATGGAACTGCACAGGATTACCAGCAAATTTGGAAGGTAACCCAAAATATGGGCGGTACATCTACTGATAACTCATCATTGGTTTGGGAGCAGCATACATCTACCTACCCTTCCAACAGCGATGTGGGCGGTGTAATATGGCGGATGAACTACGCCGATTTAGGCCTTAACCTGCAACACATGATTGATGATGGGATAACCAATCAGAAATACGAATATGTGGCAATAGGTTATGCTATTAAAGCTTGGTCGTTCCAAATGTGTACCGACCTTTACGGGCCAATAATTTTGGATGAGGCCTTTACACCTAATCAGTTAACTTTTCATTATCAGGATCAGCCTGATGTTTATAATAGGGTAAGAGAGTGGTGCTACTTATCGCTTAAATACGCAAAAATGAAAAGTCCACTCAACTATACAACTCAACTGCAAGGACTTACAGGAGACGGCATATACAAAGGCGATATGACCAAATGGCGAAAATTTGTTTACGCATTATTGGCATTGCAATACAGCCATTTAACAAACAAGGCTGAGTTTAAAACTCAATATGCAGATAGCGTATCTAAATTTGTCGATCTTTCCTTTGCTAACGAATCAGAAAGTGCAACTGTATATTTTGCCGCTACAACCAACGTTGATGCGAATCCACTCGGCCCGTCAAAAGCATATATGACCACTAGCAGCAACGGCTGGTATTATGGCCGCCCAACTACCACTATTTTAAACTACTTAACAGGCGGTGTAAGAGGTACGGCAGTGCCTAACTCTTCGTCATCTATTGATCCCCGCTTAAGCCGCCTACTACTCCCACTGGTAAGCACTGCAACACCGCCGGTAATATCTTATATTGCTATCACGCCAACAAAGGGCAGCACTACCAATACGGTACCGGCAGTGTATGGTGCCATACCTGCAGGAGGTACCACCTATCCGGGCAGATATATTTTCACCGACAGGGCCCGATACCCGCTAATGACCTATAGCCAGTTACAGTTCGCTAAAGCCGAGGCCAAATTTATACAGGGTAATAAAGGCGATGCCTATACTGCTTATGTAAACGGCATACGTGGACACATGGATTTTTTCAACCTGTACGGCCGCGCCTCTGCAACTCCTGATCCAGTTATCTCTGCACCTGAAATTAACGCATACATGATATCTTCGGAAGTGGCACAAACCGCCGGCGACCTTAACATTGCCGACATTATGGGCCAAAAATATATTGCACAATGGGGCTGGGCCGGTTTAGAAACCTGGTGCGATTTAAGGAAGTACCATTACAGTCCTGCCGTTTTCAGAACTTATTATCAATTAGCTACCCTTGGTGGACTGGCAGGTGTTAACGCAGGCAAATATGCCTACCGTTTTAGGCCGCGCTATAATTCTGAATATGTATGGAACTCTGCCGAGTTAATCAAATGGGGCGGTTTAACACCAACCTATATGACTCAGGAAACCTGGTTTAGTCAACCGTAATTGTTTTAATGTTAAAAAAATCAAAATGAAACCATCATGTGCAGCAATACACAAACCAAGCTTGCGGGTTCTTGAACACAAAAGCAAAATAGAAACTTGTGAAAAAATGAATAAGTTTTGGTTGCACATGATAGCTTCATCACTCTTAAAAACGAATTTATGCTGATGAAAAAGATATCAATTACATTAGTTTGTACCCTTGCTTTGGCACTTACCATAATTGGCTGCGGAAAAGTTGTACTGGATTATGGTGCCGTTGAAAAACTTTCTGCCGACCAGGCACTGCTAAAAGTCAATTATGTATCCGCTTATGCAGATAACCGGTCTGTTTTTTTTAAAATAAATGGCCAGCGCGTAAGTAACCTGCTCACTGGGCGCACCCCCTTCCCAGGGGGGGGGTATAATACCGGAGGTGCCAACAACTCAAATCTGCTCATCATCAATTCCGGAACGGTAAACTTTTCGGTGATACAGCCGCACAAAATTGATAATGGGCTTGATTCTGTTGTATTATACAGCACAGCTTTCCAGGCAGAGGCTGGTAAAAACTACAATCTGCATATTACAGATACCGCTGCTACAACTAAAAATGTTTTAACACAGCAAGATCTTACCCTGCCCGATAGCTCGGTAGTGCGTTATAAATTTATTAATCTGATGCCTAATGTGTCATCTATAGATTTGTATTATGGTGCTACCAGCGCAACCGCTGCCGATCAAAGTACCGATTCATTAGTGATGGGCAATGTTAATTATCTGCAAATGAGCGACTCTTTCACCTTAAAAGCCGGGGTATTAAAAACCTGGAAAATACGCATTGCCGGTGCTCCAAAAACGGCCGCCACTGTATTGGCTAGTTATTCAAGCACCAGCGTAGTTGCTAATCAGCGGGTATTTACTGCTTTTGCTTGCGGATATAGTGGAAAAGCAACACCGGCACAAAAGCCGTATATCTCGTTCTTCCTTGTCAGGTAAAGATTGGTACCAAAACAATAAAAGATAATACGAGTTGAATATGCTTACTGAAAGAGGATGTATCATTATTAAAAAGATCAACATCCTCTTTCTTTTTATCATGCTCAGCCCCATTATTACCAGGGCGCAACAGCCCCCTTTTGCAGTTTTTCAAATGCCAACACAATGGACTCATGACTTTTTAATGCATAAGCGGGCATTGGAAAATTGTTATTGAATACATGTTGAGTTTCACTGTTCTCAATAGTGATTTTTGACTCATCAATAGCTCCATTTTTGTCGCTTACGGCTTTAATATTTAGGCCAAATTCTTTGGCAAAGAAATGATACATAGGCACGCGTTTGGTAAATCCATAATCATGGTGATCATCGGGCAAGTGTGTGTTTACTACTTTCTCTTGTGCATTGTACAAACCATATACTTTTTTCAGGTAAGGGAATTCTATGGTTGGAACAGTTTGCGTCCAGTCATTTCCATCGGAAATTACAAGTTGTGGCCTTGGTGCAGCCATAGCTGCAATTTCAGCATTGTTGGTTCTGCCACAAGTATGTATAGGCAAGCCGCTCTCGCAGTTGCATCCTCCATAAAAACTGGATGATACCATCACTACCGGACAACTGGCTGTAATACGGTTGTCTAATGCAGCAATTAAAAAAGTTTGTGTACCTCCGCCGGAAGCACCAGTTACACCAACTCGTTTTACATCCGCGTCAGGTAAACTGAGTAAAAAATCAAGTGCTCTGATACTGTTCCAGGTTTGAATAGCCAATGCAAATCCAGTTTTATGGAAATTGTAACTACCACTCTGCTGGACGGATTCACCATAGGAATACATATCATAATCAAAGACAATTGCGCCCATCCTGGCTAGCGTACCACAACGGTATTGCATATCAGGGCGGTATCTGCCACGTTCATCCTGGATAAACTTATCTACTTTATTATAAAAATGACCGTGTGGACTAAGTATTACAGGATGCTGCCCACCGCTAATGGGACGATAAAGCGTACCACATACAAAATATCCGGGGATACTTTCAAATGCTACGTTTTCGGCAGTATAGCCATCCATTTTTCTTTTGTTTCTGTATACAGGGTTCAGTGCATTCCGTTTTGCGGAAAGATTAATTCCCATAGCTTTGAGCATACAGCTTTTCACTTCTTGCTTACGTGCTTCCCAGGCTTTTACATCAGGATAAAGTTTAAGCAATTCTTCCAAACGCTTTGACCCTTCTGAAAACTCTTTCCTGAAATATTCAAAACTGGTAATTTCATAAGTATCCTTATTTTTCTCTTTCCACACCAGATCCAATGGCTTGAGTACATTATCAAGTGTGGCACTTAGATCTGTACGTAATCGCCAATCTGCATAGTTAACTACTTTACCTTTTACAACCTTCGGTTCAAATTCTAAAGTAACATGATATTGCTTTTCAATATCTTTTAGAACCGTTTCAAGTGGTTTTTTAAACACCTCCCTGGATTCCTGTGCAGAGCGCTCTTCTGCAGTTTGCTGGGCATACAAGCTACTTGCAGTGCAACAAAATAGCGCTATGGTAATTATATTTTTTATCATTTGTATATTTTTAAAGTTTTGCACCCTCCTGTAAATTTTTAAAGGCCTCCATTATGGCTTTATGACTTTTTAAGGCATAAACAGGCATTGGAGTATCTTTTGTAAATGCGAGTTGGGCATCGCTCTTTTCTATTGTGATTTTGGATTCATCAATGTCCCCGTTTTTATTACTGATGGCCTTGATGTTTAAGCCAAATTGCTTAGCAAAAAAGTGATACATGGGTACGCGTTTCGTAAAAGCATAATCGTGATGATCATTAGGAAAGTGTGCGTTTTCTATAAACTCTGTTTTTTTATATAAGCCATACATTTTTTTAAGGTATGGAAACTCTATAGTTGGTACTGTTTTGGTCCAGTCGTTTCCATCGCTAATTATCAATTGTGGCTTGGGAGCTACCATGGCCGCGATTTCGGCATTATTGGTTAAGCTGCAAGCGTGTATCCCCAAACCACTTTCACATGGGCACCCACCGTAAAAACTGGATGACACGATAACAACAGGACAGCTAGCCGTAATCCTGTTATCTAAAGCCGCAGCCAGCAGTGTTTGGGTTCCTCCACCGGAAGCACCGGTTATACCAACGCGTTTTGGATCAGCTCCTGGTAATGTCAATAAGAAGTCCAATGCTCTGATACTATTCCAGGTTTGCATAGCCAATGCAAATCCTGTACGGTGATAAGATTTATTGCCAGTCTGAGCTACCGATTCACCCCATGCATACATATCGTAATCGAAAACAATAGCACCCATTTTTGCTAAAGCTGCACAACGATATTGCATATCCGGTCGGTACCTGCCTCGCTCATCTGGAATAGATTTATCTACATTGTTATAAAAATGGCCATGTGGAGAAAGAATAACAGGATATGATCCTTTGCCAGCCGGACGGTATAAAGTACCACATAAAAAGTATCCGGGGATACTTTCTATTGCTACGTTTTCCGCTATATAGCCATCCATTACCCGTCTGGAATGGAATATGGGTTTTAAATCATTTCGCCTGGCATTAAGGTTTATCCCCATGGTTTGCAGCATACAGTCTTTTACAGTCTTTTTTCGAGCTTCCCAGCCTTCTGAATTTGTACAAAGCTTAAGCAGGGCATCCAATTGATTTTTGCCTTCCTCAGCACTCTTTCTAAAATACTCATACCTGGTAATCTGATATGCATCTTTGCCTTTGGCTTGCCAAACCATATCTAAAGGCTTCAAAACATTATCCAGTGTCTCAATAAGGTCAGTCCTGAAACGCCAGTCAGCAAAGTTTACCACTTTATCTTTAGTGTTCTTGCTTTCATAGTCAAGTTTCACATGATACCGTTGTTCAATCTCTTTTAGTACTGTTTCCAACGGTTTTTTATAAACTTCTTCCGGTTGCTGTGCAAGCGCTTTTCCCAAAAGACACCACCCAATGCCCAACAAAACCAAACATTTCTTTTTCATATTCTTTAACGCTTAATAAAATCTAATGTTTTCTACTGTATTTATAGCTACCGGGTGCTCCTTTGCACTCTGTTCTGCTTCTTTTTTGGTCAGATTTGGATTTTGAGGCAATTTCCTTGGGGATAAAACAATGTCAGCATCTTCAGCAGAAAGGCAGTGCTTACCTTCAATGATCAAATTTTTAAATACCACATCAGATACCTTATGAATGGCACCATTTTTTGCTATAGTACCCGCAATAATGCTTTTATTCTCGCTTTTTTGATAGGCTGTATAATTGATAACCTCTACTCCCTTAATATACCCCACACCTCTTTGATCAGCATCCTTATTGTTCTCCTTATCATTGGAAACCTGGAACACGATCAACTGACGCTTGGCATTTCCACCTACAAACTCGGATTTGTTGTCTATGAATTTCACGTTTTCTATCGGTCCCTTTCCTGAGTACAAGGCTAAAGCACGATCTGCATGAACCACATCATTGTTTTGAAAGGTCACATTCCTGGCTCCGAAATAAGGATCTGATCCTATTTTTAAGGCAGATTTAACCGTCCAGAACACGCAGTTTTTTACCATGATATTTTCGCATAGGCTGTGGTCGGCTTTAACAGCAATGGCATCGTCTGAGGTATACATAAATACATCATCAACTGTTACGCCATTGCAGCCATCTGGGTCTGTTCCGTCCTGGTTGGCCAATGAAATATCATTGATGATTTTATAACCTTTCATCGTGATATTTGAAGAATGCAGGATATGAATATTAAAACCACCGGAATCTCTGATAATAACATCGTATATACCTGAATTATTGCAATTTACCATATTACAGACCCTTATTTTTTGTCCGGTTTCCGTTTTGATCTTTGTACCGGCCATTGCAATTACTCCTCTTCCCATAATCCGGGCGCGATCAGCCTCCGGGAAATAGATCAGAGCTCCTCTACCCTCAGTTATTTTTCCGGTTTTGTTATTCCCGTTATCATTGTAGTCAGTCAGATTACCTGAACCTTGAATGATTGCACCGCTTTCCAGATATAGGGTTACGTTTTTACGCATTAAAAATGTACCGGTCAGGTATTTGCCATTTGGCACAAATAAAGTTCCGCCGCCTTTTGAAGAGACCTGATCAATCGCTTTTTGAATTTGGTGAGTTTGCAGTTTGTTCCCTGTATTGTCCTGTACAAAGTCCATCAAATTGGCTACATTCTTATCTCCCAATTTGGGTGCATCTATTTCCGGGGCATCTGCAAAAATGAATAATTTTTCTGCTACGCCCTCTAATTGAAAAATAAGCTTACGCGGTTGAGTGAGGTTAAAAGAAATTTGATTGCCTGACTTTTGAGCGGCAATGTTATAGCTTAGTGGGCTTAAGGTGTATTTTAGAAAGTTCTGAGCAGAGGTAACCACTAATTTTGCTTCGCCGGTAAAAGCAAAGCGTGCATAGCTGATGTCTTTAAATTTCTCTACAAAAACTTCTTTGCCATTTACAGTCAGCGTATAAATATTGCTTTTTTCTGCTCCGGGAATAGTCGTATACAACATTTCCTTGTTTTGGCTAAAGGCATTTGTTGCCAGCAGCAGCAGAAATAAAAATTTAAACTTCTTTATCATCTTTTATTTTTTTAACTACCAATATTTCAATCTTATCTTTTTCCAAACCGTCCGACAGTAGTGTTACAGTGATTTTCCCAGGAATGCCAGTAGATCTAATGACATTCTTTACCGGCACATCTATATACATTGTTCCTTCCATTTGGGCTTGCTTGTCTGTATCTGTAGTAAATGTATCTGGTCCAACTAATGTTGCAGGACCATCTACTTTCCAATGTAATTGAGGGTTTGCGCCAATAACGTGGTGTCCGGCTGCGTCCACCACATCAGCTGTCAGGATGGCAATTTCGTTCTTTGCCGCTTGCAGCTTTAAATGAGATGTGCTGAGTTTTAAACGAGCTGGCGGTCCAGCCATGTAAAGCGTGTCGCACACTTTTAATCCTTTCTTATAGCCCAGGGCAATTAATGTTCCCTTGTTTACCGATACATTTTTAAATACAACACTTTGAAGATTATTGGAATCTGGATACAAAACCCCCAGGTCTTTGCCCTCACTAATTAATCGCACCTGATCGCAATTGGAATCGACTATAATATCCCTTCTACTACCTAAATATCTGGCAGTCCAATTATGTGGATGGATAAAGATCATGGGCTTTTTAGCATGATTGGCCTGATACAAATAATAAACATATTTAGGTACACGATACAGGTCTACCCAACCTTTAGGGTTTAAGTGTAATAAAGGGCTGTTGCGGTATTCCCGGTCGCAACCATGATCGGCATAGCACCAAACTATCAGGTTTGTCATATCAATGCGTTCATCTGCTTTGACTTTATTTTTTATCCTTGCCCTGGCATGTTGCCATTCTTCATTACCAGCATGCTGAGAACTTTCCGGTTCAAAATCTTTGACATCCTTATTATACCAGCCGCGGATAGTACATTGAAGTAAACCTCCAAACTGAACATTCTGATCTGTATTTACCGCATATTTACCTGCTGATGGACCAACAACAGCACGTGCATGAATAATTCTGGTTGTATCTTCTTTTACAGCCCATTCTGAATTTGCCGCATGATCAGTTTCATCGCCCATGCCCCAAAAAAGAATACTTGGGTGGTTACGGTCTCTTCTGATCATTTCCCGTAATTGTTGTTGTTGTACTTCGGTTGAAAAAGGTTTATTTTTAACATTAGGTAAATCTTCGCAAACCATAAGACCCAGGCTGTCACATAAATCATAAACATAAGGATCCTGAGAGTAATGGGTTCCTCTGTAAAAATTCATCTCCAGATTCTTTTTGATGTCCAGCAGATCATTTCTGGACATCCATTTGGGAATTGCATCGCCCAACCAGGGGTATTCCTGATGCCGCATAATTCCTTGTATATTAAGCTCTTTACCGTTTAAGATCAGCCTGTTTTTAGTATAATCCCAGTAAAACCAGCGGAAACCAAAAGTACTTTGGTATATATCTGAAACTTTACCCTCGCTTTGGATTACTGAATGTACTTTATAAATCGATGGAGATGATGGTGACCACAGCATCGGTTTTTTTATGGGAGCTGACTGTTGATCTATTGCCACCAAAGTACCTGGTGCTATGATTTTGCTGGTGACAACTTCTGCAACTATCTCATTTTTAGGATTGGTAATAATGGTCTTTAATCTACACGTTTTAGCTTGCTTAAAATCGTTTTTAATCCATGTCTTTATGTGTACAATTCCCTGTTGATCAGAAACTACAGGTGTGGTAATGAAAGTGCCTCCTTCATGAGTTGCTGAGCCTTGAAAAGGTACATACAATTTATCGGTGACTACCAGTCTTACATCCCTGTAAATTCCACCATACAAATCCCAGTTGCCTGCATCCATGGGCGGAATTGAGAATCCATCACGCTGCTGATTATTTACTGCCACAGTCAATACATTATTACCGGATTGAACAAATCCGGTTAGGTCGAAATAAAAAGAGGTAAATCCGCCCTTATGTTCACCTAATAAATGACCATTAAGCCAGACTTTACAGTATTTTTGTACCCCGTCAAATTCAACAATGATTCTTTTGGATTGCTGTGATTTACTGATTTGTAAATTTCTCTTGTACCATCCCCAGCCTTTCCACCAAAAATCACCATCTTTTGGTGAAGGGTTACGTATAAAGGGATGTTCTTGCCTTGTGGTTTCATATGTGCTCCAGGTATGCGGAATGGCAATATGACTTTCATTTCCGAAAGCTTCACCAGCCTTTTCATCAGCAACATAACTAAAAGTCCATCCTTCGTTAATCAAGCTGGAGGTTCTTGCTGCGATTTCTTTTTTCTGTGCAGCTGCAACGGTAAACAGTAACATTGCACATATGAATAAATGGGTAAATCGCTTCATACTTTCTATTTAACTTCGACTGTTGCGAATGTTGTTTTGATCGCTGCATCACTAAGTGTCAGGCATTTCTTTCCATTAATTTCCAGATTATCAATTTTTACTGCAATCTGATGTGCATCATCTAAACCTTTTATTTCAGATGCTGCAGGGAAAGGTGTATAAAATTTGCAATTGGTAATGGACACATTTTCCATCTTGCCTGCTTTACTGTCTGCATTTCTTTTGTTAATCACGAATTGTATTCCCATCTTTTTAGCATCGGGATAATTGCTTTCAAAACGATTATTTACATACCTTATGTTCTGGTATAAGGCACCGTCAGAACAATACAAAGCCATACCTCTATCAGACATAACTACATCATTATCTTCGAATAAAACATTACTGATTGAAGTCCCTCTTGATTCTGTTCCCACTTTTAAAGAAGATTTTCTGGTTAGGAACACGCAACCTTTAACAGTTATATCCGAAGTTCTATTTACGGGGCCGTCATTTTTAGTCACCTTAATGGCTACATTATCATCGCCTGTATAGGCAAAACAGTTCTCTATGGTCACATGGGATGAGGCATCCGGATCGAAGCCATCTGTATTAGATAGCGTCACATCATTGAGCAGTTTAACTTTTTTAAAGGTCACATTGTCCGAATACATAATCTGTGTATTCCATGAACCCGGGTCGCGCGCTGTTATTCCTTCAATCAGCACATCCTTTGAGGATACGATGAGAAAGATTCTGAATCTGGCATCATCGCCGTATTTATCACGAAGTGCTCTTCCATTTCCATCAATAACCCCCAGCCCTTTTATTTCTACATGATTTGCATCCTGAATTCTGATAAAAGCATTTGGCTTTTGTGTGGTCTGATTTTTTAAGTCTGAAAGCTCATCAGAAGCTTTCCATACAGCTCCTGCGGCCATTAAGATCCTTGAATTAGAGGGAATGGAAAGCTTCCCTGTTTTGTACACCCCCGACGGAAAAAATAAGGTTTGCTTCTTTTGGGCAGCCTGATTGATAGCAGTCTGAATAATGCCGGTATTTATTTTTTCCATATCCAGATGATAGCTGTTTATATTGGCCATTTGCCCTGATAAATCCTGATCTTCAGTTGTTTCTGCAAATAGGAATAATCGTTGATTCTTGTTGATCGTGATTACCAGGTAGGATGCCTCCTTTAATTGAAACGCTAATGTATTGGGCTTTGTCAAGCTCCCTGTGATTTGTTTATTTAAAGGACTAATTACAAAATCACGAATGGTTTCGCTACAAGTTATTTCGATGTTTAGGGCAGTCCTCTGCTTAAAAGAAGCGTAATTTACATCTTTAAATACTGTAGTCTCAAGTGTTGTTCCATTTGCCTTAACAGTAAAAAAACTGTGGTTTGATGGTGCCTGGGCTATACTGTGTATGCTATTCAAAAGAATGATTATCAATAAACTAATTGTCCTCATATTATTCCTCAAAGCTTACGTTTTTAACAAACTCATTAGTTTTAAGTCCTATCTGACTTGCCGACAAACAAATTTTTCCATCTACCTTCAAATTCTTAAACTTTACGCCGTCTATAATGTGGCCGGCATCCAGACCGGTTATTTCTGAAACATTGGAGAAAGTTGGTGCAATTGTGCAATCTTTAATCAGAACATTCTTTATTTGTCCTTTTCCGCTACGGTCTTTTATTTGAAAATGAATGGATTTAAGGTTACTGCTCTGGTAACCCTTTTCGAAATAATTATTGACAAAGCTTATGTTCTCGAATGTGGCGCCGTCATTGCAATACAAGACCATACCTCTATCCGCTTCTACCACATAGTTGTTTTTAAAAGTGATATTACGCATGAACCCACCTTTTGTTTCTGTACCAACTTTTAGTGCTGATTTTTTAGTGATAAATACTGAATTTTGTATGGTAATGTTTTCGCAGTCCTGTAGCAATCCGCCATTGTTAGTCGTTTTTATCGCAATGTTATCATCACTACAATAAGCGAAACAATGATCTATTAATACATTGACAGAAGCATCAGGATCGAAACCATCGGTATTTGCAACATTGCGATCATTTAACATTTTAATATTTCGCAAGGTTACATTTTCTGATTTCAGGATATGGGTGTTCCAGCAAGCGGGATCACGGAGTTCTATACCTTCAATTAGTACATTTTTTGAGTTTCTAATCCGGATCAGGTTGGCGGGTTTACCTAATGCACGTACAATACTTCCGCTGCCATCTATGCAGCCATCCCCCCAGATCTTTACATTTGTGGCATTATCGATCAATAACAACCGTGAGAAAGTCATCCATTCCCCATTATCAGTAAAGTTTGCTTTATCATTTACAAGGTCAGATTCTTTTTTATTGTCATCTGCAGGATAATCTTCACGTTTTTCTGATCCTTTGATCATTGCGCCACCGGCAAGGTAAATTCTTGCATTACTGCTTACTTTAATACTTCCTGTTTTATAGATTCCTGCAGGGAAAAACAAGATCTTTTTCTTTGCAGCGCTTTCATCTAATGCTTTTTGAATGATGGCTGTAGACAGGTTATTACCGGTAGCATCTACTTTATAACTCATGATACTTACTATATCAGAATTCCCTTTACCAACAGCTATCTTTTTAGCAATACTATCTGTGAGCAGAAACAGACGTTGTTTTTTATTGATGGTAATGACATGATACCCTGGTTTTTCTAATACTAAGTGCAAGACATTGCCTTTCATTTGTTGTCCTTTAATATTAGTTTTTGGAGATATTTCCCAATCCTTAACCTGCTCTGTAATGGTAATGGTTACTTCAACAAGTTTTTGATGAGCAAAACGTACGTAATGAATGTCCTTAAATTTTTGGGTAAAAACATTTTGACCGGCTGCATTTGTCTTAAATACATCACTAATTTCAGCAGTTTTTACCAGGGGATAGGTTTCAATAGGGCCATTTGCGCTGGCGCGGGAAATACTTCCCGCTGCCATGCAGATGACTACTAAACTAACATGAACAAAGTTTTTCAGTTTATTTATCATTTCTTGATCTTTTCTTTTTTCTCTTTCTTTTCTTTTACCTCTTTTATTTTTGGTGCTTTTGGTTCAGCGAGTTTTTTTAAAGTGACTGTTGAATAATCCGGCAGCCAGATGACTTCGTCCTGATCAATTGTATAAATGTTCTTTGTTTTCATTTCCTCACCTCTGATCTGGCTATTTGTAGTGGTCAGTTCGATAAATGGATTAATATCTGCCAGGTAATTTTTGAGGCTGGTTAATTTATCCGCTTCCATTCCAGATGCTTCAGGGTAAATTGATTTGATAATTTCATCTAGATTTGGCTTTGCAAATACATTGATGCTTTTATCTGCAACTGGCTTAGTGGATACAATAGCCATTTTTCCATTAACTGGTATGGAACGGATACTTTTTTCTTCTTTGCTTAGCTTTTTATCTACCCCCTTAGTAATATATAGGTCTGCATAGTGCTTACGCAAACTATTTTTAAAGGCTACAGGCAAGGCTGTTTTTTCGATTTGCGTTTTAAGATACATTGCTTTATTAAAGTGATCTATATTGAAATTGTAATCATCAGCTACTAAACGACCTACATTATTAGCCATATGAGATGCAAACAGATTTACCAGTGCACGGAATTCTATACCAGATGCATCAACAGCTTTATTCCTGTCCAGCATATATTTTTCAATAAACGCCTGGTATTCTTCTTTCTTTTTACCAGGCATATCCAACTCATCAACCGTTTCCTTAATCACCTCAGGGAATGTTGTTCCCGATGATGCATATTCTGGATTTTGGACCACTTTCTCTCTTCCACCATTGCTTAATGCTGGCTCCAATATTTCTGCTATGCCATCATTCAGTTCTTCTGCTTTAATGGTAATTGTTCCGGAGCTAAGGTTTGGCGACTGAACAGTGATGGTGATATCTCCTTTTTCTCCTGTTGAACGGATTACATTGGCAACAGGAGCATCGGTATACATGATACCATCCATCTCTTCGTGCTTATTGATATCTGTCGTGTAGTTTTCAGGGCCTACAAGTTTAGCAGGTCCTTTAACTGACCATTTCAATGGATTTGTTGCACCATAAACGTGTACTCCATTTTTATCTGTAATATCTGCAACGATGATGGCTACACTATTCTTTGCGGCTTTGATATTGCTATGTGAAGTTTTTAAGACAATCTTTGCTGGTGCTTCGGCCATTTTTACCGATGTGGCAACCGATTCGCCGTTCTTGTAAGCAACTGCCTTAAGTTCGCCATTTTTAACTTCTACATTTTTGAATACAACTGAATAATAGTTTCCGGGATTGGTATGTTTTACACCCTGACTAACTCCATTCACAAATAATTCTACCTTATCGGCATTGGCATCCACAGTAATGTCCTTCTTCTGTCCAAGGTATTGACTACGCCAAAAATGCGGCATGATAAATACCATAGGCTTTTTGGCATAATTGGCCTGCCATAAATAATAGGCATACTTTGGCTGGCGGTATAAATCAACATAACCTTTAGGGTTAATATGCTTCAATGGTGAATTCAGATATTCTCTATCTGCTCCGTGATCTTCGTACAACCAGGTACATAGGTTTCCGGTTCCCAGACGTCCGCTTTGGATCAACATTTCATGCTGATGTTCTTCTGTTCCGGCATGTTGACTATCTTTTGGTTCCAGATCTTTAACATCTTTATTGTACCAGCCTCGAATTGTACAGCGCAGTAAACTTTCTATGCCCAGATTTTCATCTGAATGGGGTGCATAATCGCCTTGAGAATTATCCAGTACCCTTCTGGCCGTTATAATTCTGGTGGTATCTTCGGTTAGGGTCCATTTTGAATCTGCAGCGTGGTTGGTCTCATTACCCATACTCCAAAGCATGATACTTGGGTGATTGCGATCACGACGGATCATTTCCTTTAGATTCTGCTGCTGAACTTCTTTATTAAACTCCTGATTTTTGATATTTGGCAACTCTTCATCTATGACGATTCCAAATTTATCGGTCAGGTGGTATACCAATGGGTCATTGGGATAGTGAGCGGTACGCATGAAGTTATAATTCAGGTTCTCTGCCATATCACGATAATCCATTTCTGTAATCCATTTTGGAAGTGCATCACCTAACCATGGATATTCCTGATGTCTGTTTCCTCCATGAATAACTACCTTTTTACCATTTACATATAGGAAGTTTTGTTTGTAGTCCCAATGAAACCAGCGGAAACCCAAGGGGCTTTCCATTTTATCCATAAGCGTATTGTTATCATAAACTTCTGAATATACTTTGTATAAGTAAGGGGTTTCGGGCGACCATAGTTTAGGCTGTTTGATGGCAGTACTCAACTGGTCTATCTTTTGCAAACTATCAGCAGGAATGGTAACTGTTTTAGTTAATACCTGCACAACACTACCGGTAGCATCTGCAATTGTTGTTTTAACTACACAGGTTTTAGGCTGTGAAAGGCTGTTTTTAACATAAGTTTGTACCCTTACTATTCCTTCCTTTTCGTTTACTTTTGGTGTGGTAATAAAAGTTCCACCCTCATGA
This sequence comes from Candidatus Pedobacter colombiensis, assembly GCA_029202485.1. NCBI lineage: Bacteria > Pseudomonadati > Bacteroidota > Sphingobacteriia > Sphingobacteriales > Sphingobacteriaceae > Pedobacter > Candidatus Pedobacter colombiensis. The sequence continues at coordinate 2,241,745 of CP119313.1, read as the reverse complement.
CTGGCTGAACCTTGCATTGGAATGTAAACTGGTGATTTGATCACTAATCTCGTATCACGATATATACCGCCATAAACATCAAAGTTTCCGGCACGCATTGGAGGAATGCTGTAGCTATCCAGCAGATTGTTGTTAACGGTTACAGCAAGCAGATTGTCTTCACCAAATTTGATATAGTCGGTTAGATCAAAATCAAATGTTCCGTAACCACCTTTATGATCACCTAAGTATTTACCATTGATGTATACTTTGGAATATTTTTGTACACCATCAAATTCAATAAATATACGTTTGCCTTTTTGCGAAACTGGAATTGTAAAATGCTTTCTGTACCATCCCCAGCCTTTCCACCAATAATCATTGTCTTTATCCGAGGGATTCCTGATAAAAGGATGCACCTCTCCTGTTGTTTCATAGGTACTCCAGGTATGTGGAACGGCAACTGAAGGCCATTTACTATCGTTAAAGGAAGGATTTTCAAAACCACCTTTATCTGCTTTTGTATCCGGAAAATAATTAAAAGTCCAATGCTCATTGATCACTTTGGAGATTCTTGGGGATGTGTTATCCGAAGTTTTTGCATCTTTAACAATGGCCGGATTACCGGTTTGCGCCAGTGCTGTCTGATGCAAACAAGCTGTTGACATCATTGTAAACAGGGAAAACGGGATTAGGTTCTTTCTAATAAACTTCATTGGTCTTAATGATTTAAATTAATTTGAGGTATTCGATTTTAATATGCCCACTTGCTTATGCCAGATAACGGAAGGAACCGTCATTGGGAATTGCTCGCAATTCAGATCATGCAGCACATAATGTGCTACGTCGTCCAATACAATTGCAGGCCTTACGTCTAAGTTTTTAGCACTAATTTTTACATTTTTAAGGATTAAGTTATCGACATGTCTTGCATATAAACCATAGGCAGGACAAGTTCCATAAATATTAAATTCGGGGTATTTATCTCTATTTTCCGGTACATCCTGGTATACATAAGCGGTATCCTGAACAGTCCCATAGTACAGAAAATCACAATTTTCAATTAATAAATTTTTAATTTTTTTGTCGGGCAGTCCACCTATTGCAGAACCTACTCCCGGCCCATTTCGTGCCTCTACATACCCTATATCTGTATTTTTCACATTACGGATGACAATATTTTGCATGGAGCCTACAGGTGCTTTTAAAGGGCCGCCTTCATAAGTTCTTCCGCGATCTCCTAAACGAATGAACAATGGGGTTGAACAGTTGGTGAGCAAGAAGTTTTCGTAAGTCACATGATCTATGTCAGACCCATCAACAGACTCTATAGCAATACCATATCGTGCATTTGCGACTACATTTTTAACGTGTATATTCCTGACGGCTCCATGTGTTTCAGTTCCTATTTTCACAGCATGACAATTTGCATAACGTGCGGTTACCTGGTCTATAGTCACATTTTCAGTAGGTTTTTGCGACATTGCTTTGAAACAAATGACATCATCGCCAGCAATGGCATAAAAGTTTTTAATCTTTACGTCATTACAACTGCTGATGTCAATACCATCTTCATTATGCTGACCGGTATAAGCCCTTACCCGGACGTCGTTAATGGCAATATGATCACAACCTTCATATAGTTGTGTCCAGTTTGCACTTCTAATTAAGCTGATGTCATTTATTTTGACATTGCTGCATTCGACCATTCTGATTAGCCTTGGCCTTTCAAATTCATTGGATTTTCCTGCCCAAGGCCAGCCATCACCATGCGAGAAGCCATCAATGATGCCGCCGCCAGTAATTCCGATATTGTTTTTCTTTTCGGCATATATAAGCTGGAAATGCTCATTTGCCCGAAAATACCTGAAGCTACATTTCTTTTCTGGATAGTCTGACTTGTTTGCCGAGGCCCTTAAAATACTCCCAGCTTGTACAAATAAGGTCACCTGATCTTTAAGTTCCAAAGTACCGGTGACAAAAATACCACCGTGAATAAGTACTGAACCTCCACCTGCTGTGGAGCAATCATCAATAGCTTGCTGAATAGCAACCGTGTTAATGGTTTTATTGTCTCCTTTTGCCTGATATTTTAGTACATCAAAAACTTTACCCTGAATTGCAGCCTGCGTAGGAGCCTTTCCTATCCCTTTAACAATAACCAGGTACATAGAATTACCTGTTGCACCGTTTGGCCCTAAGTTAATCACCTCTCCTTTGTGAAAGGTACGTTTGTATAGACTAAACTTCTCTTTTGTCGAACTTTCAATCTGTGTGTTTGTACTTTCATAAGCTTTTAACCAGGAAGGTTTCAAGTGTATATTTTGGCTGTGTGCAATGTATACTTCGGCATCTCCCAACAATTTAAAGGTTGCCAATACATTGCCGGAAAAACTTTTAGAACCATAGGCAGTCTGGATCCAATCGGCTCCTTGCAAGTATTTTGGCACCTGCATAAGGCTAATACGCTGCACCTCACCATACATCTGCACACCCGGCTTAAGGTTAGCCTGCTCTATCCAATGAGAGGCATTGTAATTATAGGTCCAAACATCCCACAAATCCAGCTTGCTAATCAATCGGGTATCAGCACGCACATCCAGTATAAGGGATAAAAAAAATATTCCAAAAATAAGTCGCTTCATACTTATCAAATTCTTCGTCATCAATTCTTTATTTCTCTCGGTTCTTTATTTAAAACCTGGTTCATCATATTTAGCACCATTTGCGCCGCAACATCATCTTTCCTAAGTCCATACAATCCCTTTTCGCCAAATCCGGCTACCAGTCTACCAGCTGTAAGCAATTGTGATACAATCAATTTCCCTTTTCCCTCTCCAAAACCAATTAATGCTATTGGCACGCGGGTAAGGTTCTTGCCGGCATTTGACAATGGAATAAAGCGCTCTGCAGTTCCATTTTTAGAATCCAGGTAATTTTTATTCAAATCAGTTATTGCAATGGGTGTTTGTAAATTGATAGCTCCTGCCAATGCTGGTGCGTCATCAACCAAAAATTGAACCCGGGCTTTTAGTTTCTTTTGCAGCTCCAGATCATTCGCTTTTGATGAAAACTCATAAAAGCCCTGCAATTCATAGGCGTAATATGGTCCAGTGATAATTTGCTTTTCATCAGCACCCCTACTTAGCCATTGCGTAATGAAAGCACTAGCACTCAAACCATGAAACTCCATATCTGCAGCGGGTACAATTAATCCCCCTCTTAAACCATTCCATATGCGGGTATATTCTTTTGGAATCTTTTCCCACAACATATTGTTGTCTCTATCCGGGTGTATATGGCTTTCGGGTTCTGCAGCCTCGGTGAACTTAAGCGAGATTCCTTTAAATAAGGAATAAGAGTTCACTTTAGGGTCTGTAATTCTTACCACACCCTGTAATGGACCTAATTCGCCAGTTTTTGAAGGATATCCTTGTCCCAATTGTCTATCTCCTACATCCAACAATACAATTGAAGTCCCACTTTCAATAGCCTTTTGAAATGTATTTTTCAGCTGTTGATCACCATTAGCAATCTTTTTCCAACTTTCCAGAGATGCAATAATAAGGTCGGCCGATTCTGTAGCCTTGGATTCCAAAGTTTGAATGTTGAGCTTTTTTAGAAAGGCCTGAAGCTCAGATTCACCTTGAGGAAGCCATACTTTCACATTCTTCAATCCAGCTGGAACTGATACCTGGTAAACTTGAATAGGCCATCTTGAGACTACCGGATATTTAACTCCTTTAGGTAGCTGAAGTAATGAAGCCTTTACCTGATAATTCCCTGGATTTACCGGCATGTTAAGTGTAACATTTACTACCTTTTTGGAATATGGCAATACTTTTTCCTTTATGATTTTATGGTATACTATCCCCTGCTGATCTTCGATACTAATTTGCGCAGATAGTTCAGCAGCATCTTTCTGATCATTAAAAAAATACACCGGAACATTTACCATTTGTGAAGGACTAAAGTTTTTATCCCAAAGTTCCAGGCTCACAGATTGAGGAGAAAATGCAGCCGTTAATTCATTCCAAACTGGTTTCGGTTTTCCATCCTTTAGTTTTTCCATAAACCAGGTATTTCCATCTTCCCAGCTACTCAGCATACAAAAAGGAGCAAATCCGGCAGCACCTATACGGCGCCAGTATTCTGCGACTTTAGCATGTGAAGCTGCATGAAAACTTAATCGCTCTGAAACTGTGTTCTCCCTTCCTAAAAACCTTAGGCAGCTTTCCTTTAAGGCTTTGTATCCCCCAAGTGCACCTTTTTCATCCAGATAATTGCCCCCAAATTCGTCTACTATAATTGCTTTTTCAAACTGATTGGCATGGTCGTAGTACAGGCCCAAATTTTCAAATAAGCTCCACCAATACTTATGGACATGAATCACATCTCTTTCTTCCATGACCAATGCAGGGTAATCTTTTAAGAGCGTGCCCAGCGCATCCCATACTGTCTCCAGTTGTGTGCCTTCTGTTTCATTATATGGGTGTATCAAGACTACTGAAGGATGGCGCATTGCCACATCTAACCAGTTTTTATATTGCTCCAACAAACTTTCCTTGCTCGCAGGCATACCATGGAAAAAACTCCATTCATATTGAACCATCAAGCCATATTTATCGCATAAATCCAATAAGCGTTCCGGAGGTTTACCAAGGTGGAAGCGCAAATAATTTGCACCGTGATCTTTTAATCTTTGTACAATATTTTTCTTGAACCAAAGGGTGTCAAAACCAAGTTCAGTTCCTTCAGCCGATCTTACCCAACGATGCCAAACGACAGTTCCACCTCTCAATTTAGCGGGCGAATTATTCAGATAAAACTGCTTATCCTTAATTGAGAATGATTTGACACCAAAAGGAATGATCTGCTGATCTGATATTTTACCGTCTTCTAAGACCGTCAATTTCAACCGGTATAAATTAGGTTCATCCGGCGACCAACTTTTCAAAATACCGGAAAAATTAAAAAGGATGGAATCTTTTTGACCAGATATACTTACAACTTTACTTATCAAGACTTTATTATCCTCATCTAATACTGATACTTTAGCTAAGTTTGACTTTTTCTTGTCTTTAAAATCTGTGAGGTCAAAATGTATGGCTGCTTTTTTCCTTTCATAATTAATAAAGGGAATAATGCGATCTATCCGTTTACTATTGTGAAAATGCAATACCACATCATCCCAAAGACATGAGGAGACATTAGATCGCCATTGGTCGGCAGGCGGGATAAATGAAGCATCGGTAACCGGAACATTTTTAAGTGATTGTAAGGCAACTTCTAAAGTAAGGGTATTTCCGGGCTTAACATCTCCACTTTTCAATAAATGAAAAGTCGGCGCCATTCCACCATTTTCAGCGCTCACCTTCACACCATTTACATATACCTCCGGCATAAATCTAGCTCCCTTCAATTCGAGTGTTGCATATTTCCAATCTCCTTGTGGCAGGACAACTCTTCGCTTATACCATAGCTTTTCAGTATTCATTTGAGCAGGATCGGCAGCAATACCTGGTACATCAACTGTAGCTGTGTAATTTCTGGAAAAACCCATTTGCCATTTGCCATTAAGTACCATGGGCGGAACAAAATGGGGTTCGGCTGCCCTTATCCATAATGGAGCCATTAAGCTAATCGCTATGAAATAAAAAAAGTGCTTTTTGATACTCATTGCGCTATCATGGTTATAAGTCTATTTAATTCCTTACGATCTACAGTTTCCGTATCTGCAATGGGTTGTCCGATGATGCTTGCTATCCGTCGGGTAAAATCGTAAGGTTTAGAGCCCCTAACTGCTCTTCTTCTGGGCATATACTTAAAACACAACTCTCTGATCAATAAATCATAATACATTTCTTTTTCCAGTTGTACTTTACATTCTGACTTTTCATCAATTCCAGTATTTAAAAGATTCTGATTAGTATTATACTTACCATCAAACTGGCCGCCACTGATATAAAATGCTAATGCTGATTTTAAAAAGGCATTATCGCGATTTACCAGTTGCTGGTGAATAACGGCACTGGCAATAATCTCCTGCAAGTGAGGAGCATTTTTTGGAGCTTGTTTTTGTCCTTCGAGTGCAGCACTTACTGCAAGTTTGGCATCTTGTTCCATTTGAGCCATAGCCTCGTATGGAGTTTTTCTGTTATTCTTTTTCCATCTAATCATAGCGGCTGATAATTCGGCTTTCCCCGCAATCAGGGCGTCTGTATATTCCTTTACGCCAACCATATCCTGGCGGATAAAGGACATCCCTTTTGGTGCATCCGGATTGTCCATAAACATCCAATACCGCTCGGTACCTAAGCCACCAGGAGTTAAACCATCCCCTTGCCAAAACCAGGCTGGTTTTAGTTTTATATTTTCTATCTGGGCTTTGGTTACAAGTTCCATGCTTTTAAGCAGTGCATCAGCTCCATTACCGTAGTATTTTTTCAAAAAAATCAAAGCATTGCTTCTTTCAAACCGTTCTCCTTTGAGTGCAGTACCTACGGTTTGCTGGGTAAGTAAGCGGATAGGATTATTTGGTTCGTCATCGCCCTTGATTTGGAAATCCTGGTACTGTATCCCCGCAAATCCAGATTGATAAATGTTCTGAATCAGTTTCGTAATAAAGGCATGGTCATACCAATACAATGGATGCGGATGTTCTGCATCAAAAACAAGCATATCGTGGATTACCTGAACGCCTTTTGCCTTTAACGAGTCTGCCCAGGGAGCATAATTTGCCACGGGCTGGTCAAAGCCTCCATATTTTACCACTATTGCGCATTCATTTAAAGGAAAATCAAGCTTAGCCAGCACTTTTGCGTCAACATACCAATCCCTTATGCCCAGGAAGAATTTTTTACCCCTTACATCTTGCAAAATATGGTGCAGGTTATTTACATAATCCACAAAATTCTCGTCCGTTGCAGGATAATTGATGCAATCCTTCCATGTTTTCCACTGATTTTCTTTGAGTTTATCTTCGTTTAAGGTCCAGGCTGCTTCGGCATATGCGTTTAAAAATCCATCTAATTCGGGCAATGCTTTCATCATCTGTATGGTAGAGCTGATAAAGAAATCTTTATAAACCGGATTTGTCCATTGCTGATGACCAATCACATCACCTTTTCCTGCAAGCGCAGCCTGCCAGAGATCATTCTGATGTGCGTTTTCAAGATATCGTGTGTAAATACCTTCGGGATTAAAGGTATTTACACGGCCTTTCCAGAATTTATAGGGGATATAATGACTGTAAGACCTTGATATCATCCATTTTATGCCTTTCTTTTTTGCATACTGCATATTCGCTCTCAGTACGCTTACATTCTGTCTTACCTTTTCTAAGGGAATATCTTGTGCATCCTGGTATTTAGTCCCTGTATAATCTACAAAATACATAGGCATGAATTTGAAAGTCCCGAGCGATACTGTATTGAAACCAGCATCAATTATCCGGTCTATTTCTATCTTTACATCATCTTTATAACGACTTTCCATCCATCTTTTACTATCTACGGATGCAATCTTATAGCTTGCTGCTTTATCTACAGACTGGGCAGTAACAGTTCCTGTGCTGACGAAAAGCAGCAATGCCAGAAAGCCCCCGATGGGTCTTGATATGTGATTCATTAATTGTCTTTTACCAATCTAAAGCCTACGTATTCGTACTTACTGCATGGAGAAAAACTACCTCTGTTTGCAATTCGGCAGTATTCTTTAAAGGTATTCCAGGCCTGTCCGCGTATTACACGTGTGGAACCGCTCACCGGACCAAGTGGGTTATCCTTTACTGAGTTTTGATAATAATCTTTACCATACCAATCACTGCACCATTCCCAAACATTACCGATCATATCAAACGTACCCAGACGGTTATCTGCTGTTCCGTTATTATAGACTTTTACACCATTAATTGTGGTATATAATGCTGCATTGTCATTTTTTATAACAGCCCCGGACTCTTTGGTCCCCACTTTCTGAGGCCCGGTAGTACCGGCGTTATCTTTATACCACGCTAACTCATTAAGTCCTATAGTTGCTCTTTTTTCTATTGCTGAAGAATATGCATAAGGTCCTCCACTCAGATAAAATGTATCTAATTTTGCAGTTGGCATATAGGAACCTCCGCGAGCCGCAAATTCCCATTCGGCTTCTGTTGGCAGACGTGCACCTACCCACTTGGCAAAAGCATTTGCATCGTACCATGAAACGTTAACGATGGGTCTGGCCAAACTATCTGCTGTTTTGCCCCATTTAAATGTGGGCTCTACAGGTCTAGGCCATCCTGTAGCATCACAGAACTTTAAATACTGTCCCATGGTTACCTGATATTTACTGATCTTAAAGCTGTTTACAGTAACATCATGGGCCGGTAGTTCGTCGGGCATAAACGACTTCTTAAGATCGTCTCTGGTTGATGAAAAGGTTCCCATGGTGAAAGTTGCCCCAGTCACCGTCAACCAATCAGCGCTTGGAATAACTGTTGATGGATCTGCAAGTGGTGCAACATTGACGTTTGACAGCGAACTACAATCTTCTGTATTAACCGCTTTGTCGCTTTTTTTACATTGCAGAAAGACTACCATTATGGTCGTCATGAGTATTAAATATTTTATCGTTTTCATATTTGAATCTTGAATAAAATGCCGTTAACTGTTAATTGTACCCTTTATTTTGTCCGATGTCAAATACCTGAATCTGGTTGCCTGGAATAGGCATCACAAACTGAAAATCCGCCGGAGGTACTGTTTTTGTATTTTTAAGAAAATCTGCAGTAAATACTACTGTGCCGGCAGGATAAGGCGTTTTGCCGGTTGGGTTAGGATATACACCTGCAGGATAAGCAATTGAATAGGTTGGTACAGGTGACCCCGCCAGCAGTGCTTTGGTATTGTTGGCCAGGGCAGTCATTCCTGAAATAAAAGTTCCGGTACGTTTCATATCAAAAAGGCGTTGCCCTTCATGAGCAAGTTCCAGTCGTCTTTCCAACATCACTATATCTCTGAACTGAATTTTAGTGAAAGACATGTTGTTATATTTTCCGGTGCTTGGACTGGTTGAAAATGCCCGTTGTCTGACCATATTCAAATAGTCATACTGATTTTTGTTTCCATCCTCACTATTCGTAGTTCCAAGCTCATTAAGTACCTCTGCATACATCAACAAAACATCAGCATAGCGTAAAACGGGTAAATTGTTGGCTTTTGCATCCCTTGCTACCGTTGTAGAATCTACATATTTAGCAATATAGGGTACATTATATTTTTGAATACCAAAAGTTCCGTTACTGTTTTTCTTTATATAGTAAGAGAAATACATTTTTAGCCGGTCGTCCTGCGGTTTAAAGTTCGACCATAGATCTGGAGTTGGAGACCAGGCTTTATAACCTGCGGTTTTTAACTGGGTTATTGCCGGATCTGAAATTGATGATGGCAATGCGTTTCTATGCATAAAACTACCTATGTCACCTGAAGCATCACCTATTTGCCATTCGTCATATATCATTTCAGAGCTTCCTTTTTTATTGATATCGAAGTAATCAATGATTTTTGGCACTAAGCTAAAGCGCTTAGAGTTAACTACTTCCTTTAGTTTAGCTTCTGATAAGGTCAAATACTCTGTATTTCTGTTACTAAACGGACCGGCCATAGTTAGGTAAACTTTGGCTAACAACGATTTGGCTGCCCATTTTGATGCCCGTCCCAATTCAAGAGGCGCATCACTACAATTATCTTCTGCAAATTTTAAATCTCTGACAATGAAGTTGTAAATTGTAGCCGCTGGAGATTTAAGCATCTTGGTTTCCTCGATACTACCTACTGAAATGGTATCTAATGGTATATCTCCCCAAAGTTGTACCAAATATAAGTACTCAAGTGCTCTTAAAAATTTAGCTTCGCCAATAATGATGTTCTTATCATTGGCAGTCATAGAACTGATATTTGGCACTTTATTAATGATCACATTTGACTGTGCTATAGATTTATAAAGGGCTACCCAAGAATTATTGATATAGGAATTGAAAGGAGAAAAATTGTAGTTCTGCAATTGCCTTCTTTCGGCTTCTGTATTTGAATATTCATCGTCCATGTCATCTGAGAGCATGTCTGTCATTACAAAGAACATCCTGTTGTGGGCACCAAATTCTGTTGATAATGCGTAATTCGAGTAAAGGCCGGACAAGGCGTCCTCCTTGTTTGCCCAAAAATTACTCGCAGCAATATTGCTGTAAACAGTCTCATCCAAATACTTTTTACAAGAAAAAAGTGAGGAGATCACAATGATCAGGACTAGCCATACGGTTGTTGTATATTTTAATTTCATCGGAATAATTTTTATTTTTTAGTTGTTGGTGAGCTATCATGACTCATGATGGTTCATCAACCATATTATTATAAATACCTAAAAGTTAAGATTCAGACCAAAAAGGAACAATTTACTTGTGGGGTATGATCCATTATCCATACCGGCTCCAACACCATTTTTTCCCATTATACTTACTTCAGGATCATATCCACCATAGTAGTTTGTAAATGTGATTAGGTTGGTTCCACTGGCATATATTCTTAAACTTGATAAGCCGATTCTTTGCATTGTTTTTTTAGGGAGCGTATAGCCGAATGTTATTGTTTTAACACGTAAATAAGAACCGTCTTCTATGTAGTAATCGGACATTGCTGCCGAATAACCTGTTGCATATGCTCTTGGAATAGTATTGCTAGGATTCCCTGCATAACCTGTTTCCGGATTTGGTGCTTTCCAACGATCAAGGGCTTTCGTTAATTGGTTATTGGATCCTGTTAAATCCATTAATTTTGTGTAGCTCGTGTTTAGAATTGAGTTACCATATTGATAAACCATGAATACCGTAAGATCGAAGTTTTTATAAGTGAAATTATTGGTAAAACCACCATTCCATTTAGGTTGTGGATTTCCAAGAATAACCTTATCATCATCATTCAATACCCCATTACCATCTATGTCAAGAAATTTTGGAAAACCAGGCAAGGTCTTAGAGCCTTCCAGCTTTGCTGCCATTGGTGTGGCATCAATCTCTGCTTGTGTTTGAAAGATTCCGTTTGATCGGTATCCCCAAAATACCCCTAGAGGCTCTCCTACCTTGATCAATACTACGTTTCCAAATTTGGTATTGGCTGAGGAATTTGAAATAGAGGATATTTGTTTTGGTCCCCCTAGATCTGTAACCAGGTTTTTGTTATAGGCCGCATTGAATGATGTGGTCCAGGTAAATTTACCCGTTAAATTACGTGTTGTAATGTCAAACTCAACTCCTTTGTTTTCTACGCTACCTATATTTTTAGCTACAGTAGTGTATCCTGATGCACCCGGCAATCCAAAATCAAGTAATAAGTCGTTCGTAATTTTATGATAATAGTCTGCCGTAATCGCTATTCTTCCTTTAAAAAAAGCCATATCCAAACCTGCATCATATTCCTTAGTCTTCTCCCATTTCAAATCCGGATTTGCCAGTTTGTTAATTTTATATCCGGTTTTTTGTGAACCTCCGATGGCTGAAAACTGAGTAGAATATAAGGCTTGCGAAGAATATGCGCTAATTCTGTCACTTCCATTTACACCATAGGTTAAACGAGCTTTTAAATCACTAAATAGGTTTAGACTTTTAATAAAGCTCTCGTTTGAAGCTCTCCATGCAAAGGAGAATGATGGAAAATAACCCCATTTGTTATTATTTCCAAATTTAGAGGAACCATCGGCACGATAGGTTGCAGTAGCCAGATAGCGATCATTAAAATTATAAGTCGCTCTACCAAAAAATGAAAGAAGTTTATATTCTGCAGCACTTGAAGTTACAGAAGGTACACCATTTCCACTACCCAAATTATAGTAAGTAAATACGTCTGTATTAAAATCTGTATTTCTCGCTTTGAAATCATGGCTAAAACTATTTGTGATTTCCTCACCAGCAAGTAAGGTAAAAGAATGCTTGTTTAGCTTTGCAGAATAAGTTAGCGTATTGTCATTGGACCATTTATCAGATTGAGCAAATTGTTCGTAAGCATCACTTACTTTATCTCCTTTAATTGTATTTGGGAAATAATAATCATATAATCGATTAGAAGGGTTGTAAGTACCTCCAGAACGCAAGCTCAGGTTCTTTAAAATATTAAAGACAACAAAACCTCCTACCTGAATATTTCCTTCCTTCCTTTTATTTATCGTCTCTTGTGCATTTGCCAGTGGCGAGGTAGATGTAGGATCACCAGTTTCAGGATCTATATAAAACGAGCCGGAAGGATCCAAAAGTCCCTTCAAATTGGGATTGGTTGCATTTGCTCTTAAGATAGATCCATTATCACCTACCTGTATTCCCTTTTTTATAGTTTGAGAAAGGTTAAGTTTTATACCTGCTTTGATCCATTTATTAAATGAAAAATCAAGGTTACTGCGTAGAGATATTCTGGAAAAGTTAGAGTTTGTAATCAAACCTTTCTGATCAAGATAATTTCCTGACACATAATACTTAACATTATTATCGCCTCCGGTTACATTAATGGTATTGCTAAGCTGGGGTGCTACCTGAAACATCTGGTTCTGCCAATCTATCGTTGTAGGTACAGTATCCGGACGCAATGTATTTGGTGATTTCCCTACAGCTTCATTAGCCTCATTTGCCAGTTCGGCTAATTGGGATGCATTCAAAAGCGGTAATTTCCTCCGTAATTGTTGAAAGCCAAAGTAACTTTGAAAAGCTACTCTTGGCTTACCAGCATCGCCATTCTTTGTAGTCACAAGGATTACCCCGTTAGCCCCTCTGGAACCATATATGGCCGTTGCTCCTGCATCTTTGAGCACTTCTATTGATTTGATATCACTTGGGTTTAAAGAGCCTAAACCTTGATCGGTTGTAAATCCATCTATTACCAATAAGGGCTCATTATCTGCTTTTATAGAGCTTCCACCTCTAACACGTATGGAGATCTCTCCTCCTGGTTCTCCTGAAGTATTTGTAACCAAAACTCCGGCAGCATTTCCCTGAAGCGCTTGCTCCAGAGACGTTACTGGGGTTTTCATGATGTCTTCAGCTGTTATCGAAGATATGGAGGTTGTCAAATCCCGTTTCTTTACTGTACCATAGCCAACAACAACAACATCATTAAGCTGTTGGAGGTCTTCTTCTAATACAACTGCCAGATCCTTCTTTTTATCAGTCAGCGTCACTTCCTTACTTATAAAACCAATTAGCCTAAATACAAGGGTGACGTTACTATTGTCGGCAACTTTTAAAGAGAACTTACCTTTACCATCTGTTTCTACAATCTGTTTGGTTCCTTTAACAATTACATTTACACCAACTAAAGGTTCTCCTTTCTTATCCACAACACTACCTTTAATTGTAATATCAGCAAAAGCCGCGGTAACCTTATCCAGAAAAGAAGGTGCTTTCTCTTTAATAACTACAGTTTTATCCTCAATAGTAAATGTAAGATCAGTTCCTTCTACTAGCGTTTGCATCACTTCTTTAAGATCAATTCCACGAAAGTTTGCATTAATCTTCTTGGTGGCTTTAAACTTGGTAGTAGAAATTAATACATCATAACCGGTTTGATTGCTGATTTCTACAAACACTTTTTCAATTGGTATATTATTCCCAATGAGGGTTAGCTTTTGCCCAAAAGTAGCTGCGCTTACCTGCATTAATGCCGTAATTAATATGATAGCGGTCAACTTCATAATTAAAAACAATTTATAGGTATAGCCGGACGGCGTACACCAAAATTTAGTATAATTTTTATACATTTGATCGTCTGTTAAATTTGCGGATTGCCTGTTTTTCGAAGGACACTGCAATCGCTTGATACCTGAAATTTTTGATTTAATCAATGCGTTTCTAAAGCAGACTAGAGGGTTTCGGTTGCTAACCGGAGCCCTTTATAATTAGCTTAAGAAATTGTTGTTAGCTATGGACCTTCTTTTTGATTTTTCATTTGTTCATTTTGTTAGGTTTAATATTTGGTTAATTTGAGAGTGCTTATTATTTATTCTCTATTGTATTACTTGGTTGGTTAATCCAATTTTATTTTTTTCGTGAAATAGTTACGATATTTCCTTCTACTTTAAATTTAATAAGGTCTGTTCGTTCCAGCATCTTCAAAATCTTAGATACATTCTCATACTTGCTTATTTTTCCAAAAAACAATTCACTTTTTAATTCCGGATCATCATATTTCACAGTAATATTATACCACCTTGATAGCGTTTGCATAATATCTTCAAGGTTCTCGTTGTTAAACAGGAAATAGCCATTTTTCCAGGCTATTTCATAGGAGGTCTCCACTTCATTGATTCTTATTTTTTTGCCATCAAAGTTGGATTGTTGTCCAGGTAGTAAAATCCCTTCTTCTCCTGACGGCACTTTAACACTGACAGCCCCTTCTAGTAGTGTAGTTTTGACATTGGCATCTAAATAAGAATTGATATTAAAATGAGTACCCAACACTTTGACTTCCTGCTGGCGTGTATTCACAATAAAAGGATGTAATTTATCTTTGGATACTTCAAAATAAGCTTCACCAACTAATTCTACTCTTCGTTCTTTAAGTGTTGCAAAACTTGATGGATACTTAAGGGATGATGCTGCATTTAAAAAGACTCTAGAATGATCGGGAAGAACAATTTCAGTCTGTTGTCCATTGGCAGTTTGTAAAGTATTGTATTCAAGAGTTTGATTTGTTCCAGCCTTGATCTCATATATAATTTGACCATCTGCAGTTTTGTGGATATTTACACCCGACTGCTCGGCTAATTTTCCTGTAGCAGCATCAGTGATATATATCTTCTTTCCATTAGATAGCGTTAATGTTGCTCCATTTTTACCGGGTGCAATATCATTGGCGTAGTTGTCTGTACCTTGGCTTACTGTTTGATGGTTATGAAAGAGCACACCAATTCCAATAGCCAGTATAATGGCTACTGCCGCTGCTGAAATAAATATCCAAAGTTTATATGTTTTTTTTGGTTGTTGAATTTCGTGTACCCTTGAAAGCAGGACATCCAACATTCTATCTCTAATAACAAGCGGGCTTTCGGCATACCCCTCAGGTAATTCCAGCAAATCGTCTACACTTTCGTTATACCACGAATCAAACACGGCTAACTCTTCAGGGCTAAGCTTACCGCTTTTCCATTTATGAGCAAGTTCTAATAAATAAGTTTTATCGTGAAACGATTCCATCTTTAGCTGATTTTTCTCTATAGTCAGAAAAATAGTCAGCCACCCTTAGTCAGTTTTAAAATAAATTTAATGAATGATCGTTATTTACTTCCCAACAGCCAAAGTAAAGCTGGAAAAACCATAGTTAAATTGCTACGAATGTCCTTCATTGCCTTAGAGAGGTGGGCTTCTACAGTCTTTTCAGAAATATTCAATTCTTTGGCAATTTGTTTATGGCTCATGCCCTGTTCTCTGCTAAGTGTGAAAACAATGCGACATTTTTCAGGCAAGTGTTGGACGGTGGTTGCAATTTGCGCCATTAATTCTTTTTCGAGCATCAATGTTTCAGCCGATGGTGCGCAAGACTCCAGCCTTAAATCTGTAGCTTTATTCACCTTATTACGCAATCTATATTGCTTGTCCATCACATTAATGATACGATATTTTACAGCAACTGATAGATAGGTAGAGAGGCTGTATTTTAACTCCAGAGATTCTCTTCGCTGCCACAAGCTAAAAAATATATCTTGTACAACTTCTTCAGCTTCAGCAGGATTATCCATACGATTAGCTGCAACTACAAGTAATTTATCCCAGTAACGCAAGTACAATGCAGACAAAGCGGACTCATCCCCTGCTTTAAGCATTGAAACAAGTTCCTGATCGGTCTCTTTACTGTAATCTTTCATGTTGGCATTCTTCCCTGCTATAAAACTACTTAAAATGCGTCGCAATAGTAGTTATTTATTTTGAAAAGTTGCCAATCCTAAATCCGGGTTATCTTATTTGGTAAGCATATGTGCCAAAATTGGCACACATTTTTCGCGGCATGGAGGATAAAAATGACCGTGTTTCCAATAGGCTGATTTGGGTGAAAGGCCCCACCAGAATTCGGCTAATGCCAATGGTTCCATTTTATGGCTAAATGCATATTGCAATAATTTTGGTGCTGCACACTCCCCTGCACCCGCCGGTGGTTTTTTAGCTGCAGTATGCGCAAACGTTTCCAACAGACTTTTTGATTCTCCCATCTTGTTCAAAAAATGATACTGCTGAAAAATTTTATCTTGTAAAGCGGTAGAATAGTTTTTTCTTAACGTTTTTAAGAGATTAATCTCCGAGGAATATGTTTTATCATTAAACGACTCCAAACAACTGATTTCATGATTCATCTGAGTCAATTTTTCCATCCCTACATTTAGAAACCCTCCAGCTGTAAGTCCATCAAAAATTGGTGGCACAAACTTATCGTGATGGTTTTTACCAGCCAGTTTACCTGAAAATGCTGCTAAATACCCGAGAACGCCTTCTTTTGTACGCACAACCAGTACGCCAAACATTTTTCCAATAACCACACCCTCTTCATCGGAAGACAGACCGAAATTATGTTTCCATTCTTGTTGATGCTGCAAATATAGCTGCAACTCACTTGCCGCAAGCAGACAAAGCGGATGTCGTTCGGCAGCTAAAGAAAAGGTAAGTCCATCTGCCAATGCCTCGATTTCTATTGATTCACCGAAAGTACAGAACGCTGAACTTTCATAAACCGGGTTATGCATTTTAGACGTTTTTGTATTTACTAAAAAAGCCTCACGTTTCTGTGAGGCTTTTTGTGATCCCGCTGGGATCATTTTTAAGCGATTTAAGTTGCTTTAAATCAATTATTTAAAATTTCAAAATTCAAATGACCACCAAAATGACCACTGAATGAAATAGTATGATTTGTATCAAAATATAAAAGAACTGGCAGTATCAAATATACTGAAATGACTAGCTAAAACCAAGAAAACATGCATAAAAAAACGCAAGATTTTTAGTCTTGCGTTTACCTTAATGTGATATTCCTATGAATGTTCTTATCTCGACCAAATCCAATGCCATGCATACATCTTCCAATCCCTGATCATCTTTCCTTTTTTTCCTTTCCACCCATTTGCCTGATGGTCTTTATAGAAGTCAAGTGCATCCTTTTTTCTTAACCCGGCTTGTATGAAGTAGATCACAACATAGTCAAGCTGAGGCGGCACCATTACCCCAAAACCATTGTTTCTTAGGGAAGTCATTTTACTTTGTTTTTCTCTAAAAGATCCTGAACGTCTTTCTCATCATAATAGAAAACACCTCCAAGGGGGGTGTATGGAAGTTCTCTTTTGTTTCTCATTGCCTGTAACTTTCCAGGTGAAACATTTAACAGCTTACGAACTTCTTTTGATTTAAGCCATTTTTTTGCACTTAAATGCTGCTGGTTTAACATCGAGCCGATTCCTTCTAAAATATCTACTTTAAATTGGTCAAGATCACCAAGAGTTACTAACTCATGTCTGCTAATTCTTCTTTCTACCTCACTCATCTTTCTGCACTTAAAACTAATATAATACTACCTTACTTCCTTTTCGGTCATATCTGGCCTCATATTTAATATAACCCTGTTCAACCAGATCCCGCAAAACACGGTGATATGTGGCCGGCCCAGCTATTCTTGACAACCCCATAATTTCACTTCGTTTAATCCTTATGGGGCTTTGGTATCCGCTTTCCTTCCAAAACTGTAGCAACGAAACATAAAGGCAAATATGAGTTGGCCCGATCCTGGCATCCTGACTACTTGCCTTAAAAAAATCCCCCAACATTTCCATTTCTTTCATCCCCGGTGCACTTTTAAGGTAGTTCTTTTGGCTTTCGGTTCTTCTTTCAGACTAACCTCTTTTGCCTTATTGGACTTTTTTCCCTTCCCTAACATTTCAGGATTGATTTTCTCGCTATTAACATTAAGGAACTCTACACCCTGCTTCCCTGGTGCTGCCTGAACGAACAGCTTTTGTTTTATCCCGTTCACCATTCCATCAAACTGCACTTTTTCTCCATTATGAAGTTGCTTGATTTGCTCATGCTGTAGAAGCGGATTTGTCAGCTCTTTAACATTGTGAGTATTGAGCGCACCAGCGAGGTCATAACCGGTATTGATTTGTTTTACCCTATGGTTTCCCTGAGCATCTTTGTCGTTAAAATCCATCTGAAGCCATATGTCCTGTTGTCCCTTTTTTTCTGCAGGAAGAAACACCGCCCGGCCAGCCAATAAATTAAACGCTTTTCGTGGGTCAAGAACCATTTCCTCGCTAGGCATACTTATTTTGATATGCTGGTCAGGTTTCGCCTGATCTGTCAGTGAAGCTATATAATTATTAGGCTGAAAAATACCGGAGTTGTCCTTTTTAAAATTGATTGAATAACTGACAATCTTTCCATTCTCAATAAACTGCGAACCGTTGAGATTAAATTCATCCTTTCCTTGTTTCATCTTTAAATCAGCAAGTGGAGTAAGAATTTCCAGGTTTGCCTTTTTTAGAAAATCATTGACATGGCTGTGGTTCTGGGTTGCCTTGACAAAATCAACTCCCGCCTTTACCGGTGTCAGTACAACTAATTTTACAAAGCTCCGCAGTAGCCGAACAATGGCACTTGGATAAAGTTCTCTTAAAAGCTTTCTGCGCTCGGCATTAACCAGCCGCTTGTAAAGTCGTTCATCAACACTTAATTTTCCTTTCGTATTGTTCACCAGGCTGGTATATTCCTGCAATCGTTCCTGTTTATATATACGGTTATTGGCAGTATGGGAAGAGAACAGTGTCGCAAATCTTTGCTCCCTGTCCTTAATGGCCTTTAAACCTGCTTCAAACCTGTTCTCCTTCTCCATAACAATTCTCCTTTAGCTTTTAATTACCTCCTCACTGTTTGCCTACTTTTAGCCTTGGGTTGATTTTGTTTGACTCCCTGATTTTTACCCAATTCTTTCGCATCCTGCGTTATAGCCTGCTCCTGATTTTTTGCTTTCAGATTTGAATGTTCCCTTAACCTTTCTGGATTAAGATTTTCGTCATATCGGTTGATGGAGCCAAAACGCGGATTGGCGTCAATATACTTTTTCGTAGAATTTCCTTTCTTATCGAGGTAGTTGACCATTTGCCGGTTTCCTCTTTCTAGAGAATTTTTTACCTCCGATTTTGATTGGGGATAATTCAGCTCACGGATCGGTTCTTGTGAAAGGGCTTTTTCCAGATCGTAATTAAAATTCTTTTTTGTAAGGAAATCGCCATTCTCATCTTTTTCTGTAAAGTCCAGGTAATGCCAGGCCTTAAAAGTTATTACTTTACCTGCGTCATCTTTTTGTAATGACGGATATTCTCCGGTCTTTTCATTTTTTTTCTGAATAGGCAGGAATTCCTTGTGAACAGAACGCCCATCCAACATGTTGTAAGCCTCTTTCAGAGTGAATGAATTACCATAATAGTTTGTGAACTTTTTTGAAAACTGCTGTCCGTCTTCTTTGGTTAAAGTCAGATCAAAACTATTAAAGTAGTAATTTCCGTTTTCAGCTTTCTCGAAGTTCATTGCACCTTTCACCGCATCTTTTCCATAGGTCTTCTCAAAGGCTTTTTTAAAGATATCCTTGTCTTTAGCAATGCTTTTGACTAAATCTTCTTTAGTAATAATTTCACCAAAACCGCCATAAAAAATCTTATTAACGAGTTTTGCAATTGCTTCCTCTTCCATTGTTTTAATTTTTAAGTGAATTGAAATATTTAAAATTGGCTGGCTCCAACAATAATCTTATTGCTTAGCTTCAGCTGAAGGTGTCTGCCACCTTTTTTTTCCATTAGCTGGATAACCAGCTCTTTTTTATCAGGTATGGTAAATTTCTCTAAAGCAACCACCAGATTTTGTTTCGATTGCTCATGGATCACTGTAGCATTGCCATGAATAAGCACAGGTTTCTGTTCCAGTTCTTGTGAGGCGGTACGTTTGGTTTTCTTTTTGTCACGGATAAAGAAACGCAACTGTGCAATATCGTAGCTGATATTGCTGTTGTTTTGCATCTCCAATTGGTAATAAAGGATATTGTCTTTAATGTAAACTCCACTAAGCTTGATAGACACATTAAACTTACTATCCCGTGGTTTCCTTAATGTGCTTTTCTTTACTGAAACATATTCCGAAGCAGTCAGGATCTTTTGTTGATTATCCTGTGATGAAGTAAAAATAGCAATGGGTTCATAACCCATTGGCTTGTCAGCCAGTTCCAGGTTGAGAGTTGTTGGCTCACTTGAATAGTGGAGCAGGAAAGAATACAGAGAACCATCAGCGGTAATAATGGTCAGGTTAGTCTGTTTAAAACTATCAACACCAGCCTTTAACTGCAAAACATTTTCAACGCCTTTGGCTTTTTGCACCAACACTTCAGAACTTCCGCGATCTACACTTTTGATGGCATAAGGAAAGATCAGGCTGGTTGTTTTCTGGTAAGAAATAGCCAGTTGCAAAGGCTCGATCTTAGATTTACTGCCGGTCTGGAAGGTTGTGAGTTGCGCCTTGCTTTGTAGCGTGAACAGTGCAGCTACCATAATGAATAATACTTTTAGTTTTTTCATGACTGTATAATTTGAATTGGATTAATGTTAATCGGTTAATTGTTTTTGTTGAGCTTTTCATCCAGCAGCATCACCTGGTATCCGGCCTTCACCTGTACTTTCACCAGCTTAACTTTTTTGCTGAGCAGGTTTCGGGTCATTTCTATGCCGGCACTGGCAGCCTGGGCACCTAAAGATGGGTCAAGCGTGGTCATTCCAAACCCCTGAACGGTTCGTTCACCGCCTTGTTTGGCGACATCCCTGCCGATGGCTCCGGGGATATATATTCCCGCAAGACCGTCCATATCGTATACATTCAAGTCTACAGGGAATAGCATGTTTTCATTGCGGATACTGTTAATAGAAATGATAAGTCTTTCACCGCTTAAATTGGCGATCCCAAATACAAACTGATCTTTAGGGATGTATACGCCATTGATATAGACCGCATCTGTTAATCTTAGCTTGACAGTACTACCATTGACCAGGGTCTGTGTTTCATGAACAACCGCCTGAATAGCTATATTTGAAGTGGGTAGAGTTAAATCAGTACCATTATCCAACCCATAGAATCCATTTGCAAGCGTTCGGGCTTGAAATGTTTGCTTACCCGTTAGCATACTCACCGGGTCTGTAGCCTGAGATACCGCTACAGGGTAGACATTCCCTTTGTTGAGTTCAGAGGATTTTCTGATGCGTTGCTGCACGCGGTCAGGATGCTGAATGTCGAGAATACTTTCCAACACCCCGTGGATCTGTTTCATTTCCGGATCTTCATTGCCTGAACTGCTGTTCATCTTACCCATCAATTGCTCAAGCCGGTCTATGTCATTACCCATACCATAATCCTTTACCGTTGTCTTTTTAGGTGTTTCCTGCTGTTTAGCCTCATCAGGTGCTTGTTGCAAAGCAGCCTGCAGTGCATTTAATTTTGCATACACTTTGGTTTCGTTTCGGTCATAGGAATCAACACTGGTATTAAATCCAGATGATTTGTTGGTAGCCAGATTACCGGATGCAGATTGCAGCTCATTTGCTGCATCTTCAGGAAAGCCCATTTCCCGCTCATTGTAATAAGGGTCGTTTTTGAGCTGTTTTGTTCGCTCCAAAGAATCCTTTTCAGCCAGTGTATAGAACCCCATCTTATCCTGAGGGTCTACTTTGTTGTTTGCTACAGGCAGCTCGGCATTAAAACCTTGTTTTAAGCTACTTCCTTTCGCCTGGTTTCCTTTTCCACCACCCAATGTCCAGAACATCAGGGTGAGAAAGGGAAACACCAATACGGGCAATGCAATCAATAGCTTGCGTTGCTTTTCCTTTTTTTGAGTTTGTTGTACCATTTTTAAATTATTTATTGTGATTAATCAATTGCTCCAGCCTTGCTATGCTGTCCATTAGTCCGGGATGGTGTTTAAGAATACTATCGCGCTGCCTTCTCCCGGAATGAGTTGCACTGAGGCTATCCATGTAATTGCGGAACATCAAAATGTTATCGCGTATAGCTTCTTTGCTGTCTTTGGCTCCTGGGTTTACAACCACAGGACGAATGATATTATTCATTCCCGGGATCTTGTATCGAATGCTCCCGATCACTAAACCAATGATATAGGCCAGACTAAAGAGATAAATTCCAATCAGCACAACTTTTTTTGTACGCAGGGATATCTTTTCAGATTGAATGTTCAACCAGTCAGCCAGTCTCCTTTGATAGCCCGACAGCCACCTTTTAACAGGCTGCTCTTTAACAGGGTCGGTTATCTGATAACTTTTCCTGCGTTTAAATAAATTCATCATTGTCGTTGTTTTACGGATACATCATTGTTTTGTGTGATCTTCCAGTTCTCAATCAAAAAGCCATGCGGATTATGATCTGAGCGGCTTACGCTGCGCAGGAACCCTTCTGTGATCAGGTTTCTTCTCACAATGCTGGTGGCGCGGATAATCTCTAATGTTGCCACACAGCGGAACGGGTAAGGGTGATTATCTATATTGATCGCAATACTGTCGATATAAATGCGCTGACTGACGTTGCCCGAAATGATGTTGTTGTAATAGCTTTTTTCCTTCAGATTATCGTATTCGCGTTTGGCAGATTGGTCGGCCATATACATCGCCTTGCCTATGTTTTCCATGATCACTTTGTCATCAGGATCGAGATTGAAAAAATACTGGTGAAAGGTTTTGATATGATCTTTTGCCTCTACCTGAATATTATCTTTTCTTTCAGCAGCAAAGGCTTCAAGTGCTTTGCCATTCGCCAAAACATATACCTTATTTTGCATCGTAAGTACCAGCATAAAGCTTTTATAGATCGCAAAGCAGCAGATCACCACACAGCCTGTAATGACCAGCAGGGAAAACATTCGGATGTGCTTAAATGCGGTATCGATATTTTTTGTTTTCTTAAACATTTTCTTTCTCCTCGTTTGATTATTTATTAATTGTGCTTACACCTATGTCCGGTTATTTCCGCCAAGCTTATCGTGCATGTAGGCACCGGCATGACCGATAGCATTTCCGACACCTCCCGCAGCGCCTTTGCCTGTGGACTGTCCGCTTAAACCCTCGTTAAAGTGTTTGCCCATGTTAGCGATATTACCCGCAGCAGTACCTGCCATTCCCATTGCACTACTTGAAGATGTACTGAAGGTATTTGTGACTTTTTGCTGCAATGCGCCACCACCGGCTGCATGTACGATGTAGTTGGCGACTGTCGGTACAGTAGTATACCCAACGATTCCAATAAGTAGGAAGATCAGATAACCAATATCAGTGGAACTAAAAAAAGTATCACCTGCATCGTTTATCTGGCGGATGTCAAGCCTGATCATATTTTCCTGAATTTTGGCTATAACAGCTCCGAATATATTGGCAACCGGAAGCCAAAGAAAGATGTTGATATACCTTGCCAGCCATACGCTAAGGGTATGCTGAAAACCATCAAAAACGGCAAGCCCAAACACCAGCGGCCCCAAAACGGCCAGTATGATCAACTGAAATGTCCGCAAGGTATCTATACACAGAGAAGCTGCCTCAAATAACACATTCAGCACTTCGCTCATCCATTCTTTAATACTATTGCGGAAGTTGTAGGTTGCTTTGTCCATTGCAAAGCGTACATCATTCCCAACGCCTTCTATCCAGCCTTCATCTTCATCTCCATACGTATATTTATACCATTTTTCACGGCTTCCACTACCGTCAGGGCCAACATACATTTGCCACTTGCTGGTCTTTTTCATCGCTTCTTCTTTTTGTTTCAATAAAACTTTAATCGCATTGTTTGAGCCTTCAACCATTGCCGCAGTGCCGGAAACTGTAGGTTTCATGATGCCATTGATAATGCCGATCACTGCGGGAAACATGAGAATACAAAGGCCGATTGCAAATGGCCTTAACAGCGGATAAAAATCTATGGCTTCGGCATTAGCCAGGTGCTTCCATACCCGGGCAGCGATATACCATAACGCTGCAAAGCCTGCAATCCCCTGAGCAACCCCAATAAGCTGGCTGCATAATGGCAGCATTTCATCGTAGAGCTGTTCCAGCACACCATGCAAGCCATTGATCTCTTGAGCTACCTGGGCAGCACAAATCACCGGAGTAAGCAGTCCCAATACCGCAAGGATTGCGGTTCTCATTATTCTTTTCATATCGTTATTATTTTACTGCGTGAAGTTTTTGTGAATACCTGATATCGTTTTGTTCTTTTTCCCTTTGCAGGGTAAGAACCCCGGTCTGATTATTGAAAGAGCGCAGGAACATTACCTTGTCTTCCATGTCGGCATGTATACCGTCAATTGCTTTTAGGCGTTCATCATCACTCATGCGAAGCTGGCCGGCAGTAACAATCATGGTCAACTCTTCCAGGTTTCGCAGGCTGCTTTTAAACAACCTTTCATACACATTCGCCAGGTAGCTGATCTCATTGGGATTGAATACATCCACTTTTTTGAAATAAGCATAAGCAGCTTTATACTCTTTAACCAGCACGATCTGGTACTCGATGATCTGAACGACCTTGCGGTATTTTCGCACCTGAGGGCTTATGGCATAAAGTCCGTCAAGAAATGTTTTGTGTATGCTGAAATTTCCCTCAGAAATATCTTTGATCGTGCCATAACCGTTGCTGATGATCTGGTAGCCACTTTTAAGGTCGGAAAGGATCTGTTTGAATTGGGCCAGTTTTTCGATGTTGAGCGCAAGCTGTGCCAGCTCATCGGCTTGTGCCTTTGCTTTTACCATACTGCCGGCCATGATCACAGCCAGCAGGCAAATCTTTAATTTTATCATGATCTTATTTTTTGATGTTGTTTAAAATCCTGCTGTTTTCAATAGCAGTTTTGGCATCTGCCCGTGCTACAGCAAGCTGAACTGCACCGCTTCCAAAGTTTTCGGTGAAGGCATAATTTTGCTGCATTTCATTGTACAGCTTGTCTATCCGGGCGATCCGCTCGTCATCTTTCATTTCAAGCTTATTGGATGATGTAACTGCAATCAGCTCATCCAATATTGCTGCACAATCCTTTAACACCCTGTCGAAAACCGTGATCACATAATCCATTTCATTTGGCCCGAGGGTTTTTCGGTCACGAATCGTTTTGTTGTAATTCTTAGTGCTGCTAATGATCCTGGACTGCAAAACGATTATGCTGGCGATTTGCGGGTACTTGCGCACAGTCGGGTTAACGTTTTGGAGAGATGTGAAAAATTCATCATGCAGGTTAAATTCGCCTTTAGCAGCATCACCGATAAAGTTTAATCCTTCTTTAGCGATCTTATAAGTTTTCTGAACATGCGTGATATATACCTGCAGGGCAGCCACCTGTTCGATCAGGTATTTGGTTTGGGTTCTGCTCTGGTCAAATAGTTCTTCCCATGTCTGAGCCTTAGCTTTTGCAGTACTGAACAGGATCAGCAGTAAGAATATTTTGATTGTATTTTTCATGATTGTATTGTCTTGATGCGTATTTACCCTGGTCATGTATGGGAAGTCACAACTGTGATTGTTATTCACCCTGACCATGCCATATTGTTATCTTTTTATTCTTTGCTTTTTTTTCGGCAGGATTAGTTTTGCCTTTAATTGATCCCGCAACTGTTTCGCGGTAGGTAGTTCCTGTAAGGGCGGTTCAAATAATTCAATCGTATGGAAAGGCGCATTTATATTGGGCATCTTAAAACTCAGCGATAGCTGGTCAATTTTAATTTTGCTGTCCTTTATCGTCAAACTGCAAAAACAGGAAACGTAGTTCTCTTCCGGCCCGTTCCATATAGGATACCCGCTTATACTGAACTTGCTTATGGGTTTGTCCAGGGCATGGCCTTTGATTATATTTAGTCCATCAGCCACCTTTTCTGTATAATCGTGGTCTGGATAACTATAGAACTGGCAATACCCGTCCATTCCCATATCTTTAAGAGCATCTATTACTTCTGGTATTTCTTTAAAATCATCCATATCCACAATTATCTAATGCCGTAAAGGCGTTTCACATAGTCCCGCTCGTTTTCAGATTTGGCCCTGTTTAAGCTTAACATCATATTTTGGGTATTAAATTGGCGCAGGTCATCGTAATTTTCATCGACCCGCGAGGCAGCTTCATTAACCAGTTCGAGGCGTTTGGCATCGCTCATCTGTGTTTTCATACTGTTTATCACCAGCATCATCTGGTCTACATTTTTAATTGTTTCGTTCAGGATGCCGGTATATACTTTGCTCATGTACAGGATCTCATCAGCTGTGAAGTGTTTATCTTTTTTGATCAATCCCCATGTTCTTTCAAATTCTTTGACCAATAGGATTTGTTTTCGGGTGATTTCGCCTATACGCTGGTAATAGCTGATCGCAGCCTTAACTCGCCACAACTCGTCAAAATATTGCTGGTATTGCTCGCGTTGCCTGTCTGTCCATTCGCTGATCTCGGTAAGCTTCAGCTTTGACATGGCGTTTTCGATGACCTTTTGTGCATTTTGCAACCAGATCACTTTGTTTTGCTGGCGTTGGATAGCCAGATCCGCTGCCTTGATTGCTTTAATGACTGCCTGACGAATGATCTCCAGGAAAAAGGGAAAAGCCTGAGCCCGCTGCACAGGAAGTACCGTAAAAGCAAGGCAGAATGCCAACACCATATACCGGATGTGTTTTTTAATCGTTTTCATATCATGAGATTTATATTTTGACAAAGACCTCAACTGTTTTAACATCTGGATCGGAGTAGTCTTCCAGGTAAATAGTTTTCTGCAATGGGTCAAAAATCCAATACCGGCAACCTCCGATTTCAATGAGGTGTCCGTTCGAGTGCCAGCCATAAGTGGCAAGGCAGGTTTTTTCACCTAACAACTCCTGGTCCATATAGCTCGAATGGATAACTTTAAACAAGCTTCCAAATGGAACGATTGTTAAAACCTCGGTATACCTGAAATCAGGATCTTGTTTCGGGTATTGTTTGTGATAAGTACCCTTAATAGCATTTAGACTTTGCGCATGTTGGCTGGCATATTTGAATGCCACTTGCAGGATAATTTGTATCCTCTTCCATAAATTTTCCTTTTTCATAACATCACTTTTTTTCTTTACCATTTCTTATATCGGCAGCCATTGCTGCAATGCCTTTGCGGATGTCGCCACCAAATTTCTCTGCATACTCCGTCAGCTTAACTTTTTCAGTTTGCTCAGTGGTGTAGGCCAGATATTCTTCAAGGCTTACCTCTGTACGGTACACTTTGCTCTGCATCCCCCCAAGGCTGATAAATACTTCTTTATATTTTTTTGTAGGATCGTTCGATTTGTTGACGGACAGCACCAATGCCTTTTCTTTTTCAGTAAGACCAAGCAGCTCCTGGATCTGCTCAAACTTGTTTTGGTACTTGCTTTGGTCAAGTAATATCTTGCAGTCAGAATTATTGATGATGGCCTGTTTTACTACAGGAGAGGAAATAATATCCTCCACTTCCTGTGTTACCACGATAGCCTCTCCAAAGAATTTTCTTACTGTTTTAAAGAGGTACTTGATGTACTCAGCGAAACCTTCTTTCATTAATGCTTTCCAGGCTTCTTCGATCAATATCATTTTACGCAAACCTTTCATTTTGCGCATCTTGTTGATAAAAACCTCCATAATAATGATGGTCACGACCGGGAATAAAATCGGGTGATCCTTAATGTTATCGAGCTCAAACACAATAAATCTTTCCTGTAATAGATTGAGATTCTCAGTAGCGTTAAGCAGGTAGTCAAATTCGCCACCTTTGTAGTAAGGACGCAGTACATACAGAAAGTTATTGATGTCAAAATCCTTTTCTTTCACCAAGTCTTGAGCCAGCACCGGCACATAGTCATTTTTCAGGTAGGTATAAAAGCTGTCAAAGCATGGGAAAATATCAGGTTGCTTATCCAGCATCGCATAATAGCCGCTGATGGCATTGGAGAGTGCTACATATTCAGAGCGTTTAAATTCCTCATCATCTTTTTTCCAGAGTGCCAGCAGCAAGGTCTTGATGCTTTCTTTTTTTTCAGTATCAAGCGAATCACCTTCTCCGATATAAAATGGATTAAACCTGATCGGGTTGGCTTCTGAATAGGTGAAGTAATAACCATTGACCATATCACACAATCCTTTGTAAGAGTGCCCTACATCTACCAATACGATATGTGTGCCTTGCTCGTAGTAACTGCGCACCATGTGGTTGGTAAAAAAGGATTTACCGCTTCCGGATGGACCAAGTATAAACTTGTTCCTGTTGGTGCATATGCCCATTTTTATGGGTTCATCGCTGATGTCTACATGAACAGGCTTACCGGTAAGCCGATCACCCAAACGAATACCAAAGGGGCTTAATGAGCTGCGATAGCCTGTTTCCAGGTTCAAAAAGCAGGTGGCCAGTTCAACAAATGTATCGAAGGTGTCGTTCATGGGAAAGTCAGCCGCATTGCCGGGAATCCCAGCCCAGAAGATTTGAGGGGCACCTACGGTTTCCTGTTTGGATACAGCATCCATTTGTGCCAGCGCAGAGGATACCATGTTTTTCAGGTCTTTGAGCTCTTCTTTTTCATCGGTCCATACCAGCACATTAAAATGTGCTTTTACCGGAAGACGTTGCTGGCTGATCGCTTCGTTCAGAAAATCATTGGTCGCATCCCTGGCTATGGTGTTTTCACGGCTGTATGCGGAGAGCGATTGCAAGCGCAGCCGTTTACTCTCCAGCTTTTGAATCGTTTTTTGCGCATCCTCGATAAAAATGTATTGGCTATAAATATGGTTGCAGGGTAGTAGCTGGCCCAATGTGCAGGCAAATCCAACGCTGAATTTTGTTCTATCTGTAGAATACCTATCATAGTTAATCCTACTGCCGCACAATGCTGGCAAGTCGGCAGCATCGCCAAGGGTGTACAACTGGCAATGTTTATCGCCCACCTGTAAGCCTTCATCAAAGGCGATATCCCGCATCACAAAATCATTGCTGTTTTCTGACAGGAAATAATACTGTTCAATTAATCCAAGCTTGCGGCTGTGGCTTCGCAATTCTTTTTCTCTCAGCCGTATTAGCTGCACAAATCCGCTGTCTTCGATGATGCGTTTGAACTGGCCTACGCAATCCAGAAAGTCTTGTAAAAGCTGTGGTTTTAATGTTTCCTGTGGTACAATGGACTTACGCAGCAGGTTGGAGAATAACGAGGTAGTTGCTTTTCTGCCTGCAGGCTTTTTGGTCAATAAGATATAACAGCTATGCTGTAGAAATGGCCGTTCATTAAAAAAACGCTCGCTGCTACGGCTCAAGAAGCTCGTATCTTCTTTCGTAAAGTCAGGTTGATGCTTGCTTTGTACAAACCAATCCTGCTTACAGAAAACGCTGTATTTAGGCAGCACCTTGATCGCTTTGATCCATGCCTGGTGAAAGGCTTCATACTCCTGATCAGAGAGCGTAAATATTTCAGGCAGTTCTGCCTTAAAAGCAACGGTTATATCCCCTTGTTTAGACAGGATGCAGTCATGTTCTACATCCATTATTGGTAAAATTTCATCCAACACTTTTTCCATCACACTTTATTTACACACTATTTATACTCTTCAACCTTGTCCTTACCGTTCACATCTTTTTACTCAGATGCCTTTGCGTTTGCTGCGCCCGGTTCGTTTCTTTTGTGATTGCTTCACCTGATGTCTATTTTTATTTGCATTTTCCTTAATTAGTATCAGTAAACCTGTTTCTTTCCAGGGAATGGTTCTTGCCTGATGGAGTTCTTTTAAAGGCGTATTCATTAATAATTCGGTGACATGACATCCGGTTTTTCTAGCATATCCAACAGGATCAAGTAGTTTCGGTATTGGAATTTCAATAAATAAAAGATCTTTGGGGATGGTGGTCATCTTTTCTGGATCTATTTCTCTAGCCCGATGTGTTTTGGGATCATAAGTAAATACGTACGTATCGCCATCACGATATTGATACTCTTCAATTTCAGAGATACTGATCCCCATTGTCGAAAAGTCATCCTTTGGACGTAAACGATCACAGCGGATGTCCACGTAGAATAAATGACCGGCAATATCAATAGTAGGTAACTTGCCTTTCATTCTCATCGCTAAAACTTCTTGATCTACTATTACCTCAAAGTCTGTTTTGCCTGATACCTCTTGTAAAGTCTTTCCATATTTGGCAGCCATACCAGCGGGATCGAGTTCAACCATATGAGGTACTTGTATCAATTCAATTTCTGGCTTATAAAGGCGATTCCATTCAGGAAGATTTTTTGTTAAAGGGTCATAACTAAAGCCGTAACCCTCTTCATTGTATCGCATGTCAGCAAAAGCTATGGTGTTATCCGGATTACCCGCTTCCTTAAGTTCGCCTTTTTGCACATCCACCAGGAAGGAGGTTCCGTTGATTTCGTGTATAGGTAATTGCGTTTCCATTGCTATTTTGTTTGAACCGATGAGTTCGGTTTGATAAATACTTTTCTGCTGGTTACTTTAATTGATTTTGGAACCATCTTTCGCGCCATCGCTTTCATCAAGCCATGTTCTCCATATTTATTGCTCATTGCATAAATCTGCGTACCTAAAAAAGTCCCTATTGCGGCAATAGTTGCAATGCAGATGTAGGGCGGCAAGCCTATGATATACATGAAGGCGAATAAGATGAGCAACACTATTATCCCGCCTCCTAAATACCAGATGTATTGTGCCCGTAAGCCTTTAAACTGGATGCTTTGGTTTATCCCTTTGTTGATCTGATACACACTGTTTGTCATAGCTTCGATTTTTAAAGCAGGTAATCATGTACCTGGGCAATCACTGCGTAGCGCAGGAAGCGGTTATCTTCGTTGGCCTCTGAAAACTCAGCGTTTTGAAAGATTTCCTGACAGGCATCTATCAGGTTAACCAGCTCATAAGTGAGCACACCAGCCTCACTGAACTTGTTATATTCATCTGGAAATTCTTCTTCCAGTATATTTTTCAGGTATAAGAATTTTGAAGGCCGGAGTTCCGCTGTCATTTCCTGTAGCGCAAGTTCTTCAATGTCGTAAGGCGTTCTGCCTTCTTGGATCAGGCTTTTTACCATCGCCATCGTTACTGCGACCTTATCACTGATATAGGTGGTCAGCGAAAAATTCTCCTGAAGCTTTAACAGCAGTTCAGGGTTATGGCTTACGATGTAATCGTGCAGTTTTTGTTGAAGTATAGCTTCCATTTCCACCAGTTCTATATGCCGAAAAATGAACGGATCACTGTAGCAACTATGACCAAAAACACACAGCTACCAAACCACGCGCTTGCTACTTTGCTCGTGTCGGGATCTCCGTTATTCCACTTCTGATAAACCTTGATTGCCCCGATCAGGCCCAGAATAGCGCCAATAGCATACATCAGATTAGTGCCTGAGTTGAAGTAGCTGCGTACTTCTCTGTTGGCAGCGTCAATGCCGTCATTGCCACCCTGACCATAACTTGTGAGGATA
The DNA here is from genome assembly GCA_029202485.1 of Candidatus Pedobacter colombiensis. Lineage (NCBI taxonomy): Bacteria > Pseudomonadati > Bacteroidota > Sphingobacteriia > Sphingobacteriales > Sphingobacteriaceae > Pedobacter > Candidatus Pedobacter colombiensis. The sequence goes on along the minus strand of CP119313.1, from coordinate 2,210,206 downwards.
GCCAGTAACAGCAATCCTGTAAGCAATCCTTTTTTTGAAATTCTGTTTGTAGAAATTTCCCTTCTCATCTTTATCCTCTTCATCTTCGTTTCTATTAAAATTTCCTTGTTAAAAAAGGGAGGGCAACCTCCTGAACCACATTCCCCATCCTCACTCTGGCTGCCCTTTCCCTTATGCCCGGTTTCTCCTACATCACCTATGAAACCCTACACCAATTTTTACCGGACAATACTTTAGCGGGGCAGATTATCCCATGCCGCTTCCAGTTCCTCCTCACTAAAATCCGCCCCGCAATTTTCTTTTGCTTTTTCTATAATGAAATTATTCAGGGCATAGCGGTAGCCGGGGCGACTTAACCCGCCAAAGCTTGCAACTCTTGTCTGAAGCTGCTCAAGCAGCTCCTGTTTGGTTGCCTTTTTTCCCGGCTCCAGTATGCTATGCTCTATATCGTACACCGTGCTTTCCAGATGATCCATCAGCTCACCCTGTGAATCTTCAGGCGCATCCTGCGCGTTGTTTTCCAATTCTTCTTCAGGGTATTCTTCATTCCCTTGTCTTGCTGACTTTATCTTTTTGGATAAGTCCTTTCTGAAATACAGCAGGAACACCACTGTATAATAAATCGCGGCCAGTACCACCATCGCTAAGAGGTATTGAGGCCAGGTAATGTTTGTTAGTAGCTCTTTCATGGTTTTATTTTTTTATCGTTTATCACATTGAACGATACAAAGTTGGTGCAGGCTGAAAGGCTTTTTTTACACCGCAGCAGGAGTACCAAAAAAATATTTTCAGGAAATTTTACGGATGAATTTCTTACTCAGAAAGTAGTGTTGTATGCGCCAGATCCCTTGTCATTCAAGCTAAATTGGCGCTGATATACACATGTAGGTAAAGGATGGCTATACAAAAATGCCGGCAGTAAAATTTACACTATGGATGGAGTACCATTTTTTAAAAATTAGGGACTAAAAATTCTCCATTTTTCATTTAGCGCATAAAGCATAAAAAAAGCGGGTGATTTTAACCACCCGCCTCCAAAAGAATATTTAAGCTGATTGCTGTAATTAGAATAAAAGATCAGGATCATCCATTCTTTTGATCAAACTTTCTCTGACAGCATCCAGGTATGCCGTTCTGTTCTTTTTCCTCAGTCGCATACTCTGAAAGGTGCGATAGAAATTGCCGGTCTTTACTTTGAAAGCAATTTCTAAGATGCTTATGATTTGCTGAACCTGACACCTACCACTATTGATAGACCCCCTAGAATGAAGGGCATAAGCCAGTTCGATTAGGTCAGACTTGCTGTCTGTCCATACAACCGCATCTTTCTTTGTATCCGGTGTACTAACCGGAGCGTCAGGACCTCTTTTCAGATATTCGATTTCTCGCCCTAAGAGGTCGTTTACTTTCTCAAAGGCCATGAGCTTTGATAGTACTGCGCTGCTTTTGGTAGAAAAGGTAGTGTCCAGATCAACGCTGTATTGCGGGTATAAAGACTGATGAATGGAACTTCTAAGAAAAAACCGCTCATCTTCCTCTGTATAGCCTAAGTTATAATAACTGTGTAGCAGCTGATGATGGTCAATAAACTCACTGTTTCGGTCGATTATCTTTCGCAAATAAGCTACCAATGTATCGTTATCTCCAATGGGCTTCCGGCTTTCAATAGCAGTTAGTTCACCAAAGTAAATCAGCAGGTGATAAAACCTCGGCTTGATCTCTTTGAAAAAATGGATCTCTTCTTCGATGCTGGTAAACTCATAAACTTTGATAAAGTCCTTTAGCTTGTGCAGTGCATCGTTTACGATCTCAAAACTGTTTCTTGCCTTAAGTGCTTCCCGCTCCGGCCTGATGGTTACCTGATCCAGGGCATGCTCCATCTCATCTTGTAATTGGTTGGCAAATTGTATCATAGCTGTATAGGGTTGATTCTGATTGAGTCAAAGTTGCATTAGGCTATGATTATTAAAAGAATATGCTTGCGGTCCAATTGCTCGAATCACTTCAAAACACAGTTGAAGTATTTCATTTTCAATTGAAGTATTACAAAAGTCACGCAGCAGTGAGAATAGTCTACCGGAATTTATTGAATTTATCTTGCATAATTTTCAGAAAGTTCAAAACAGGGGGGAGATTTCCCCCCTGTTTTGAAAATATCGAAGGAAAAGATATGTTTTGTATATCTCCTCCAATAGATTTACCTATATGAACCTATGGAACTCTACTCGAATTGCTTATGTCGAAGATCAGAAAGGTGTACGGGAGTCCGTCTGTGACTTTCTTGATTCAAAAGGAAATACACATGTGATTTATAGTACAGATAATGGGAATGACCTCATTAATTACCTACATGAAACGGTTCCATTACCAAATATCTGCATCATTGATATATCCATGCCTAAGATGGATGGACTGACACTTCTTAAAAAGATCAGGAAAACATTTGGTAAAAGTCTGCCTTGTCTGATATACACCATGCACCACAACGAGCAAACGATTATGAAGGCTTTACATCTTGGTGCTAATGGATACCTGTCTAAGCAGTATGGCTATGAAGAGCTGTACCAGGCTGTTGTTGCTATTGCAACTACCGGCTTTGCCTACACCAAAGATGCAGATGTCAACATGTTTGAAAGCATAATGAACCATAAAACCAAAGTATTCAACCTTTCGGAAAAAGAAAGGCAGTTCATCAAACACGCGGGGTCTGATCTGTCTTACCCTGAAATTGCAAGGCTTATGAATATAAGTGCCAAGACAGTAGAAAACTATCGAAGCAAGTGTTTTAAAAAACTCAATGTGAGCACCAGGGTCGGCCTGACGCTTGAAGCAATTAAGCTTGGCATCATCAACATTTAACCAATCTAACACATACAGACATGAAACTAATTTATCTACTCAGCACACTGACATTTTTAGCAGCCTGCAATTCACCACAAGAAAAAAACGGTACTGTTAAAAGAACAACCACCTCATCCCGGCAAGAAGTGCCCGGTGATTGTTTTATTCCCCGAGATTCCGCGGACAGGATGACGGCAAGCTACATTGCAAGTTACAGTTCAGAACGACCCGATACATTACTTTCCTGGTCCATAGATGCAGAAGCGTTGCGCCAATACCTTACTGATACTCATATTAAAGAGGTGAAGATCGCACTTGGACATACCTTGCCCTATGTCAATTCAGGTAAATTCGGCATCCCTACGGGTTTCTCATCAACGGCTTTAACTATTGTGGTAACAGGCATAAATGATGCAGGCCATACTGTTTATTACAATTCAAATTATGCCCTTGATCGGGCCAAACCATGTCCGCCAATCTGTTTCTGATTCAACCATGTTATTGAATTTTATCCTTTACGGTGTTTACCTGCTATGCTTGCTGATCGTCATCTGGCTGGGAGCTGTACGCCTGCGAATAATGGAACAACCGGCAAGGATATTCTATGTTTTAATCTTAATCAGTTTTGTTAGTGAGCTTACAGCATCGGGAATTGAATACTTCATAGGCGACAATCATAATGTTTATAATGTCACTGACATTATTCAAATGTTTACAGTCTGCCTGTATTTTACCGCCTGCTTAAAAAAGTGGTGGATAGTCGCGCTTGGCTATTTTTCAATCGCTTTCGGGGTCTATGATTACTTTTGGCTTCAACAGGAAGATCTGATCAACAATTATTTCCTGTTGTGGTGTGGAATTGTCGTGATCAGCCTTTGCTTGTATATGATGGTTTTCTTATCCCATAGAGAGGGGCACGAAAAGCTGACCCGCTTCGCTCATTTCTGGTTTTCGGCAGCTTTGATGTTTTACTGGACAGTTGACCTGCTGAATTCGCAAGTATTCAATTCGGCTGCAGAATTAAATAAAGATTACGCTGCCATGCTTAATGCGATGCATATTGTCACCAATATCATTGCCTATGGAATTATAGGCTTTGGGTTTTGGTGCTTGCCCAAGTTAATTCAGTAAGGAATGTACATACCAGAACGCACCATATTGTTATTTTTTGTTGCTTTTACATTAATCCTGCTTTTGCTTACCGGAGCATTTATCTATATGGTTTATTCGTTCCGCAATCGGAAAAACCAGAGATATGGCACACAGAGTCTTTTGTTAATTGAAGGACAAAAGGACAAAATCAATGAATATGAACGCTGGATTAACGAACTATCCAGGCACCTACACGATGACATTCAGCAACAAGCGGTATTGATCAGCAATGCTTTGAACAGTACTCGAATGAACCTGTTAAAAGTTGCTCCTTCAGCTTTACCAGAACTGGTCGAATCAATCAATAAGATCGATGTCCTCGTTGAAAAGATCACATCCATAAACCAGTCCATTAACCTTGAATATATCCGGTCTCAAAGTTTGTTAAGCCTGGTTAAAGACCAGCTGGTCCTGATCATGGAAGAGACAGATATCGACTATATGGTAGAGTGCGAGATCGAGCCAATTCTAACGGATGAGGTAAAAATCATCCTGTATCGCATTGCCAGCGAAGCCATCAGCAATATTGCTCAACATGCAATGGCTTCAACAATTATCATATCCATTTCAGCAAAAGATGGTTGCTTTTGTATGTCTATTGAAGACAATGGAATAGGCTTGAACCAGGAAAAAATCTACGGAGCGCCAACCTACGGAATCCCCAACATGCGTAGCAGGGCAGCACTTATCAATGCCACACTTGAAATAAAATCCGAAAAATTTAGGGGAACGAAAGTAGTACTCGAAATAAAGGACGTGGTATGAAGGCAGCACACAATCATATCATCATTATCATGGAGTATATTGAAGCTAATCTACATGAAAGCCTTTCTATCGAAAGAATTGCTGAGCAGTTTAATCTTAGCCCCTCAACATTACAAAGACGCTTTAAAAAGCAATACAAAGTGCCCATGCACAAGTTTATTCTGCAACAACGTATGGATAAGGCTATGGAGATGCTAAAAGAAGGAAGCCACAGTATTGCAGATGTGCGGCTAAATGTAGGATATCATGATCCGGCCAATTTTACCACAGCCTTTATAAAGTACTTTCATGTTTCCCCCAGCCATGTTTCAAAAAGTCCAAATGACACAGAATGAAAGTGTCTACAATTTTAGAATTGACATTTTTTCACAACTTTTTGCAACGAAATCACAACTTTTTGACCGGAAATAACAACTTGGCGACTATAGCTTTGTATCACAAAATTATTGTGCTACTCACCAATAATTTAAGCCATGAACAAATCACTTATTGTAAAACTCATTTCTTACTGCTTCATACTGCTGTTCTTATATGCGGTAGCAAATAAGCTAATAGACTACCAAAAATTTACGGTACAAATTGGTCAGTCACCTATATTGACCGGGTATGCTGGTATAATCGCATGGCTTGTTCCAACAATAGAAATTATCATTTCATTGATGCTGTTATTTGATGCTACTCGTGTGACAGGCTTATATGCCAGCTTTAGCTTAATGACCATGTTTACCGCTTACATTATTGTAATCCTGAATTTCGCTGAACGGGTCCCTTGTTCGTGCGGGGGCATACTGGAAAAGATGGGATGGCGCGAGCATTTAGTTTTTAATATCGCATTTGTATTACTGGCCGTAACAGCTATAGTTGTTCAAAGCAAGCACAACCTGCAGGATAGATTAAACCCTATTTAAAATATTTCTTGGCCGAGAAACAGGACTTGCCGAAAACCTGTAACAGAGTAGGCAATCATTCAATTCTAATTACTCATTATTATGAAAAAGCAAATTTTAACATTCGCCATACTGACAACAATTGCAGTAGGCGGAGCTTTAGTAGGTAAAGCGAACACAAAAACAATCGGTGCAAAACCAGCACCGGTAGTAGGAGTATGTACAACCAGTGTACCTTGCCATGCAAGTTCAACACCAAGCTGTACAATTGACAAAGTACAGTACATCGGCTTCGATGCAAATACTGGCTTATGTAGCCGCCCCTTAGCACTTGATTAAAGTTTGATTAACTGAAAGATGGTTACTGACTACGAGAGCTTTAACCATCTTTCTTATTACTTACTCATATGAAAATAATATTTACCCGTCTGCTTCTGATTTTTATATTATCACCTGTACCAATTCTGATACTTTTTATCCGATACCATGCAAAACTAAAAGTGTTGTCTTATGATTTTGAACGTAGGATTCCATTTGAGGTCACTGATATCAAGGGACTTGACTTGAGATTTAACTCCTATTATATTGCCGGCTCATCTGACGAAAATATCTATTTAGGCAACTATACTACTTTGCCACGTTTGCTCCGAACCAATTCGCCATTGACAGATACGCAAACTATTAACATAGACTTACGATATACAACATCACATGGAGTAAGCGACTACAAGATTTATGTAGACAGCATAAACTTTTATGTTTTTTACGGCTTGGAACGTTCGATCCTTAAAGGAAAAACAAATGAATGGAGAGCATCAACTTGGACTATTTCTTGCCCTTTTTTCCAGGAAAGCGTGCCGCTTAACGATAATTCCCTTGTATTTCGTTATGTTAGTTCAAAAACCCAATGTAATGCTTTTCGTAAAGCAACTTATCCGGCAGGAACAATAGAAAATGATACAATATTGATAAAGCAAGTTGACGGACAATATTGTACCAGTGGCAACCTAGAATATAACAAGAATCTGCAATTATTCACCTATTTATATGCCTACCGAAATGAAATAATTGTTATGGACACCAGTTTAAATCTGGTAAGGAAGATAAAAACAATAGACCCGATAGATTCTGCTTTTTTCAACGTTTCAGCTATTCAGTCAAATGGCTCCAGTGTAATTACAACACCTGCACTTTTAGTTAATCCAAAATGTGCAACATGGAAAAATTACCTATTCGTTCATTCAACCCTGATGGGTAAAAAGGAAGATGATACTCAATTTAAATACTCCACCGTAATTGACATCTACGATATTGCAAGGGGGGCTTATGTGTATTCATTTTACTTGCCAAATACGCAGCATAAAAATATCAGCCAGTTTAAAGTAATCAACGGATATGTCTATACGATCCATGATTCTTTTATTTATCGGTACAAAATTCAGCTGCCAACATAGTGCCAGCAACTGAAAATATGTTTACATGTTTGCTTTAGTGATAACCAGCATATTAACCTCACGTTCTTCAATGCTAAATTTGAAACCAAATTTAGCCATATTAACTCTCATCTTTTCGAATGTTAGCCCAGGATCTTTTGTTGAAAAGGAAACTTTCCCTAGATTCTTTGTGAAATCGGTTTCGTCAACAATAGGGTAATCAGTATTTCTAAACTCCCTGACAAGCATAAAATTGATGAGTTGAACCAATGGAACATTATTCATCGACACACCACCTTGCCCATTTTTATCCGTTCCTAATTTGTATTCCACATCACCTTTTTGGTATTCCGGTATCGGCAGCCCATTTCGGGAAATCACAATGCATTTTTTAACCTGCTTTTCCCAGTAGGTTTTTACACCAAATTGTAATTCAATATCGCTAATCATATGCCGTCTGATCACACTGGTAGGAATATTTTTAGATGATGTAAATTGTATGTTATACAAATTTTGCCATTGTTTTTTTCCATCTACGGAAACAACAAGCGCTGCGCTATCAATGTCTTTAAAAACCGTTCTTGCGTTTGGTATAGGAGCCGGAAAATAAGCTGATTTAGTCACAGTATCTGTTTCATAAAAATGCCCATAGAGAATTTGAATAAAAAGCTTTACAGGCAAATTGAAAATTATTCCCATTGAACGTTTGCTTTGTATATTTTCCGTTGCTGTATGAAACACGTAGCCTGGCTGAAGAGCTGGGGAAAACGGAGTTATTAGACAGCTATAAGCTACTTTTGCTCCCACATCTGTCTTAGCTATATTACCATTGATAAACAAAGGCAGCCCTTCAATAACCTTTGCCCAATCTTCATCAAATTGAGTTTCCGTTTTTTTTTCCTGTGCCCAGGCAGATGTAAATAGAAATGCGGGCAACAGTAGTGCAAATATTTTGATTTTCATGATTTTATTGTTTATGTTAAATAGGTCAGTAATTAGTTGTATCCGGGGTTCTGTTTTAAATTTTTATTATTAACAAGTTCCGAATAAGGTATTGGATATAACTGATCTGTACTTTGCCAGTTTTGGCCTTTAAGGGGGGCCAGAATAGCATCGGCTCTATTGGTACGTTTTAAGTCAAGCCATCGATGGCCCCACTCTGAGAATAGTTCCATACGCCTTTCCTTTTCAATAGATAGTAACATTGCTGCTTGTGTTGTCCCAGTTACTCCGGTTAATCCAGCCCTGCCTCTGATGAGGTTCACATCACTTTCTGCGCTGTTCAATCCGGAAATTTTATTCTGCTGCGCTCTTGCTTCGGCTCTGATCAAGTACTGCTCTGCAACTCTGAGTACCATAGAGAACTCTGTGAGTGGAGATGATCCGGCTTTAACTTTATACTTATATGGGTAATGCCAGAAAAAAGTACCACTTGTAAACGTTCCTATCCAATTGGTTTTTCGCTTGTCACCAGGTTCAAAGGCATTAAACAAATTTTCACTCATTACGACCTCTGTTGATGATCCTGGCGCTTGTCTCAGTATAAAGATCTTTCCTTCATTTGTATTTACGCCTAGTATTTGAGGAACGAAAAACTGTAAAATTGCTTCTTTACTGTTGCTTAAGAACACTTTGTTTAGATCGTCCTGAATGAGATCGTAAAGATCCGTCTTTGCGATAAGCTCATTAGAATATTTCTCAGCATTAACCCAATCTTTGTTAAATAAGTAAACACGTGCTAATAAAGCTGTTGCTGCCCATTTATTGGCTCTTGTCCGGTCAGCAGTCGGATAGTTATCTGCTAATTGATCTCTGGCTTCCAGCAGGTCTTTGATTACCTGAACATATATATCCTGCGGATTACTGGCACTTGCAGTAGAGCTAAGCCGATAGTCTGAACTGAGTATCAGCGGCACATTCCCAAATAAGTTGGTCAAATAAAAGTAGCATAGCGCCCTGATAAACTTTGCTTCACCACCCAATTGCTGTTTTGTATTGATAGAAAGTTGTACTGATTTATTAAGACTTTCCAGTACAGAGTTTGCTCCGTAAATAATTTGATATGGATCTTTCCAAAGCCCTGATTGTAAACTTGAATTAGTAGACAAAAGGTTATTTTCAGAAAACTGTTTGGGGAAATCAGATAAAGTGTAGTAATTGGAAAACTCATCAGCAGATCTTCCTGAAAGCAAAGTAACACTGGAAGAGCTACCGCTTGCAAATCCGTTTTCTGACATCATTTTAGCATAAATCCCCCTAACAGCTGCAGTAGCCGTTTCAGTATTGGAAAACACCTCACTGGCTACAATACGATCAATCGGAGGATCAATGCTTAGAAATTTTTTACATGATAGTGTTACCAGTATCAATAACAGCAGGTAGCAGTTTTTATATTGAATGATTTTCATTTCAAATTCTTTTAATGTCCAACTTATAAATTCACTTGGAGGCCGCAGATAATCGTTCGCAGACTTGGCAAGGTTTTTACATTTGCTATTTCTGGATCGCCAGGATATTTTGTGATAGTCAGTAGATTTTGTCCCTGTGCGAATACTCGCAGGTTTTGCAACCTTACCCGCTGTGACCACGATCGGGGAAGCATCCAGGAAAGAGAAACATTTTTTAACCGGACAAAGGATGCATTACTAAACCGGTCGGAATAGTAAAGACTGGAGAACCTGCTTCCAGGGCCATTTGGAGTAAAACTCTGTGAAAATTGCTGAAAACTTGCCATGTCATTAGGCTTTTGCCACCGATCAAGAACATCAACTGTTTGATTCCCCATACTGCCCGGCATTCCCATCTGAGCAGCGGTAAATGGGCTTAGGGCAGTTTTATTTACTACTTGTATAAAAATATCCAACGTTATATTATTTAAGTTGAAACTGTTCTGAATCCCGCCATACCAGTGACTGGTCACAGTCTGCGTTGGTGATATCCTATCACCGACATCCAGTACCCCGTTTCCGTTTACATCTGCAAAATCATACATTCCGGTTTGGGTATTGACACCTTGATAATGATACTTGCGAATGTTATATAAGGATTGGCCAACAGTATACGTATTCGCATAACTTGATCCCTCAATATCAGGATAAGACAAGAGCTTATTCTTTGGTATAGTGAGATTGAAAGCGGTTGTCCATGTAAATGTTTTTGATGAAAGATTGTTTGTTCTTAGTTCAAATTCCCAACCCGTATTTTGGACGGTTGCCGGTAGATTGTACTGGATAGTTGAAAATCCGGTGATATCAGGTAATGTATATCCTACCAACTGGTTTGATGACCTGTTACGATACCAGCTGGCACTAAAAAGTATCCTGTCTTTAAGCAGCCCCAGATCAATTGCAGCCTCTAACTTTTTTGTGATTTCCCAAGAATAATCAGGGTTCCCTAATTGGCTGGGGAATAATCCGCTGCCATCAATGTAGGAATTGGTTGCAGAGTAAGTTTCAAGGTATCCGTAATTAGGAATTTGATCATTTCCGGTACTTCCAAAACTACCCCTGATTTTACCTAGTGATAACATAGGCAATAACTCCTTCGCCATATTTTCATTTGAGAAAATCCATGCAACTCCAATTGCGCCAAAATTTGCATACTGTTTATCAGGGCCGAACCTGCTGGAACCATCACGTCTGCCTGTAATGTTTAGGAAATAAGTCCCGTTGTAGTTATAATTCAAGCGACTAAACACTGCCTGATATTTATACAATGATGAAGATGTAACTGCATTTTTAAACGGTGCTGAACTAATATCTTTTATCAACAGGTCACTTGTATATAATGCTCCAACCAAAAATTCATTTCTTTGAGCGCTTTTCTGAAGCGTTGTACCTACCAAAATATCAATAGTGGACTTTTTAGATTTATATTGATAATTGATCTGAGGCTCAATGTTCCATGTGTCCACACTTGTAAGCGAAAGCAAATTCAGGCCTATTGCATATTCAGAAGGAGGTTGCGCTGCTATTGGGCTGATTACATTTTCCCTGAATTTAATATTGCTGTACCCAAAGCTGCCTTTTATCTTAAGTCCGGGAACAACTTCATAACTGATTTGTCCACTTGATAAAAATATATTGTTATTACTTGTATAAGGCTCGCGGGTAGAGGCCATAGGATTGTTCCAGGTTGGAGCACCCTGATCGTCTAGTCCCCAGTTTAAATTTCCGTCTGCATTATATAATGCAGGGGCATTCGGGGCTAAATTAGTATAAGATGTTAAGTCATATTTTGGTAAAGTGTTCGCCTCCACGTTGTATGAGGAAGAAAAATTAAGACTTAGCTTTCTATCAAAAGACGAATGATTTATGGTTAAAGCACCCGATCCTTTAATATCTGTTAGATTGACAGGAAGAACCGTAGTTTGCCTGCTATAGTTTCCCCTTATTGCAAATTGAGTAAATTCATTTCCTCCGCCAATAGATGTACTAACATTGGTAGAGCTGGCTGTTCCGCCTATCAATTCTTTCTGCCAGTCAGTGTAGCGGTTTTTATCCCAGGTTCCATTAATGTCATAATCTGTAGCTGCAGGTGAAACTCCATCATTTTTAAACGCTTCATTCCTCATTTGAAAGTACTGTTCAGTATTTAAAAGGTTTAGCTTTTTGCTGATTTGCGATATTCCCTGATTAACAATAAATGCAAATTGAGTAGCTCCGGGTTTTGCTTTCTTTGTTGTAATAAGGATCACACCATTGGCACCTCTTGATCCATAGATAGCAGTAGCATCTGCATCTTTTAATACTTCGATACTTTCTATGTCATTTGGGTTAAGTGTGCTGAGCGGATTGGCTACTCCACTAATTCCGATTACGCCTAAATTTTCAAGTGTAAGGCTTGCAGAAGGATAAGGAACCCCATCAATAAGGTACAAAGGATCATTCCCATTATTTCCAGGCTCTGTTCTTAAACTGTTTTGTCCCCTGATCTGTACTTTAAATCCTCCACCATTGATACCGGATGACTGCTCAATGTTTACACCTGGCATACGGCCAATCAGTGCAGCAAGAGGATTGCTTACGGGTTGTTGTGCTATTGTTTTGGCATCTACTCTGGAAATGGAACCAGTGCGCTCTTTCTCTTTTACCGTATAATAACCCGCATTAATCACCATTTCTTCTAATTCATTAGTACTGATTTTTAGTACAATCATTCCAACGTTCTTAGTTACTTTTACTTCTTCCGTACCGTATCCGACAAAGGAAATAACCAATATAGCACCTTCAGGCACATTGATTAAATGGAAAGAACCACTTGCATCAGTTCCTACTGCGTTGTTTGCTCCTTTAATTCTCACAACTGCTCCCGAAAGAGGCATACCCTGATCATCATAGACACGACCACGCACATCAATATTGACAGAACGATCCATGATTCTTTCGCGAAAGGAAGGCTCCTTAGCCTTTAAGAGTACGGATTTATTCTCAATCTTATAAGTAAAGGGCTGATTCTCGAAGCACTTTTCCAATGCTGTTTCAATTGGGCTGTTGGAAATATTAACAGTGATTTTCTGCGACTTCTTGATAAGATCCTGATCGTAAAAAAAATCGTAGCCGCTTTGCCTGCTGATTTCTTTAATGACAGTCGGTAGAGACGCATTTTTAGTGTTCAAAGTGATGGCCTGCCCAAAGCTGTTAGCACTGACCTGCATAATGGTTGCTATTAATAGGATTGTAGTTAATCGCATAATGAGCAATAGTTTATAGATGTACCTTGGGGGCACACCAATTTTGCTAGTATAAAATTTATACATTTGTTCGTCTGGTTAAAGTTGATATGACACAATTCTTATTTACCAATCCAGACATCGACCGGTAGTGTTAGCGCACTGCCGGTTTTGTTTTTAAGGATTGGCTTTACTCTTTCTTCCCTTTTAGTTTGTTACAATAAGTTTCCTCCCTTCAATTTTAAAGTGTACTTTTTCGGTGTATTCCATCATTTTCAGCACTTCTGAAAGATTTTTGTTTCTGGTGATTTTGCCTTGAAAACCAAGGCCCGGATCAAACTTGCTTTGATAAATAATTTCAACATTGTACCACCTGGATACTTTCTTCATAATGCTCTCCAGGTCTTCATTAAAGATGAAGTAGCCCTGTTTCCATGCTATCGCATCATCTATATCCACTTCGTCCACCTGAATAGCCGTACCATTAACCTGTGCCTGTTGGCCGGGCTTAAGTAATTTGCTTCCGCTTGCCGTACTAATTTTTACCGATCCCTCAACCAATGTGGTCTTGATGTTTTTTTCATTTGCATAGGCGGTAACATTAAAGTGTGTACCGAGTACTTCAACCTGCTGATCACCGCTTTTTACAATAAAAGGATGTTGTTTGTCTTTTCTAACCTGGAAGTAACCTTCGCCAACCAGCTCAACCGTTCTATTAACTAATCCTAAAAATGTTGACGGGAATTTAAGCGAGCTGGCAGCGTTTAAGGTTACTAAGGTACCATCCGGTAACTCAACAGTATATTGTCCGCCTGATGGCGTATTGATCATTGAAGTTTCATTACTTTTTCCCTGGGTAGCCGCGATTACAGTTCCATCATTGTAGGTCAATTGAGAGGCTTGTATCACAACACCTGACTTTTTAGCATCCAGGTTGATTGTTTTACCATTAGCCAGTCTTAAAGTAGCCCTGTTGCCACCGGGTAAAACATCATGGTTTACTATCTGGTTGGTCGGAACGCTGCTTTTATCTTTGGAAAAATAAAACGTTACTGAAAGTACAGCCAGCAACGCAGCAGCCGCAGCGTACCAGATATACCTATTTGATTCCCTTTTCGGCTTAATCTTATCCATGACCAGCCTTTCATTTCTTTCAATCGAGAGCTGGTCTTCAGTAGTTATTTTTCCCAAAGATTGATTTTCCAGTGTTGCCTCAATGAGTTGTGCCATTTCAGCATCGCCTTTTTCTGTTAAAAAGTATTGAAGCAGTTCTTCGGCTTCCTGCCTTGAACATTGCTGGTTCAGAAATTTCTGATATAATTGATTAACGTCTTCCATTGTCCAAATAGGGCTTTTGCATACCTATTCGTTTGGAAAGAGAAAACTCTCGGCTTGGGTTGTTTTTATTTTTTGAATAGCCGTTTTATTATCTAGTTGAATATGATTTAGTGTATCTTCTAACTAAACACTTTGCTAAACCCGAATTAGCCTATGAAAAATGAACAACATAAAACTGGAAAAAATTTCACCTCACTTTCGACTAAAGAATGCGAAATTACTTACAAGAATGTCCTCCTTAACTCCAGACAATCCTGGAAGTCAGGAATTTCTCTTGCAGAAATAGAAGATTACGGTAGAGCTATGTCTTTGGCTATCGTTAGTATTGAAGAATTAGTCAAGGCAATAGTATTATTCTTAGATAGCAAAGGTTACAGATTTCGCAAGATAAAAGGAATGCATAGGCTGTTCAAAACTCACCAAATACGGTACTTTATAGCGTTTGCCATGTTTGTTCTATCTATTTTTGGAGATGATTTAATAGACTTCATCCAATCATTTAAAAACAAGTCAACATCTGAGATTGAGGAACTGAAAAAAGTGTTTAGTAACAAAAAGAAATTGAATGAAAAGGCAACCAGATATGTAACGGAAAAATTGTTCCAAATACAAATCGAATTAGCATGGTTTTCAAATGTCGATTCATTAAGACAAAATGGGTTTTATTGTGATCAAAATGAGCTGTTTATCAGCCCTATAGAAGTCAATAAAGAAAGTTATCTGGAAGTATTAAAAAAACTTGAAATAGTACAAAAGGTTGCTAGTCTATTTATTGAATCCGTTAATTCAGATGATCAAAATGTAAAAGAACCACTCGCAACAATGCTGAAATCTTTTGAAGAGAAAGACTACTATAATCGAATTGAGAATCTTCTTCTTTCGCTAAAGAATAAGAACTTATTTGAAGTCTTTTCAGATAAAATAAAAACAGTAGGGTTTATGAAATCTGTTACCAAGTAAGAACTTTACTCAATCTATAGTAATACAGTCGAGGCCACCAACAGCAAAAGCATTTCCGGATGTAAAGCCACCATATCTTCTTTGATGCTTTTCATGGCTTTTGCCATATGGTCTTTAATGGTACTAAGTGATACACCATATTCATTCGCAGCTTGCTCGTAACTATGGCCTTCAAGCTTACACATGGTAAAGATCTTTAACCGTTGTGGGGGGAGTTTGGTAATCGCTGATTGCAATGCCGCGTTAGTTTCCTTAAAGTCAATCAGTTCCTCTAGGTGGTCATACAGTTCAGTTGCCGTATGGATCAAATGCTCTTTCAGCTTTTGATCCCTTGCAGCTTTACGGTAGTAGTCAATAGCAATACTTTTGGTGTTGCGCATCACAATGGAACGGATGGGAACATCGCAATTGAGGCTTGCGCGTTTCTCCCATATTTTTAAAAAGATGTCCTGATGTAATTCTTCCGCAATCTGCTGATCATGTACCAGGTATTTTATCCGGCTGAATACATCCTTTGCAAATAACTTATATAGTTGGTTAAAAGCCGTATGATCCCCTTGCTTTACCTGTTGGAGTAAGCTGCTGTCTGCCGCTATGATTGCTTGTGTGTCCATCAGGTTCAATGTTATTAAGGATGATAGCCAAATTCGAGTTTGAGCACACCGTTAGCGATAACCTCTTCCGGACCCGACCATACCGTTTCTATGGTACTTTTTTCCATGAACCATTTTCCTTTGTCCGGATCGCCTGGCGCTGGTGCCGGAGGCAGCACAATAACCCAGGGCAGCTTGTTTTTGATGGCAATAGCCATCCTTATTCCTATATAGTCACGAAATAAAGGGTCCATTTGAGCCAGCCAGCTACGTTGCTTGTCGTTGATAACAAAATGATTATCCGTCCATGTTGCAAAATTGTTACGCACAGCCAAAACTTCTGCCTGTAGTGCTTGATTTGGCAGCGCATACAACTGATCTTGAATAGATTGTACGCCTGATTGAGAAAGAGGGACTTTGGTCATAGACATTTGTTTTTGTTTACTCCATGTAAATTTCCGAATAATTTTAGCCGTACAACGTAACAATACCGTTACCATAAAACGAACGATACCCAACAACGTTGATTCATTGCCGATATTTAAATAAACATCATATAGTAAGGTATGGCACAAGAGTTTACACAAGAATCACTGGGAACAGCCTTTTTTCCGATCCGGTATAAGGATCTTACATTTCGGCTGATAGCTTGCCTGCTGGCAGCACACATTTTAGTAATGATGGGCGAAGAGCTTTCATCCTTAGAAGCCTTGACGATCTATTCCTATTACCCAACACTTGCGATTAATTATGCGATTGCCCTTTTTCTGGCATGGATCATTAAAGAAATTACGAAGATGCTTGACAAGCGTTACAGTTGGGAAACCAATTTATGGGGACGTTTGGGCTTGCAATTTCTGTTTGGGGTTGTGCTGGTATCGGTCATTTCATTTTTCCTGGTCTTTATCTATTTCCTTTCGTTTCACCAGAACATCATGAAGTCCACCTATCCGCAATACGAATTTCCATTTTCTGTAGCATTGTTTATTATTCTCAACGGCTATTATGTGCTTTATTACTTTTATGACAAAGTCAAATTCCTTTCTTCTTTTACCGGCATAAACAACAAAGTGTACAAGGGATATATCAATGTCCTGGAAGGAAAGGAAACAATATCGCTTGATACTGCTGAAATCGCCTGCATTTTTATTGTCGAGAGTGGTGTGTTATTTAGAACCTGGAGCAAAAAAGATTACTTCAGCGATGACAATCTCGATCAGATTGAAAGCCAGCTTGATCCGGCTGTTTTTTTTCGCATTAACCGCAGGCTTATAGCACACCGTACAGCCTGCAAATCCTACCAGCCCATAGAATATGGCAAGCTGGAAGTAACTATAGAGCCCGTACCGTTGGTCCATACCACCGTAAGCCAAAGAAAAGCAGGTCCTTTTAAAGAATGGATGAAATAATTACCTCTGAAATCAAAATATGCTTCATTGCAAAGGGCCGGAAACTGGCATTTTCCTCAAATTTATTTCTGCACTATTTTGTATTTATAAAAAAAATATGTTATTCGTAGTATCATTTTTAACGAATTGCGTTAGTTAATCTGTTTATTGAAAACCGCGAATTTTACAATAACCGAACAGAGAAACACTACCGCTCACGTATGCGTGGGCTTAGTATTCTTGTTCGGTAGGTGCTTCGCGGTACCTCAATAAACAGTGTGCTATTGTCCCACGCTATTTATCTACAACCTGTCGTGCAGGGACAAACGATGCTAATCAGCATAAATAAATATATTGATTAACAGCATTTTGTGGCTCAAAGAGTATTTTCACTCTTGATAGAAATGACGCAATAAGATTATTGTTGTCAATAATAGTTTTTGAGCAGCCTAATAAGCTGCCTCAACCTAATTCCGGAACGCTAATCAATATAATAACCCCACCGAAATATTCAGTATTAAAAATTCACTACATAACAGGATTAGATCCTATTAGTAGTAAGCAAAAACAGGGGAAGCCGAAAACCAATTTAGAGTAGGCACATTTAATAACCTTATAGATTATGAAACAAAATCTTTTTTTTAAATCAGTATTATCAACTGTTGCTATTTTGTGCAGTTCAGTAATACTGTATGCAGGAAATCCAGTGTTACCTAAAGAAGAACCCGCAGCACCAAAAACAACTATTCGTAACTGGTGTGAAATCAGGGGAGTTTTCGAAAGAGCCACTGATTCTGATGGTAATGCTCTTCTGATTTGCAGAATGGTTGCTGACAATTTTTGCTATTCCATACCTTGCTGGGTGGGAATGCCAATAGGCAATAAACCGCCTACGAAAAGCCCAGTACCACAGGGAGTAAACATTGAGGAAGGTCAAAGCTTTATTGCATATTATGAGAATAATGCTTTGAAAGTTGTGCTTACAGATAAATTAAGCTCCAATGTAACTGAGGACCAGCAAGGGGCTCAAACTGTAATCGTAACTATTGGACAATAACCTTTAATCGCAACCAAAATGAAACAACTAATATATATAGCCTTATTGCTTATTGGCTTTCAGGCGAATGCGCTTACTTCCGATGATTCCACAGCCACAGTTCAATCACAACACTCTAAACGTACTATTAGTGGGGGAACGACAAAAAAAGAGATGGGCGTGAGAGTCTGGATGAAAAGCACAAACAACAAAGTAATTGCGATCAAGTGCAAGAAAAATCCTAATGTTATATGTGCTTATACTGCAAAAGCTGATGATTCTGATGAAGGAATTGACGAAACATTATGCCCTACAACTAGCGCTACTCACATTTCAAATCCATTTTACAGCCAACAATTCCCTAATGCTCAGAAATGTTATCTGGGTATTCCTCAAGTAAATGGAGGTGTAGTGTATTACGAAGTAAATACCATTTCATACGAATGCTCCCAATCTGATGAGTATAACGCTACAATTCATTTCACTCCAGAATTAGATCTTGAATAAATATATTATATCCAAACCCCTGATTAGCTATCAGGGGTTTGCTCAAACTATGAAAAAAATATTACTCAATATAGTGATCATAATGATGACTATATGCTGCTGTTTAGCTGCTCCAACAAAAAAAACATACAGGATGATCCTGATCACCAATATCAACTCCTGCTCGATGTGTAACCATACTACAGCTTCCATTATTACAGACAATACAATGTTTAATAACATTGAGTTTCTGCTTTCTGCCGAAGACGTCACACAGGAACAAGCAAAAGAGTTCCTGACTGAAATGATGAGCAGGCCATGCAAGATAACCTTGGACACAAGGCTTTATGACAAAATAGCTTCATCTATTAGCTTTTTTAAAATGCCACATTTAATAGTGCTAGACACTATGAATAAGGTTCTATTTAAAACTCCGATTGATAGTATACCCTATTATACGGATGTAATTGAAACGTATTCAAATTCTATTTATAAAAATAGTGTAGTATCCAACGATAGGATAAAAAAGATAATTGGATGGCGTACACTTAATAAAGTTGACAACTACTTCATAGTAACAGGTTGGCAGAATAGTGACAAAGTATACATCTATGACAAAACCACAAACAAGCTAGATTCTCTGTATTTCACAAATAATGACGAGATTATTCATAGCTTAATCAAAGCTGGCGATGATCATGATATAGACATGGCTAAAATGAAGGCTGTTTATAAGAAATATCAGCAACCGTATAATCTTATACAGTTCGGAACGGGGGCAATTTCAGGGGAAGATCAAATTTCATCATCCATTGATCTGCAATATATAGATCCAGACAAGCGTTTAGATACGATTCAAAGCGAATGGTTGACCTATGTATATTCATTCAAGCCAGCTACCAAGAAAATGAAAATCTTACCATTAGTAGACTGGGCAAGCGATAGCTTAAAGGGGTATATTTTTGATCAGTATAAGGTAGATTACCAATCATACAGGGAATTAAACGATTCTACGTGGATAATAGGTGGAGAGGAATATATAGAGGAGCCTTATGATATGAAGAATAATCCTATTGTAAACGATTCTACGATGCTATTGATCAACCGACAGCCTAAATCCAATTACAAGCAAGATCAACTATTCTTTTACTTTCATAAGGCAAAAGATGACCCCAAACTAAGATATTCGGGCAAATACATTAAGATTGAGTTCGATTCAATTAGGAGTTTTGCAGGTGAAAAACTGAATGAACCGGGATATATGTGGCAATACGAGTTCAAGTATCCATATTTCTACTATAACGCTGCTCCACTTATTTACAATGATCTGGATAAATCAATATTCGATGTTAGGAAACTCAATAAGAACATTACATGGATTCACGCTTTGGATATTGACCAGAATGTTATCCGAATACTGGTTCAGGAGAAGAAAAACCGGGTTCTATACGTGGTTCTGAAAGATTCGATGAAGATTATCAAAAGACATAATTTCGGTGAAATTCCGAGCAAAAACAATATCGTACTGGAAAAGGAAAACATCTACTACATGAATAAAGAAGGACAGATTATTGAAATGGTTAAATTTTAGCTTATCAAATAAATAAGGTCATCAATCTATTATTGCATTATGAGTAGTGCAATATTGTTTCACAGGCTAAAAAGGAGCTTCCAAATGGAAGTTCCTTTTTTTTCAAAAAGAGAACTTCCCCTGTTTGTATCGCTCTTACTATCCCCCAAAGTAGATAATTATAAAGATTAGGCGAAATAAAACTAAATTTTAGAACTAAAATTGGTCATAAGTAACTGCCAAAGCTATATTTGAGGCATGCAAACCTATTTCTCTCTTGATATAAAAGGAATCTCTTTAGAACTGATTTCAATGAATGTAACAGGTCCCAAACTGTTTCAGGTTTTTACTATGGTCGATGGCAAAAAGAAGCGGTTTCATATGCAGGGGAAGGATGCGGAGAACTTAGCTTTTGTTCATCCTCACGATTGTCCGGATTTTTTATTAAATCTACAGGATGAGATTATCACTAAAATTATTGATCGAAATAAAGCTGATTGATGAACATTTGATATTCTCAATAAAAACTAGAGAGATTTTCCGTATTTCCTAAAAGCTGCTATAAACTGATAGATTAGGAAACCGACAATTATTTTATTAAAAAAGTCTATACACATACTCCAATTTGTTTGATCTACAGAACTCACAAGGAAATCATTTCTGTGGGTCAGGTCAATAAATTGAAAGTAATAGCCGATCAGCCTTAGATCAACCTCATTGCTGTTAAAAATGCGTCCAATGCTAAGTAAGTAAAGAACATAGAAAACGATAGTATTTCCTAAAAACAACAGAAATGGCTTTTTAATTGAAAGGCCATGCCCGTTTGTTACGTTGTTAATACTGAGAATAGCACGATCCCAGGATGAAATTGTTTCTATTTTTCTTAACGCTTCATGAGCTGCAGACTGGATCTTTTGTGCTTCATAATAATTTCCTGTTGATTCAAAAGACTTTTTTAGCTGTAAAAATATTTCATACTGATCCTTGTTGTAATTTTCAGTTCGAGCTTCAGGGTAATGAATGTTTTCAAGAGCTTTAAACTTTTCAAAAGAGATATAGTTCTCTGGCAAGTTACATGCTGTAAAAGTTGTCTTGGCAAATTTTGTCCTGAAAAAAGATACGCTATTAAATCCGGCAAAATCTACATTGTCAAACCAGACCTTATCCAAATTACATCCATGTATTTCAAATCTCGTACCCCGATAATATGTGGCTTTGGGTTTTACATCATACAATGTCAACGCATCGGCAGGAATAAGATCCCTTAGATAAATGCCTCCCACTCGCACCATGTTTATAGCAATCTTACCTTGTGGATTACCGGAAATTGTTAAATCGTCCAATACACAACCGGTGATATTTGCCTTACAAAGTTCTGTGGTCATAAAATTCAAAATTAAGGCTATTTCCATAGGCTTACGATAAACCTCGTCTGATAAGTTTCCCTTAAAATCAATATCTCTACAGTCAATAAGATTAATTCGCTGCTGTTCAGAAATAAAGGTATCAAAGTCCGACACCACCCATTTACGCTCCGCAGTTATAGCCCTAGCATCATAGCTGATTGCACAATGCTTAATGTTGGTTAAAGTTAGACCATCCCTTCCAACTACACAGTTCACAAAGTGCACGCTAAGATTAGCTCTTCCTTCGATAGTGCCGGCAATAATGCAGCCTAGAAAGTTTATGTTGATATTGGGTTCATTTACTCCTTCTACTACGATATCTCTTATGAAACAATTAATAAAAATTACTGATACATTCTTAAATTTATGTGGGTCATTATTCCGAATATTAAGCTCGTTAAAAATGCAGTTTTCATACGTTAACTCAATGCTTGGTTCGCCAGAATATCTCTCTACAATATCATTTCTAAAGATATAGAGGCTTGCTGTATCACAATGGATATTTACTACAGGCTCACCTGGTGTAATTGGTAGTTCAATGGGACTTGCCATGGGGAGAAGTTAATGAATTAATGCAATTCACAAATAATTCCCCCCAAAGCGCTGTTTTCTAAATTGTATGGGTTATTATCCTGTATAAGTATTTCGGTCCATTAACAAGCCCTATGTGATTGGAATGTTTATACCAAAGGTGAGTTGGCCGAAATGTTTACTCGATGGACGAACAGATTGCTAATAAAATCTTTAGGCGGGCAAATGACCCTGCAAAATAAACACTAACTCTTGTGGACTGACCACCTTAAGCCCAAACTTCTTGTTCAACGCTTCTTTAATATTAGGGCTAAATACGGATTTAGAACCAGCACCCTTTGCTTCATCATAAGTACAAAAGTATGTTATCCCACTCGCAATATGTGATGCGACTGAATCTCCGTCACTCCATTCCGCTATTGCTCTGTTAAATTTCTTATCTGACCCGGTATATTGTTCCGCATAAAAAGTCCAGGGTTTTTGCCTATTTTCAGGTATTTTCAGCAAAGAGTTGATAAACCCAAATCCAGCCCCCAAATCTTCAAGATATGTAACAACTTCGCTCCATTTATCTACAAGGCCCATAGGCTCACTATATTCTTTTATATATCTCCATTCTGGTCTGATCTCTAAGTTAACGATTCTCCCAAACCGAAATATTGGCAGAATCTTGAAGCCGCTTTCTATTGCTTTATTTAAGAAATAGCCATCGGTCTCTGTTGTTCCCGGGTGTATTGATGGATCTCCACCCAGACGAATGAACGAATCTCCCGGTTCACTAATAATCTTCCTGTCTTTGGTGAGAATTCTCCTCCTGTTTCCTTTTTCGTTCCTTAGCGTTTCAAGCGTAAAAGCACTCTCAGATATATAAGGAACTATTTGTTTCCATTCGATATAATTCGCAATAATTGCTGCGTGTTCTAGGTTACTTTCAGGTCTTTTACATTTATCCGGCCCCAGTATACTTTCATACACATTACGATCAAAGGTTACACTAATAGGATTAGTTTGTTTCATGTTTTGGTTAATATATGGCATTGAGTATCATTGAAAATGATGTAGTTGCACAACTACAGCTGATGACAGCATGAATTGACTGCCAGGCTGCCCTCACTATTTTACACCTCTAAAACAGGCAATATTAATGTACTAAGACGTTGGTTTATTTTTTCTCTGATTATTTTGAGGTTTTTCTTTGACATAACACCTACAACGACTGTTTTTCTATATAGTTTACCATTACCCAAATGCAATTTTTGATGTTTACTGTAATTGTGCGCATGAGGATTGGAAGGGAAAGGATCTGCATCATTCTGATGAACCCTCCATTTTTGTCCGTCATTCCTAATGTCAGCTTTTTCCAGGTCATCTTCACCTATTGAATCGCTCGGGATAGAAAGATCCAATGTACAAACTGGCATCCCGTATTGAGCAAAATACGTTTTGATAATTTCAACAATATCATTTGTGTTGAACTCATGAAAAAACACTTCTGTTGGCACATCATAATGATCAAGCTCATAGATCAATATTTGCCAGATCAGATCCACATCGATGAAAGAAAATCCTTCTTTGATCAGTTCTTTTCTCGCCAGTTCTGCATGCTGGTGATATTGAAACACCAGCGCTTCTTTCTTTGTCATAATAAACCTCTATTTACCTGTAAAAATGCCTGATCATATCTTCTAAATCAAGCTCACCTAAATGACTGTGTTGGGCATAGGTATCTGCTAAAATTTTATCGTACATCGCAGTGGTGTCCCCATCCACTTTAACCAGCTGCTTTTTCATATTAAGCACATTGAAATTTGCCGATGAAAAAATCTCCAGCATTTCACGATCCAACGGCTTTTTAACAGCATGGGTTAAAATCCATCTGCCTCTGTTCAGGCAGAAAGCCGCATAGTCAACCAACTGAATGAGCGGTTCCTGATGCGAAGATTTGTAATGGGCCTCAGAATTATGTAACAGCCCACCGAGCAATTCTACCCGCTGGGTGGTGTTTGGTTTCTGTCTTCCTTCGTCAATAATGATGTCTACTGGCGAGGGTATGCGATTTTTTGATGTTAAAAAATGCTTGATCCGAAAAAAAAGTATGAACAGGGCGAAATCACTTGTGTCTGTTAATTTGAAATTATCGGCTTTAATCTTCGGATTATTGGAAATCAGCTTATTTCGTGCCATATCTGCCGCTGTCATCGTTTGGATCAACATCGGGTAATTCATGTCATAAAAGATGTTGGCAAAAGATCGGAAGATCTGTTTTCTTAATTCTATATCAACTCCTTTAAACTGGCCTTGTCCATTATAAATATCTTTAAAATGAAATTCATCCGCTCCCAGGTTTGTTTTAAGCTCATTCAATAAATACCCCATTTGATCCGCTGCTTCAATTCTTTGTTCGGGTGTAAGAATCAATGCAAGCCAACTTTTTCTATCGGTACCATCATATATACTCTCAGTTTCATTGCCGGCATTGCCGGTGTCATCAATAAAAATTCCTGTTCTCATGGTTTCAATATACTAAATCTAAACCTATTCCAGGATACTTAGAAATACCGGTATGACTTGATGTCAATAATTGGTGGGCCGTTCCCTTCGGGCCGCGCTTTCCGCTGCAAGTCCTCGCTGCGCTGCGGGCTATCCACTGCAATCGCTAACGGGTCTTGTCAATTTTCTTTAGGCATTCCAGGGCTTTAGTTTTTATAGCATATGAAAGAAAAATAAAAAATAGTGCATTACCGCACGGCATGCCTGTTAACATGATTTACTCAGCCTCAACGATTGTAACCAATCCTGCTTTTTTGCATTTACACTACTTACTTCTTTGCAATTCAACTCTGATTTTCCCTGTTTCCCTTTACAAGAATCGACCCGGCCCCGGCACTTGTGGCGAAGCGAAGCACTGGCCCATCCTCAAACACACTACAAAAGTACGATCTGGCTCCGAACCTCCGAAAGTCTGCGGCACCCCTTAGGGGGCGCCTTGCCTGCTGTTTTTAAAAAAAAATCTCCACCACATGGGAGCCGCCAAAGGCGGCAGTTGTTGGGTGGTCGTATTTTTTTTTAAAAAACTTTCTCCGGTCTCCGCCAGCTCGTGAAGAGGCAGTGGTTTGAAAGAATAGGCCATGCCGCTTTCAAGCCCCACAATGACCGGGGGCCTAGTAGTCGAGTTCCCGCAGTGGCAACAACCGGGTAAATTGACTACCTGAACAGCAAATAGCTCAGTAAGCGCCTGGCATCGGAGAAAGCGGGTTGGTAGACTTGTCCCAATCGTTCGCTACCTGAGTAAAAATAACGTCTGCCGGTATGCTTCCGGTACCGATGAGACCAGGCAGGTCGAAACGTATTCACTAATAATTTAAAGAACAAGTTATGGAGATCCCAAATCACATTTCAGCAATCGCAAAAATCGTGCGTGATGACTGGAAAAAAATCTACTTCGGAGCTGAACCCTACCTCCAGGCAATGGAGCAAATTGACTGTATCGACCAAATGTATTACGAGGATACCGCTGAGCAAATCGTAAGGTATTTTCTAACGAATGCCAGTAGCTGGCGGGGAGAAATCGCCAAGGCTGTAAAAGCGAGACTAAAGGAACTGCTCGGGGAATGATTCCCGGTATAATTAATCACTTACATTAAATTTTTAAAGTTATGGTACATATGATCATTTTATCAGAAGCACGTATTTACGTAGGAACATATGCTAAATACAATGATGGTTCAATTGAAGGAGATTGGTTGGATCTGGACCGGTTCTCAAATATAGAGGAGTTTTACGAGGCCTGTGAGGAGTTACACGCAGATGAAGAAGACCCTGAATATATGTTCCAGGATTACGAAAATATCCCTGAAGGCCTCATCAATGAAAGTTGGTTTTCGTCTAATTTTTTTGAGGTTCGGGACGGTCTTGATCAGCTGGAGGAAAAAGAACTCGAGCCGTTTTTCATTTGGTTTAATAATGGACATTACAACCTTGACTCCGATGACATAGACGATCTGATCTCATCATTTAAGGACGAGTACCAGGGGCAGTATGATAGTGATGAAGATTTTGCAAGGGAATTTGTTGACCTGCGTGATGATCTGTCAGATTTTGCAAGAACATATTTCGACTATGAGGCATACGCCCGCGACCTTTTCTGTGGGGATTACTGGAGTGACAATGGGTATGTATTTTCAAGCAACTGATTGTAAAAAAATCTCTTAGGCGGCCATCTACCGGGTGGCTGCCTTAACCTTAACCATCATTTTCAACAATAAAATCAACGGTATGGAACGTAAAACATTCTCGCCCGAAAGGCTTATGCATATCAGAAGATTGCGTAAAGCCAGAAGATTGTATAAGAAGATACCTCTTTTTGCTTACTACCAAATGCTTCAGGAATATCCCGGTTATGCGCTTTCTGAATTTTGGGAAGACCTGCGTATCAGGCGAAAGCCCAAACCCAAAAGCAAAAAAAGCAATGCAATAAAATATGGTAGATACTGGCGGATTCAAAAGCTTTTAAAGGCTTACGGGGATACAGGTGACATCAACCTGATGGTACAAGCCAAAAAACTACAGGAACGAATTGCAAAGCCCTATCAGGTATTTGTAAAGCTTGGCCGTGAATGTTATGAATTTTCTTTTTCCTGTTATATCCCTTTAGAAAAGATCGAAATGCTAACAAAGCAGTTCAGGGCTTGTAAAACGGTTGAAGAAATCGATACAGTTAACAAGCAGTTTATAGCCTCTATACCCATTTACTAAGCACTAACATTTATTCAAAAAATCATGAAAACACTCAATCAATTCACAAACGTGGACAAAGCTGCGTTACTGCACCAGCTTTTTCCCGAAGAAATACCCTCATTAATAGAGTTCATGCAAGGCATGAGTGAGTCTATTATCGAGAACGAAGAACTCAATAGAGATAAATGGGATAACGGGTTCTTGTCCTTTAATCAGTGGCTGCATTTGGCTAAGGAAACCAATACCAAAATAAAGGAGAACGGCACAAGAATGTGCAAAAGCACAAGGTTGTTTTCCGGGCAACTGTTTGACGGCTCTATCGCTGTCTTTACCAATCACTGCATAGCTGTACTCATTACCACAAAGCAGCACAGCAACCAACGGTTCATTCACGCAGCACATATGCTGTATAGCTTTTAATCAATGAACACCATACTCATTTATCATAACCACCATGAAAAGACTAACCATACTCTCGTTCGGTGCCGGTCAGGATAGCACCTGCATTTTGTACCGTATCATTCGTGATCCCGATTTTAGGCAGCGTTATGTACAGGGTGATTTTATTGTAGTCATGTCTAATACGGGTAACGAACATCCGCATACCTATAGGCACATCCGCTTTATAAAAACACTTTGCAGCGACCATCATATCCCGTTCTTTTTTTTGAACAGCAGCATGGGATACCACCCCAGAACATGGCTATCCCTTATCTACCAGTACCGCAGGAACAACAACATCATGTCATTGATGTTTCCCCGGACGTGTACGGATAACCTGAAGATTAAACCCATCTATAATTTCTTAGACCATTACATCGCCCAAACCTATTACGGATACCAGGGTACTGCCATCCCCAAAGGGAAAAAGTACATCAAGCGATTCAGTAGTGAATATGGCAAGATCAGGATCATTTTAGGTATTGCTGCCGGAGAGGAGAAGCGGATCAAAAAAACAAACAGAAAAACGCTGCTTGCCCGACAGCTTAACCTGTTCCAAAAGCAAAAAAGAACGCAGCCAGTTTGGATGGAAGCTTCGATCCAAAAAGTTTATCCGCTTATCGAACAATCCATGGACAGACAGGCATGCCAGCAATATATCCTGCAAACAGGATGGCCGCTTCCATATCCTTCCAATTGTATGATGTGCCCCTTTATCAGCAAACCTGAATTGCTTTGGCTTTTCAGAAATCTGCCTGCTGAATTTTACAAGTGGGTGGTCTATGAACAAAATAAGAAGAAAAGATTTAATAACAGGACTGTCAATTATGGTGTAAAGGGTGGAAAGACACTCTCTGAAATATTGCAGGAAGCCATAGCCGAGTTCGGACACATGAGTGATCAGGAACTTGACCAATACAAGATGAGCCACGGGCACTGTGTGCAATCGAGTTTTTAACGAAATCATCAATCATTCAACCATCAAAAATAACAAGTATGATAACCACAGCTAAAAAAAGCAAAGGCGCAACATTGTCCAGGACAAAAATTGCAGCCGCCAAAAATGACGTTCAGTCTGGTGACAAAGACAAGTTAGAAAACATTCCGATTGAGCTGATCGACATCAGCCCTTTAAATTACCGGAAGTATTACGATCCTGATGCGCTTGATAAATTTGCAGAAGAGTTGGCAATTCATGGTATTATTTCATCCCTTACCGTTCGGGTAGTAAAAAAAGGAAGGTATGAGCTGGTCGCGGGAGAAAGGCGCTTCAGGGGCGCACAGATTGCCAAGTTAAAACACTTGCCTGCTGTGATCCGAACCCTGACAGATCAGCAGGTCAGAGAAATACAACTTGCCGAAAACCTGCAAAGGGAAAACCCGCATCCTTTACATGAATCCCTTGCTATCGCTCAGATGCAGCAGGATGGACTTAATAATGATGAAATTGCAACCCGCTTGGGCAAGTCCAAAACGTTTGTATACAGCCGGATCAAACTGGCAGCATTGATCGAGCCGATACAGCTGATCTTTCTTGCAAACAAATTTACCATTCAGGAGGCTTTCACCATTGCCGCCATTGATCCCGAATCCCAACAGGAGTTTTTTGATAGCCATTGTAAAGATTGGCAGAAAAAGGACTTTCAACTGTATAACCTATCCGGTATCCTCAATAAGTTCCGCTACAATCTTAAACGGGCACCATTTGAGACAAAGGATAAAAACCTGCTGCCTGAAATCGGTGCATGCACCAAATGCCCGTATAACTCTGCGGTACTGAAAACATTGTTTCCTGAAATGGCTAAAGAAGCGGTATGCACCAATAAAAGCTGCTACCAAAATAAATGTAATGCCCACTTGCAAAGATTGGTATATGATGCCATAGAGCAATATAACCCCGTTGCGATAATAGGCCGGAACTTTTCAGAGTCTGTATGTAGTATTATAACGGCTCATCCGGTAGCCAAGGATCTGCCTGTTTTTGATACAGCAGATGTTACCACTTTTAATCCACCTTCGGTACCTGACCAGGAAGATTATACCGATAACTGGGCTGAAGATGATGATCCCGATAAATTTGAGCAGGAAGAATATGAACATGCGGTTAATGAATATAAAGCTGATTTAGAGGAATACAATCACTTAAAAGAAACGGGTAAGGCAAGCGTTGCGATATTCATTTCTGAGAATGAAGTGAGCTGTATACTTTTTAATACCGAAAAACGGCAGCAAAGATCAGGCAGCACAACAGTCACATCAAAGCAGGTACAGGAGGCGATCAAAAACGGAACCGTAACAGCCGAATTGCTTCAGGGAGAAATGATACGTTTACAAGCTAAAGAAGTAAGGTCTAAACAACTCGACCGTGAAAAGGTGCAGTTGAAATTGCACCAACAGTTTACAGAACAGTTCAGCGTACTGGAAAGTAATGAAAGCCTGACGGCTGCGGACAATTGCGCTGCAAGACTGATCATCTTTAACAGTCTTGACTACTCTACGCAAAGGAAAGTAAAAGAAACGTTGTTCCCTGCTGAGAGTATTCCCAATATGACTGAGCAGGAAGAAATTTACACTGTTCTTTCGACCCTTACCGAGCAGCAGTTTGCCTACCTGATCCGGATGGCTCTTGCCTGTAAATCAGAGAGCAAAACGCCTAACAGTGTATCTGCTTATACGCTGTACCAGGTGGCAGAAAGTTCAGGCACGAACGTTCAGCTCATTGAACAGGAACAACAGGCAATATTGGAAACCCGGGAGTTGAGATTAAACCAAAGGGTAACTGAAATGCAAAAACGATTGGAAAGAATAAATTCCGTAGTGTAAGCATTTAATTAAGGGCGCAGTTTTTTAATTGCGCCTTTTTTCGCAATTTAACAGATCATTCATTTTAAATTACAATGTTATGGGAGCAACAATAGTTATCGGAATCATAGCTGTACTGTTGGGTATAACCATCCGGTACTTCATTGGTCGCAGAAAATTTAACCGCAGGACAATTACCGGCTTACAAGGGTTTAGTTCTTATGAACGAGCGGTAGGCATCACTTTTATTGAAAAGGTCTTTAATCTTATCGGTCTTTTACTCATCCTGGGCGGCCTGTTTTTCCTGGCTGTAGCATGGTACAATCATAGTAATATTAAACCCAGGCAAGAACAGGTTAAACAGCCTTAAATTGAACTTATTGGAGTTTGAATAACCCCAAAAAAGCTTTTGCTATAGTATGTTGTATGTTAAAAAGAAAAGGGATCTGATGATCCCTTTTCTTTTACCCTTTAAATTGCTGAATGTTTTTGAGTTTTTGACCGAATTCTGTTAGTCCGGATTTTTCCATACACCCTTCAACAAGTTCCTTCAGCTCATTAATTGCTGCTTCCGGTACCGCTTCTACAATACCATCCCCATCTTTTACCGTCAGGCCACGCTCTACCACCTGCGATAACAGCAGCACCAGCTTGCGGCTAGGCCGCAAATCAATTTTTACTTTTTCATTCATGCCCGGCATACACAACAGTGTATCGAAAACGAGCTGTAAATTTTTGTTTGTCATGTCTCACATATATTTAATCAACGTCACCCTACAAAACTATCTATTTGTCAGGGTATTCACCTGTTTCATTTTGGAACAGGTAGCCTGCTTCTCAACAGTCCTGTTTATTTTCGTATCACTAACTGAAAGAGAGGCTAAAGATGAGTGAAGAGAATTTCAGCAGGATTACCTGTGCCGATGCGCGTAATTATGATATGGTAGCATATCTTTCTACCCTTGGAATAGAACCGGCCCGGATCAAAGGAAACAACTATTGGTACCATTCTCCATTGCGGGAAGAAAAAACGCCATCATTTAAAATTAACAGGAAGCTTAACCGCTGGTTTGATTTTGGGGATGGTATAGGCGGTAACCTGATTGATTTTGCGATCCGTTACAACAATTGTACTGTAAAAGATTTTTTATTGATGCTGCAAACCGGAAATGCTACCTTTCGGAAACAAGATGATCATTTAAAGCCGAAACCGGATGATCTTCCTATTACCATCCTAAGCGATCATGTCCTAACTTCCCATGCGCTGTTAAACTATTTGACCGAACGGGGAATACCTTACGATATAGCCGAGAAATACTGCTCTGAAGTACGTTATCAGGTGGGCGTTAAAATTTATTATGCCATCGGCTTTAAAAACGATTCCGGAGGCTATGAGTTGCGCAACAAATATTTCAAGGGCAGCAGTTCACCAAAAGACTTTACCACAATACTCAGCGGAGCAAAAGAAGTATCCGTACTAGAGGGCTTTTTTGATTTTCTTTCATATCTGGTGCTGAAGCCCTTAAATCAGGATATGGATTTCGTGATCCTGAATAGCCTAGCCATGTTTGAAAAAGCCCGTTCAGCGATGGAGCAATATGAAGTTATTCACCTGTTCCTGGATAATAATAAAGCGGGAAAAAAATGCTTACGGTACGCAAAATCAATAAGCCGTAGATATATCGATGAAAGTCAACTTTATCCAAACTGTGAAGATCTCAATGATTTCTTAAACCTAAAGCCTTAAAGGTAATGGATAGCTATACACAGCTAATGAAACTGGACTGGATACAAGACTTTAGTTCTGCGAAGGGGTATCCTACTGCGTGAGAACCCGGCAAGATGTCCCGAAGTATCACTTCGGAGGATAAAGGTACCAGCCTCGGAACTCGGCTGGTAGTGTTTTAAGTAATATCATATTGTAAAGTGAAGGAGATAAAGTGATGAGTGAGAACAATAACATTAAGAACAAATGGCTGCATGTACGCTTAAATGATACTGAACATAAGCAGTTGACCGACAATTTTTCAAAGACCACCGAACGAAAATTAAGCCGGTACGCCCGTAAGATCCTGCTTGCTGAACCTGTTACTGTGATCCATAGAAACGGCTCGCTCGATGATCTTATTGCCGTATTGACCAGACTACAAAGCGATCTGAACGGGGTAACCAATAACTATAACCAGATGGTACACAGGCTGCACATGGCCGACAATGCAAGGGAGATCAACGCTTGGATCAAAGGGTATGAAAACGAGAAGAAAAACCTGTTTGCAGCCATCAATGAGATAAAGGTAATCATTACCCAAACTGCTAAACAATGGTTGCGGTAATAGGTTCCGGCTATTCAATCAGGCGCACGTTTCACTACAATGAAAATAAGGTAAACAAGGGAATTGCCGAATGCCTGATGGCGGCAAATTACCCCATAGACCTGGAGCATACTGATGCCCATGAAAGAATAAATATGCTGCTGAAAACAGCTGCTTTACGCCCTGATGTGAAGCGTAAAAGCACCCATATCAGCTTGAATTTTGCACCAGGCGAACAGCTCTCTGACAGCAGGCTGAAAGCTATAGCACAAGAGTACATGGAACAGATTGGCTTTGGTGCCCAACCTTACCTTGTTTACCGCCATGACGATGCAGCACACCCGCATATTCATATCGTCACCACCAAAATAAAAGCCGATGGAGACTTGATCACCACCCAATACATTGGCCGGGATTTGTCAGAACCTGTGCGCAAAAGCATCGAGCAAAAATATGGTTTGGTCAGAGCAGAAGATCATAAAAAGCTGCAATTTTCTTTAAAGCCCGTAGATGCTACCAGAGTGTTCTATGGTGAGCTGCCTACCAGAAAAGCTATTGCAAACGTGTTGGAAAGCGTGTTGCAGGGTTATAAATATACCTCGCTTGCCGAGCTGAATGCTGTTCTCAATCAATATAATATTGGGGCAAGCAGCGGCAATGAAGACTCCAGGATCTATCAGCATAAGGGGCTAATATACCATGTGCTGAATGCCCAGGGTGAGCCAGTGGGTGTACCAGTTAAAGCAAGCTCTTTTCATAACAATCCCGGATTAAAGTTCCTTCAGGAAAGGTATTTAAAGAATGATGTTCACCGACAGCAGCATAAGGAAAAAGTAAAAAATACCATTGACATGCTACTGTTACGCAACCCCAAAATATCACTTGAGCAATTGGTTCAAAAGCTAAAAACTGGAGGTATCCATACCGCTTTACGGCAAAATTCAGATGGTGTTTTATATGGCTTAACCTATGTAGATCACCGCACAAAATGTGTGTTTAACGGCAGCGCATTGGGCAAAAAATACAGCGCAAAAGGCATGATGGAACGACTTGAAAACGCTTTCAATAAAGCCAAAGAGCAAGAACAAAAGCCCCAATTTTTGCCGCCATCTAAAGATCATTCTGCACCTGTAACAGATAAAACCAGGCATGAAAACCCATCAATGCCTGCCGATCAGGGGGAAGAAACCAACAATGAAAAGGGGCTGGTGGAAAGCCTGATGCAGTATGAATACAGCACACAGAATGTGCCTTACGAGTGGAAGAAAAAGAAGAAGAAAAGAAAAAAAAGATAGTAAAAGAGTTAGTGAAAAAGATAAAGGAGGAAATGGATTATGGCACTACAAACAGGCGAAAACGAACAGGCACTTCGCAAAATTATGGACTTTACACGCCTGATTAGCGTGGTGGTATTGCTGCTGCACTGCTATTATTTCTGCTATGCAGCGTTTAAATTATGGGGGCTTTCAATGCCCTTTACAGACACTATTTTAGGCAATATTTACAAGACGGGACTGTTCTCAACCTTCCACAAATCCAAGCTGATCGCTTTGGGGATGCTGGTTATTTCGCTGATTGGTGCCAAGGGTAAAAAGGATGAAAAGTTGAACTATAAAACAGCATTTGCCTACATCATTACAGGGCTATTGGTCTATTTTTCAAGCTGGCTTGCCCTGCAAGCACCCTTATCAGTTGGCGTAAAGGCTGCCTTGTATATCTCTATTACTGCGGTAGGTTTTTTAGTATGTATGACAGGTGGAACATTGCTTTCACGCATCATTAAAGATGCCCTGAAGGACGATATTTTCAACTCCGAAAACGAAACTTTTCCGCAGGAAGAACGGCTGCTGGAAAATGAATTTTCGATTAACCTCCCAGCAGAATACCAATTAAAAAACAAGAAACGCACCAGCTGGATCAACGTCATTAATCCCTTCAGGGGCTTATTGGTATTGGGTACTCCGGGAGCTGGTAAAAGCTATTTTGTGATCCGCCATGTGATCACCCAGCACATCGCCAAAGGTTTTGCACTGTTCGCTTACGACTTCAAATTTCCGGATTTATCCATCATTGTATACAATACCTGGTTAAAGCATCAGCATAAATACAAAGGTAAATCTGCCTGTTATTTTATCAATTTCGATGACCTGACCAGAAGCCATAGGTGCAACCCTTTAGATCCACTATCTATGACAGACATAACCGATGCAGCCGAAAGCGCACGTACTATTTTAATGGGTCTTAACCGGGAATGGATCAAAAAACAAGGTGATTTCTTCGTAGAAAGTCCGATCAATTTCCTGACAGCCATTATCTGGTTCTTGCGCAAATACCAGGGCGGTGAATATTGTACACTACCGCATGTGATCGAATTTATGCAGCTGCCATATGATGATCTGTTTACTGTTTTACGACTTGAAAAAGAGATTGACGTATTGATCAATCCTTTTGTGAATGCCTATATCAATGATGTAATGGAGCAGCTGGAGGGACAGATCGCATCCGGTAAAGTAGCCATTGCACGGCTATCCTCTCCACAATTATATTATGTGCTTTCAGGTAATGATTTTACGCTTGATATTAACAATCCGGATGCTCCAAAACTGGTGTGCTGTGGCAATAATCCGCAGAAAATACAGACTTATGGGGCAGTACTTTCTTTATATGTGAACCGATTGGTTAAGCTGGTGAACCAGAAAGGAAAATTAAAGTCAAGCCTTGTTTTTGATGAATTTCCAACCATCTATCTCAATGGTATCGACAGCCTGATCGCTACAGCCAGAAGCAATAAGGTAGCTACAACTTTAGGTATCCAGGATCTGTCTCAACTCCGTAAAGACTATGGTAAAGAGCAGGCTGACGTGATCATGGGTATCGTGGGCAATATCATTTCAGGCCAGGTTACCGGGGACACCGCAAAGCAATTGAGCGACCGGATCGGGCGCATTATGCAGGATCGACAGAGCCTGTCTATCAACAGCGGTGATACCTCTATCAGTAAAAGTAAGCAACTGGAAGCAGCTGTTCCGGCTTCAAAAATTGCAGCGTTAAGCAGTGGTGACTTTGTGGGGATGATAGCCGACAATCCTGATGAGCGAATCGATTTAAAGGCTTTCCACTGCCAGATTATTAATGATCATGATGCTCTTAAAGCCGAAGAAGAAACCTATAAGCCAATCCCTGTGATCAGGCAAGTAGATAACAGCATGGTACAAAGAAACTATCTTCAGATCAAACAGGAAGTGCAGGATATTGTCGATAGCGAGATCCAAAGAATGAGGCAAAATCCGGCTTTGGAACATTTGATTATCAGAAAGGAATGATATTTTCAGATGATTGCTATGCTTTGGTGTTAATCTTGAACCTCAACACCAGCTGCCGTCATTGGTAAATTGACCTCTATAATACCATTATCTAGCATTGATAAATTAACAACTATCACGTTATTTACATTTCCTATTAGCTGCAATCTCTTTATCAGTAGTTGAGTATCCACATCTTCCGAAACAATATTGCCCTCCAACCGAATGATCAAATTGTATCCAATTTCTTCAATTTTTACTTGATAGCTTTTACTCTTACCGGATAAAAGTGTAAGTATCTGAAGAAGACTAAAGATGTCTTTTTTGGACTGTGATGAAATTATAGAGGACGTTTTAACAATACAATCTATTTGATTTCTAGAACTTTTGTTTATTATTTCGATATATGAACTAATCAATTGTTGCAATGGTAGATCTAAGTTTTTAATGAAGAAAGTACTCTGCTTAAGTTTCTGCAGTTCTTCATCCAGCGATATATACATGTTCGTGCAAGTCTTTTCCCAGTCCTTTGTATTCTCTAATTTAACTAATGCAAAATTGTCTACCATTCTAAATAATACAAATACATCGTCAAGATACCGGGCAAGGTATGCCTCTCTTTCCAATGCGGTGTCAATTGATTCTACTTGTAAAGAATTGATTTGATATAATAAGCTTTCAAGCATTTCATTAAGCTGCATGTTTACAAGGCGCATCTCAATAGATTCTACATCTGCCTTACGAAAACGTTTGTGCGCAGTAATAACAATCAGCAAGATAAATCCCGCAAAAAGTAAAAGAACGGCAGTGCCAAAGAAGAGAACATCGAAAACAAAATTTTGAGGATTAAAGCTTTTTTCCATGACGATATAAGTAGTTAATAAATGCAAATAGTATCAATAGGTTACTTGCAATATTAACAATATCATGGAAAAACCAAATTATTCTTGCCCAATCAGGTGGCATTACGTCACTGTAGTAAAATGTGATTGTACAAGCAGAAAAATAAATCAAAAATGCCAGGATCACATATAATTCATAAATGCGTTGATCATAGCTTTTTAGCCAGACAAAAAAGCCGTAAATAGAGAAGATGACAATAGCTAAAGCTTGTGCAGCTCTGGCCTTAGCAGGGAAAATGCCAGGCTCAAAGCATAAATTAGCGGCCATTGCAATGGTAAGTATTATGCTTACTGATATAAATAGTGGCCGAAATTGCTTAGTTGTTAGGGATTGAGTAAAGTAAAGCGCTATCAATAATAACTCACCAGAGCTATGTATGCCTACAAGCATTGAATTGTTAACCACGAATCCAATGCTTGTAATCATCGAGATCAATTCCCAAACAACATTATAAAAAGCAAGCATTGCGAGAATTCGCAATGCTTTTATATGAAGTCTTTTATAGTTAATGGCAGCAAGGATAGCACCAGGTAAAATAGATACAATTCCTATATATTGTATCAGTTGGTATAGCATTTTATTAGGAGTTTAATGGGTTGGGATTACCACATCTTGGTGGGCACGGGCATGAAAAATCAGCAACAATTGATAATATGTCACTTTCATCCTTTCGGACAGCCGTAATGAATGATTGCATCTTTCCTTCCTTATCAAGCCCAAAATGCACCCTTAACCCTACAGCTTCCTCCTGTTTCATCAAGGTTTGTAATATTTCATTTCCCCAGAACTCACCCTGTATTTGTCCTGGGTTGGTGTCTCTCCATCTTTTTGTTGCTTCGGAGGCCTCATTTATGCTAATTGGGCCGCCTTCTGATCCGTCAAATGCCATTTTTATTTTTTTATTTAAGCGTTAATAAATAGTACTTATTTTATTGTTTTCCCTTGTTGACTTTTTTTGTTTTATGTCTCAATTTTTCAATATAATCAGCAAACGCCACAAGTCCTTTCTCCAGTTTTTCCGGGTCTTCTAAATCGAGTAAGGTTCTAGGCATAACTTTAAGCAGCTCTATTTCGGGCGTTTCAACGATTTTCGCTTCCTGAGAAGTTGCTTTCATCCCTTTTTTGAACATTGGACCTTCTTCTAATAATATCCAATCACCTCCTACATTATAGATCAAACAGATGTTGATAATCAATTCAATTGGAATAGTCCTTTGTTCTTTTTCAATTTTAGAAAGAAGAGATTGCGAAATTCCTAGGGAAGCAGCAAATACCCCTTGCTTGATTTTGAGCACTTCCCGGACAATTCTAATTCTCTGATATAATGCGTATTCCATTTGTTTGAAAATAATTCTATAACTATTAGTTATAACAAATCAGCAGATATTTATGACAACATGGAGAAATTTAGCTGTGTTGTCATAATATTGCTCTACAAATCCACCAATAATATGACAAATATTGCAGGTATCCATATCACAAAAATATTTTTAAAATTATTAGAGAAAGCTGTACTGGCTACACTTTGATACTTTAGAAACTTTTCTTCACCAATCTATTTACCATCCAATTATATATCTATGAAATCACAAAATCACTCTCCTATGTAGTTTAGTTCAACAACAATCCCCTGTTTCCTTAGCAATCTGAGGAATAGGAATTAATTTCATTTATCTCTTTAATTAATCATTTACAACCTTTTAACAAAAACATTCTATGAAAACAATTTTAAGACGATCCGCTTTAACGCTTTTTGTAACCTGTGCCTTCTCGTTTGCATCGAAAGCAACTATTACCTACTATTTTTATTTTACTGGTCAGTATTCATCGTATTCATATGTGAGTTACACTAAGCTAACAACAGACAATGGAGATCAAACTCACACATTATCCTGTAGCTACCCGGGAAACAACAGCTGTTGCTGGCCCTTTATACCGGTGATAAAAAGGTATGGCGTGTCATACTCGTATGATGCTATTCACGACTATGTGATGGCCCAAATTTCTCAGCAAAATGTACAGGGGGAAATTTTGTATGAAGGAAAGCTTCCAGTTAGTTGGAGCATCAATGAGAAAGGTGAAGGTAAGATCTCCATTGACTCTGATGAAGATGTTAAATAAGTAGACTATCTTTTCAATTCTTTAATTCAAAATAAAATCAAACTAAATAAAATTTAAGCCATGAAAAACGTAACGAAAAAACTCTTTCTGCTACTGGTAGTTTCAGTCATAGCATTTGTATCTAAAGCTACAATTACATATAGGCTCAGTATATCCAAGTTGTATGCTGATGGATATGGTTCTGTGTACTATATGAAATCTGTCTTCCCAAGTGGGGATGTTGAACATTTTATGGATTGTGCAGAGCCCGGAAACCTATCATGTTGTTGGCCAACCATACCTGTTATTAAAAAGTCCGGTGTGTTGTACTCTTATGAGGCCATTCATGACTACGTGATGGCTCAAATTTCTCAGCAAAATATGCATGGAGAAATCTTGTATGAAGGAAAGGTTCCGGTTAGTTGGAATGTAACCAATAAGGGTGAGGCTACAATTTCTATTGAATCTGATACTGACAAGGAGTAGATAAAATGAATATCATTCTAACAGTAAATTATTTAAAAACAAGAACCATTTTCATATGGTTCTTGTTTTTTATTCCATTTGTAGGATCGTCACAGTCTGGTCGCCTTAATATCTATATGGACAAGGTAATGAAGACAAATATTAGCTACCATCCTAACCCCAATCAATTCTGTGTTGCAACTGATGGGAAATCCTTATACTGGATTCCATTTGATGAAGGACATTTCATTAAAAAAGAATCTGATGAATTTGATAGGTATTTATTGGGCTTTGTATTCAATCTACAGGATACTTCTCGTTTCCCAAATGCCTCAATGGACACCATTCGAATATTTTTTAAAAAAGCAAATACTGACTACCACATCACAGCATTCATGCAAGAGAATATGAGTGTTACAAAAGACTATCTCATCATCCCTTGTAGCGATCGGCATAGGATTTTCAAAAAAACCACACCTTCTACATACGAAGAAATAGTAGCATTCGAAGCAACCAATACTCATTTAACTCAAACATTCGGATTAGGGAATGATAAGTTTCTAGGAGCAGGACTTTATAATTTCCATCCCAAAGATGATATAGCAAAGTTCAAACTAATTGTTTATGATATCCCTAAGAAAAAAATCGATCAGCAGTTTGCAACCAATGATTATGAAGGTATCGAGTTTACTCATTTACCAAACAGGCTCATAGATTCCCGAAACAAAATAACAGCTGTTGCAAGCACATTGGAATATAAAATACTGTTTTACAATGACCAATTAAGTCTCAAGGATTCGATCAAAAAGAATGTCGTTGATTGGAAACACTTTAACAAGAAAACAGATCCTCAAAAGTATGGTACATATGCAAAAAGTTTAATAACAGATTTTCTTGTTATTGATGATACCGTATCCCGTATTGAAAAAATCTTCTTTCTAAATGATTCATCATTATTAGTATCCTATAAATCGCCTGGAGCATCTAAAACTGATTTACGCTCAATAGATGTTTGGCAGTACAAGCGCAGCTGTAGTTGTTGGATTAACATAGTTTCAGGTCAGGAAATGACATTCTTGAGGAAGCCTACTGATATTGTTTCAAAAGAAACATTCAAACCTAATCTAACTGTAAGCACCCCTGTGCTATTTACCGATTCCATGGTTATTGTAATTACCGTGGGAAATGATGTCCCAGATGAGCCTATGCTTGTTAGTGATTACAGAACAATGATTAATAAAAAATATTTAGACCAGGAGTATTACTACTCCATTTTTATATACAAATGGAAACTAGAATAATAGCCATACTTTTTTTTACACTTAGTTTTTGCCGATCAGTTCTTGCTCAGGAAATGATCGGCATTCCCAATGGTCGCTTTGACATTAGTAAAATGATCGTATATAAACGTGATTTTTCTCCTATTCAGCTACATTCAAATGATCCGGAAAGAAAGATCTATATATTAAAAAACAACAAGTCTTGTTTGAAATGCTTTAGTGAGATAACCAACTATCTCCAGTCTCTTATGAGCCAGACAGATTCAATCAAATTTTGTTCTATCTCTTTATGTGATTCATCGGTATTTCAAATGAAAAACTATATCTATGAGAATAAAACAACTATGGGGATTTTAGATAATCTCTTTGTGTTTTATCCATCAGTAGAAAATACAGAACCCCTCCAAGCGCCCTCAAATTCTATTTTTAACTTGTATAACATAGACATTACACCCGCAATCGTCATGCAATACAAAAACAAATTGGTTCTTGTCCGCTATCAGGAAATGTACCTTGGTTCCAATTTTAGCAAGGCTACTGTTTCATCCGCTTTTTCAAGAGTTTTCCGATAACCTTAATTCTTGAACATCTTGATTAGCATAAGTTCTTCTGGTTAACTGTCTTTAACCAGCTGTAATCTTAAACCATATCGCACATGCATAATCGACTACTTCTTTTCTTCGGGCTTTTCGCCATGAGTATAGTTTGTCGATCGCAAACCTATTCGATAGTGGGCTCTTTGCTGGAACGAGATACATTACCGCTTCACGGAGCCACCATCAGCCTTGTTCAAGATGCAGATTCTAGTAAAAAAAGTACTGTTTCAGATGCTCAGGGTGAATTTTCGTTTACTGGTCTGAAATCTGGACATTACCAGCTAAAAGCAAGTTACATTGGCTTTATTACTCTTGAAAAAGCTATCATAATATTGAATGGATCAATACAGCTAGGAAAAATTATTCTATCCGTTTCAAATAACACATTGGATGAAGTGAGAATTCTGGAACGATCACCCAGAGTTTTGCAAAAAGGAGACACTACCGAGTTCGATGCGAAATCATATTCAGCAAATGCCGATGCAAGTGTAGAAGACCTTATAAAGAAAATGCCAGGCATAGAGGTGTCCAGCTCCACTGCAACAGTCAAGGCGCAAGGCGAAATGGTGGTTAAGATTTTGCTCGATGGCAAGCCTTTCATGGGAAATGATGCGTCCATGGCATTAAAGAATCTGCCAGCAGATATCGTGAGTAAGATCCAAGTGTACGATCAAAGGAGCGAACAATCACAATTTACAGGGTTCTCTGATGGTCAAACTTCAAAAACAATAAACATCGTAACAAAACCTGACCGCAGAAATGGTCAGTTTGGCAAAGCGTATGCGGGATATGGTAGTGATTATAGATATCAAGCCGGTGCAAATATTAACAACTTCAGAGGGCCGCAACGAATATCCATACTTGGGCAATCAAACAACATAAATAATAGCAAGTTCACTGCCGTAGAAGTGCCAGCCAATCGAACGCAAGGCGGAGGTATAGCGACATCAAATGCAGGGGCGATAAACTACACGAACACAATTGGTACCAGCGATCTCACTGCAAGCTATTCATTTGAGAAGAACAATATTGAATTGCAACGGTCTCTATTTAGGGAATATGTTTCTGATTCGGGATTGCAATATAAACAGTCTGATAGAACAACCTCAATTGGCTATGTTCACAAGTTTAACCTTCGATATGATTTGAAAACAGACAGTATGAATTCGGTTCTGATACAACCCATCATTTCCATCCAACAAGGTGATGGCTACGCTCTTTCTGATGCAACTATGGGCGACAATAGCCAATTGCTGACACAGACCACAAATAGTAATCGCTCAACGACTAACGGATACAATATAGCCTCCGATTTCCTATATCGTCATCGTTTCCAAACCCAAAGAAGAACCTTATCTTCAATGCTCAATGTGGGTAGTAACGATAATAGAGGACAGAACACACTTAAAGCCACAAGCATGTTTAGTGATTCAGCTTCTATTGACCAGAGGTCTAATCTTGCCAATTTCGGATGGCATATAAGCGTTAATCCAACCTATACTGAACCTATGGGGGAAAAGGGAATAGTACAAGTCAACTATAATTTTTCACTACAGGATAATACTTCGCAAAAGAATACGTACAACTATTCCAGTACAACAAGTAAGTATGATCTGAAAGATTCCTTATTTACAAATAAGTTCAGAAGCATCACGACTACACAGCAATTCGGCTTAGGTTATAATTTTACCAATGCTAAACTCAATTTATCTCTCGGCTTGTCATACCAAACGCTGATCATAAATAATAAGGAGGAGCAATCTCCTCTACCTGATCTGACAAGAAAATATATCAATATCTTACCTAGCGCAGTAGCAAACTACAAACTAGCTTTAAACAAGAATCTCGCAATCACATATCGCATGACTACTATACAACCCTCTGTTGGGCAATTGCAAAACGTGATAAACAATACTAATCCCATCTTGCTTACTACTGGAAATCCGCAACTGAAACAAGCCTATCAGCATAGTCTTATGACTCGATACAGCATGTCAACAAAAGAAAAATCGCATTCTTTCTTTGCCTCAGCCACGCTAACATACACAGATAAGTACATTACCAATAGTACATACCTGGCAGTGAATGATGTCATTATCGACGGTGAGATCTTACTGAAAAAAGGTGGGCAAATTACAATGCCTGTGAACCTTACTGGAAACTATGTCGTAAATTCCAATGTAACCTATAGCGCACCATTATCTGCTATCAAATCGAACCTAAACAGTAGCATATCCTATAATTATCGAAATAGTCCGGCACTTGTTAACAACCAAATAAATACCTCCAGTTTGCATGCACCGGGTATTTCACTTTCATTGACTAGCAACATCAATGAAAAACTTGATTTCTCACTTGCTTCAAGTGTTTCTTATACCTTAATACATAATGGGTTGCAAGCCAATACAAACAATACTTTCCTTAGTCAAACTAATACTGCAACGCTCTATTGGATGTTTTGGAGGAACTTTGTGTGCCAGACAAGTTTAACGGGGCAGTTTTTTTCTGGTCTTTCTTCTGAATACAATCAAAAATACCTCCTGTGGAATCTTTCTTTAGCTAAAAAGTTCTTGAAGAATGACAGAGGAGAAATACGGCTTTCAGTATTTGATGTGCTTCGGGAAAATAACAGTATTCAGCGCATTGTGACAAATCTATACTTTGAAGACCAGCGGGCACAAGTGTTAATGACCTATTATATGATTACATTTACTTATACCTTTCGTGATTTTAGCGTAAAAAAATAAAACGTGCAAAAAATAGGAGAAAAAAGTGTCCTATTCCGAAAAAATTAGATTAGATAACTCCCGCACATGAGTTAGGGTAAAAGACTTTTAAAATTATATAAACTATGGTAAGTTTAACATGAACACAATTAATAAAAAGATACTTACTCGAAACTCATTAAATCAGATCGTAGTATCTTTTTGATAAAACCAGCGAACTTCTATGACAAA
This sequence comes from Candidatus Pedobacter colombiensis, assembly GCA_029202485.1. Lineage (NCBI taxonomy): Bacteria > Pseudomonadati > Bacteroidota > Sphingobacteriia > Sphingobacteriales > Sphingobacteriaceae > Pedobacter > Candidatus Pedobacter colombiensis. The sequence goes on along the minus strand of CP119313.1, from coordinate 2,166,254 downwards.
ACCAATTTACTTTACCGAGGAGCTAAAAGAACAATGGCGATATGCCTTTGAACAAGCTAGTAATGATCGCGATAGGTATTTAAGCTGGATTAAGGATGAAATTAATATAGTAATTGAGTTAATAAACAGCTTTGATAAAATATACGTATTGGGGGGCTTGGGGGCCAAGCTTTTGAGATCATCTCCCAATTTTTACAACCAGTTTTTGGAAACTTATGATGGACCGGATAAGGAAAAAGTAGAGGATGAAAAACTCATTAAAGACGATACCATTGAGGTCTTGTTGGAATATGCTATGAGTATCGCATCTGCAGGTCCAAATGCAAAAGCCGGGGTCTTACCTACCCAGACCGATATTGATCGAATACAGGAACAACTTGCAAAAATCAAATTTAACATCGGCTTTTATGAAACCGCTGCCGAAAAGCCAGGAAATGGAAATGAATTAGATCATTGGCTGAAATTACGGGTGATGGGCGATGCAATGAATGTCCGAGGAAATGGCTATCATATGCACATTTCAGAGGTTTATAAGGAAACATTTGGGCCACATAATGATTTTTTACAGCAGTATTATGGTTTTGATTTTATAGATCTTTTCGCAGCAATACAGCGCCTTGATGTCTTGGTTGCTTCAAAAATCGCAACCCCATTTGGAGCCTCCTTAGCATATGACAGGTTATTTAACCAGGATGAAATTAAAAAAATCGAGGATGAAAAGGATGAGAATAAAAAGACCGAAATGAAATTCAAGGCCCTTTTTGGTGGTGCAATGGAAAAGGAAGACCTTTTCTCTAAAGAGAATAAATATGGCCCAACAGCAATTGGGTATGATGACATTGAAGCATATAACAGGCTATTTAGGGTAATACCCGAGAACGAAAAACAGGAGAAAATATTCAAACTATTATCACATCAATTCGGGGACGACTCTTTGTTTTTAAAGGGAAAATTTGGTGGATTTCCCCTGGGCGATACAATTATAAAAACGAAACCTCTTGTAATGGTCGGTGACAAAATGTATTGTTTTTCTATCAACCTTGCCTTCAGAAATATTTTTGACATTGCTGCTGAAATATTCCAAGCTGCTGGTGCAACCTATTACGAAAATCGTTTTAAAGGCAACTCGAGCTCTATATCTCGCGACAATTATATTGAGAAAAAGGTAAAAGAACTGTTCGAAAAGATGCTACCCAAGGTTCAATTTTATCATTCCTTAAAGTACAATATTGTTGAAGACGGAATCGCAAAAGAACCCGAGCTTGATGTATTGGGTGCAGGTTCAAATTCTCTTTATATTATTGAAGTTAAAGCGGGAGAATTAAATAAAAAACACCGCAGGGGGGCTCTTCTGGGTTTGAAGGATCGCATTAATGAAACCATAAACGAAGGATCATATCAATGCTATCGTGCAGAGAAGTATATTAATGAAACCGCGTTGCCAACGTTTAAGTATGCAGCAAATAACAAGATCAATACGTTTACAATAGCCAAAGAGAATAACTACAATGTGGTAAAAATATCGGTCATGTACGAACACTACGGTACGGTTGCAGTTAACTTAAAATACTTAATTGATAATGGTATTGTAAGCCCGGATTATAAATGGACTTGGATTGTTTCACTGTATGACTTAATGGTTTTTGCCGACCTCATCCAAAATGAGGAAGATTTCAATGACTATTTAAAAAATCGATTTCAGCTTTATGAACGGGATGATATTGAGTTTGTTGATGAGCTTGATGTATTAGGATTTTTCTTCGAAGACCTGTTTCCACTTAAAGAAAAAAAGGAAGAAGAGAAGATCATGATGATTTCTTACAAAGATGATATTGAAACCTATTATACCCGAGTTGGTGTTGGAATGCCTGGTGTTATTAAGCCAACAAGGAAGATTAATCCCAAAGCGGACTAATTAAGTGGTCATCTTACAAAGACGGCTATATTAAAATATCAGCTAGTAACTCCCATTACAAATGTCCGCATACTTGTTATTCTATTTTATTTATATACAAAAACTGACAAACTTGCTAAATTAACGGGGCATATTGATTACGCCCCGTTAATTTAAATTTAGCTTGCTAATTTTAATTGCCCCTTTTTATTAAATAATTTCTGCCGCGCTATTTGCATGTTTTCACTGATTCTCTGTTTACGAACCCTGCAATAACGTTGTGTAGTACGTACGCTTTTATGACCAAGCATCTTGCTGACATCTTCTAATGGTACACCAAGATTAAGGATAATATCGGCAAAGGTATGACGTGCAAGGTGTGTATTCAATTCCCTGTTGATATTACATATAACACCAATCTCCTTTAAATAACCATTATATCTGACGTTAGAATCAACAGGCATTAAAGCATTTCTCAATCTACATTTTGGGTGATTCTTATATTTCTCAATCAATTGATCGATTACTGGTAAGATTGGCACCATTTCCGAAACTCCTGTTTTTCCTCTGTCTTTAATCAACCATCTTTCTTTTTTGTTGCCAACTAGTACAATGTTGCAAGGGGATAAGTCATATATATCCTGAAAGGCGAATCCTGTAAAACATTGGAATACATAGCAATCACGAACTTCATTTAAACGGGCAATTCCAAAATCTTTATTGTAAATAGAAATAACCTCGTGAAGTTCAAGCGGTGGAATATCCAGCTGATCACCACCACATACGAAATCGGCAATGGGATTGTGAGTAATTAGTTTCTTCTTAACACCTAGCTTAATGATCTGCTTAATTTTCTTGATCTGTTTTTTAGCCGTTAGCTCAGATAAGCATTTTTCAATATCTAAAGTAAGGTAGTCATACATTTCATCAGCAAACATCGGCTCAATGTCTGCAAATGCTATATCAGCTTTCTTGTGTCGGTGTTGGAGGAATGCCACAACTTTTTTCATTGTGCTCTTCCAATGACGGAGAGTACCAGGAGAAGCTTCTTTGACCTGAACCTTTTTCGCAATTCGGGCAATAAATTCATCAAATACCATCAATAGTGTCTGATGCTGTTTGTCAGGCATTACAATAGTCTTTTTATCTTCAATTGCAGATTTTCCTTGGTAAACTCTTTTTACCATCTCAGGAGTCACACTATCAAATTGATGCCATAGTGCATCATAAATTCTTATCAGATCAACTTTGCTACTTTGTATTTTTTCATTGATCTTTCGAAAGTCTTCTTCCTGTTTACTTGCAAGCTTGTTTTTTACATCCCAATTATCAGGATCAATGACGCTCTTTAAAGAAACTTCAGTTTGACAACCGCCAAAAGTGACCCTGATAAACATAGGAGCCTTTCCATGGCTCCTTTTTTTACTCTTGTGAACCCACGGAAGGAGTTCGATTTCATGTTTGATTTTCATCTTTCTGCACTTTAAAATGTTGATAATTAAATAATTAACGACAATTCTTATCTATACTCACGCCTCAAACAATTTCTGTCTGGTGGTCAAATTTATGATTTTAAAATGACCACCAGAATGACCACCAGATAGGATGATTTGAAATGAAACAAAATGATTGATTTTTTATGAAAAACAGCATTTAAAATGCCATTAAATGCAAAAAGGCGCAACTTAGTGCGCCTTTTGTGATCCCGCTGGGATTCGAACCCAGGACCACTACATTAAAAGTGTAATGCTCTACCAGCTGAGCTACGGAATCATCATCTTGTTTGATGAGGGTGCAAAGATAGGATTATTAATTTATTCTACTAAATATTTTTTCAAAAAAACTAACACTCAATTGTAAGCTACTTATTATCAATTACAATTCTTTAAAAAAGCCCCTAAAAGTGTTCAACTGATGCCTAGAATAATTTTAGCAAGTTGGATCATCTCCACATTCCCAGTGTATTTTCCTTGTTCATCTGACAATTTAACGACCTCCGTCCACTCCCCATCCTTTGGATGTGCTTCAGTCATTTTAATCACAATATTCATAGGTTCGGGTCCAGCATCATTTGTAAAATTAGTACCTATGCCAAAAGACATACCAATCTTATCCCGGCAATGAACAGCAATCCGGACTACTTTATCATAGTCCAAGGCGTCAGAGAAAATAATAGTCTTAGATTTTGGATCAATTCCCATTCTTTGATAATGAGCTATTACCTTATTGGCAAACACAATTGGATCTCTACTGTCGTGCCTTACCCCATCAAATAGCTTAGAGAACATCTTATCAAACTGGTTGAAAAATACATCTGTAGTGTAAGTGTCTGACAGGGCAATCCCCAGATCGCCACGGTAAACCTGAACCCAATGCTCCAATCCCATCGCATTGGCCATTTTAAAGCCATACTGTGCGGCATGGAACATAAACCATTCGTGTGCATGTGTACCAATTGGTTTTGTCTGATGGAGCATGGCCATGTGTACATTACTTGTTCCAATAAAAGCGCCTGCGCCATATTTACTTAACGATTGTAATACTAAACGCTGCACCTGGTAAGAATATCTTCGACGTGTACCAAATTCTGCCACTGTTACCCCCAAATCTCTATAGCTTTCTATTTTATGTCTGGTTATATCAATTATATCCTTGTCGCTAATCCTTTTTGCTTTACCCAAAATATAATACAACTCGCATATAATAGACATTAAAGGTACTTCCCATAAAATCGTACGATACCATAAACCTTCAATACTTACTTTCAACTGATCTCCCTCCTGAGCTATGTGTACTTCGCCGGGGTTGAACCGATAACCTTCGAGAAAATCAAGGTATACCGGGTCGAGATATGGACAATTAAGTTGAAGGAATCGTTTCTCATCATTACTCAGTTTTAATAAGGCCATGTTATCTACAGCATTACGTAAAGCTGTAGCGAATCCTGTAGGAAATGTATGGTTACCCCGGTTTATAAATTGATAACGTGCCTTTGCAGCTGGGAATAGACGAATAACTCCTTGTTGCATAGTAATCTTATAAAAATCGTTATCAAGAATGGAGGATAACGGAAAATGTGTAAACATTGAATCCATACAGTTGTCAACCTTGTAAAACCTGTTAACAAATTAACATTCTTTTTCGTAAAATTTAGTGTAAACATTTACAATTTAAAATACAACATAGCTAACCCCGGGTATGCTGGTTTATTATTTCTATAACTTTATTAAACAAATTAAAGATTATCATTTTTGAAATTCTAGCCTTGAACAAAATGAAAAACCTATGCTTTGCTTTGTCAATATCAATGGTCTTAATGGCCTGCGCTCCACACAGAAATCTTGTTTACTTCAGTAACTTCACTGATGTTTCCAGCAGCCAAATAGAAAACATACCTGAGCTTAAGCTCCAGAAAAACGATCAGTTAAGCATGTCGTTGACAAGCTTGAATGCAGAGTATAACGCTTTATTTACTAACTCCACCAATACTACCACAGCTGGTAAGGCGGTATTTAGAATAAACAATAATGGAATGATCACTTTACCATTACTGGGTGATTTAAAGGTTGAAGGACTAACTATTGAACAGGCCCAAAACTTAATTACAATGGAGCTTAAAAAACAGATTAAAAATCCCGTAGTAGATCTTGAACTGGTTAATTTCAAAATCACTGTAATTGGAGAAGTAAACCATCCTGCCTCACTAACTGTCCCGGGGGATCAGGTCAATTTATTAGAAGCATTAGGTATGGCTGGTGACATGACCGTATATGGCAAAAGAGAAAATGTTCTGGTGATCAGGGAAAATAATGGAGTACGCCAAATGACCAGACTCAATCTCAATGATAAAAATACATATAGCTCGCCATTTTTTCGGTTAAAGCAGAATGACATTGTATATGTTGAGCCCGACAAATCAAAAGAGAAAGAATACAATCCTAATGTCCGCGCTGTACCTATCATAACTACTGCAATATCTGCCGTCGTTGTAGTACTAACAGCATTATTTATAAGATAATACGTTGAATTTTAATTGCAAACACATGAACTCTTCAGCCTATCAGAATACGGAAACAGTAGAAAGTTATAAGGCCATTTTACAGATTTTTATAAAAAAATGGTATATCTTCTTACTATGTATAGCGCTGTGCTTGTTAGGGGCCTTTTTGTACCTGCAAACTACAACGCCTCAATATAAAGTAAGCAGTACTTTATATGTACAGGACGATAGAAATAGTGATGGTGTTCAAAAAGGGACTGCATTTAGTGATCTTAACATGTTTAAAACAGATAAAAAGGCATACAATGAAATGGAAGCCTTACGGTCCAGAGAGCTTATTTATGAAACGATAAAAGCACTTTCTCTGGATGTAGCCTATTTCCAAAAAGGCACCCTGAGGGACAAAGAATTATACGGTAATAACTTGCCTATTAAAGTTAAGGTGATTGAAGTGAATGCTACGGGCTATAAAAATTCATTAGAAATAAGTCCGTTAAATGACCATCAATTTATTTTAACAGATAAAGGCCAAAAATTTACAATGCCATATGAAGTGCTAATTCAGAAGCCAGGTTATAAAATAGTTGTCAGTAAAGGACCTGCCATTAAAAAAAATGCTAAGCCTATTACTGTGAAGTTTAAAAATTTGGACCTAATGGCAGAATCGTATAGCTTAGGTGGTTTAAAAATTGCGGCCATTGAAAAAGATGCGAGTACAATTATAATAAGTCTTAATGATAATGTACCCCAAAGAGGTATAGACATACTCACTTACCTTATCGACACCTACAATAAGGAAAATCTAATTAAAAAAAATGCTACAGCAATAAACACAGTCAATTTCATAGATAAAAGATTGAAATACCTAAACAACGATTTAACTAACGTTGAACAGGATGTAGAGAACTACAAACAAAACAATTTGATCACAGATTTAAACATGGATGCGCAAACAAACATTGCAAAATCAAGTGAATATCATCAATTGCTTTCTTCGGCAAACGTACAACTTAATGTCCTGGCATCTCTTGAAAAATATCTCAATAACAATAGTCTAAATCTGGTTCCCAGCTCATTGACCATAAACAACTCCACTTTAAACGAATTAACCAGTAAGTATAATGCAATACAACAGGAAAGGAGTCGCATGTTACGCACTTCTGAAGAAGCTAATCCACTGGTAGAGAACCTGACAGCTCAACTCATCAGTTTAAAATCAAATATTCGCGAAAATCTTCAAAATATAAAAAGCGCCTTAACACTTGAAAGGAACAATTTGCAGGCAACGACTTCTAATTTAAATTATAAAACTCATTTGGTGCCTAAAGTAGAGCGGGGAATACAAGAAAGAAGTAGGGAACAAAGTGTAAAAGCGAATTTATACAATTATCTACTACAAAAAAGAGAAGAAACAACCCTTTTACTTTCAGGAACTGCACCAACTTCTCAAATAGTTGATAAACCAGCTTATAACAGCGCACCTGTATCACCCAAAACTCAATTAATCTACCTTATAGCTGGTATTTTAGGCTGCTTTATACCAGGAATTGTAATTTATGGTCGGTCGACCATGAATAATAAGATCGTAGATGTAAAAGATATCGAATTGATTACAGGAGTGCCCGTTTTAGGGGTATTAAACCATCTTGAAAAGCATGAACCAGTGGTAATTGAACAAAATAGCAGGTCTACAATGTCAGAATTGTTTAGATACATAAGAAGCAACCTGCATTTTATGAACTCTGGGCTACCTGATCAGGTTATATTGGTCACCTCCTGCATGAAGTCAGAAGGAAAGACCTTTTTCTCTATTAATCTGGGTATGACTTTAGCATCGGTAAACAAAAAAGTTGTTTTGCTCGAGTTTGATATGCGGGAGCCACAATTACTTCAAAAAATGCATTTGAGTTCAAAGATTGGCATTACAGATTATTTATTAAGAGATGACATCACCATTGATGAACTCCTTTTAAACTCCAGAAAATACCATAATTTGTTGCTAATTGACTGCGGCCCTGTACCTGGAAACCCTGCCGAATTGATGATGCATCCCAAAATTGGACAAATGTTGGAAGAATTGAAGGAAAGATTTGATTATGTGATTATTGACACTGCTCCTGTTGGACAGGTTGCGGATGCGTTTAGCTTATCTAAATACACAGATTTGAGTATATATCTTGTACGCTATAATTACACTGATAAATTGCAACTTAATATATTGAAAGATATCCTCTATTATAAAAAACTAAATAACCCAATGGTAGTTTTTAATGATGCAAAAATTAATAATAATACAACCTATGGATATGGTGGATATGGATACGGCCTAAGCCTGGAAATATCAAAGAATTAACAAAAATCGTCCCTTATTAATTTGTGAATAAAACTGTCATGTAAGTGATGTAGCGAAGCTGTGCATGTTGGACAATTTCTTACAATAGCCTTTGTAATCTAAAAATTCTTATATGGAAAATCAATTCGGCTCCAGACACCCATGGACCAGACGCTGGTTAGTTGTTTACACCCGTCCGAGATGGGAAAAAAAGGTAGACAAGTTATTAAAAGAACAAGATATAAAATCTTACTGCCCGATTAAACAGGTGACCAATCAATGGGCAGATAGAAAGAAAATTGTTGATTTGCCCCTCTTTAGTGGGTATGTGTTTGTGTGGGTTAGTGAACGTGAGGAGTATAAAGTGAGGCAGACTTTAGGGGTCCTGAATTTCATCTATTATATGGGAAAACCAGCTGTAATTAGAGATAGTGTTATAGAGAGAATTGAAAATCTTATAAACACACATTCTGATTATGAGATCATCAATTCGCAAGAAATAAATCATGGCGACCGCATCCGTATTAAAAGCGGCATTTTTTACAATCAGGAAGGAACGGTTATCAAAGTACATGGTAAAACTGTTTTAATGGTTTTTGATCATCTGAATTGTGCGCTGGTATCAAACGTCCCCCTTGCTGACGTAATGTTGAATATGGCAATATAGCTCAGCTTACGTCCCTAACAGATTTTAAACATTTAATCTTAAACAAATGATTCCTGTAACCAAACCATTTCTTCCTAAGGAAGAGGATTTTAGAGCGTATATTAATAGTATTTGGGAGCGACAATGGCTCACAAACAATGGTCCATTGTTAAATGACTTTGAGTTAAAACTTAAGGAATACTTAGATATAAAACATTTACTATATGTTTGTAATGGCACTTTTGCATTGCAATTGGCCATTAAAGCTTTACAACTTACGGGCGAAATCATCACCACTCCATTTTCTTATGTCGCGACTACAAGTAGTATTGTTTGGGAAGGTTGTAAGCCTGTGTATGTTGACATAGACAATGAAACATTTAACATTGATCCTTCAAAAATTGAAGCGGCTATTACCCCGCGTACTTCTGCTATACTTGCTACGCATGTTTATGGAAATCCATGCGATATAGATATGATCCAGGAAATAGCCGAAAAACACGGATTAAAAGTAATTTATGATGGTGCGCATTGTTTTGGTACCTCCTATAAAAATAAATCGATTTTTGAATATGGGGATATCAGTACAACGAGCTTTCATGCAACCAAATTATTTCATACTATTGAAGGCGGTGCAGTATTTACCAAGGACCCGAATTTATTAAAGGAAATGGCAAGTATGCGCAATTTTGGACACAGTGGACCTGAAACCTATTCTGGTCTTGGTGTTAATGGAAAAAACTGCGAATTCCATGCAGCAATGGGCTTATGCAACCTGGAATCTGTAGATGAAATATTAGAGAAAAGAAAAAGTCTGTCATTGCATTATTTCGACAAGCTAAAGGATTTAAAAGCAAAATTCCCAAAATTAAACACAAGTAAGGATTACAATTATGCTTACTTTCCGGTTCTGTTTGACTCTGAAGAACTTATGTTGAAATGCCTGACGGAGCTGGAACTAAATAAGATATATTGCAGAAGGTACTTCTACCCTTCACTTTCTACATTACCATATGTAGAGAATTCAGTTATGCCTATATGCAATGACGTATCAAGAAGGATAGTTTGTCTGCCACTTTATCACACCTTAACTGTTTCAGATCTGGATTTAATTTGCCGTATTATACTAAGGGTGCAAAACAACCAGAAAGTAAAACCTAAGGTTATAGGTAATTTTGATAGGCTAATAGCCAATAAGCTTGCAACAGTAAATAACGGTCACTCTTATATCCCTAAGTAAGCGGACTTACCATATATCATGAGAACCCATGCGCAAAAAATTATTCTTTATAATTAATACACTTAATGGCGGCGGTGCAGAAAGGGTAATTTCCAATTTATGCAACTATTTTAATAACCGCAGCTTTGACGTAAGCATAATTTGTCTGAATCATACTACTCCTGCCTACTATCTCGCACCGGAAATAAAAGTTTATACATTAGTAGATACAGAACGGAAATCAAACTTCCTATTTAGGATATGGTACAGCGGTTTAACCTTCTTTAAACTGCTTACTTTACTAGTAAGATACAGGCCGAAAATGATCATATCATTTATGACCACTGCTAATTTATGGACAGGTATTACTTGTAACATCCTCGGTATACCGTATATAGTTTCAGAACGAACAACACCAGATGATACGGTAAATAAATTTAATTACGCTCTTAGATGGTTGTCCTATCATATCTATAATAAAGCAAAAATGATTGTTGTACCTTCAAAGGGTATGATTCCCTGTTTCAGAAAGAACAAATCATTTAGAAACCTAAAGAATTTTGAGGTCATCAATAATCCTATAAATCAATTTACCTCCTCAGAAGCTATAGATGTACACAAAAGAAAATTCATCCTTGCAGTTGGTAGGTTAGACGAATTTAAGGGATTTGACCTACTTATTACTGCATTCAAAAGTGTGCAACGTGAGGATGTTGATCTACTAATATCCGGAGAAGGTTGTGATCGTAAAAAACTTGAAGATCAGATCCAAGATTTGAACTTAGCGCACCGGGTAAAATTAATAGGCTTTAAATCAAACTTACAGGATTATTATAAACAAGCTCAATTGTTTGTACTTTCTTCAAGGATTGAAGGCTACCCTAATGTATTGGTCGAAGCCATGAGTTTAGGCTGTGCCTGTGTAGCTACTGACTGTGAATTTGGGCCATCAGATATTATTGAGCATGAAAAAAATGGATTGCTTGTTAAAGCAAATAGCCCTACTCATTTAGCTGAAGCGATAAATCGCGCGTTAGAAGATTCGACACTTAAAGCAAGAATAGCCAATAACGCAAAACTGATTAATTATGCCAATTCTGCGAAGAACACTTCTGGAAAATGGGAAAAGCTAGTCTTACAAAGCACATAAAAGCATCCCAACAACAATTCTGGCATCTTAAAATTGTATTTACTTTTAAATATAAGAATATGAACATTTCATTTTCACCACCGTTTATTGACCAAAATGTAATTAATGAGGTAATGGACACACTAAAATCCGGTTGGATTACTTCTGGACCGAAGGTAAAAGAGTTAGAGAAGGAGATTGCTCGTTTAACAACGTCTAAATCTGTGGTCTGTGTAAACTCATGGACTTCTGGAGCAATCATGATGTTAAAATGGTTTGGGGTAAAGGAAGGTGATGAAGTTATTATACCTGCCTATTCTTACTGTGCTACTGCTTTATGTGTATTGCATTGTGGTGCCACTCCAGTAATGGTAGATATATCGGATGATCTAACTATAGATCCGCAGCGCATAAAACAGGCAATTACCTCAAAAACAAAGGCAGTAATTGCTGTTGATATTGCTGGTTGGCCATGTGATTACAATATGATCAAAGCTTTGCTTAAAAGCCCCAGAGTTAGAAGTTTATTTGTTCCCGAATCAGAAAAACAAAGAAAATTAGGTCGAATACTTTTAATTTCAGATGCGGCCCATTCCATTGGCGCAACGTACATGGGGCATTCTGCAGCAATATGTAGTGATATTACAATATTCTCTTTCCACGCCGTAAAAAATATTACTACGGCAGAAGGCGGCTGCATATGCCTGAATTTACCTGGTAATTTTGATTGTGAAGAAGAGTATAATTTCTTAAAGATATTCTCATTGAATGGCCAGAATAAAGACGCTTATACCAAATCGAAAGGTGGGAACTGGAAGTACGATATTTTATATGAAGGGTTAAAAATCAATATGCCAGATATTTGTGCAGCAATAGGTTTGGCCCAGCTAAAACAATACAAAAGTGTTTTATTACCTGCACGTAAAACCATTGCCTCAAAATATTGCGATGTTTTTAGCAGCTATAGTTGGTTTATTCCACCATCGCTGGAAGATTTTACCAGAGAGAGTTCCTATCATATTTTTCCGTTACGTATAAAGAATATTACGGAAGCACAAAGAGATCAAATTATTGAAGAGATCGTTACACATGGGGTCATTGTAAATGTTCATTTTATCCCTATGCCCATGTTGACTTACTTTAAGCAGACAGGCTACAATATTTCGGACTATCCAAACAGCTATAAGCAATATGCTTGCGAGATCTCATTACCTATTTATCCTAATTTAACAAATGAGGATACCGATTATGTTATTGATGCCGTGATCAGCGCAGTACAATTGCAACTTAAAAACAGCAAACTGCAGCAATTAGCACACGTTGAATAACTTTGACATAAAAATATACACAAAAAAAGCTTTAAGGCCAGTCCCTTCAATTGGGCTGGCCTTAAAGCTTTTTTTGTGTATATTTTGCTACGTCGTTAAGGTTGGAAAGATAATAATATAACCTGGATTTTCAACTTAGCGGTGTCTTAGAATTTAGGGGGTCATGCATGATACATCCCTTTTTTTGTGTTGTGTAAGGCAAAAAGTGCGCTCTGTAAATCAAATAGGAAATTTATGGCTCAATAGTTCATTGTATTTTTCGAGTAGTTTGATATACTTGTTCATCCAGTAATTGACTGGGAATGATTCAGTCGAATTGTCCTCTCCATTCTTAAAATGATTCATATTGCTTGTTATTTCGTTGTCAACACGAGCAAAATCATCCGGAAATTCCTTTGAAAAGTCATACTTAATGGCATTTCCAATCTTACAGATAATCTCAAAACTTAAAGATTCCTGATCGAACCAATTGTATATGGTTCTTCTACTCACATGTAATTTTCTTGATAGCGCACTTATCCCCATATGATCTCTCCTAACAACACGCTCAATTACTTTACCTACATTTAAATCCATAACAAAAATTAATTTAGTTCATAAATTGACGATATTAGAATTTACTGGGATGAATCTTTTGAGTTAATTGATGAGGTAATAGTCTATTTCTTCATATCTCGAGTTCTTACTTTTATAATCGGGTATTATTTCTTTCATCTTCTTAACCATAGCATAATCGTTGTTTAGGTTATTAAGAGATAGCAATTCATCAATTACTTCCTGAACATAACGAATGCTATGACTAATTGTTTTGGATATTTTAATTTTTGGGTGATAAGTAGCGATTGTTTGTTCTTCAACAAGTAGTAATTCTTCGTACAACTTCTCTCCAGGCCTTAATCCTGTAAACATAATCTTAATATCCTTCTCAGGACACAAGCCCGCTAGTTTGATCATATTTCTTGCTAAATCAACTATTTTAACGGGTTCCCCCATGTCAAAGATATAGATCTCTCCCCCATTTCCCATGGCTCCGGCTTGTAATACCAATTGCACTGATTCAGGAATAGTCATAAAATATCTTGTTATTTCTGGATGTGTAACTGTAATAGGTCCACCCCGCTCTATTTGTGCTTTAAATCGAGGTATTACCGAGCCATTAGAGCCTAATACATTGCCAAATCTGGTGGTAATAAATTTAGTCTTGCATTCCACTTTGTTATCTATTGAATCTACTTTATCACTGGATATGGTTAAAGTCTTTTCATTGTTTAATGATTGAATGTACATTTCGGCCAGACGTTTAGATGCACCCATTATATTTGTGGGCCGTACGGCTTTATCTGTAGAAACCATTATAAACTTTTCTACACCTGACTCTATAGCTAAATCTGATATGTTTTTTGTTCCAAATACATTGGTCAATATGGCTTCTGAAGGGTTGTTCTCCATCATTGGCACATGTTTATATGCCGCTGCATGAAAAATGATTTGGGGGTGATATTCATCAAAAATAGCTTTCATTCGGCACTTGTTCTGAATGTTAGCCATCACTATATGTGTTTTTGCATGAGAAAAATTGTCTTCAATCTCTAACTGCAAATCGTGCAGAGGGGTTTCGGCCTGATCACACAGAACAACAAACTCCGGATTAAAGTTTACAATTTGACGGACGATTTCCGATCCTATTGAACCTGCCGCCCCAGTAATTAAAATCCGTTTTCCCCCTATTTCCCTCAAAATATTATTTGTAGTAAGTACAATGGGCTCTCTTTCTAATAAATCTTCTATTTTTAAATCTTTAATTTGATTTGCCGTTAATTTGCCATACAACCATTTATTAGATTGTGGTACAGTAACCACTTTAATACCTAATTCAATGCATTTATCTAAAGTACTTTTTTTGCCATTTATGTTTAAATCATCACTTACAAAAAGTACTTTACTGATATTGAACTTATCTCGTAAGGTTTCTATTGAATTAGAATGATACACTTTTTTTTGTTCGATTTGCTTGTTTAGCTTGTCTTCCTTATCATCCACAAAAGCGATTACATTTAATGCATTGCCCTGACTACCTTCTAAAGCTTTTTTTACTAAAATTGAATCACTACCCGAGCCATATATTAAAATATTCTCTTTCTTATCTGTAGGCTCCAGGGCGCTTATATAAACAAATAAGCTTTTTACAAGAACTCTTAAAATAATTAAGAGCGATGATGATACAAAAAAGTTCATAATCAATACCTCGGGAACCGATTTAGACGGTATCTCGAAGCCTAACGCTAAGCATACATTGCAGATGATGGTAAAGGCAAAATTAGTTAACAATACTGCCATAAATATTCGAATAATATCCAGAGTATTGGAATATCTAATGATACCTGTATGTATGCGCATTCTCATGAATACACAAACAGAAATTAAGCTATATAGCGCTATATAAATAAAGGTATTTGAATAAAACAGCTGTCGATATTCAAACTTATTAATTAACAAGAAAGACATAAAAAGTGTCCAGGATATAATAACTTGATCAATCATCAAAATCAACCAACGCGAATACGTTTTATCGCCGAACATTAGCTTTTTCATAATATTAAAAATTTAAAATATAAACTCAAAATAGCCGCAGGTTAAAATTTTAACTACTGCACGATAAAGAGGAAAGAAATCAATATTAGAATCCTTATCGATTCCAATTTTATTAACCAGATAATGATAGACAGATTTGTTGGTAATATAACGCCAGCTTTTATATTCCAAAAACAAATCCGAGAAACCTGTTTTCCATTTAAATAACGTATCCTCTTTAAAGCCATAACCGCCACCAAGATGAAAGTATTTCATTCCCAATTCCCGCCCCAGAATACTAATTTGATCTGTTAAAAATTTAGCTGGAGAAGTGGAAAGGTATTTAGATGAAGTAGCTATTAAGTGACTTTGCATAATGCCACAGGTACATGTAATAATACTCCCACAAATTACCTTATTGTGAAAATAAACAAGCAAAAGTCTGCAATCAAATTCATCATTATTAACAAGGTCAATGAAGTATTTTTTATTAAAAAAATACTGCTCTTTTGCACCAATCCGTGCCATATTTTCCGTGTAGATATCAAAAAACAAATCGATATCCTCAGGGTTTTTACCTTCCTTTATAATATAGTCATAGCTCCAGGCCTTCTTTATATTGTGTAAAGTGGTTTTCCTGTATTTTTTACGTTGTTCTTCAATAGTTGTGGTTAGATCTATAACTACAGTTCTTCCATTTTTATAAATCCCCCCAAACCTCTCGATTAACAAGTTTTGATTAAAGAATGGATTTAATCTTGAAAAGACTGAAACATTACCCTCCTTCTCCAAAAAATCCAAAAATGATTCTTTAAAATTATTCATCAGATCTTCATCAATATCTTCGAACTTTCGATTCGATATCGGTCCCGGATATCCATACACTGATGCAAGGTCGGAAAAATGAGAGCCTGATATTTCCCTTTTCAATAATGGAAATGCGATATAGTCCTTTCCCTCCTCATAAATAAAAAGAAAAGGATCGCCTCCTTCATCCATAGAATGATAGTGCCAGGTATGATAAAAATCATATTCCGCACAACCTTTTACATAGGCTATCCATTGCTTCTTGTTAAGAATACTAATTAATTTCCTCATAACAACACGAAATTTTAATTTAAATAATAAACAAAACAACAAGCTAATTATCCGTTGTGAACATGTGCTTTGTCAGTACCATTTTGAGTTGATTATTGTGCTTACTAACAGTAACAAATCCCAACTTTTCATAAATGGAAAGTGCTGGAGTATTATCTTCATGTGCAAAAAGAAAAACACTTTCAAGCTTTTTTTCAGAAAACCCGAACTTGAGAATTAGTTTAGTGGCCGACTTTCCTATTCCCCTTCCCCACAATTGTTTTTCCCCTATAAACAGATGAAATTCGCCCTTAGAATCCTTCAAATCTATTAATTGCACATTACCAATGTATTGATCTGTACCATGTAAACAAATCGCAAATCGGCTATCATTCTCTTTATTTAATTTAGTACGAAGCCATTCAGTTTCTTGCTCCAAAGTAAAATCAGCGCTAGGCTTAAATTCTGTATAAACCCATATGTCAGGATCTTTACGCCATTGATAAGAAGTTTTCGCATCCTCTAAACTCAATGGTCTTAAGTAGACAGACTCATTCATAATATATTATTTAAAAGATCATTTATTTAATGGCTTCAACTAACCCTGACCAGGCTGATACATTCTTAAATGCGGCGGTTGGTAAAATTCCTGAAGATTTGCTGAAATACGAGCGTTATACCCTATTACTTGCCGTAGGTGATTATTTAACCCTTCGCCAAACTCGTAACCTAAAAATCTTGGAAAATCAAATTGAGGCTTGAAGAAAGGTCTTGTAAAAGTAAGCGTTAATGCCCGCCTTGGGCCATCAGTATTATTATTTCCTGCAGCATGCCAAATATTGGAATCAAATAAAATAATGCTTCCTTTCTTTGCAATAGCTCTGTCGGCGTGCTCGTAAAAAAAGTCATCTTCAGGTTTATTTTCTTGTCTATGTGATCCAGAAAGAAAATAAGTTGCTCCATTATCAAGGGTATAATCGTCCAATAATACAATCATTTGGATTGCAATTTTAAAATCATCTGTAAAACTCCTAATGTCCCGGTGAACGTTATGAACATAAGCTTTAAAATTTTTAAAATTCAGGACACCACTTATCCCATTTAAGATATAATTACCTTTCAGAAAATGTCTCATTTCTTTATCACAATACATTTGTTCTAAAAAAGGCATACTAAAATTACCTTTTTCCAAAAGGTGATGCAGTGTACCTTCCATATTAGTTTCAATGCCATTTTTAATTTGAATATCTCTCCTCAATAGATAAGCAGGCTCCAGGTCATTAATTATATTATTGATCATTCCTTCATCTACGGCATTCTCATAAATGACCCAACCAAACCGATCAATTGCATTCTCGAAATCACTTATAGTGGCTTCGGAATAAATAAATTTATTTTTCAAAGCATAAAGATTTAATGGTTTAACTTCAATTGATTTCCAATCTTTTAAAAGATATGTGAATATTTTTATTTAATGGGATACTGCGGGACTGCGGTAAAGGGGAAAGTAATCAGCTTTGATATCATCGTTTCGTTCCTTAACAAGGTCGTCGTAGGTAAATGTATCTGATATAAATCCCCAAGTGATATCTTCCAGAAAAAGAGAGGAGAAATAGGATTTAAATTTGAACAATGAGTCTTCCCGACCACCCAAGCCGCCTCCAAGGTGAAAATATCTCTTTCCGAGTTGTCTTCCTATTATACTAATCTCGTCTGTAAGTAATTTACTCGGCGACTGATTTACGTAAGCATTAGAAGTTGCAGATAAATGGTTACGGATTACATTTCCAGCGCACATTATGACGGCCCCGCAAATCATCACATCACCATGATAGATTACAATTAATTTACAGTCTTCTTTGCTTTTGATAAGTTCTGTAAAGTATGCTTCATCATAAAAATAACTCTCTTTGGCTCGCAGTCTAAGCATGTTTTCGGTATACATAACTGTGAATAATTTGATATCGTCCTGGCTGTTCGCTTCTCTGATATCATAAGGCATTTTTCTTAATTGTCTAATTTGCTGCCTTAGTTTTTTCTCATATTTTGCCCGTTGTTCCTCAATAGGAATAGACAGATCCATATATACCGTTCTGCCATTATTCATTACGCCCCCAATTTTTTCTATTAATATTCTTTGATCAATAAATGGATTGAGACGAGAGAAAACGCAAACATATCGACCAGCTTCCATAAAACTTAAAAAAGAGGATTTAAAGTTTTCAAGCAATTGCTCATCGATATCAGAGAATTTCACATTAGAAATCGGACCAGAATATCCATAAACAGATGTCAGATCAAACAAATCTGAATTGGCAATTTTTCTTTTCAATAATGGAAGCGCAATAAAAATATCAGCTTCTTCGTATACAAAAAGAAAAGGTTCACCACTATTCTCTAAAGAATGATAATGCCAGGTGTGATAAAAGTCATAGCTAACAGAATTACTAACATATGAAGTCCACTCTTCTGACTGTTTAAAATTGATTAAATGATATGCCATACAATTGAAAAATTTTAAGACTACACAATCATAACCTTTCTAGTAACCAACATTCATAATTTTAAGCATTTCGGAATTTACCAGGTTCACATCAAATTTCTTTTTAGCAAAGTTCCTTCCATTAATGCCATATAAAATAATATCCTTGGTATGGTTAATATAATACTCCATCCTTGAGGCAAGGATTGGGATATTCTTTATTGGAACTAAAAAACCATTGATACCTGATGGTGAAGCATCTATAGTTTCACGGCATCCAACAGAATTACTGGTAATAATTGCCCTTCCCATTGCCATACCTTCTAAGATGCATCTAGGTATGCCTTCCCCATAATAAGAAGGTAATACGAGAATTGAAGCATCCCTAATATATGACCTGACATCATCTACCTGACCAATGTATTCTATAATGTCGCCCGATTGAATTTCAGCATATAACTCTGTAGTAATTGAATCTATATTGTCATCAAATGAGCCAATGAGTTTAAATTTTACATCTGGAAATTTACTGCGTACTATTTTAGCAGCTTCATAAAACTCTTTAACTCCCTTTGAATTGATTAACCGGGATATCATCAAAAAGCTTATTTGTGAAATTTTAGGTTCAGAGTAGTCATAATGACTTAAATCAACACCCGAACCATTAACGACAAATGCCTGGTGCTTTGCTCCAATGATTTTGGTTTCCAATAATTTGTTATAATCATCTTTGTTCTGAAAAATGACTCGAATTCTTTTGTTTGCGCTTAAACTAAACTTCAATAAAAATTTAGTTATTGTACTGACCAATTTCTTCTTAGCGCCGTTATCTGTAAAGTTGTAACCCAGGCCAGTAAGCATGGGTGTAATACAATTTATTTTACATAGTCTTGCTAAGATCGTTCCATATATTACAGGCTTAAATGTATATGGGAAAAATATATCAGGTTTAATTATTTTAATCAGATTATATAACTTAAAAATATATTTAAGATCAGAAAAAATAGAAACGTTGCTCCCATTTAACGCATTCTCATATACAGTAACATTCATGATTTTTAGTCTTTCCCTTACATGCTGTTGCGAAATTTTCGGAGTAAAAACGTATACATCATTTTTCTTAATGAGCTCCTCAATGAGTTTACCACGAAAATCCAGCAAGGTTCGTGATGAATCACAAGCAATCAATACTTTCTTTCTGTTTTCGGTCATGACAACGGATATAAAAAAGGTCGTTAAACCACAAGGCCACCTGACTTACAGTCAGATGGCCTTGTGGTTAGATATTTTATTTATTTCTATTTATTATAATGTTGCACCGGCTCCTTTAGTTACAATAGATGGAACATCTGCTGCTGCATTAAGGGCTGATTTATATTCATAAGTTGGTGTCCAGTTTGCAAGTGGTGTAGTAATATCATTTTTACCTGATTTTACATATAGATTTGTTTCTGATCCACTAATATATCCCGGAGGATCACCCGCTAAGTTTGTTGAAATTGGTTTAACGCAATTTTCAAAATATTCATTATCGGTACGAACATTTCCACCAGCACGAGCACTGATTGAGTATCCGCTATTGTTTAAGTGATAATTATTAAACAAGTGAACACTTCCATAATTCATTGTTGGTTCTCTTTCTGAAATATTGTTCCAGAAATTATGGTGAAGTGTAACATGCAATTTACCAATATCCTGAGATGCTATTTCTGCATTAATTCCTGCACTAATCAAAACTGATAGATTGTTATTGCTGAATTTATTCCAGGAAACCGTAACATAATCTGAATATCTGGTTATACTAATATCTTTACCATAATATTCCCATCCATGATTACGATCTGCTGAGAATTCACAGTGGTCTACCCAGATATGGTGTGCACCTTCTTTTATCTGAATACCAGCGTTGGTTACATAATTTTTAATTTTAAGGTTTTGAACAATAATATTACTAACTGTATATACCATAAACGATGCGCCTTCTACTGATGCACCAGATAAACCAATGATTGATTTATTTGATTTCACATAGATTGGATCATCTCCAGCTCCTTTAATCGCACCTGATACATAAATAATTTTTGGACCATCTGAACCTACTGCACTCTTTAATGCCTGTAAAGTTGATACTGTAATTTCTGAACCACCTTTACCACCAGTTGTTGTTCCATTTACTGCTGCATAACCAATTAAACCGGTAGCGACTACTCCACTGCCACCACCTGTTGTTGGAGGGGTAACTGTTTCTGGAGGTGTTACTGGCGGTGTAGTTGGATTAGTTGGTGCGGATCCTGTTGTGAAAGTATATTTCCTTCCATTTGTCTTCGGATTTGTATTATCAGATGCAGAGAATATTAAACTGTTTCCCCAATGACTGAATTTACCTTTACCTATAGAACTGATATCAGCATGTTTAGAATGAGCTGCTCCAAGTTCTTTGCCATCTTCAAAAATTCTTAATGTTGAAATGCTTGGTTGAGCATTAGAATCTCCGGTAGTTCCAAAATCGCGGTAAAGCACATAAGCAAAGCCTCCTTCTGCGCTAAGCGCAGACAAATCTAAAGCCGTTTCTGTTGAAGGCACCACCGGCGATATCTCGGTCGGAGTTCCTCCTGTTGTGAAGGTATATTTCCTGCCATTTTTTCTCGGATCTGTATTATCAGATGCAGAGAATATTAAACCATTTCCCCAATGGCTGAATTTACCTTTACCTATTGAGCTGATATCAGCATGTTTAGAATGTGCTGCGCCCAATTCTTTGCCATCTTCAAAAACTCTTAGTTTTGAAATAGTTGGCTGAGCGTTCGAATCTCCAGTAGTACCAAAATCACGGTAAACCGCATATGCAAATCCTCCTTCTGAAGTGGCACCTGATACATCTATTGACGTTGCTGTTGTGCTGGATACAGCCCCCGTTGTATTTTCAATATTATTACTGCCAGACAAGTTATCAGGAACTGCAGGAGCATCCTTCTTGCACTGACTAAACATTAAAATTGTGGATAGTAGTATCCCAAACATAAGTACGCTTGTTAATTTTTTTCTTAATCTTTCCATTAATACATTCTTTTTTAAATACCCCCTTTAAACGGGGAGCCTAAAAAAAAATTGTATCTTAAAAGTTACAGAATAGAAAGAGTAAGAAGTACCCAAAATGGGTAAAAATGTCCACACTTGCAAATCACAGCCGATTTTTAGCAGTTATGACTAGTGTGAAGTAGATTCACAAATATTAAACATCAATATTAAATGACATTAAAATGACATTACACAACAAAATAAAAGTTAAATCCTGGTAGTAAATATGGCGTTTTGATCGGCTGTTTTAATTCTTGAGCGCTTTTTCACCTCCTTATTTGAACAATAGAACATTTTATACCATTCTACAAAGTTATGTACCCCCTCTTTTACTGATACTTTGGGCGTATAGTTTAATTCGTCCTTTAATCTGGAGATATCAGCCCAAGTGTCTGCTACGTCACCATCTTGCATTGGTAGATATTCCTTATTGGCCATAACACCAATATTATGCTCTATTTCATTTATAAACTCTAAAAGACTTACTGGCGCACCCCTTCCTATATTAAATATACTATATGGGGCTTTAGAACTTGCTGGATCTGGCTCAAAGGCGTTCCATATTGCATTATGTACTGCTGGTTTATCTACCAGCTCCACTATGCCTTCAACAATATCATCTATGTAAGTAAAATCCCTGCTCATATTTCCATTATTAAAAACTCTTATTGGCTTGCCCTCCATTATGGCTTTCGCAAAAATAAATAAAGCCATATCAGGCCTACCCCAGGGACCATAAACAGTAAAAAACCTTAAAGCTGTAGTTGGTAAATTAAAAAGATGACTATAAGCATGTGCCATTAACTCATTACTTTTTTTAGATGCGGCATATAAAGAAATCGGATGATCAACATTGTTATTAACAGAAAATGGCATTTTCTTATTTAAACCATAAACACTTGAGGAGCTTGCATACAATAAATGTTTGATTTTTGCATACCTGCAACATTCCAGAATATTCAAAAATCCGTGAATATTTGACTCTAAATAAGCCTCAGGATTTGTTAAACTATATCGTACACCGGCTTGCGCTGCTAAATTACATACAACATCAAAATGATAAGTACTAAATAGATCATGCAGACCTATTTTATCAGTCAGGTCCAGCTTAATAAATGTGTAGTTGTTGTATTTTGTACTTTTTACAGGTGTATTGTATGCAATTAGCTCCTTAGAAATACCACTCTCTTCCAGACGGGCGTATTTTAAATTAACATCATAGTAATCGTTAATTATATCCATCCCAATCACTTCATCCCCTCTTTCTAATAAACGGTTTGCCAAGTGAAAGCCAATAAATCCGGCGGTGCCTGTTACTAAAATTTTCATACGATTAAGGTTTAATAATGAATTAAGATTATTTAAAGCGTTGATTTATGAATATAGAACTATCGTCAAAATTGATAGTTAACTCTTTTTGCCTCTTTTAAAATAGAATTAATGAAGATTTTTGGTGTTCGACTCTTCAGGTACTTCATTCTATCAGGCACTTTATTTATTTCCCTGTCTATTATAAGTGCCTTTATGGCCTGTGACAAGGCCTGAATGTTGTTGACCTCTACTTTAATAATTGATGGAATATCGTCAATACCACCTGCACAAAGTGTAGAAATAACAGCGTCATTTACGGCCATCATTTCAAGTAAAACATTAGGAAATCCCTCTATAATAGAAGAAACAACACATAGTTTTGCTTTTTTAAAATAAGAAACGGGATTATCAATGTGGCCTTTGAGAATTACCCGTCCCTCCAGACCGGTTTCTTTTATTAAATTATGAAGCCGCTCTCGTTCACGACCTTCCCCTAAAATCAATAGTTTTAAATTTTTATACTGACCTGCAATATTTGCAAATGCACGTATTAATATTGAAAAACCCTTTTCAGGAATCAGGCGTCCTGCAGTGCAAATAAAATCTGAATCCTCAAGATTCTCATATAAAGGCTCCTCAGCTTTTTTTAATATCTGATTTAAGTCAATCGGATTTTCTTTAATTAGGATTTTGTCATTTGGAATAAACTTATTTTGTTTCAGCAGTTGATTCCGCATTATTTCTGTCTGACATATGATTAAGTTAACTGCCGGATAACCCAATTTATATGCAATCTGATAACTTAATCTTTTAACGCCGGTGTAACGGGTAAATACGCAAGTGCATTCACGGACAATCAAATTTGATTTTATGTATCCTATACGTTTAAGCAAACCTAAATATGAATTAAGATAAGGATGCGTGCTTATAATTGTATATCCCTTTCTGTAAGGATAAAGTGCTTTTACAAGCATTAAAAACCCAATCAACATTGGCCCCTCTGTTAAATATTGTACGCTTTGTCCTTTAGGTATAAGCAAACGGGAATTAAATAAGCGTTTGAGAAAAATTAAAGGATTATTCGTTACAGCCGCTGCCATACGTAAGATATTTTCTGCCCCGCCAGCATAATTGGACATGGAAATAAATAGTAACTTTTGAGCAGGAGAATTCATTTTAAAAATTATTATGAACGGATTCGTCTTACCATTTTTTTCAAAGGCATGATGGCAGAATACACTTTTCTTTTACCATCCAAAAATATCCTGTCATTCACAAAACTTATAGTATGTAGTCCCATATTATAAGGTGCTTCCGGAGATAATTCAAATTCAGTTTTTTGTGAAAAAGCGTTTTCAGTAAGTCTGGTGATTTTATTAATCATTATCGACCCACCGTAACGGCGGCTTGAATTTTGGGATGGTCTGTAAAGTTCTCCGTCAACAATAAATAAGTTTCCCGCTCCCCTACATTCTTTACTTTCCACAGCTATTGGGTTTGAAACATGTCCGGTAAACTCCCCATCTAATGTATCTGCATAAAAAATATATAATTCATTCTTCTTTTGTGAAATACTGGTAAAAATCCAATACTTATCCTTATAAAATATTAAAGAACTGTCTACATAGGCAGCACCGTCCAATAGAACTCTTTTTTTTTGCAACTGAGTACAACCTTCTGGTTTTAGCTTGTACAGAGCTACTTCCAGGGCCTCAGAAGTTTCTGGTATGCAATAAAAATCTGATGCTTCTCTAAAAATATACGGGTAAGACAAATGAATACCTTCGGGTAAAATCCCAGACACCTTTTCTTTATTTTTAAAGTCAAAATTTTTAATTACTCTAATTTTACCTTTGCCCTCCCAAAAATTCAGCTCCTCGTAATAGATATAAACATCATTACCTATTTTTATTGCAAAAGGATCAGCAGAATAATCTGATCTGTCTTCTTTTAACCATGATATTTTGGAGAGAAGTCCTTTGTTTGAAATCAGACTTTCAGGGGTCTGCCATACATAACCTATATTCCATTTATCAGCTGTGAACAATTTAGCAATCAGATTTATTGTGGATTTGTTTTTTACGGGAGTATACATAATATCCAATTTTAATGCAGTAAGTGCTCTATGAAATATTTTCAGAATCGCAATGATCTTTATATAATTTTTGATATTAACACCATCGGGTAAGGCAGGTAATCACTTTCCAATTTTAATTTTCCGCCAAAACTATCTTTAAATTTATTGATCTGGCAAAGTATTTCATCCTTGGTATCCATGGCATAGCCTCCTAAATCATATTCTATAAAGCCTAGCTTTTTGAAATATTTCATGTCCATGAAATGAAGCAGGCGGTTAGCACGGCCAATAATTGCTCGCGTCTGAGAATCTGCTACATTCCTGAACAAGGAAGCTGAATGAAATAGTCTTACACGTTTTAAACTCTTATCTATAATATAAGAATGCATCACAACTTCTTTTTCGTCATATTCAGCCTTTGTAATGACTAAGTTCTCATCGTAATGGTTGATGCTGTTATTTAAGAGACCCAGGCCTTTTATTTTTGCAAACTGATTGTAAAAATTTTTAAAATGCTCAACGTTCAGTTCTACAGAGGTAGTGATATGTTCTTTTTCGGCTCTTCTGATTTCATAACTCGTATTTTTTTCAAAGCTTGCCAGCAACTGGTTTTCATCTTGAGCTAGATCTACAACTTTTGTAAAAAAATTCTCTCGTTTATAACCTAAGACAGGTTTACGATGAGTACTTTGCTTGTACAGAGTAGTTAAACAGTTCCAGATACTAGGTCTGGAACTGTACCAAACTACTTTGCGGTTTAAAAAACGTGTGACCTTAATTTTAACACAAAGCATAAATAATTGGATAGATTAATTTTTTCTCATTAATAATGCAAGACTCGTAATATTGGAATTAAATTTTGTTGGCCATTGTAAAGCACCCAAAGGTAAAACAACTAAATCAGCGCCTTCTTTAATAAGACGTTCGGTAGCTAAATAAGGACCTGAAATAGTAAAGTTATCAGACCATAAAGGTTTGCCATCGGGATAATAATCATGCAACAAAATAATTCCATTTTTTTTGAGTGATTTTAGCGCTAATGGAATTTCCTTATATACGGTCGCTGCCGAATGATCCCCATCAAGGAATATAAAGTCAAATCTCTCCCGACTATTTTCTAAGTATTTTAACGAATTACCCGTAACAAAGCTCACAATTTCCCCATAATTTAACTCATTTATCATTTGAATGGGCGCATATTTAGTCCCATATTCTATCCATGGTTTTTCTGAAGTCGAATTCACATCCCGGATGTCAAGGGTAGTAAAATTAACAGGATTACCATCCATTTTCTGGTTTTTAAAAAGAGCGGCAGCAATATTAATAGTAGACGCCCCTATATGAGTTCCAATCTCCAGAACAGATGTTGGCCTAAACTTGTTGATGAGATAATATATAGCTCTTCTGTCACCCGGATTCACACCTCCTGATCCATTAGGGACATTAAAAATATCTATTTCTTTTTTTGACTCTTCCCAAAATGTTCGGATCTCATCCGAATTGAAAATATCAGACAAAGACGTATTTTTCTTAGGCATTAAGTTTTCTGTGAAACAATCTACTCCTTTTAGTAAATTGAATTCTTTTAATTCTTTTGTCCTGATTAATGTACGGATGTTAGATTTAACAAAATCCGGCAAAATCTGTCTTAATGTTCGTTTTAGTATCATTTTTCTCAGTTTTGATTTTTATTCCTGTCTCGTTTTTTTTAATGGTTTCTGAACTCCATTTTTTTAATTAAAACATATTTTTAAATGTAAATGACAATCAAAAAAGTACAACGATAAAAGGAAATTAAGCGAATATGGCTTCGGGTCTTAACTTGTTTTTCTGTTTTTTTAACCATTGAGATAACACTAATAATTTCCAAATTTGAGGAGATCGGTTCCATTTTCCGGTCATATGCTCTTGAATAATTTCTTGTGTTCTTTTTACATTTATACCAGGAATACTCTTTAATTCGGATACAGTAAGATGGTCTAAAACATATTCCTTTAACTCATTCCTAAACCAATCTTGAAGTGGCATGGTAAAACCAGCTTTTGGCCTGTTGAAAAAGTTTGCAGGTACAGAGTTAAAAAGAATGTCTTTAATAATTTTCTTCTGTGTTCCGTAATTAAACTTAAAGCTACTAGGCAAACTTCTGCTAAATTCAATTATTCTGTAATCCATAAGCGGAGATCTAGACTCTAAAGAGAAAGCCATAGAAGCTCTATCTACCTTAGTATTGATGTCTTCAACCAGGTATGTTTTAATGTCAAAATCAGAAATGCGTTCCAATAGTGGTTTAGCTGGATTTGTTAATATATGCATGAAGGGATTATTGAGTCCCAGATCTTTTTCCAGCACCCAGGAATTCTCCATGCCACCCAGCATTTTAACATATAAGGTTTCTATATCTTTAAGGGAGATCCCCATAGCGATCAGTTTATGACGATAATTTGGAGAAAGATTAATCACTGAGGCTATAGTTTGTCTGAAGGGCAGAGAAAATCTAAATAATGACTGAATAGTATTAATCCATTTATATCTGTGATATCCAAGGTATCCTTCATCGCCGGCATCGCCACTCAATGCTACCGTTACATGTTTCTTAGTATGTTTGGTTAACAACATCATAGGTATTGCACTAGAGTCTGCAAAGGGCTCATCATAATATTTAGAGTAATTATGAATAAGCTCAATGCCTTCGGCGTAATTACATTCGATAACATGGTGTTCGGTTGATAGATGTTTAGCTACTTTCTCAGCATATATGCTTTCATCAAAGCCTTTTTCATTAAATTTTATAGAGAAAGTTTTAACATGACCCACCATTTGTGAAGCTAAAGCTGCTATTAAAGAAGAATCAATACCTCCTGAAAGGAACACTCCTAAAGGTACATCCGACTGCATTCTTATCTTAACAGCATCATACAATATCCCTCCTAATTTTTCTTTTGCATTCAAATAACTGCCTTCAAACTTATTATCCCATTTATAATCCAGGTCCCAATATTTATCTATTTTTAAAGAACCAGTATAAAGATCATATTTAAAACAGTGTCCTGCCGGAAGCTTTTTAACTTCTTTCCAGATTGATCTGGGCTCCGGAATATACCCCCATATAAAATACTCATTAATAGCCTGTTCATCTACCGTTAAATACCTTCCGGTGTTAATTTGAGATGGCTGGCTTGCAAACTCAAAATCCGTCCCTTTATGATTAAAATAAAATGGTTTCTTTCCAAATCTATCTCTTGCCCCAAAAAGCTCTTTCTTAATAGAATCATAAATGGTAAAGGCAAACATTCCATTAAATTGTTTAACACAATCCGGTCCATATTCCAAATAGGCAGCACAGATAACTTCTGTATCTGATGTGGTATTAAAATGATAGCTTTTCTTTTGTAGATTCGTTTTAATATCTTGATAGTTGTAAATCTCACCGTTAAAAACAATTTTAAGATGTTGATAGGAAAATGGCTGATTAGACCTGGGATCGAGATCTATTATAGATAACCTATTGTGTCCAAGTACAAGGCCTTCAAATTGCTGAAATGCCGAATAATCAGGTCCCCGGAAATTGATTTTAGCCAATTTAGCTTTAATAATCTCATCACTGTATTTAATAGTCGATCCGTATATACCACACATAATTTTATTTGTTATATCTATAATCAGTTAAGCCATTAAGTTCTCATATTTTACAGCCACCTTATCCAAAGCACATTTTTGATAGACATCTTCTTTTATAGCCAAAGAATCCCATTTTTTTGAGCAAGCTTTTAGAATCTGCCTTTTAAAGTCCTCAAGGTTGTCCTGCTCTACAATAAAACCATTAAAGCCATTTCGGATAAGGCCAGAAACGCCCCCAACCCTAAAGGTAACCACTGGTATGCCCACCGATAATGACTCCAATACAACGTTGGGGAAGCCTTCAGTAAATGAACTGAGTACCATAAGATCATGTTTTGTAATGAGACTGTTTACCTCTGTAATTTGACCTGAAAAAAAAATCCGGTTTTCAATCTTTAATGATTTTACATTTGAAATGATTTCGGTTCTTAATGGTCCATCTCCAACAATTGTTAAGGTATAATTTTCAGGTAGTTCTTTGAATATATTAAGTAAGCGGTCAAATCCCTTCTCCTTTGCCAAACGCGCAACAATTATCAATTTCTTTTGAACAGATGAAGTGATTTTTTCTTTAATAAAACCTGTATATAAAACAGGATTTGGAATTATGACAAGTTTTTCATCGGGGATGTCAAATTCCTCAGCAATCGCTTCTTTCATTTCTTTGGATTGACATACAACCACGTGGAATTTTTTATAAGAAAATTGAGTAAAAAGGTTCCAGAATTTTGCTTTTAACCCATCAAAATGTCTCATTTGCTTAGGAATATTAGATGCCCTGGCGATCAGATTAGGTATAGTCACAAATAACGAAACTAATGCAACCAGAATATTTATGTGATCTGTAGTAGAAAATACAGCAAACGGTTTTTCTTTTTTGATTAATTTAAGTAATTTAAAAAATGATAAAGATGCTTTTGAAGTTTTGAGGTCAATGAAATCAACGTCTTCTATATCCATAGAGAAACACTTATCACTTGAATCTAAAAACACAACGCTGACATCATAGAGTTTTTTATTAAATCCTTGCGACAAAATCCAAAAAACACGTTCTGAACCACCAGCTCCAAGTGAAGCCACTATAAAGAATATTTTTTTTTTCATTTTGCGGCGATTCATATTAAAATTCTATCTTCCAATTCACCATTCATTTTCCAATTTATATGGACTTCCGGGTGATTATTCCTAACATTTTCGGTTTCTTCTAAATGTTTATTATTCTTTTGAATTTTCAGATAATGTAGTATACTAAAAAATAAAAAAACCGTTGGACCATCTGCGCTTAAAAGCCAGGCATTATGTGATAAAGAATTAATAGTAACTGCTAAAAAAGAGAGAATCAAACAAATAAGTAAAGCATATTTTTTTTCTCGTGCATGATTAAGAATGCTTTTAAATGCTCCAATTATTTTATAATATAAGGCTATAAGAAGTCCAAAACCAAGAAATGGGCCTAGATAAGTAAAAAACATCACATAAGCGTTATGCGAGGTAATCCCAGATCTAAATACTTGATTACGGTAAATTACGTCGCCCCAGTTTTTTCCATAAAATATAAGACCATAGGGGTATTCTGAATAGATTCTTAAATTCTCTTTAAGAAGTATTGATCTGTTATATTCACCATCGTCCTGCTCATTTTTAACCATAATATTTTCAGCCCCCCTACCTTTGCTATCAAAACTATCTTTCAGTACATATGTATATAATAGTATGCTAGCAAGTACTGCTATACCAATGATGTAAACAGCTTTATACTTATAGTAGATTAACAAAAATATTAAGACCGAACCAATGAATCCGACAAACACGGACCTTTGCATACCCAAAAAAATGAAAATGAGACAAATTGATAGTGCCAAAGCTTTAATTAGCCATCTTTTTTTAAATAAATACGCATAAATAAAAATGAAGGGAGTAAGGGCAGCCAACTGATATCCAAAAGTAAATTGATAAGCTGCTATACCAGAGGGGCTTTGAATGACTTCCTGACCGGCTAACAGTCCTCTTAGGCTATTAATATAACTCTCGTTAAAATGATTAAGTACCATAACAGTTGCGGAAAATGCAAGCAGAGAAAAGAATATCAGAATAGAAAGCCTAAATCTCTCCGAATTTGGGCCAACGAAATAGCTAAAATAAAGTGCGCAAATGAGAATTGATGTTATATTAACAGTGAAGAGTTTATAGTCATCCACCCCTACTATGTAATAAAAGAAAAATGCAAGGGAAAAAATCAGAATTTCTTTGACATACATAAAAGAAGACCCAACTTCTTTAAAAACAAATACCAATGGAAAACCAAACAATATGGGAGCGGGAATTCTAAAGAATTCAGTAAAAAAGACTCCAAATGATAATGCATACAAATACAAAATCATAAATACAACAGTAATAAATTTCATACTTAATTTATTTGATTAATTAATCATCCGTTTTATTCTATTCACAAATAATTCGGCATTATTAATAGTTGTTTTATATAATTCCTGAGCATTTTCTGCTACATGTCTATAAGAACTATAATTGTTTATCAAATCTTCCAATTTCTCTTCCAAATCATTCAAATTCCAACCCACCGGAATATATGTTTCATTCGGTATGTATATATTTGGATATGTTTCCAGGTGTTCCATAGATGGTTTTATTAACAAGGAGCCGGAAATGAGCGTTTCAAAATCACGGTAGCATATTTCTCCCCAGCCAAAAGGGCTGATACTTACCTTAGAATTCCTTAACTCCTGCCAGTATATGTTTTTTGGGACAGGATTGCCTCGTAATGTGTGAAAATTCAGTGTATCAAACATTCTTATTACTTTGTTTCTCTGAAAGGAAATTGCCTGAGCTAAACCATCGGAATTATGTGTGGTGCCGCGAAATATTAAATCAAACTTTCTCTCCTTATCTACTACACTGAATCTATTTGGATAAATATTATAGCTTAAATAATTACTTAACCTTGTCAGTTTATATCCGTATGTTCTGTAATCATTTAAACCAATGTTCCAGCCAACTTTTATTTTGTATAGCTGATCTTTTGAACACTGTTTAAAACCACTAAGTGTTTCTTCAAAATCATTGTTATTTAACCAGATACGTAAATTTCTTCCTTCAGCATAGTAATCAATATTTTTTAGAATCTGTTTTTTCAGAAAGATATCTACAAATTCTATAATCGGAAAATCGCTGGATCCTGTAGAGTCAGCAGCATCAAACCAAATCAGCTTTCCAACAGTTTTCTTAATTCCTATGAGAAAATTTATTAGCTCTTCTTCATTTTTTTCCGTTCTCCTGAAGATATTTTGCCAGCCATCCTCAAAATACCTGGAATGTATAATCAAATAATCTGCATCTTTTAAACCCTCGTTAGTATGGTCAAAATAAAATTCTACTTTTATTCCGCTCTCTTTTAATTGGCTACTCCATTTGTGAAATGGATGTGTTTCTGAATAAAATCTTTTTTGGGGCCAATCGAGAATTTTCAGGCTCTTCATATTTGATATTTAAAGCGATTTTTTATCATTTATGTTTAAGAACAATGCTTTTTATTGTTAGCAAAATGATTTTTATATCAATCCATAAATTGTTGTGATCTATATATTTAAGATTTTGCATAATTTTATACGGAATAATATTTTCTATATAAAAAACTTCCGGGTTTTTTGAGCTTGCTAAAAGCTGTGGCTCGTTTACAAATTGTATAGAAGCCCAATCGGTAATCCCAGGTTTAACACTAAGCACCCTTTGCTGTATCGAATCGTAAAGCTCTACATATTTATTTACTTCTGGTCTGGGCCCCACAAAACTCATATCCCCTTTTAAAATATTAAATAATTGGGGCAGCTCATCAATTTTATACTTGCGGAGCCAAAAACCTATTCGCGTTATACGCTTATCATGGTCACCAATAGTTAAAAGACCAGAGCTTTCAGCACCGCAGAACATGGTTCTGAATTTTAACAATTTAAAGTCAACTTTATTTAGTCCAACACGTGTTTGTTTATAAAATATATCCCCCTTTGAATCCATCCAAATCAATAAAGAGATAATAAGAAGAATTGGCATTAATAGCATTATTCCAATTAGTGACACCATAAAATCAAATATTCTTTTAGCCCTCATAATGATTATAATTAGAGTTGGAAAGGTATTCTCTGGATTCTAAAATATTATTGATCAATTTGACAAACCTTACAATAAGGTTGCAATGGTTTTAAAAGCATTTTCAATTTTAAAACTTCTGAGATCAAAAAGAAAGTATTGCTTCATGTATATTTTCAATAACTCTCTTTTCTGGAATGACGAATAACTGAACTTTTTAATAACTAAATTGAAATCATTAATCATCCTTCGTTTCCTTATTCTTGGAAGTGCCATACTCCAAATACCCCCAGCGTGTATGCGGTAACAACCCATTACTTCAGGTAAAACATAAATTTTTTTTCTTGTGCTTAATGTTGCATGTAGTTTAAATATAACATCAGCACCATAGGTGTCAAAATACCAGTGTTCTTTACCTATACTTCTAACTTCTGCTGTGTTATTTACCATTAATGAACAGATCCTGGTTTCTTCTCGTTTACCAAAAAGTAAATCTTCATAAGTAAATTCTAAAGGCACTGGCGAAGGATGTACATATTTTGTATTATAATTGTCATCAATAACTTTTGTATAATGACAACAAATAACATAATCGGGATTGGCTTCTAAAAAGTCTACTTGCTTTTGCAATTTAAAGGGGTCTGTCCAAAAATCATCCCCATCACACATCGCAATATATTTCCCATTCGCTCTATTTACCAGGGCGATTTGATTCCTTATACCCCCTAAATTTCTTGACGGAGAAATTAATCTTATCCTTCCGGGATATCTTTCACAATACATCTCAATAATTTTTCTTGTATTATCTGTTGAACAATCATCTCCAATGAGAATTTCATATCGAAATTCTGTTTCTTGCATTAAGAAACTTTCGATTGCAGCAGCAATGTATTTTTCATGGTTATATGTTATACAACAAACACTTACAATAATTTCATCATTATACATTTCGAAGTAGTTATAAATTAATAAAAAAAAATCAGTTAGTGTACTTTTGAAATCTTTAAATAGCCATCATATTCCTTCATATTTTAAAGAAAAGGCTATACTGACATCATCTTCTTAGAATTAATTGTTTGAAATCATTTATTGCAGTAAGCTGTATCAAATTACTACAGCCCAAGTAAGTAGACGAGTATACAATACCGGCAATCATAATCCTGCCCAGATCTGGCAGTTTAAATGAATGAGCTAAAAAAGTATCAAAAAAATAACATATCAGACCGATGCAGGTAGACAGTCCTATAGTTGGGGATATATCTTCCAGTTGCTCTTTAATTGGATAATTAATCAGCTTCCCACTATAAATTGAATTGATGTAATACGCTATAAAATTAAAAAACACCTGAAAATATAACAGCCCGTAAATCCCGAACGGTATAACACACAATATGCCTATTATACTTATTGTTTTCTTTATTAATTCGAGTCTTAAAATCAGGTCACTTCTCCCTTTAACTTTCAAAATGTTTAAATTATATGAATGTAAAGGATACATAATACCTGCAATACATAAAATCTGAAAGTAAGGCACAGCGGGCAACCATTTTTCGGTTATTAAAAACCGAAATAAAGATTCAGCAATTACACATAGGAAAATTAATGCAGGTGCATTCCAAAAAATCACCTGCTGCATTAATTTTTTGTACACATCTTTCAATTTTCCATTATCATCTGAAATAGATGAAAACATGGGATAAGTAACCTTATTTAAAGCTGCTGAAATGTTTCCAATTGGTAACTGACTAATAGAATCAGCTCTGGAATAATAACCGAGCTGGTCCGCAGAATAGCTTTTGCCAATTATCAACACATAAATATTTTTATAGATAGTTTCCAACACTCCAGACAACGTCATTTTATAGCCAAAATGAAAGTGTTTTTTAAAACTTGCTTTATCAAATACAAAATCTGGTCGCCAACCGGAAAATATCCAATGCAGTGCGGTTATTAAAAAGGATTGGAATAAATTCATCCACACCAAGCTCCAAACCCCGAATCCCAGCCAAGCTAGCGTTACTCCCAAAATTCCACCAAATAGAACAGCAGGCATTTGAATGAGCATCTGTAGTTTGAAATTCATATCCTTTGTTAACCTTGCATTCTGAACTTCAAAAAAGGCATTCAAAATAAAGGACAGTGAATAAACCCGCAGTATATTAGTTAATATTTCCTGATGATAAAACAATGAAATAAATGGTGCAAGAAAATATACAATTGCATATATAACGACGCTTCCAATCAGATTAAAAAAAAATATAGTAGAATAATCTTTTTGGTCCGCATCTGTTGCTCTAATAAGCGAAGAAGTAAGTCCACTTTCCATTAAAGAACTGCCTATCGAAATAAAAACTGATAACATGGCAATCAAACCGAACTCCAAAGGAGCTAATATCCGTGCGAGTACAATAGTTATAAAAAAACTTATGAACTGAACGCCAAACTGTTGACTAAAGGTCCATATCAAACCTGCTATTGTTTTTCTTTTTAAACTCATAACTCCCCCTTAAAAGGTATGGACCATTGGTTATAAACGAGCGTTTACCATTTCATCAGGCAGAACAGATTTCACATCATATATTACTCCATTTTTTTTACACAAACCTCTCAAATCAATATTCTTAAACTCTAGATGAGCAACTGCTAATAATATTCCATCGTACTTTCTCGTTTTCGATTCCCCATTCTCACAAATAATACCGTATTCATGTTTCGCATTCTCCACATTTGCCCATGGGTCGTGAACTGTTACATCTACATTATATTCTTTTAAGCGGTTAATAATATCTATTACTTTGGTGTTACGTACGTCTGGGCAGTTCTCTTTAAATGTAAAGCCCAAAACCAGCACTTTAGCACCAATGATATGTGTATTATTTTGAATCATCTGTTTAATCAACTGATCAGCAACATAGGCCCCCATCCCGTCGTTTACCCTACGTCCAGCCAGAATAATTTCAGGATGATAACCAACCTCTTGCGCCTTTTGTGCTAAATAATAGGGATCTACTCCAATGCAATGCCCACCAACTAAACCAGGTCTAAAATTTAAAAAATTCCATTTTGTCCCTGCAGCGTTTAATACTTCGTCAGTATTAATTCCTAAACGATTAAAAATCATAGCCAACTCATTTACAAAGGCAATATTGATATCGCGTTGTGCATTTTCAATGATCTTAGCAGCCTCTGCAACTTTGATAGATGAAGCTTTGTGAGTACCAGCAATAATAATAGAATTGTAAAGCTGATCAACAATTTCAGCTATTTCTGGTGTAGAGCCAGAAGTTATTTTAAGAATATTGGCTACAGTATGGCTTTTATCACCAGGATTGATACGCTCTGGAGAATAGCCCGCAAAAAAATCAACATTAAACGCTAAGCCCGATGTTTTAGCTAAAACAGGCACACATTCGTCTTCTGTAACACCTGGATAAACAGTGGATTCATAAATTACAATATCTCCCTTTTTAAGCACCTGACCAACGGTTATACTTGCTTTAATTAAAGGTGTTAAATCGGGTCGGTTATTTTTATCTACTGGCGTAGGCACTGTAACAATAAATACGGTACAGCTTTTTATTTTTTCAAGATCATTGGTACAATATAAACCCAATGGCGATGTACAATCATATGTAAGCACATGATTTAAGTCGGCCGAACTGATTTCAAGTGTAAGATCAAATCCAGAATTGAGCTCAGCTATACGCTCTTCATTAATATCAAACCCTATTGTTTTATACTTTTTAGCAAATTCTACAGCTAATGGCAAGCCTACATACCCAAGGCCAATGATAGCGATTTTAGTGTGCGCGTCTAACATCATATTAGATTTATTAAATTTTGAACTTGATTAGATTTCAACTTCTATAGCAAAGAATCAATCCGTTTTAAGCTTGTATTTTATATAGCTTCGCTACATCAGTTACATACACTGATTTTTGAATGAAATAATAATTGATCCTGATAAGCAATTAATTTCATGAAATAAAGCTATGCAAAATATCATTAGGTGATAAAGGATTTTTAGAGTTGTTCGCACAATTGTATAATTTACACACATGGGTGTACACACCTTTACAATCCCCCGCCCCTTAAAAGTTTACAAAAAAACCATTTATGGCGAAAAAATCATTTTGGGTAATTGATACGCTTTGATATAAGTGGACATAATTTTTATAAAAAAAAATAACTCTTGTTTCATTGATAATATTTTTTATAACTTTAAGTAAGATTAGCTCATCCCTCTAATCTTGACATTTTTTATTGTATAGTAAGTTTCATCTAACCTATGAACTAATTATGACATCAAATCAAGGGGATGTGATAGAACGCATTGTCCGAACAAAAATCGGAATCAGTGAACTATCACGAATACTACATGTTAGTAGAACATCCATTTATAACTGGTTTCAACATGGACATTTAAATCATGAAACAATTTGCAAGATTGGGCAAGCAATAAATCATGACTTTGCAAATGAATTTCCGGAGGAGTTTGCAAATGCAAAACAGCAGGCTACAATGGATGTGGGGCATGAAAAAACAGATCAAAATGCCAATTGCTCTATCCAATACTGGATGAATAAGTACATTACACTTTTAGAAAAGTATACTGAGTTACTTAGTGAATATGCAAAGCCAGAAGCAAAAAGCAATTTTAGAAGTATTACAGCAAGAGGCTCTATCAGATATAACCATGATAAAGAATATCGGATAGATAAAAGAGATCATAGTTTATCTTGCATCTAAGCTCAATATAATTCTTTCATCAGCTTATCGAAAGCCACTTTCAGTTCGGCAAGCTCTTGCTCTACTTTAGTAAGTCTTGTTTCTAACTCAGAAGCTGGTCTGCTATAAGGTTCATCTTGTTGATCAATCTGGGTAAGATCTGGAGCACCTCCTAATAAATGGACGTATCTTACCTCTTTCTGGCCTGCACGTTTAGGCAGCTGCAGTACGTAAGGCATTTCAGGATCTGAAAGTCTTTCGAGTACGGATTGCACCTCATCAAGTGATTCAAACTCATACATCCTTCCGGAGTTTATGTTTAATTCACCAGGGGTTTGCGCCCCTCTTAATATCAACAAACAAATTACAGATACTTCGGGTGGGGTAACCGGAAATACTATAGCGAAATTATGTTTGTATTTTACACTACGGCTTGAGCCACCGGTAGCTGTAGAGACAAGGCTTTTTCTTTTTAAAGTATCCAATGCCAATATTACAGTTTGCTCATCATATTGAACCACAGGTTTTCGGGATGTTTTTTGGTTACAAGCAAGCGCAATTGCATTGATTGTCATAGGATAATACTCTGGGGTTGTTTTCGATTTCTCCATTAGTACGCCTAAAACGCGAAGTTCGACACCGTCAAGAATTGGTAAAGTTTGCGAAGATTCCATCTCTAAATATAGAAATAAATCATGTTATGCTACATTAATTTTAAACACCAGAAAGGATATGCTCTATTTGATCGAGTTCAGTTTTACTGAAAGTAATATTGTTTAAACAAGCTAAAGAATCTGATAATTGCTCAGGTTTGCTTGCGCCAACTAAAACAGAAGTAATGCGTTCATCTCGTAGTATCCAGGACAAAGCCATTTGAGCTAGTTTTTGTCCACGCCTTTCCGCAATTGCGTTCAATTGATTTAACTGTATTAACCGTTCTTCCGTAATTTGGTTTTGTTGGAGGGCTCCTTGTGCTTTTGCTGCCCTTGAATCAGCAGGAATTCCTTTTAGATACTTATCAGTTAGCATCCCCTGAGCCAGAGGTGAAAAGGGAATGCAACCTACACCTTCATTTCCTAGCATATCCAACAAGCCCTCTTCTATCCAGCGTTCGTACATGGAGTACTTTGGTTGGTGGATGATACACGGAGTTCCCAGTTCTTTCAGTATTTGAATAGCTCTGGCTGCTTCAATCGGTTTATAATTCGAAATCCCCACATATAAAGCCTTGCCCTGGCGAACGACCAGATCAAGCGCCGCCATGGTTTCTTCTAAAGGGGTTTCAGGATCAGGACGATGATGATAGAAAATGTCAACATAATCGAGTTTTAATCGTTTTAAGCTCTGATCAAGACTAGATACCAGGTATTTTTTAGAGCCCCAATCGCCGTAAGGACCATCCCACATGGTATAACCTGCCTTGGTAGAAATAATCATTTCGTCTCTATATCCTGAAAAATCTCGTTCTAGTAAACGTCCAAAATTTTCTTCGGCTGAACCCGGAGGAGGTCCATAATTATTAGCCAGATCAAAGTGAGTAATCCCTTGATCAAAAGCTAACTTTAAGATGTTACTGCAATTTTCTAACTGATCGACATGGCCGAAATTATGCCACAATCCTAAAGAAATTGCAGATAATTTTAATCCACTTTTGCCACATCGGCGATATTGCATCTGTGTGTACCTGGAACTGTTGGGAGTGTATGACATAATTTAAATAGAAAATATCAGTAGCCAACAAGCGCAGGCTACTGATATTTATAGTATCAGATATTATTTAGCACTATTTTTTTTCTCTGTAACTTCAGTGCGGATCTCCTGAGCTAATACTTTTAAATCTTGCATAGCTTTACGCACTCTTGTACCTGCAGCATTGTTTCCTGCACTATAAAATTTCTCTGCATCAGCCTCAACAGATGCTAATAATTCTTTAACTTTTGAAAATTTTTCC
Source organism: Candidatus Pedobacter colombiensis (assembly GCA_029202485.1). Taxonomy (NCBI): domain Bacteria; kingdom Pseudomonadati; phylum Bacteroidota; class Sphingobacteriia; order Sphingobacteriales; family Sphingobacteriaceae; genus Pedobacter; species Candidatus Pedobacter colombiensis. The sequence continues at coordinate 2,126,712 of CP119313.1, read as the reverse complement.
ATGTTTTTTGTGTTTTTTCTTTAATAATATGGAAGCTGCTTATACCGATCCCATTTTAATTTAAGCCAAATATATATTTTTTTGTAAATAAACCTACAGAACCTGGCTTCTATTGCTGCCTGTGTTCGATCTTTATTATTTTTAAAAACCTTTTGAGTCATAAAATGGTTATTTCCTAAGTTATTCAATTAATAATTATCCGGAAGCGAAGTATTAATCATGGCTAATTTTATACATCTTGTTGAAGATGATGAAGATATTAGGTTTATTATTGAATATGTGCTTGTAGAAGAAGGCTATGAAGTAGAAGCTTTTGCTACTGCAGCGGCATTCTATAGTGGTTTGCTTGTACATAGACCAAATTTGATCATTTTAGATGTGATGCTACCTGATGGTAATGGTATTAGTATATGTCATAAGTTAAAATCAGAAGCGGCAACGTTAAATATTCCAATCATTATTATGTCGGCTCATGCGGCTGAAAAATCAGCATTAGATGAAGCTGGTGCAGATGATTTTATTAGTAAACCATTTGATCTTAATCACTTTATTCATCAGGTAAAAGAACAACTACCTATTTAAAGAAAAAATTCCAGTAATGCCAGAAATTTTTCTTACATTTGAATAACCTTAAATACGAAAATTATGGCAGCAACTTCAAAACCCTATAAAACAAAAACTAAAATATCTGTTGTTGCTGAGCTAATAGCCCCATATCAATCCTTGTATGAGAATTCAATAAGTCTACTTACAAATTCTAAAAAAGGCTTATCTGCAAAAGCAGCTCTTGATTTTTTAACTTTATCCGGATTCAGCAGAGAAGAATTCCAGGATACTTTCAAAACCAATGTTAAAACCATACAAAATTATATTTCCAGTTCTTCAAAACTGGATGCTCCTTTAAGCGAAAAGCTTTTAAAATCGTTCTCTTTATTCGACAAGGGTATAGCTGTGTTTGGTTCAGCAGATGCATTTCATCAATGGCTCAATATGCCTTCTTACGGCCTTGGCGATCAAATCCCCTTTGATTTGATGGATACCATTACTGGTATTTCTCTTATTGAAGAAGAATTAATCAGGATAGAATACGGTGATTTGGCCTAATTATGCAAGTATTTCGTATTGCATTAGCTAAATATGCAACTGCATTAAACGCCTCAGGAAGAGCTGCCCGCTGGAATCCCAATGATATTGAAATGATATATACTGCTGGCTCACGTTCATTAGCTTGTCTTGAAAATGTAGTTCACCGGAACCAGGTGGGACTGAACCATCTTTTTAAAGTGATGACCATTGTAATACCCGACGACCTTTGTATGCAAACGATCGAACAGAAAAAACTTCCGACAAACTGGACCGAATTTAATCAAATACCAATCACTCAAAAATTGGGAGAAGATTGGATAAAAGAAAGAAAATCGGCTATCCTAAAGGTACCTTCGTCCATCATCCAAGCTGAATATAATTACGTCATCAACCCATTGCATCCTGATTTTAAATCCATAAAACTATTAAAATTTGAAGATTTCATCTTTGACAAAAGGATAAAAATGTCATAATATTCATTTTACTTTGAATTTTAAAAAAAGCTCACGACATTAGCAAAAATGGAGCAAATAGGAATTCATAAAGCCTTAATGGTGACTTACAATAAAAGTCAGTTGCAGGCTTATGCCCTATTCAAAAAGTTTTTTAGAGAGAACTATCCATTAGGGTTCACCTTTCAAACCACAAGTAAGGACTTTATTATTTAAGCCCCGAATCATTCCTTTAACCTTCTTCGATTCAGGGGCTCAGAATTTTTCTGAAAAGCTATTCTATTACATTTTTTAACAGAACACTAAAGTAACCTGTAAATCAAGCTATCGTTCTGTTTATATTCAATATCTAGGATAATAACATTATTTAAATACATATAAAATCATGGAAACAAAATCATTATCACTGTCAAAAAGCGATTTCAAGCTTTTAAAAGAGCATCTTGAAAAATCAAATATGAGTGCTTACAATAAAGAGAAACTACAAGCCGAGTTAAAAGATGCGACAATTTATACTGAAGACGAGCTTCCATTGGATGTTGTTTGTCTAAAATCAGAAGCCAGAATAGCAAATGTAAAAACAGGAAAGGAATTCACATTTAAGTTAGTGATGCCGGAAGAAGCAAACATTAAAGTTCAAAAAGTATCAGTATTTGCACCAATAGGTATTGCATTATTTGGTTACAGAACAGGTGATAGCATCAACTGGGAAATGCCTGATGGTATTCAGGAGTTTAAAATACTTGAAGTCAATAGGTTGTAAACCATTTAAATATAAGCTCAGGAGATACCGGGATTCCGCCCTATCTCCTTCCAGTTATTTTAATGGAACGCGATAAAATATTATTTCTATTTTCGCTGTAACATGATAGCTATAAATTCAAAACTACCACATACCGGCACTACAATCTTTACTGTAATGTCAAAATTAGCAGAAGAACATAAAGCGATTAACTTATCTCAGGGTTTTCCTGATTACGATTGTGATCCTAAACTATTAGATTTGGTAACCGATGCAATGCAAAAAGGTTTTAATCAATATGCACCAATGCCAGGCTTACCGCTATTAAGAGAGCTGATAGCTGAGAAAGTGAGTAATTTATATGGAGCAAACTATCATCCGGATACCGAGGTAACCATTACTGCAGGAGGCACTCAGGCGATTTTTACCGCTTTAAGTTGTTGCATTAATTCCGGTGATGAAGTAATCATTTTTGAACCTGCCTATGATTGTTATGCTCCAGCAGTTAAATTACTAGGCGGCCTGGTTAAACCTTATGAGTTGGCCCCTCCTGTTTATGAAATAGATTGGGAAATGGTTAAGAAGCTATTTACAGCCAAAACCAAAATGATTATCCTTAATAGTCCGCAAAACCCCACTGGCTGCACTTTATCAGAGAAGGATATCAAAGCGTTGATTAAACTAACCAGGAACACAGATATTCTGATTTTAAGTGATGAAGTTTATGAGCACATTATATTTGATGGGCACAAACATCGAAGTATCGCCTTATATCCGGAGCTGAGAGAAAGAAGTTTTATAGTGGCTTCATTTGGAAAATTGCTACATGCTACGGGTTGGAAAATGGGGTATTGTCTAGCTCCCGAACGACTAATGAAAGAATTTAGAAAAGTACACCAATTTAATGTTTTTAGTGTCAACACACCTATGCAACTGGGAATTGCCAACTACCTTAAAGATCCGGAAACATACGAAAGTCTTTCGGGCTTCTTTCAGCAGAAACGAGATTTCTTCCGGTCTTTGCTCATGGAAACTAACTTTAAATTACTACCTTGTAACGGATCTTATTTTCAATGCGTTAGCTTTGCGCACTTAAATGAAGAAAAGGATACAGATATGGCCATAAGGCTGGTTAAAGAATATGGCGTAGCTAGTATCCCCGTTTCGGCCTTCTATATTAGAAATACTGATCACCAGGTGTTAAGATTTTGTTTTGCAAAAAAACAAGAAACACTGGAAAAAGCCGTTGAAAGACTAATGAAATTATAATTTAAATCCCTATAAATTAGAATAATGAACAGCCCAAACTACTTAAACATACCTAACCTTAAAGTCACTATTTTTCAGGCATATTTGTTCTGGGAAAACATTGATAAAAACCTGCAAAACCTTTCTTTAAGACTTTCATTAGGGGTGAAAGAAAAAACGGACTTAATTGTCTTACCTGAAATGTTCAACACGGGTTTTAGCATGAATGCTCCTGAGCTTGCAGAGGAAATGAATGGAAAAACAATGCAATGGATGCATTCAATTGCCGATAAATATGATTGTGTAGTTACCGGAAGTTTAATCATTAAGGAAAATGGGAACTATTATAACCGCCTGATCTGGATGTTACCAAATGGAAATTCCAGTTACTATGATAAAAGGCATTTATTTGGATTGGGCGACGAGGATAAGACCTACACTCCCGGAAAAGATAAAGTTATTGTGGAATTAAAAGGCTGGAAAATACGCCTGGCGATTTGTTACGACCTTCGTTTTCCAGTATGGCTTCGTAATCAAAATGAAGAATACGATATTTTATTATTAATAGCCAGCTGGCCTGATAAGCGATCAGCACACTGGAAAGCCTTAATTCCTGCCAGGGCAATTGAAAACCAAAGCTATGTAATAGCAGCCAATAGAATTGGTCACGATGGTAAAGAGGTCTATCATAGCGGACATTCAATGTGTATTGATCCAATGGGCAAAACAGTTTATTATAAGCCCGAAGATGAAGACCTTTATACTTTTAGTATTAGCTACGAAGAACTGGTAAAAACTCGTAGAAGTTTCCCTTTCTTAAAAGATGCCGATCAGTTTAATATCGTATAATCAAGGCAAAATACTATATTTGCGCCACTGATGAAGCACATACGTAATTTTTGCATAATTGCACATATTGATCACGGTAAAAGCACTTTAGCTGACCGTCTGTTAGAATACACTAAAACCATTTCACAACGCGAGTCGCAGGCTCAGTTGCTGGATAATATGGATTTGGAGCGTGAACGTGGGATCACCATAAAAAGTCACGCCATACAAATGAATTATAAGGTTGGTGAAATTGAATACAATTTCAACCTGATTGATACGCCTGGACACGTAGATTTTTCTTACGAAGTTTCTCGTTCTATTGCGGCTTGCGAAGGTGCATTGCTTATTGTTGATGCATCTCAAGGAATTCAGGCACAAACCATCTCAAACTTATATTTAGCTCTAGAGCACGACCTTGAAATTATCCCGATTTTAAATAAAATGGATTTACCTGGGGCAATGCCTGAGGAAGTGAAAGACCAGATTATTGATTTAATCGGATGTAAACGCGAAGACATTATTCCTGCATCAGGCAAAACTGGTATGGGTATTCCTGATATCATTCAAGCTATTGTAGATCGTGTCCCTGCTCCTGTTGGTGATCCTGATGCTCCTTTGCAGGCACTGATTTTTGACTCTGTTTTTAACCCATTCAGAGGGATCATCGCATACTATAAAGTAGTAAACGGCGAAATTAAAAAAGGTGATAAAGTAAAATTCATCAACACAGGTAAACAATATTTAGCTGACGAAGTTGGTATCCTGAAACTGGATATGTCTCCACGTAACGTAGTTAAAACCGGAGATGTAGGCTATATTATTTCAGGAATTAAAGAAGCTCGTGAAGTAAAAGTTGGTGATACAATTACTACCGTTGATAGACCATCTTTAAACTCCATTCAAGGTTTCGAAGAGGTTAAACCAATGGTTTTTGCCGGAATTTATCCTGTTGACACTGATGAGTTTGAAGAATTACGTGAGGCAATGCACAAATTGCAACTGAATGATGCTTCTATCGTATTCGAGCCGGAAAGTTCAGCAGCACTAGGTTTTGGTTTCCGTTGTGGATTCCTTGGAATGTTGCATATGGAAATTATTCAGGAGCGCCTGGAGCGTGAATTCAACATGACGGTTATTACAACTGTTCCCAACGTATCCTATATTGCACGAACCACCAAAGGTGATGAAGTTATTGTAAACAATCCATCAGATTTACCAGACCCTAGTAAACTGGACTCTGTGGAAGAGCCTTATATCAAAGCAAATATCATTACCAAAGCAGAATTTGTTGGTCCGGTAATGTCACTATGTATTCAGAAAAGAGGGATTATCGTAAATCAATCTTACCTGACTTCAGATCGTGTAGAGCTTGTTTTTGAGATGCCTATGGGAGAAATCGTTTTCGACTTCTATGATAAGCTAAAAACAATTTCTAAAGGTTATGCTTCTTTTGATTATCATCAGGTTGGTTACCGCAAATCGGATTTGGTAAGATTGGATATGCTGTTAAATGAAGAGCCTGTTGATGCATTATCTTCATTGATTCACCGGAGCAATGCTTACGACTTTGGAAAGAAAATTTGTGAGAAACTGAGAGAACTAATCCCGCGCCAGCAATTCGAGATCAAGATACAAGCATCTATTGGTGCAAAAGTAATTGCCCGCGAAACACTGAGTGCTTTACGTAAAGATGTTACTGCTAAATGTTATGGTGGTGATATTTCCCGTAAACGTAAGCTACTTGAAAAACAGAAACAAGGAAAGAAACGTATGCGCCAGGTTGGAAACGTAGAGATTCCTCAAACAGCATTTATGGCTGTATTAAAACTGGACTAAGTTTCCGCATTTAACTTCACCTAAACTTTTAACCAAAAACAACACGATTACTACATGCAATTACTCGACGGAAAATTCGCATCAGAAAAGATAAAACATGAAATAGCAGCTGAAGCCGCAGATTTTTTAGCTAAGAGTGGTAGGAAACCACATCTGGTGGCGATTTTAGTTGGTAACGATGGTGGTAGTGAAACTTATGTTGCCAGTAAAATGAAAAACTGTGAGAAGGTTGGATTTCAATCCTCTCTAATCAGATATGATGTTACAGTAACTGAAGAAGAATTACTTCAAAAAATCGAAGAAATTAACCAGGACGCTGGTGTTGATGGTTTAATTGTACAACTTCCACTTCCTAAACATATTGATCCGGAAAAAGTAACGGAAAAAATTGACTACCGTAAAGATGTGGATGGTTTTCATCCTGTAAATTTAGGTAGAATGATGCGTAACCTACCCTGCTTTATTCCTGCTACTCCTTATGGCATTTTATTAATGTTGCAAGCTTACGAAATAGATACTACCGGTAAACACTGTGTAGTGGTTGGCAGAAGCAACATTGTTGGAAGCCCAATGAGTATTTTAATGGCACGTAATGCCAATCCAGGTAACTGTACAGTAACACTTACCCATAGTAAAACCAGTAACTTAAAAGAACTGGCACTTCAGGCGGATATTATCGTTGCAGCAATTGGTAAAAAGAATTTTGTTACGGCTGATATGGTGAAGCCGGGAGCTATCATCATTGATGTTGGCATCAACCGGGAAACTTCAGATCAAACCAAATCCGGCTACAAACTATATGGTGATGTTGATTTCGAAAATGTGGCTCCTAAATCTTCCTGGATTACACCTGTTCCCGGAGGTGTGGGCTTAATGACCATCGTAGGTTTACTTAAAAATACACTGGCTTCAGCCAAAGGAGAAATTTATAGTTAAGGCGATTGATTTAACCTCCAAAAAGCCTTTTAATCCAACTTTTTTTAAACCCGACGTACAACCCGTCGGGTTTTATTTGTACAGGATACCGTTCAATATAATCTCCTTGTCCCTCCGCTCCCATACCGGTATGTAAATTATACTCCCAACGATGGATTGGACAGATCAGGTTTCCGTTTTTACACCAACCACCACTCAATACCCCTCCTGCATGAGGACAATAATTCTGTACAACGAAAAATTCATCATTGTGCCTCACCAGGCATAATTTTTTCCCGTCAACATTAATTTGCTTAACAAACTCTCCTTTCTCAATTTCTGTTTCGATTTTATGCCAGATCAATTTATTCATAGGTAGGTCATATCTTGAGCTCAAGATACATATATTCTCATTTTGATTGATATTTATTTACCTTTGCGCTTCTTAAATATGACACATCAAATACCAGAAGACGGCACACTACTTCCATTGATGGAAGAATTTTACACGATACAGGGAGAAGGATTTAATACCGGAAAAGCTGCTTATTTTATCCGTTTAGGCGGTTGCGATGTAGGCTGTCACTGGTGCGATGTTAAAGAAAGCTGGGATGCAGAATTGCACCCGCTTACCTTATCCGATGATATTGTAGCTAAAGCAGATAGCTTCCCTGGAAAGGCTGTAGTAATTACTGGTGGCGAACCTTTAATCTATAATCTGGATTACCTAACAAAAGAACTTCGTAAGAAGAAGATATTAACCTTTATTGAAACATCTGGCGCCTACCCCTTATCAGGTGAATGGGATTGGATTTGTTTATCGCCTAAAAAATTTAAAGCCCCCCGTCCTGATATCACTCTATTTGCAAATGAGTTGAAGGTAATCATATTTAATAAAAGTGATTTTGAATGGGCAGAAAAATATGCCGAGACAGTTTCAGCAAATTGCAAGCTGTATTTACAGCCAGAATGGTCTAAATCAAAAGAAATAACTCCTTTGATTATTGATTATGTCATGGCTAATCCTAAATGGGAAATTTCATTACAAACCCATAAGTTTTTAAACATCCCATAGCCTGCTTATTTATTTTTTCGCTACATTTAACTTCATAGTTAATCTATTTAGTAGCATTGATGAAGAAAATTACGCTTTTACTTTTCTTATGTTTTATCATTCAGACTGCGAGTGCTCAAAACTCTACAGTAAAAAAAGCGCAGGCTAATTTTGATAAAGCGCAAGATTTTCTAATGGCTGACAATTATGATCAGGCCATCATCTTACTTCAAGAAGCTGTTAAAGCTGATCCCGGTTTTCAGTTTGCCTTTGTACAACTTGCCGATATCAACCGAAGGCTTAAATCTTATGAATTAGCAAAACAAAACTATGCCAGCGCACTGGCACTGGGTGGCAATCCTGAACCTCGCGTTTATTACGGTTTTGCTGAGGCAGAAATTTTTACCGGTGATTATGAAAACGCCTTAAAAAATATCAACCAATTTATAAAAACTTATAAAGGTACAGATCCCGACTTTATGAAGAGGGCTAAAAAATATTTAAAGGATTGTGAATTTGCTATTGAAGCATTAAAGCACCCTGTAAAATATGAACCTATAAATATGGGTCCGGAAATTAACTCAAGTTACCGAGATTATTTCCCCGCTATCACTGCTGATGGAACTCAGCTTATTTTTAGTAGAAATATTGACGGCAATGAAGATTTCTTTACTTCAACGCTAAAGGATAAATCATGGAGCACACCTGTTCCATTAAGTGACAAAATCAATACATCAAAATATAATGAGGGAGCTCAGTCTATTACTCCGGATGGCTTATACTTATTTTTTACGGGTTGCAACAGACCTGATGGACTAGGCCGCTGCGATATTTATGTTAGTCATAAAAATGGAAAAGAATGGGGAGAGCCATTTAACCTGGGTGCTCCAATCAATACCCCCTATTGGGAATCACAACCTGCTATCAGCCCCGACGGAAATACTTTATATTTCGTAAGTAACAGACCAGGTGGCTATGGAGGTTACGATATATGGAAAAGCTCTTTAAAAGCAGATGGCTACTGGAGTGTTCCTGAAAACCTTGGCCCGGAAATCAATACTCCTTACGATGAGCAAACCCCCTTTCTTCATCCAGATGGAAAAACCTTATACTTTTCTTCAGATGGATGGCCAGGAATGGGAAATAAAGATATTTTTATAAGCCGTGCTGATGAAAACGGCAAATGGTCAAAACCGGAAAATCTGGGTTACCCGATTAATACTTTTAATGAAGAAACCGGTTTAATTGTTACGCCTGATGGTTCATCAGGATTATTCTCTTCTAATTTAAAGGGCGGTTATGGGGATATGGATATCTATCAGTTTAAAATGCCGGAAAGTAAAAAGCCACTCCCGATTACTTATGTAAAAGGAATTGTAACAGACAAAGAGAGCAAAGAATTTTTAGAAGCTAAGGTCCAGGTAGTCAATTTAAAAACCAGTAAGATAATGTATAATGATTTTACTTCTAAAGAGACTGGTGACTTTTTGGCTGTAATGCCTATTGGAGGTAACTATGCTTTTAATGTAACGGCAAATGGGTATCTTTTTTATTCCGAAAACTACCAGTTAGACAGTGCTTATGTGAACAATCCATTCCTGGTAAATATAAACTTAGAAAAGCTCACTGCCGGAAAAAACATGGTATTAAAGAATATATTCTTTAATACCAATGAGTATTCACTTTTGCCAACTTCTATAACAGAACTGAGCACACTCAAAGAGCTACTTAAAAATAATGCAAGTCTGCAGATAGAGATCCAGGGACATACTGATAATATGGGTAACGATCTCCAAAATGAAAAACTCTCATTGCAACGTGCTAAAGCTGTTTACAATTACCTTATCGAAGCAGAAATTGATCCGGAAAGATTAACATTTAAAGGGTATGGGAAAACGAGGCCTATTGCACCAAATGATACGGAAGCACAGCGAAAACAAAACAGAAGAACCTCTTTTGTAATTACTAAAATCTAAAAAAGCGGTTAAATAACCGCTTTTCTTATTCTAACTAGCTTAACTAGTAGTTGTTCCAATAAATCCAGATGAAGCATATTTGCACCGTCCGATTTCGCATTTGCAGGATCAGGATGTGTTTCAATAAACAACCCATCTGCTCCAACAGCTATGGCTGCTTTTGCAATAGTTTCAATCAATTCAGGCTTACCACCTGTAACACCCGAGCTTTGATTAGGCTGCTGTAAAGAGTGTGTACAATCCATTACTACAGGAACCCCAAAACTTTGCATTTCAGGAAGACCACGATAATCAACAATTAAATCCTGATAACCAAATGTATTGCCCCTGTCCGTCAGAATTACCTTATTATTACCGGATTCTACAATCTTTTCTACAGCAAACTTCATTGAGCCAGCAGAAAGAAATTGTCCCTTTTTTACATTGACTACTTTATTGGTCTTTGCAGCAGCAATCAGCAAATCTGTTTGGCGACATAAGAAAGCAGGTATCTGTAAAACATCAACATATGCAGCAGCCATTGCTGCTTCATCGCTTTCGTGAATATCAGTAACAGTAGGCACATTAAAGGTATAACCGATTTTCTCTAATATCTTAAGCGCTTTTTCATCCCCGATACCCGTAAATGACCCCCCTTTAGAGCGATTTGCTTTACGATAAGAACCTTTAAAAATAAAGGGAATTTCCAGCTTATCAGTTATGGTGATGATCTTCTCTGCAATTCGCATGGCAATGTCTTCTCCTTCTATTGCACATGGCCCAGCCATTAAAAAGAAGTTGCCAGAGTTTGTATGTTTTAATTTATCTAATGAAAGGTTGATCATTTATCTCTATACTATTAATTACCTAATTCGGACATGAACTTAATACGCATTAGCTGGATCTCTTCACGAGAATAATCTGTTTCGCCTAGTTCTTTTAATGCTTCATCAATAGAGTCATTTTCGGCTGATTGAAAATAATCAAATACCTCATCCTGTCGGTCCTCGTCAATTACTTCATCAACAAAGTAATTAAGATTTAATTTAGTACCAGAGTTTACAATTGCCTCAATCTCTTTTAAGATATCATCGTAAGTAATCCCTTTAGCCCTTGCAATATCCTCCAGTCCAATTTTTCTATCAATATTTTGAATGATGGAAACCTTTAATTGCGACTTATTGGCCTGAGTTTTAATGATCAAATCTATCGGACGCTCAATATCATTATCTTCTACGTACTTTTTAATGAGTTCAAGAAATGGTGCTCCGAACTTTAGTGCTTTACCATTACCTACACCAGAAATTTGCTTTAACTCATCCATGGCAATCGGATAATGCGTACACATTTCTTCTAAAGATGGATCTTGAAAAACAACAAACGGAGGTACATTTTTCTGCTTGGCTATTTTCTTACGCAGATCTTTCAATAATTGCAGTAACTGGGTATCTAAAGTCCCCGTACCATGCTTCACATCATCTTCATCGTCATCAGCCGCATTTTCAATAGGCTCGTTCAATATGAATTTAAGACTGTATGGATTTTCTATAAATCCACGGCCATTATTCGTTAAGCCTAGCAAACCATAATTGTCTATATCCTTTGAAAGGAAATTATTCAGCACAGCTTGTCTAACCAATGATTTCCAGTAATTTTCTCCTTCAACAACACCTAAGCCAAATTCAGGCAGCTTACTGTGTTCGTATGCGATGGTCTGTGCAGTTTCAGATCCCATTAAGACATTGATGATATGTGAATCATCGAATTTCTCACCTATTTTCTGGATTAGCTTTAAAAGCACTTGCAATGATTCCTCTGCCTCGAATAACTTTTTAGGCTTTTTACAGTTGTCACACATGCAATTACAACCGGTTTCGTTAAAGTTTTCCCCAAAATAATGAAGGATTTGCTTCCTTCGGCAAACGCCAGATTCAGCATAATCAATTACCTCTTTAAGTATTTGAGTACCTATCTCCCGCTCAGAAACAGGTTTATCTTTCATAAACTTGGCCAACTTATCTACGTCCTTCTGCGCGTAAAAGGCAATACAAACGCCTTCACCACCATCTCTTCCCGCTCTTCCAGTCTCCTGATAATAGCCTTCCATACTTTTCGGAATATCATGGTGAATAACAAAGCGAACATCGGGTTTATCAATTCCCATTCCAAAGGCAATAGTAGCTACAATAACTTCTACATCTTCCATGAGAAACTTATCCTGAGTTTCTGCCCTGACTTTTGGTTCAAGACCAGCATGATAAGGCAAAGCCTTTATCCCGTTAAGATTTAATGACTCAGCAACTTCCTCAACCTTTTTACGACTTAAACAATAGATAATACCGGATTTCCCAGTATTGTATTTAATGTACCTGATGATCTCCTTAAGTACATCACGCTTCGGGCGAATCTCATAAAACAAATTCGGCCTGTTAAATGAAGACTTGAACAAGGTTGCATCACTCATTTGAAGGTTTTTAATGATATCCTGCTGAACTTTAGGGGTTGCAGTTGCAGTTAATGCAACAATGGGAATACCTTCACCCAAACCACTAATTACCTGTCTGATCTTACGGTATTCAGGTCTGAAATCATGTCCCCACTCGGAAATACAATGGGCTTCATCTACCGCGACAAAAGATATTTTAATCAGTCTCAGAAAATCAATATTATCCTGCTTGGAAAGCGACTCCGGAGCTACATATAATAACTTAGTCTGTCCACTCAACAAATCACTTTTTACCTGAGCAATTTCTGTCTTGTTTAAAGACGAATTTAAAAAATGTGCTATACTATCACTCCCACCAAAGGCCCTCAATTGATCCACCTGATTTTTCATCAAAGCAATTAACGGGGATATAACAATTGCAGTCCCTTCATTCATCAATGCTGGTAACTGGTAACATATGGATTTCCCCCCACCTGTAGGCATGATCACAAAAGTGTTCTTCTTCTCAAGAACATTGGTGATTATTGACTCCTGATCACCCTTAAAATTGTCAAAACCAAAAAAGGTTTGTAAGTTGTCAAACAACGACTTTTTCACATCCATTTCGTGTATAAAATATTCAGTGCTATTTTTACTTCAAAATAACATAATTTTGCACAAATTCAAAGCATCAATATACTAATTAATTCTGTTTGAAAAGTAAAAAATCTATTATCGACGCTGGTGTCAGCACGTTACAGTTGGAAGCTGAAGCCATTTTAGGCTTAATTAAGAATATAAATGATGATTTTGTTAAGGCAGTTAACCTAATTATCGAAAGTCAGGGCCGTGTAATCATTACAGGAATTGGTAAAAGTGCTATTATTGCGCAAAAAATCGTTGCGACTTTTAACTCTACAGGCACTCCGGCCATCTTTATGCATGCGGCAGATGCTGTTCATGGTGACCTTGGTATGATCCAAAAAAATGACATCGTTATCTGCATTTCTAAAAGTGGCAACACACCAGAAATAAAAGTATTGGCTCCCTTACTTAAACAATCCGGCAACACGATGATTGGAATGATTGGCCAACTAAATTCTGAACTGGCCAGGCAAGCAGACCTTGTATTAAACACCTACGTTGAAAAAGAGGCTTGTCCACATAACCTTGCTCCTACGACCAGCACAACAGCTCAGCTTGCCATGGGTGATGCACTTGCAATATGCCTGCTACATTCAAGAGATTTCAATGAGCAAGATTTTGCAAAATATCATCCCGGAGGTTCCTTAGGAAAGAAACTATATTTAAAAACCGGTGATCTGGCTTTAAAAAACCAAAAACCATCTATTAGCCCCGATGCATCTGTAAATGATGTCATCATAGAAATTAGTCAAAACCGTTTAGGCGCAGTAGTTGTTGTTGATGAAAATGTTATCTTAGGCATAATTACAGATGGAGACATCCGAAGGATGCTTCAAAAACATTCTGATTTAACCAATATTAAAGCGAGCGACTTAATGAACCCTAATCCTAAAAGAATTGAGAAAGATCTCTTAGCGCTAAATGCGCTTGAAATTATAAAAGAGAACAATATCACTCAATTATTAGTTACCGATGCTGGAAATTACTTTGGTATCGTACATTTGCACGACCTTCTTCAGGAAGGCATAATTTGACACTTTCTAATTTAGCATGAATAAAAATAATTACGCATTAATAATGGCTGGTGGAGTTGGCAGTCGTTTTTGGCCAGTAAGCAGAACTGAATTTCCAAAACAATTTATTGATTTTTTTGGTGTTGGAAAAACATTAATTCAGAGCACTTACGAACGTTTTTTAAAGATATGTCCGCCAGAGAATATTTTTGTTGTTACCAATGACATATATACCAGCATCGTTAAGGAACAATTGCCTGATCTGAATGAAAATCAAATACTGGCAGAGCCGATCATGCGCAACACAGCGCCATGTATCTCTTACGGTTCCATGAAAATTGCCAGTCTTAATCCTGATGCAACCATTGTAGTTGCTCCATCAGATCATACCATAACTAACCAAAGTGCTTTTATAGCTGCAATTGAGCAATCTTTAAAAGCGGCATCCGAAAATGACTGTCTGATCACATTGGGTATCAAACCAAGCAGACCAGACACAGGATACGGTTATATTCAATATGTCGAAAACACTTTAAAAACTGATAACCAAATCCATAAAGTAAAGATTTTTACGGAGAAGCCTAATATTGACCTGGCAAAATCTTTTATACAAAGTGGAGATTTTTTATGGAACGCCGGGATCTTTATCTGGTCAGCGAAATCTATAAACGAAGCTTTCTCTAAACATCTGCCAGAAATGCATGAGATATTTTTGCAGGGAAATCCAATCTATAATACCGAAAGTGAAAAGAATTTCATCAGTGATGCTTATCAGCAATGCACCAATATCTCTATAGACTTTGGAATTATGGAAAAGGCAGATAATGTCTATGTATTACCTGCTGATTTCGGTTGGTCTGATTTAGGTACCTGGGCTTCGATATACGACATTGCAGAGCATGATTACGTTGGAAATGCAGTAATACCTGCAGAACAGGTGATGATGTTCAACTCATCTAATTGTATGGTCAATGTACCTAAAGATAAACTAGTCATTTTACAAGGCCTACATGATTATATTGTTGTAGAGTCGAACAACACCTTGCTGATTTGTCCAAGATCAGAAGAACAAAACATTAAACAAGTAGTAGCGGATGTAAAAGCTAAATTCGGAACAAAATTCATTTAGTTTTTCATCTTAATTTAATAAACATCCGGATCTGGAATAAAGCCAGTTCCGGATGTTTTTTTTAACCCCAACAACATTTTGCCTTTTTACAATGAGTAAGTTTTTATATGGAATTGATTTTGGAACAACCAATTCGGCCCTGTCTATCTATGATGAAGAGAAAAAAGAGATTGTAGACACTATTATTGTCCCCTCAATTCTATATTTCCAAAGTGATCAACCCACTGCTGAAGCTTTAAAATACGTTGTTGGAGAAGAAGCGATCGCCTCCTACATTAGCGATGGAATGAAAGGACGCTTTATGAAATCTATCAAGCGTATCCTACCAAGAAGCAGTTTTATTGAAACCCGGATCCACAATAAAAGATTCAACGCGTCCGACCTGGTGACACTTATCTTAAAGGAATTAAAAAATAGGGCTGATCTCATTACAGGATACGATTGTCGCAAAGCCATTATAGGCAGACCGGTGTTCTTTGATGACGAGAACTCATCTAAAGATGCACTGGCTCAAAAAAGGTTGAATAAAGCAGCAGAAAATGCAGGTTTCGACCAGGTAAGGTTTCAGTTTGAGCCAATAGGCGCAGCCTTTGCCTATGAAAAAACCATCAGCAAGCAAGAGAAAGTATTGGTTGCCGATTTAGGAGGAGGAACAACAGATTTTACCTATCTGGAACTAGACCCGGCTAAAATTGGCAGTAAAGATCGCAGAAAGGACATTATAGCTACCGGCGGTATATACATTGGTGGAGATAGCTTCGATTCTGCATTTATGTGGGATAAAGGCACCCCCTATTTTGGGAAACATACTATGTATGAAGCAGCCCCAGGAAAAATGCTAAAAGTACCGGTATCTCTATTTGCCAACATCTGTTCCTGGGAGCAAATGAATTTTTTTAATGGTCAAAAAGTAAAAAATGACCTGCAAACTTATTATCATTATGCAAAGCAGGACAAAAGCTTCAAAAATCTAATTACCCTAACCGATAATAACCTTGGTTATTCTGTATTCCAGTCCATAGAAAAAACAAAGATAGAATTGTCTAAACAGACCTC
This sequence comes from Candidatus Pedobacter colombiensis, assembly GCA_029202485.1. Classification (NCBI taxonomy): domain Bacteria; kingdom Pseudomonadati; phylum Bacteroidota; class Sphingobacteriia; order Sphingobacteriales; family Sphingobacteriaceae; genus Pedobacter; species Candidatus Pedobacter colombiensis. Next base: position 2,110,325 of record CP119313.1, on the reverse strand, counting down.
ATCAACTTTTAAGTACGCTAAAATGGAAATAGAGATCAATGAAGAAGTCACGATTGATCAATATGAAACAATCATCGAAAAAGATATGGCAAAAATCAGTCGTTATCTGGAAGAGTTTTTGTCTGTTAATCAAATTAAACCAGAAGCCATAAACAGTCTGTTTTTAACTGGTGGAACCTCAATGGTTTGCGCAGTTAAAAACCTGTTTAAATCCAAATTCCCGAATATTCCAATTCATACGGGCGACAACTTTATGAGTGTTGCTAAAGGATTGGCATACAGTGGATATTTATTTGACGAAGAATAAAAAACCTTATAAGGTCATCAGTTAGCTATTGCCGCTGTCTGATGGCCTCATAAAGAATAACTCCAGCTGAAACAGACACATTAAGAGAGCTAATCTCTCCTACCATTGGAATCTTAGCGAGGTGATTAGCCATGCGCATGATCTCATTGGATATCCCCTCATCTTCAGCGCCCATTACAATTGCTGTTGGAGCTGTATAATCAGGTGCATAAATCAAATCGGTTGTTTTTTCCGTACAAGCTACAATCTGTAAGCCGCACTCCTGCAAATACAGTGCTACTTTATGTAAGTTTTGATGTCTGCATACCGGAATGCTAAACAAAGCTCCGGCCGAGGTCTTAATGGCATCAGCATTGATCTGTGCAGAATTTTTTGAAGGTACAACAAGTGCATGTACCCCTGCACAGGCTGCAGTTCTGGCAATAGCCCCCATATTCCTTACATCAGTAACCCCATCCAATATTAATATCAAAGGAGTCTCCCCTTTCTCATAAATCAAAGGAATAATATCTTCAATTTTTTGAAAGGTGATTGCTGAAATCACTGCTATTACCCCCTGATGATTCTTCTGTGTCATCCGGTTTAACTTTTCAATAGGCACATTATGTACCGGAATATCAGTATCTTTTAATAAAGCTTTTAGCTCTAAAATAATCCCGCCCGTAAGCCCACGCTGTACATATATACTTTCTACATCTTTTCCAGCTTTAATAGCCTCTATTACAGAACGTATACCAAATACAAATTCATTATTTTCTTTAGGTCTTGAAGGTCTTCTGGAATTTTCCATTAAATATTAAATTGAAGTGCAAAAATAGGTATTCTTTTCCACATAGTTTTGTTAGCAAAAATCAAAAATTTATCAAAGCAGTATTACAAAGAGCATATTCAGGAATGTCGAAATGTGTATAAAGAATTACAGAAACGACTTATTTTTTGTATAATTTTGTACCCATGAGTAACGATCACCCATCCCAAGGACAAGATAAGGCAAGCTTTAGTGCGCGGAAAAACAGATTAAGTAATACAATAGGCACTATGGGAAGAATACCTCCCCAGGCTATTGATCTTGAAGAAGCTGTTTTGGGAGCCTTAATGCTTGAAAAAGATGCGCTATCTACCGTTATTGATATTCTTAAGCCAGAAATGTTTTATCACGAAGGTCACAAAAAAATCTTCGAAGCCATCCAGGGACTTTTCCAAAAATCAAAACCTGTTGATATTTTAACGGTTACTTCAGAAATGCGTACACTGGGCTTATTGGAAATGATTGGTGGTGCATATTATATTACCAACCTGACAAACAGGGTTGCTTCGGCAGCGAATATTGAATTTCACGCGAGGATTGTCTCTCAAAAATATATCCAAAGGGAACTGATCAGAATCTCTTCAGAGATCATATCGAACGCCTATGAAGATACAACTGATATTTTCGACCTGTTGGATCAGGCTGAAAAGGGATTATTTGATATTGCTCAAAACAACTTAAGGAGAGATACACAGAAGATGGATGAGATTGTTAAACAATCTTTAGCTACTCTGGAAGAACTTCGAACCAAAAGTGATGGTTTAACAGGGGTGCCTTCAGGTTTTACTGATTTGGACCGTATTACCGGTGGATGGCAACCTTCAGATTTGGTGATCATTGCTGCCCGTCCCGCGATGGGTAAAACAGCTTTTGTGTTAACCTGTGCCAGAAATGCCTCTGTTCAATTTCACCGCCCAGCTGTAGTATTCTCTTTAGAGATGTCCTCCGTACAGTTGGTAAATCGTCTAATTTCCGGTGAAGCAGAAATTGAACAGGAAAAAATCAGAAAGGGAAATCTCGCTGAATGGGAATGGCAACAATTGCACAGTAAAATAGGCGGACTTACAGAGGCTCCGCTCCTTATAGATGATACCCCTGCTCTTAATATCTTTGAATTCAGAGCGAAATGCAGAAGGTTAAAAGCTCAGTATGACATCCAACTCATCATCATCGATTATTTACAGCTAATGCATGGTAAAGGTGAAGGACAAGGTGGCGGTGGAAACAGGGAACAAGAAATTGGTAGTATTTCAAGGGCCTTAAAATCAGTAGCTAAGGAGTTGAACGTACCAGTGCTTGCACTATCTCAGTTAAGTCGTGCCGTAGAGAGTAGACCAGGTGTAAATGGAAAAAGGCCAATGCTATCAGATTTGCGTGAATCTGGATCTATTGAGCAGGATGCGGATATGGTATTGTTCTTGTACAGACCGGAATATTATGGCATCACTGAAGATGAACAAGGACGCTCTCAGGCAGGTGTTGGTGAGGTTATTATTGCGAAGCACCGTAACGGTGAAACAGGTATCGTACCACTTCGCTTTATTGGTAAATATGTGAAATTTGCAGACTTAGAAGAAAGCTTTGCTGCACCGACTTCATTCTCAATGGATAGTCCAAGTGCCGGAATGCAACCTTCACAGGATTTTGATAGACCCGCAGGAAACGTAATCATTAAACCTTCACGCATGGATGACATGCATGATGATGCTCCTTTTTAGTATACTTATAAAAAGTAACCTAAAAGTATTCCGGCTAATACAATAAAAGGTGGGCTTATTTTGGTGTAATTAAGAATCAAAAAAGTAACCACCATTATTGTTATAGCCATTGCATTTAAAGCTACCGGTATCAGCAATAGCACAAAAGCTGCAATAATAAATCCAACACTCACCGCATTAATACCTGTTAAAGAGTATTTAATGCGAGTGATTTTTTTTAGATCTTCCCAAAATGGAACGATAAACAAAACAAGAATTAGCCCTGGCAAGTTAATTCCCAGCACCCCAACCAAACCACCTAAGATTTGACCGGTAACACCAAACCCGAAATTCCGCATAGTCAATGCACCAAGATAACTGGTAAATGAAAATGTTGGCCCCGGCAAAGCTTGTTGTAAGGCAAATCCTGACAAAAAACCAGAAGCACTTAGATACTGCTTCATTTGTACAAACTCAGTAAACATCAGTGGAACCAACACCTGTCCACCCCCAAAAATCACAATACCATTACGGTAAAAATTCTCAAATAGCCTGATTGGTAAACTAAATGGCGAAGTCCTATTGATAATAGCACCCATTAAAGCTAAAAACAGCAATACCCCAAAAAAATAGCTCAGTTTCTTCGGATTAATATTCGAAAATAGCTTCAACCTGATATTACTCTCTTCCGGAGGTGTACCAATGGCAGAAGAGACCATCCCTCCGATTAATATAGCAAGTGGAAATACATAAGCATTTCTTAAAACCAATGTTACAATGGCAGCAGAAATGGCTAAAAATATTGTAAGCTGTGATACCAACACCCTTTTCGCCAGATTAAATGCACCATAAGCTACAATCCCTAAGGCAATAGGTTGTATATATTTTAAAATTTCTACAAACTTTTCTTTATGATCAAACCGCGCAAAACTGATGGCTGCGAAAGTCATAATTGCTGCCGAGGGTATAATCCAGATTAAAAAAGTAATGATCGAAAGCTTTAACCCTCCTACCTTATAAGCTACACCAACAAGCGTTTGTGTAGACGCCGGACCAGGTAATACCTGAGCCAAAGCATTTAGTTCAAGTAGTTCTTCTTCAGATACGAACCGAACATTTTTCACAAAGTACTTTAGCAAAAGGGCTAAATGCGCCTGGGCACCTCCAAAAGCCGTGAAAGTAAAAAAGATTACATTTCTGATAAACAACAATTGTCTTTTGCCCACCTGCTTTAATTAGTCATCTTCGTAATCTAAACCTGCCGCTGAGTTATATGCTCCCTGAAGTTCAGAAAAGGCATGCATATCTCTTTTATTTCTTGCTGCAACCATACCTTTTTGATAGATGTTGAGCGCTTGTTCTGTTTGTCCTAATTTTTGGTAAAGTTTACCAAGATGATAGTAAGTACCTACATAATCCGGATGGTCTGTAATCAACTTCAAATAATATTCAAGTGCTTTTTCTGTATCATTTGAAGTATTATATTCTGTGGCTAATGCGTACAATACGAACGGATCATTAGGATCACTTTGTAAAAACTCCAATAACTTTGCTAATCGGGTACTTTGCATTTTAAATCCCTGCTTTTTTAATTAGATTTGCAAAAAGACAATTTGAAGTCTTACGACTTCCTGACCTTTAAGAATCAAATATATAAATCTATGAAAATATTAGTTTGTATCAGTAACGTGCCCGACACGACCACAAAAATAACTTTTACTAACGATAATACACAATTCAATACTTCAGGAGTACAGTTTATTGTAAACCCTTATGATGAGATTGCTTTATCAAGAGCAATTGAGCTTTGCGAAGGCGGAAAAGGCACCGTAACCGTAATCAATGTTGGTGAGGTTGCAACAGAACCAACGATAAGAAAAGCATTGGCTATTGGCGCTGATGATGCCGTAAGAATCAATGCTGCACCAAGAGACGCCTATTTCACTGCTTATCAGATCGCTGAATATGCCAAAAGCAATGACTTTGACATCATTCTATGCGGACGTGAATCAATTGATTACAATGGTTCTCAGGTAGCAGCAATGATTGGTGAATTTCTAGACATACCCTCTATTTCTATCATTAAAAAATTAGACTATGATGGAAGCACCGCAACTATAGAACGTGAAATTGAAGGTGGTAAAGAAATTATTTCTGTAAGTGGCAAGTTTATTGCTAGTTGTGCTGAAGGTACAGCAGAACCTAAAATACCTAATATGAGAGGTATTATGTCCGCACGTACCAAACCTTTGCAAGTGGTTGAAGCTAAAGAAATAGCGCAGCTTAGTAAAGTACAACAATTTGAAACCCCGCCTCCGCGTGGAGCAGTTAAATTAGTACCAGCAGAAGATCCTGCTAAATTAATTGACCTGTTGCACCAGGAAGCTAAAGTAATCTAACCCATTTCTGTTTCAAATTTTAAAATCATTTAATAAAAGATCTTATGTCAGTTTTAGTATATGTAGAGCAAGTAGATGGTAAATTTAAGAAATCTGTATTCGAAGCAGTTTCTTATGCAAAAGCCATTGCAGATAAACAAAGTGCCAATTTAACCGCTATTTCTATTGGTAATGTTGGTGAAAGCGAACTTAAAGAGTTGGGTAAATATGGGGCATCCAAAGTTTTAAATGTATCGAACGATCAGTTAAAAAACTTTGTAAACCAGGCATATGCCGCAGTAATTGCAGAAGCTGCAAAAAAAGAAAAATCGGATGTTATAGTTCTATCTAATTCCTTCTCAGGAAAAGGATTAGCGCCCCGGGTTGCAGTAAAACTTGAGGCTGGGTTGGTTGATGGTGCTGTTGAATTGCCACAGCTTGATGGTGGAAAATTCCAGGTCAAGAAAACTGCTTTCTCCGGAAAAGCATTTGCCATCATTGAATTAACTTCAGCCATAAAGGTAATCGCACTTAATCCCAATGCTTTTGGCACTAAAGAAAATGCTACCGATACCACAATTGAAGCTTTCAACCCGGAAGTAAAATCAACTGACCTTGCAGCTATTGTAAAAGAAGTGATCAGAGCTACCAATAAAATTTCGTTACCAGATGCTGAATTAGTTGTATCAGCAGGCAGAGGCTTAAAAGGACCTGAAAACTGGGGTATGATCGAAGAATTGGCATCTTTACTAGGTGCAGCAACAGCTTGCTCGAAACCGGTATCAGATGCAGATTGGAGACCACATGAAGAACACGTTGGTCAAACCGGTATCGCAATCAGTCCTAATTTGTATATTGCAATAGGTATTTCAGGAGCCATTCAGCATTTAGCTGGTGTTAGCTCGTCAAAAGTAATTGTAGTGATCAATAAAGATCCAGAGGCGCCTTTCTTTAAGGTCGCTGATTATGGGATCGTTGGAGATGCTTTTGAAGTAGTACCAAAATTAATAGAGGCATTAAAAGCACATAAAGGGTAAATATATTGTCATCCTTAAGCTTGTCGGACAATCCCACGATATTTCGACAAGCTGAACATGACATAGCTATAAAATGAAAAAAGTAAAACTAGACATCGTTGGTTTATCTTATAGCCAAACCCAGTCGGGCGCCTATGCCCTTGTACTGGGAGAAGTAAATGGCCGAAGACGCCTGCCAATTATAATTGGTGCGTTTGAAGCACAGGCTATCGCCATAGAAATAGAAAAGATGACCCCGAGCAGGCCTTTAACTCACGATTTGTTTAAAACCTTTGCTCAAATCTATAACATAGAAATCCAGGAGATTTTAATCTATAATTTAGTTGAAGGTGTTTTTTATGCCAAGCTAATTTGCACCGATGGCAAAACCATCCATGAAATTGATGCCCGAACCTCTGATGCCATCGCACTGGCAGTTCGTTTCAATGCAGAAATCTACACCTACGAGTTTATTCTGTCCTCAGCAGGTATAGTTATAGAAGGAAACGACTTTCTTTTCCTTGAAAACATGGACAACCTATCAAAAGAACAAGGAACCGAAGATATTTCATCCATCTCATCATCAAGTTACAAATCATTGAGCTTAGAAGAGCTAAATCAAAAACTTCAGGAAGCAATAGCCGAAGAAGCCTATGAAAAAGCAGCCCGTATTCGCGATGAAATAAATAAAAGAAATAATGAACGTTAAGTTTCGCTTAACCCTAATGAGCTTTTTACAATTCTTCGTTTGGGGTGCTTGGCTCATCACCATAGCAAATTATTGGTTTGGTACTAAACAATGGGACGGAACGCAGTTCGGTGCAATCTTTGCCACAATGGGATTTGCTTCCCTTGTAATGCCCACACTTACAGGAATTATTGCCGACAAGTGGGTAAATGCTGAAGTGCTTTATGGCATTCTTCATATTTTATATGCCGGAGTGTTATTTTACATTCCCCAGGTGAACCATCCGAATGATTTTTTCTGGGTAATGCTGCTGGCAATGTGTTTTTACATGCCAACCATTTCATTGAGCAATTCCATATCCTATACCACCTTAAAGTCGGGCTCTTTTGATGTGATCAAGGACTTCCCCCCTATACGGGTATGGGGTACAATAGGTTTTATTGTAGCTATGTGGACAACCAACCTAACCGGAAATAAGGCTACCGCTTATCAGTTTTACATTGCTGGTCTTGCCGCCCTGGGATTAGGATTATATGCGTTTACATTACCAAAATGCCGTCCACAAAAATTGATAGACGAGAAAAAATCTTATGCGCAAACCTTAGGTTTAGGTGCCTTTAAACTGTTTACTAATTATAAGATGGCACTATTCTTCATTTTTTCTATGTTTTTAGGTGGTGCCCTACAGCTGACAAATGCTTATGGTGACGTATTTCTGGATGAATTCAAATTGTTTCCATCCTATGCAGATTCATTTGTAATCCGCTATTCTACCATTATCATGTCTATTTCTCAAGTCTCTGAAACCTTGTTTATTTTGGCAATACCTTTCTTTTTGAAGCGTTTTGGTATTAAAAAAGTAATTGTTATTGCCATGTTAGCATGGGTGCTCCGTTTCGGTTTCTTTGCCTTTGGCGACCCCGCGGGCAACCTATGGATGATTATCCTCTCTTGTGTTGTATATGGAATGGCATTTGATTTCTTTAATATTTCCGGTTCTCTTTTCGTTGAGACATCTACAACTCCAAAGACCCGTTCTTCGGCGCAAGGAATGTTTATGATGATGACAAATGGATTTGGCGCTGTATTTGGCAGTCTTGTTTCAGGTTGGATGATAGATACATACTTCACTAAACACTACACCAATATCCAATCCCTGGCTGCTGTTGTAAATTCAGATCCTAAAAATGAACACTTACTTACATTTATAAAAAACAAGGGCATAAGCGTAATGGCTAACGGTGATTTAAGCCGCGCCTTAGATGTAAAAAACTGGCATCATATCTGGCTTTCTTTCACTATATATGCATTGGTCATTACTATTGCATTTGGAATTATGTTTAAGCATAAACATAATCCTGTAGAAGAAAAGGCTATTGAGGAAATGGTGCACTAAAACACAAACAAAAGGCCCCGTTCAGTAAAACTGAACGGGGCCTTTTAGTATAATTTAAGATAATGTTACCTATCCTTTATCGCTACAAATTTTCTATTGGTATGCCCAACATAGATCTGACGGGGACGACCAATTGGCTCCTTGTTTTCATGCATTTCTTTCCATTGTGCAATCCATCCCGGTAAACGGCCTAAAGCAAACAATACAGTAAACATATCAGTTGGGAAACCTAGTGCTCTGTAAATGATTCCTGAGTAAAAATCAACGTTTGGATAAAGTTTACGTTGAACAAAATACGGATCATTTAATGCAGCTTCTTCAAGTTTCTTGGCGATATCTAAAACCGGATCATCAATTCCTAATTTCTCTAAAATATCATCACAAGCTTTTTTAATGATCTTAGCTCTTGGATCAAAGTTTTTATAAACCCTATGACCAAAGCCCATCATGCGGAAAGGATCATTTTTATCTTTAGCTTTATTGATCCATTTTTCAGTATCACCGCCATCTTCTTTGATCAATTCAAGCATTTCAATTACAGCCTGGTTTGCACCGCCATGTAACGGGCCCCATAAGGCATCTATTCCTGCAGACACAGAAGCGTATAAATTACAATCTGACGAACCAACCATTCTTACTGTAGAAGCAGAACAATTCTGCTCATGATCAGCATGTAGAATCAATAAGGTATTCATTGCGTTAACCACTACCGGATCAATTTCAATTTCCTCAGTACGCTGACCAAAGATCATGTTCAAGAAATTACTAACGTAATCATATTTATTTTTAGGATAAATAAGTGGATGACCTAAAGATTTTTTATAAATGAAAGAAACAATAGTTGGGAACTTTGCCAATAATTTGATCATGGTCAGATCCATTGTTTCAGGAGATGAATTGGCATTTAATGACTCCGGATAGAATGTTGACAATGAACAAACCAATGAAGACAATTGAGCCATTGGATGTGATTTTGATGGATAACCATCTAAAAACTTTTTCATATCCTCATGGATCAGTGTATGCCTGCTAATCTGAGTTTGAAAGTTTTCCAACTGATCCTGAGTAGGCAAATCACCATATATCAGCAAATAAGCTACTTCCAGAAATGTAGATTTCTCCGCCAGTTCTTCAATTGGGTATCCACGGTACTTTAAAATACCCAGTTCACCATCCAAAAAAGTTATTGCACTCTTAGTAGAACCCGTATTCTTGTATCCAAAGTCTAAAGTGATATGACCGGTTAAATCTCTAAGTTTAGAAATATCAATAGCCTTCTCCCCTTCGGTACCTGTGATAACGGGGAATTCGTACACTTTTCCATCAATCTTAATTTCTGCAATATCTGACATATATATTCTTAAATTTATAAAAACAAACTTAACTAATCCATTCCGATTAGCTTTTAGCTTACTATAACAAAGCTGTTAAATTATTATTAAATGTGGGTCAAAACCAAGTAAGAATCTTAAAAATTACTTAGCTGATTTTATTTCTTCCAAAACACGACCACACTCCATCATTTCATCTCCATAATATGGGTTTTGTATTTTCCTTTCTCCAGAAAGCCAATCGCCACCATCACCATTATTAGCCATAGGGCAATGCTGAACAAAAATAGAACCTTTAACTACATCTGCATGCTTAAACAATGCAATTACATCTGCACTTAATGCTGTAAACTCTTTACGTTGCACTTTAATATCTTTTGCAGTAGCAATTTTATCAGCAATTAGTGACGTATTTTCACATCCCTTGTAATCAGCGAGGGATATTTTAAGTGCTGATGCCGCCTTTTGTGCATCTTCAAATTTTGAGCTTACCAACGCGTTTTTCAAAGTGATATAACCATTATATATGGCCTGAACTTTATTATCTTTTAATTCAACATCTGTGGCAACAACCTTCACATTTGAAGTGGTATCCGAATTCCCTGCTACTTTCTTCTCTGTATTTGTGCAAGAAACTACCCCTGTTATTAGCATTACTGCGAAGTATTTTCTCATATTTTGTATTTTTGGTTAAATTAGCATTTTAATTTTAAATAAATAAAAAAGCTCCAGAAAAAATCAGAAGCTTTACATTTTTCACAAAAACGATAGCCCTTTTTGGAGGCTTCCCGGATAGAAAGAGAACGTGTCTCAGGCGCCCTGATTGAGGGGGCCTTGCCGGGGCATTTCTGGGGTGTTGCCGGGGCGTTGATGGGGCCTTGGCCCTGTCAAAGCCGAATCAAATACTGCTTTACTACCCAGAAACGTCACAGTAACTATTCTGGCGTGATAAATTCTTAGAATTATTCTGCTTCAGCATTACAAATTAACTCTTTGTGCTCAAATATTTATCATACAATGATAAAGCCTGAGGCAAAAGATCACTTGAATGATCCGAGTCTATCCAGTTTATTTCAATTCCATCCTTCTCCATTTTTCTGAAAAAAGTCATTTGCCGCTTAGCAAACTGACATATAGCAATGCCTAATTTATCTTTCAGCATATCGAAATCTATCTCACCCGAGAGATAGGAAACAACAAACTTATATTCAAGACCATAGAATATAAGTTTTTCTTTAGAAACTCCTTCGTTAATCAACTGCTCTACTTCATTTATTAAGCCTTGCTTAAGTCTTAAATCCAATCTGTCGATGATTCTTTTTCTGCGCAAACCAACATCCAAAGTCAACCCTATAACAAAAGGATTAAAAGTCGGTCTTTCTATTTTTTTGAGTGTATTTTCTGTTAAATAAGAAGAAACTTCAATTGCTCTGATTAATCTTTTTCTTGAAGACAAATCCGCATGAGCAGTAAATTCGGGAGAATATGCTGACAAAATATTCCGCAATTCAACCACATCAAGCTCCTCTAACATGGATCTTAACGGGGCGTTTTGTGGAATTGCCGTGTACTCATGGTTCTGTAGAATGCTATGAATATACATACCAGTCCCCCCACATAATATGGGAAGTGCATTTTTTTCAGTTATTGTTTTAAAAGCACTATAGAAATCCTCCTTAAACTCATTTACATTATAACTTTCCCCTGCTTTTCTAATATCAATCAAATGGTAAGGAATTTTTCTGCCATTGATGATATATTCCTCAAGATCTTTTCCAGTTCCAATATCCATTCCTTCAAACACTTGCCTACTATCCGCACTAATAATTTCGCCGTTTAATGTATTTGCCAGGTTGACAGCTAACTTTGTCTTACCAGATGCAGTTGGCCCCAATATCACAAAGAGCGTTTTTTTATCCATTATCATCGTTTATCTATTTTAATAGTAGCTGAACTAATCGTAATACCACAATGTAATCCAAAGAAATCATTTCAAGTACAGTATATATTTAAGATTCCCGGTATTAAAAACGGATATATAATCATTCAAAATATCATTAGTGGCTTCTACTGAATGCTGATTTAAGACATTTTGTATGGTAATGGGTAATCGGTGTGTAAAGTATCGCTTAAGTTCCCCCTTATGCAACCATATTTGTGCCGGCGGTGTCACATTCACCAACTTAAAGCCTGACTGCACATAAGCATTACCTAACGACCAGTCACGATCAGCATAACTCATTACATCGTTAGGTTCTATCATTTTAACGAAATGCTTCAATAGTTTCGTAAATCCTCCGGTAACAGTAAATCCCATAAGCGTTGCAAAACGAATCAACTCTACTGACTTATAATCGGGAGCAATCCTTTTCATCAACCTTATATTACTGAAACAAGCAACAGCAACCATTTGCCCATCTATTTGTAAAGCGAACTTATATTTAGCCCTGGCAGTGCCCTGGATGTGATTGCTATTCAAAAAATCATCGGCTTGCTTTTGGTTGATCGCTATTATTTCACCCTTACGACCATGTAATCGCTTATTTAAACCCAAAACAGACTTAATTCTACCCAATACCTGCTCCTGTCTGGTCATCCAGACATCCTCCCACAATTGCAATAAAGTTATGTTTTTGAGCTCATAGGTAGATTGAAGCTCGATCATTTCTTCCGGCGTAAGCTCATTATCAAGAGCTATTAGGTGAATAATAACCTGATCATTGCATAGTAACAGCTCATATTTCTGATGTTCAACCAGCACTATACCAATACCAATATTCTTAAGTGCGATAAACACACTATTTTTCCAGCCCGAATTTATACCCAACCCTTTTCTTTATATAGTCTATATCCCTCTGCTAATGCATCCTCAATATGAGCCAAAAGTGATTCATCCAATTTTTCGATGTGAAAATATGATTTATCTTTTAACAGCTTCAAAAGTGCAGGATCAAAAACCTGCTTCATTTCAGACTCTGCAGACACCGGCATATAATAAAAGTCAACATAACCTTTGTGGATCTTAACAGCAGCAAAATACACTTCATTTTGTTTTTTGCCATCAATATTCACCTCGTTGTCACTCCATAAATCGTAAACGGTTTCACTATTGATCCTGTTATTAAAACCTAAAGCAGCATAAGGTTGCAATACCGCTCTGATGGTTTGAAATATTTCTATAAAATCTGTTTTCATAATTTTAAGATCAATCTGTTAAAACAACATCTTAACAGCCATTTTGTTTAATAACGAAGTCCTATATATCCAACCACCATTCTTTTGAAGGATAATTTTCATCTAAAATAACCGGTTCTCCCAATAAAGGTGTGGTTATTTTAAAATTCTCCGATTTAGCCTTATTTACTACCCTTATTGCAGGTTCATTCCAGCTATGCATGGCCAAAGTAAACTTACCCCAGTGTACAGGAAGTAAAACTTTTGCATTTAAATCGTTAGCCGCCTGAACCGTTTGTTCCGGAAACATGTGAATAAATGGCCAATAAGCATTGTACTGTCCACATTCCAATATAGCCAGATCAAAAGGTCCATATTGTTCACCGGCTTGTTTAAAATGCTTATCATAGCCCGAATCACCTCCCAAATACAATTTATGCTTTGCCCCCTGCAATACAAAAGCAGACCATAAAGTCTGGTTTCTTTTAAATTTTCTCCCTGTAAAATGACGTGCCGGTGTAGCTGTAAATTTTAAGCCATCAGCAACGGTTTCTTCACCCCAGGCTAGTTCTACGATTTTATCTACAGGTATTCCCCAATACTCCAGATGCGCCCCTACTCCTAAAGAAGTAATAAAAAGCCTGGCTTTATTTTTCAACTTTAATATACTTTGATAATCCAGGTGATCATAATGATCATGGGTAATCAGGATGATGTCCAAGTCAGGAAAATCTTCAGCCTTAATAAAATCTGTCCCTTTAAAATTCTTAGAACCAATAAATGAAATCGGAGAAGGCCGCTCGCTAAAAACAGGATCTACCAAAATTTTGACCCCATCAATCTGTAAATAATAAGAAGAATGGCCAAACCAAATTAACTTGGTTTGGATACTTTCTGTAAAATCAGGGTTAAGGTGAGGTAGCGCTTTTTTAGGTACACTATTTTCATTTCCTTTTATCATTCCCACAACCATATCCCAATAGCTTACATTATCCGGCTTCATAGGAGTAGGCGACAGATTATCCAATGTTCCGTCTGCCCTAAAATTAGGCAGCATTTTCAATCGTTCGAAACGAGCACCTTCAGGCGCTTTTCCGAATACAGGTAAATTTAATACCCATACAGTAACCAAGACTAAAACAATTATAACAACTAAGATGGAATACATAAATTTCATTTATAGTAATTAATCAACCTTTTGCTCTTGTGGTGCTGGTGGTGCAAGCTTCGCTGCCAGTGTATTTCCAGCGAGCAAAAGCTCATTAGTAATCGTTTTTGTATAATCTGCAATTTCTGCCTTAAAATCTACTACCGAAGCACCCGAACGTATTTCTTCCAAACGCTTCTCCCATTGACCTGTCAACTCGGCCTGCGCAATTTTCTGGTCTTTTACCACATCATATACAGCCAGCCCCTTCGACGTTGGCACCAGGTTACGTTTTTCCCTGGACACATACTCCCTGTTGATCAAAGTCTCTATGATTGCAGCCCTTGTAGCAGGTGTACCCAATCCACTATCCTTCATAGCATACCTCAACTCTTCATCCTCAATATCCTTACCTGAAGTTTCCAGTGCTTTTAATAGCGAAGCCTCATTATACATTGCTTTAGGCTTAGTTTGCTTTTCTAACAAAGCCTTATTGGTAATCGGTAGTTCATCGCCCTTCTTCACCTTAGGCAAAGCAGGGTTTTCCTCATCTTTTTTCTCCTCATCCGTTTCATTGAAAACTGAGCGCCATCCTGCAGAGCGAATTACTGTACCATTGGCAACAAACAAAGAGCCCGATTCAACAGATATTTTGGTGATTTCTTTCACACATTCCTGATGAAAAGCCTCAAGCATCCGTCCAACTACCATATCATAAACAGCCTGTTTATCACCACTTAATTGATGTGGAGATTCACCTGTTGGTAAAATAGCATGGTGATCTGTTACTTTTTTAGCATTTACACTTCGCTTATTCAATGTTACGGTCAACAAAAACTCTGCTTGCTTACCAAAATCCTTATGTACTTTTAATTTATCAATCAAATCAGGAACTCCGGCAAATATATCGTCTCCAATGTACCTGCTACCGGTACGCGGATATGTAACCAGTTTACTTTCATACAAGCCTTGTAACAAATTCAAAGTCTGATCAGCTGTAAAGCCTTTACGTTTATTAGCTTCTTGCTGTAAACTACTTAAATCATGCAGCAGTGGAGGTGGTTCCTTTCGAGGTTTAGCTTCAACACTTAAAATCTTACCACCATTACTAAATCCGGATGCAACATCCTCAATTTTAGCAAGTAACTCTTCGGCATCTTCCTTTTTGTCAAAATTATTTACCGACATAGCCCTAAACAACTGCCCATCTTTATCCAACTGTATTGCCAACTGGTAGTATAACTGAGGTACAAAGTTTTTAATTTCAAGGTAACGTGAGCAAATCATGGCTAATGTTGGTGTTTGAACCCTGCCCAGTGATAAGACAGATCTATTTCCTGCAGAGATACTCAATGCCTGTGTAGCATTCATTCCAACCAGCCAGTCAGACTCTGAACGACAATGTGCTGAATTAAACAGGGTATCATAATCAGTACCAGGTTTTAAATTCCTGAATCCCTCTTTAATTGCTTCGTCAGTTTGAGAAGAGATCCATAGCCTTTTAAAAGGTTTTTTACATTTCAGAAAATAATAAATATAACGGAAAATCAGCTCACCTTCCCGCCCGGCATCCGTTGCTACAATTATCTCTGTAGCTTCATCAAACAGCTTTTTAATGATATCGAGTTGCTTCCTTACCCCGGGATCTTCAACTAATCCATCTTTAGTCTTTATTTTACGAATAGCCAACTTAAACTTTTTAGGCAACATAGGCAAATGCTGTCTCCTCCAACCTATAAAGCCATATTCTTGTGGAGGCGCCAATTGCAACAAATGCCCGAATGCCCAGGTAAAAGAATAACCTTTCCCTTCAATATACCCATCTTTTTTAGTTGTAGCACCGAAAACCTTAGCCAATTCACGTCCCACCGAAGGTTTCTCTGCAATAACAATCTTCATAATTATTCAAAAATATCTAAACCAATTTTAAATGTGTTGCAATGTGCTTCAACAATATCCTTTATGTTTGGTGAATAACCTCCACCCATACTTACCTGAACAGGCAATTGATTGTCTTTGCAAAACTGCAATACCATCCTATCTCTTTCTTTACAGCCCGCTTTACTCAAAGCCAATTTTCCCAACTTATCAGTTTCCAATACATCAACTCCAGACAGATAGAATACAAAATCAGGATGATGTGCCAATAGCCCAGGAAGCGCTGCATCCAATTTCTCTAAAAACGAATGATCACCTATACCATCTTCCAATGCAATATCCAGGCTGGAAACTTCCTTTCTGAATGGAAAATTCTTATCCCCATGCATTGAAAAGGTAAACACCCTATCTTCATTATTAAAGATTTCAGCAGTTCCATTTCCCTGATGAACATCTAAATCTATAATTAATATACGTCTAGCCAACCCCTTACTAAGCAAATAGTTTGCGGCAATAGCCTGATCATTTAACAGACAAAATCCTTCGCCCCAATTACTGCCGGCATGATGTGTACCACCTGCTACATTAAATGCTATACCATATTGTTTTGCATATAATGCTGCTTCAACTGTCCCTTTAGCTATCCTGACTTCCCGTTCAACCAATTGGTTATTCAAAGGAAATCCTATTCTTCTTTGCTCCTTTGCAGGCAATGTCAAATCTTTTAACTGCTCCCAGTATTCCTTTTGATGTGATAATAGAACCACATCTTCTTCCAGAGGCTCAGGTGCAAATAGATTACTTTCTGTAATTACTCCCTCATGCAACAACTGCCCTGGAATCAATTCGTACTTAATCATAGGAAAACGATGCCCTTCAGGCAAAGGATGTGCATACAGTGGATGCCATGCTATCTTAACCATCTTACTTCAAGATCTCCCCTACATGCTTCTCTATATTGTTGCAAATTTCGTCAACCGGCAAATCGTTTGCGTCTTCTCCAAAGGGATTTTCTATTTCTTCAGCGATCAGCTCTAAACTAGCCAGCACGTACAATATAAAAGGAACGATAGGAACCACAAAATACCCCAGACTAAACACCCAGCCAAAAGGCAATGTAATCACATAAATAAAGATGAATTTCTTTATAAAGGCACTATAAGAATAAGGAATTGGTGTATTTTTAATGCGCTCACAACCACCACATAGTTCGGTAAACTGCTGCACATCTGCATTCAATATCATGAGCTGTTCGTTGGTGATTTTGCCATTAGCCTGCAATTCAAAAATTCTGGATGATATACTCGTTGCCACCTGATTAGGAATATGCTTACCTGCATCCACTTCAATTAAAAGACTGTTTTTACCAAAATATTGCTTCTCCCTTAAATGCTCTTTCAATGCAAAAGCATATTTAGGAATGGCATAATCAAAAAACTCTATATCACTTGAACTTAGCTTTAATGATTTTATTTTGATGGCAAAATTACGACTCACATTGGTTAATCCTCCTAAAAGTCTACGACCTTCCCACCATCTGTCATACGATGTGTTGGTTCTAAATACCAACAGCATAGAAATCACAAAGCCCAGTAGGTTATGCATCATACCAATATTTTTAACATAAACCGTCTCGGCCAACTTTAAATAGTTCAGCTCTAAAAAAGCAATAACACCTGAAAAAATTGCTACGCTAATCATCAATGGCCATAAAGTACGAATCGTATCCGCTTTATGTACATGGAATATAAAAGTTACCCAATCTTTTGGATTATAGTTTATCATATCAATTCTCCTTTTCTAATGCCAAAATACGCATGAGGCTTTAACTATTTTAGCAACTTTTTACTAATATCAAGCAACAAAGTACCTGTTGTAAAAACATCTTCATAAGAGTTGTACAAAGGAACCGGGCTTAATCTGATTACATTAGGTTCCCTCCAATCACCAAGCACGTTATTGGCGACTAACTGTTCAAAAACCTCTTTACCTTTTTGTTTTGCAATGATAGAAACCTGAGCACCACGGTCTGCCTGAGTTAATGGCGTAATGATTTTATATTGCTCTTCTCCTAAAACTTTATTTACTTCATTTATAACAACAAATAAATAACTAGTTAAAGTTTTACTTTTATTTCTTAAAGGAGTAATGAATCCTGCTTTTTTAAAAACCTGAAGGGACGCATAATACAATGCCATAGGCATTACCTGCGTGCAACTTACCTGCCAACCATCCGCCCCAGCCTCGGGTACAAACCCCTTTTCCATTTTAAAACGTTGCTGCTCCTGATAGCCCCACCAGCCAGCAAAACGGTTCAACGTAGTATCAAAAAAATGCTTTTTATGTACAAAAATACCACTTATACCGCCCGGTCCAGAATTCTGATATTTATAGGAACACCAACATGCAAAATCAACACCCCAATCATGCAATTGCAAAGGGACATTTCCAGCTGCATGCGCCAGGTCAAAACCCACAACAGCTCCTGCCGCATGTCCAGCTTTCGTTATCGCTTCCATATCGAACCATTGACCAGTAAAATAATTTACTCCTCCAAACAACACCAATGCAATTTCATCGCCGTTTTCGGCAATTGCATCCGTTATATCTTCTGTCCTTAATGTATACTCACCTACTCTTGGAGCCACTTCAATAATTGCAGTTGCCGGATCATAACCATGAAAACGAACTTGACTTTCTATAGCATATTGATCTGAGGGAAAAGCTCCGGCCTCCATAATGATCTTAAACCGACCTGCAATAGGCCTGTAAAAGCTAACCATCAACAAATGAAGATTTACTGTTAATGTATTCATCGGGCACACCTCAGCAGCACTTGCGCCAACTATAGGAGCCATCAACTTTTTTAATTCCTTATGATAAAACATCCAGGGTGTTTCACCTTCAAACCATCCCTCTACAGCAAAATTCTGCCAGTTGTTTAACTGTTCATCTAAAACCTTACGTGCCACTTTAGGTTGCAAACCTAAAGAGTTACCAGATAGATAAATAAATGGTTTACCATTTTGCTGAGGAAATAAAAAATCTTGTCTTAAATCGCGAAGTGGATCAGCCAGATCCAACGCCTGAGCGAATGCTAAATTGTTTTCAAAATTCATTTGTTTCAAATATCCGTAAAAAACAGGGATAAATAAATTGAGCAAATCATTTTGTTATCCACAAAATCACGCTTCAACTATTCGGCTTGCTCACAAACTTGTTCCCTTTTATGTAATATCGCCAGGGCAGCAAGGCATGGTCACCGGCATAATCTACTCCAACCCTGGATGAAGCTACAACCTGTTTATCATCAAACAAAACCCCATCACCCTCGATCCATATTTCATCACCACACAGATCTTTACCATTTAATTTTTTATCGATCCCCATGGCTTTAGCTAATGCGCCTGGACCAGCGGTAAGATTAGGTTTCAAAACCGACATATTCCTTCTCTTAAGCATCACCTCCAAACCAGTTACCGGCTCTACCCCTCTAATTAACACCGCATGAGGAGTACCTTGGGGTGCCGTAACTACATTAAACAAATGATGAATGCCATAACATAGATATACATAAGCTATTCCGCCATGCTCATACATAATTTTAGTCCGATCGGTAAAGCGACCACCATAAGCATGAGAAGCTTTATCTTCTATACCATTATAAGCCTCTGTTTCCACAATGATTCCGCTGGTAAGCACTCCATCAACAAAAGTACACAGTCGCTTCCCTAACAACTGCACAGCGAGTTGATTAACCCCTTTATCCTGGTAAAAAGAAAAAGGCAATTTAGGCATTCAACAAACTAATTATTTCCTTTAAATATTTAGCATCAACTTCATCAAAATGAGAAAGATGTTCACTATCCACATCTAAAACCCCAATCACTTCAGCTCCTTTATACAAAGGCAAAACAATTTCAGACCTCGAAGCTGATGCACAGGCGATATGTCCTGGAAACTGATCAACATCAGGAACAATTAATGTTTCATTTTGTTGCCATGAGGCACCACAAACACCCTTCCCTCTTTTTATCCTGGTACAGGCTACAGGCCCCTGAAATGGCCCAAGCACCAACTCATCTCCTTTAACCAAATAAAATCCTACCCAAAACCAACCGAACTGCTCTTTTAAAGCAGCTGCTATATTGGCTAAATTAGCAATCTGATCTTCTTCACCTGCCACCAATGCAGCTATCTGAGGGATAAGCGATAGGTACTGAACCTCTTTATCAATGTTTTTACTTATAATTAAATCTTCTGCCATTGTAAATTATACTTGAGCTACAAAAATACGAAAGTTAAATTGATGCAAAGTTATAGCAATAGAAAACAGCATAGACAGCTACCTTATTTAAGCTTATCAGGAGGAATTTTACCCACTAAACAAGTAAAATAATTAAATTTGATTTTTTTTACCATACCGTCAATTGTAAAAATGACATCCTATTCAAAATTAATTATTAACAAACACAACCATAAATGAACAAAAAAACCTTAATTACATCCTTGTTAACATGCTCTCTGCTTACTGTTGGCATCTTACAATCAGGTTACAAGCCCTGGGAAGAAGGCATGTTCCCCTTAAGTGAAATCCATAAACTTGATTTAAAAAAGGCAGGATTAAAAATTAGCCAGAATGAAATTTACAATCCTAACGGAACCAGTCTTGTTGATGCACTGGTTAATGTAGGTGGATGTACAGGTTCCTTTATTTCCAACCAGGGACTAATCATCACCAATCACCATTGTGCATTTAGCGCCGTACAGCTTGCCAGCACCCCTGAACATGATTATTTAACCAATGGTTTTGTAGCGGCAACACATGAACAAGAAATTCAGGCAAAAGGATTAACATGCCGTATAACTGACAGTTATGAAGACGTATCTGATCGTGTTTTAGGTGCGGTTGCTCAAATCACAGATCCATCATCAAGGCTAAAGCTTATTAACGATGCGATGAAAAACATCGTAATTGAAGCTGAGAAAAAAGATCCTAGCATAAAAGCCGAAGTATCGGAAATGTTTATCGGAAAAACCTATGTATTATTTAGATACAAAACTATACAGGATGTTAGACTGGTGTATGTTCCGAATCGTCAGATTGGCGAATATGGAGGCGAAACAGATAACTGGGTATGGCCACGTCATACTGGAGACTTCTCTTTCATGCGTGCTTATGTAGCACCAGATGGCAAACCAGCAAAATATGCTAAAAACAATATCCCCTATACACCTAAAAAATTCTTGAAGGTAAATCCCAATGGCACAAACGAAGAAGATTTTGTATTTATTTTAGGGTATCCGGGAAAAACCTTCCGACATCGTCCTGCTCAGTTTATTGAATATCAGCAACAATTTCTATTGCCTTACGTATCAAACTTGTATGATTTCCAAAATACAACTATGGAAAATGCTGGCAAGAAGGATAAGGCTACAGAAATTAAACTGGCTACCAGGATAAAAAGAAACGCCAATGTACTAAAAAACTATCGTGGCAAACTACAAGGACTTAAAGGAATAGATTTGATCTCGCAAAAGAAGACTGAAGATGCAGCGCTTGCTAAATTCATCAACAGCAATGTTGATGTTAAAGCGCGCTATGGCACTTTAATGAGCGATATAGACAACCTTTATAAACTCATCAACGGTGATGCCAAGCGTGATCTCTGGTTAACTCAAATTTATAGTTCAACGAGCTTACTAGGCGTATCCAAAAACATCAATACGTTTAAAGCCGCACTTGATGCACAACCAGAAAATCAGAAGGAAGCCTTCTTTAATAAAAATAAGTCCAACCTAAAGCAACTTTTAGCCGGCAATTATGAAGCTTATGATATAGATGCAGACAGAACTATTTTTAAAAAGATGCTTATGGATGCTTCAGAATTCTCGGCGACACAGCCTATAAACGGAGTTGTTAAAATCGCAGGCAGCTCTGCGGACAACGAAAAAGCTATTGATAATTTTGTCAACAATGTTTTTAATGCCACCAAGCTTAAGGATACAGCCTATGTGTTTAACACATTATTGGCATCCTCAAAATCAATAGCAGCTTACAAAGACCCTCTTTTATCTTTTGAAAAAGATATTGCCGTTCAAATCACTGAGCTAAAACCTGAAAAAGACCGTCGTGAAGGGGTGTTGAATAAATTAATGGGCGATTATGTAAATGTAAAGGAGAAATTCCTGAAAAAAGACTTTATCCCTGATGCAAACAGCACCTTGCGACTTACCTACGGTTACGTAAGGGGATATTGGCCAGCAGACGCATCATATATGCGTCCTTATACGACAATCAAGGGAATACTGGAAAAAGGAACATCAGGAAACCCTGAATTTGACTATCCGGCGCAAATAAGGGCACTTTGGGAAGCTAAAGACTTTGGTCCATTTGCTAAAAAAGATTTAAAAGATGTACCTGTAGCTTTCCTTTACAATATGGATACAACCGGTGGAAACTCTGGTTCTCCGGTTATGAACGCGCAAGGCGAGCTGATCGGTGTCAATTTTGATCGCTCTTACAGTGCTACAATTAATGACTATGCCTGGAATGAAAGTTATAGCAGATCTATTGGAGTAGACATTCGTTATGTACTTTGGGTAGCAGCTAAAATTGATAAAGCGAACTTCCTTTTAAAGGAAATAGGGGTTAAGATTTAGCACCATTAAAATTAATCGACACACGAAAGCCACCCTTTGAGGGTGGCTTTTTTAAAACAAAAAAAACATGAGAGTAATAGCAGAACTACCACATCCGGATTGCAAAATCACCTTGTTTAACATGAACCGAAAATACATCATCAAGTTTGAACAAGGCACACTTGAACAGAGCTACAAATTGTCAGAACTAGATTTAACCGGAGGCGGCGTAAACGAGATTTTTCAGATCCTGGACGAAGCATTTATAGCTACCGTTGTGGAGCGTTTTAAAAGCATGAGGTCCGATTTCTCAGAAGCATACAACAGACAACAGTATTAATTGACAAAAAACAACATAACTAACTGTAAAACAGAAAACTTAAAACACAAACAAAACTATATTCTGAATTTTAGGACATTATTTATTTCGAACAGAACAGTATAGTAAATTAAAAATTCAACTTAAATTACTCATAAATACTGAAATACAAATAGTTAAACAACACAACAAAATATAATTCCGAGGGCTTAAAGCACAAAATATTATATAAGTCTGATGTTTTTGTCTTTGGCTTCCTCTTCAAGCATTCAACTTTTAAATAGTTAGGAACCTGAATTTTATTTGGATTTTTTGTTTAAAAAAACATGACTACCTTGCAACAATCATGAAAAATAAAACCTTATATATCGCACTACTTTCCTTTGTCATTCTATATACTTCGTGTAGTAAAATATCTGAAAATATACGAGAAGACATCTTCGTTAATGATACCGTTTATTTTAACATACCGGTCCTGAGCGATAGCACAGCCTCTGCCACTATATCTGGAATAACATCAAACCTGAACCTGGCAGAAGAGATCAAAAAAAGTGCAAATAGTTTTACTATTGCTAATATAAAAACGACTAAAATCACCAGTTTAAATTTGGACCTGGGTACGATAAGTAAAGACTCTATTGATACCAAAAACAACTTTGCCAATCTGGGAACCTTAAAATTTGGCTTTTCAACTAATGGAACTATAACCAATATAGCGAATATCACTATTCCTTCAACTGCAACAATTAGTCATCTGACTTTATCACCAAGCATTCCTCCTGAAAGCTTAACTCCTATTCTAACTGCTCCTTCACCAACATACAATGTAATTGTTAAAGCGAAAGCACCAACCACTACACTAATGAGAGTGCGGGCCGCGGCAGCATACACCATTACATTATCTAAATAAGAGTCGTTTTTTAACATAAATTTCCTTATTTTTGCATAAAACGGGATATTCATTACACTATTCTCTTAACATTACTTGCCAATTAATCCTTTGATTGGGTTTCAATTTCTCCTGGTTGCTGATCCGTTGTCACCGAGAATTAAATTACATCCAGGCCCACGATGATCAGTGAATCATATTGCAGTCTACACAGGTAAAAGCAGAGAAAAGTTATTTTTTAACTAATACATTGAATTTATGGCTAAATCTCAGGCTACCTTCATGAAGAAGCAACTAGAAAAGAACAGACAAAAGAAAAAAGAAGATAAAGAGCAGCGCAAACTAGAGCGTCAACAAAACTCTACCGGTGGAGATCTGGAAAGCATGATGGCCTGGGTGAATGAATTTGGAGAAATTGTTAATACTCCTCCGGAGAAGAAATAGCCTCATTATATTACCTCATAAAACAAGCCAATCCGTATAGGATTGGCTTGTTGCTTTAAAAGCCTTTCCTAAAAGGAATTAAGAACAGTCTTTCAAAACAAAAAAGCAACCAAACAATAGATAAAACGCAATAATTGTTAATATAATTTTCATATCTTTAACAAGATATTTTCCTTTTAAAAATGTGCTGACGCCTATTTTTTTACCTAAACTTAATAAAGGGATTTGTTATTTAAACGTATAATTAGAATTAAACGCTCAACTTATTCTATATGCTTAACAAAAACACAATCGTTGATTTGTTCTCTGAGCAGGTAAAAAAAGTACCCGATCATATTGCTATTGTTTTTGAGGACGCTCAACTCACTTATGGAGAACTTAACCAAAAATCTAACCAGCTTGCACATTTTTTAATCCAGAAAAATGTATTACCTAACGATAGGGTTGCAATTTCAACAGATCGCTCTATTGATACTATAATTGCATTATTGGCCATTCTTAAAACCGGTAGTTCATATGTGCCAATAGAAATTAGCTACCCAAAAGACCGTATTCACTTTATAGTGGAGAATTCGGAGACAAAATACCTTATAGTTTCAAAAAAAAGTGCTGATATATATAGCGATTTTCAAGACAAAATGTTGGTGGTTGAGGATGCTTTGGATCAAGCAAAAAAAATATCAGATGAAGATTTAATTCTAAAAACTGAAAAAGATCGTTTAACCTATATTTTACATACCTCAGGTACCACAGGAACCCCTAAAGGAGTTTGCATGGGGCAAAATGCACTGGTTAATTTGATACAGTGGCAGAAAGAAAAGTCTGTTGCAGACGAAGAAACAAAAACTTTGCAGTTTTCCCCCCTTAGCTTTGATGTTTCTTTTCAGGAGATTTTTGCGACCTTAACTACGGGAGGTAGTTTGATACTTATTTCTGAAGATTTAAGACTCGATCCACTTAGACTATTGAATTTAATAGCTGAACAAAACATAAATCGCATTTTCCTACCATTTGTTGCCTTACAGTCTATCACAGAAAGCGCTGTTGCCAGTGAGGTATACCCGATTGCTTTAAAGGAGGTGATGACTGCCGGTGAGCAATTAAAAATCACTCCTCAAATTGTAAAGTTCTTCTCAAAATTGCCGAATGCCGTACTTTACAATCAATATGGTCCTACTGAAGCACATGTCGTAACTGAATTTAAATTATCAGGTAATCCTGAAAAATGGCCTGCCTTGCCTTGTATTGGTAAAGCCATTTACAATACTAAAATTTTCATCCTTGATGAAAACCTTAATGAAGTAGTTGATGGTGAAGTAGGCGAATTATGCATCAGTGGGTTATGTTTGGCTGATGGCTACTTGAATTTGCCCGAAATGACCACTGAAAAGTTCACTTTTTCACCAAAGTCAGGTATTCGAATTTACAGAACCGGTGATCATGCGCGTTTTCTACCTGATGGAAACATAGAATGCCTTGGAAGAGCTGATCATCAGGTTAAAATTAGAGGTCACAGGGTTGAATTAGGAGAAATTGAGGTTGTAATTACTCAACAACCTGATATCGCTCAGGTTGCTGTTATACTAAGAGAGGATTTTCCTGGCAGGAAAGTTTTAGTGGCCTATTTGATTGGCAAAGAACAAAATTATACAGGAAACAAACTAAGAACGGTTATTTCTAAGTCTTTACCCGATTATATGGTACCGACATCATTTGTTTGGCTACCAGAATTTCCTAAGACAACCAGTGGAAAGGTGGATAGAAAGGCGCTTCCAAAACCCGATACCAAAAGGCCGGAGACCAATATCATTTATAAAAAACCATCAACTGAAAAAGAAAAAAAGATTACCGAGATTTTGATAGCGATTTTTGGTTACGATAAGATCGGGGTAAATGATAGCTTTTTTGAAATTGGTGGAAATTCTTTACTGGCGCAAAAGACTGTTGCTGAATTAAAACAGCAATTTGGCTATAATTTACCTGTCACCAAGCTTTATCAATACCCCACCATTGCAGAAATGGCCACATATTTGGACAAGAACCCTGCTAGAGAAAAGATAAGCGCAGAGAAACCTAGCTATGACCATTCAAGGGATGTGGCTATTATCGGAATGGCAGGAAAGTTCCCTGGAGCAAATACCATTGAAGACTTTTGGAATCTATTGCTTGAAGGAAAAGAAACTACTACATTTTTTACACAGTCAGATATAGATCCAGGTATCCCCGATCACATTAAAAATGACCCTTCGTATGTTAAGGCCCGGGGAATTATCAAAGATGTAGATAAATTTGATCCTGCTTTTTTTGGGATAAATTCAAAACTAGCGGAATTAATGGACCCGCAGCAGAGAATTTTTCTTGAGATTTCCTGGGAAATTCTAGAAAAAACGGGGTATCTACCTTCAAAATATAATGGGAAAATTGGTGTATTTGCAGGCAGTGGTAACAATACCTATTATGAGAACAATGTGCTTTCTCATCCCGATTTAATTGAAAACCAAGGCAAAATACAGGTTTCCAGCGTAAATGAAAAGGATTATATCGCATCACGCACTGCTTATCATCTAAATCTTAAAGGGCCTGCCGTAAGTGTTAATTCTGCCTGCTCCACTTCCTTGCTGGCTATAGCGCAAGCTGTAAATAGTTTGAGAGCTAATCAATGTGAAATAGCCATTGCTGGCGGATCAAGCATTACATCTCCTGTAAATAGTGGCCATATTTACCAGGAAGGAAGTATGCTTAGTGCTAATGGGCACTGTACTCCTTTTGATGATGGCGCTACGGGCACTGTATTTAGTGATGGTGCAGGTGTTGTGCTTTTAAAAAATCTGGATTCGGCAATAAATGATCATGATAAAATTTATGCTGTTATAAAAGGGGTTGGAATAAATAATGATGGTTTTGGAAAAGGAAGTTTTACTGCTCCAAGTGCTGAGGGACAGGCTGACGCTATTGCTTCAGCTATTTCGGATGCAGGAGTTGAAGCTGCTGAAATCAGTTATATTGAGGCACACGGAACGGGGACCCCGATTGGAGATCCGATAGAGCTTGAAGGTCTTGTTGATGCATTCGGATATCAAAATAGAAAGCAATTTTGTGCAATAGGCTCTGTGAAAAGCAATTTTGGCCATTTAACACATGCCGCGGGGGTTGCAGGTTTAATAAAAACCAGCTTAGCTTTACATCATAAAAAAATACCGGCGTCTTTAGGATACAAAATACCCAACCACAATATAGATTTTAACAATAGTCCATTTTATGTAAACGACAAGCTTACTGATTGGAATACGAGCCATAAAAGAATAGCAGGGATCAGTTCTTTTGGTGTTGGAGGAACAAATGTCCACCTTGTAGTAGAGAGTTATGAAAATGTACCGGAAGAAGTATCTGAAAATAATGCTGTAGAATTAATTACCTGGTCGGCAAATTCGGAAACCAGTAGAGATACTTACGCTGCTGCTCTTCTTGATTATTTAACTACCAACCCTGATACTAACCTGAGTGATCTAGGTTATACGCTTCGAAAAACAAGAGACAATTTTAAATACCGTAGATTTTTAGTAGCAAATTCAATTGATGAGCTAAAGAAATTACTAGCTATAGAAAAAGTTAATGTATTAAATATAAATACACTACAGGAATTACCTGAAGAAATCGTGTTTACATTTCCTGGTCAGGGTGCTCAGTATTTAAATATGGGCTTAGACCTTTATTTAGGAGAGCCGGTTTATAGGGCTGCAATAGATACTTGTGCAGGAATACTTAGAACGTACATTCATGAAGATATAAGGTCAATTATTTATCCGGAAGTAATATCTGATGCAGCGAACGCAAAATTAAAAGATACAAGATATACGCAACCGGCATTATTTGTTACTGAATATGCATTAGCAAAGCTTTGGATCAGTTGGGGAATTCACCCAGCATTACTTTGTGGACATAGTATTGGCGAATATGTAGCAGGGCATCTATCAGGAATTTTCTCTCTGGAAGATGGTTTAAAAATGGTAACTACCAGAGGTAAATTGATTAGCGAACTACCTGCCGGAAGTATGCTTTCTATTGGGAAAGAAAGTGATAGTGTCACCAAATTTTTATCTGGCGATTTATCCATAGCAGCAATAAATAGTCCTAAAGCCTGTGTAGTAGCGGGACCAACGGATCAAATCTCAGCATTGAGCACACTATTAAATGAAAATGAAATTGCCAGTAAGCTTTTATTTACCAGCCATGCATTTCATTCATCAATGATGGATCCTATACTAGACGAATATAGATCTATTGTTGATCAAGTGACACTGTCTATTCCTAAAATCCCTATTGTTTCTACAGTTACAGGGAATTTGCTGACCGATGAAGAAGCTACTAATCCAGATTACTGGACATCACAGTTAAGGAAAACAGTTCAGTTTTCCAAAGCGGTCGAAACCATGCTAAATAAAGATTTACCTTTATTTTTGGAAGTCGGTCCAGGAACGGTTACATCAACCTTAATTAGGCAAATTGCCGCTTTTAATGCTTTATCTACTAAAACAATACCTAGTTTTAATCATAAAGATGCTGATCATTATTCTCTTTTGAGTGCTTTAGGGCAGTTATGGATCAATGGAATTGAACCTAATTGGAATGATTTTTATGCAAATCAAAAACGAAGTATTATTAATCTACCTTCCTATCAATTTGAAAGAAATCGTTATTGGGTAAACCCGATAGTTTTAAAATCAGATTTTTCGGAAAATCAAATACCAATAGAACAAATAAAGCATATCATACCAATTAATACAGCTCTAATGAGAAAAACTAACCTGACACATAAAGTTAAACAAGTACTTGAAGATGCCTCAGGTATTGAAATGAATGGTATTGAATCAAATAGAAATTTCCTTGAAATAGGATTAGATTCTTTATTGCTTACCCAAGTTGCAATTTCGTTGAAAAGAGAATTTAACCTGCCAATAACTTTTAGAAAACTAAATGAGGAATATCCATCAATTGAAACTCTGGTAGATTATTTAGATAAAAACACGCCCCAAGATTCTGTTAATAATAGCGAAAGCCTTGCTCCTCCTATAAACCATATACAACAACCTGCTTATGTTTCTCAAGCTGTAAATGATGTACAACAAAATGGAAATTCCGTTAGTGCCGGTGATAGTGCTTTAAGTTTGATTGCACAGCAGTTAGAAATATTATCAAAACAGGTGATGTTGATGCAGGGAAGTACCGTTTCAGTGCATCAAAATGCCACCCCTCAGCCCATTGCTGTAAATGGAAAAAAAATAGAATCAGCTGATACAACTACTAATTCTGAATTATCACAAGAAGAAAAGGCCGAAATACAGAAGCCATTTGGCGCAACTCCGAAAATAGAACGTCTATCTACGGACTTAGATGAAAAACAGTTAAACTTTATTAAAGAGCTAACCGATAGATACAATAAAAAAACACTTAAGAGTAAAACCTACGCTAGTAACAGCCGTTCTTTTATGGCTGATCCCAGGGTTGTATCTGGCTTTAGGCCGACCACAAAAGAGCTTGTTTACCCTATTGTAATCAACAAATCGAGTGGTAGCAAGCTGTGGGACATTGATGGCAATGAGTATATTGATGCATTAAATGGTTTTGGTTCTAATATGCTTGGTTATCAACCTGAAGTAATTAAGCATGCAATGCATGAGCAGATTGAAAAAGGCTATGAAGTTGGCCCGCAACACGAACTGGCTGCAGATGTAAGTAAATTGATTTGCGAATTTACGGGGTTTGACAGAGCTGCGCTTTGCAGTACTGGTTCTGAAGCTGTCTTGGGATGTATTCGTATTGCACGTACTGTTACTGGACGTCCTTTAATTGTGGCATTTTCAGGATCTTATCATGGCATTATAGATGAAGTTTTAGTAAGGGGGACAAAAAAACTAAAATCATTCCCGGCAGCAGCAGGTATTATGCCTGAAGCTGTTCATAATATTCTCGTTTTGGATTATGGTACAGATGAAACGCTTGCCATCATTAAAGAAAGAGCCGGAGAAATTGCAGCTGTTCTGGTTGAGCCTATCCAAAGTAGGAGGCCTGAATTTGTTCCCATAGATTTTTTAAAGAAAGTAAGAGAAATAACGACCGACGCCGGTACTGCTTTAATTTTTGATGAGGTGATTACCGGTTTTAGGATGCATCCGGGTGGAGCACAAGCATTATTCGGTATTAAAGCAGATTTGGCATCATATGGTAAGGTAATTGGTGGCGGAGTACCCATTGGTGTGATTGGAGGTAAAAGCTATCTCATGGATGCCTTAGATGGTGGAAATTGGAACTATGGAGATCATTCATATCCTGAAATAGGCGTAACTTATTTCGCAGGGACATTTGTTCGTCATCCTCTGGCCCTGGCATCTGCAAAAGCTTCCCTGACTTATATGAAGGAGAAAGGGCCTGCTTTACAACAAGGTTTAAGTGAAAAAGGTGTCTATTTAACTAAAGCGTTAAATTCGGAATTTGAGAAAAGACAACTTCCAATTTATGTAGCCAATTATGGTTCTCTTTGGAAAATCAAATACCATGAAGAATTGCCTTATAGTGAATTAATGTTTGTACTAATGAGAGAAAAAGGGATTCATATTTTAGATGGTTTCCCATGTTTTTTAACGGAAGCGATTACTTACCAGGAAATAGATAAAATCATTAGTTGCTTTATTGATAGTATGGAGGAAATGATTAATGCTGGTTTTTTCCCATCCCTGGATCAAACAATTGTTTCTCCTAAATCCGGTTCTGTAGTGATAGATGGGGATAATCCACCGGTTAAAGGTGCTAAACTTGGAAAAGACAAATCTGGAAACCCTGCATGGTTTGTAGAAGATCCAAATCACCAGGGAAAATACCTTCAAATTGAACTTAATTAGTGATCATGATAGATGCTTTAAAAAGTAATAATTTTATTGAAGTTGACTTTAATCCATTCGAGGAAGGGAAAGAGATTGAAAAAGTTATTGCCCTTAACGAATCCCAAAAAGAAATATGGTTATCTTGTATTATTGGTGGAACACCTGCCAGCTTAGCTTATAACGAGTCTATTTCACTTGAATTAAAAGGTGAATTTGATATAAATGCATTCCAAAAAGCAGTAAAATATACTGTTCTGCGTCATGAAGCTTTACGGGCTAATGTATCTCATAATGGTGAAAGCCTAATCATATATAAAGAAGTTAACTCTGATATCATCTTTAAAGATATCTCATCTATAGATTCTTCTAAAATTAATGATCATTTAAGTGATTTTGTTAATCACGAAATTAGTATCCCCTTTAACCTTTACAATGAGGTTCTTTTTAAAATTTTCCTTCACAAAGTAAGCAATGACAAGTACTATTTAACCATTATAATACATCATATCATTGGTGATGGCTGGTCGATCGGGATCATAATGGAAGATTTAAGTACTTTCTATAATGTTTATTTAAAGAATGAGATCCCGACACCTAATTTTCCCGCACAGATCAGTAAATACGCACTGGAACAGGCTGCTTTTAGCACTACAGAAGACTATGAGGCCACACAAAAATTTTGGTTGGATCTGTATAAGGACGATGTGCCTGTACTTAATATGCCATTGGATTATAACCGGCCACCAACAAGAACTTATGAAGGGAAAAGAAACGACTATAGGCTTGACAACGAACTTTTTGAGGCTATAAAAAAACTATCGGCTAAAGCCAACTGTAGTGTTGTGTCTACTTTAATTACTGCATTTGAAGTTTTTTTATATCATCAAACCAATCAGGAAGATATTGTTTTGGGATTACCGTCTGCCGGACAGTTAGCAACTGAAAATTTAGATCTGGTAGGTCATTGCGTAAATCTATTACCTTTAAGAAGTAAGGTAACACCAAACGTTGCATTTATTGACTATTTAAAAAAACGAAAAAACGAAATATACGATGCTTATGATCATCAAAAACTAACTTTCAGTGAGTTACTTAAAAAGTTGAACATTAAAAGAAATAAGGCTAATATTCCATTGGTACCTGTAGTTTTTAATGTTGACAGAGGAATGGATGATAATGTTGACTTTAAGGGTTTAACACATAAGATCATTTCTAACCCTAGAGTTTGTCAAACTTTTGAAATTTCGTTAAATGTTAACGGCTCAAAAGGTGCTATGATTTTTGAATGGGCATATAATACTCAGCTTTTTGCCTCTGAAACTATTAATAGAATGATGGAAGATTTTAGTGCATTACTAAAAACGCTAACATCAAACCCTGAAGTCCTGATTTCTGCTTCTCTTGTTAAAGACAATCCTTTCCCTGAGGTCAGTCCGGTACATTGTGATTTTCCAAGAGATCAAACAATCGTCGATTTATTTTTAGCACAAGTAAACAAGTATCCACAGCATAAGGCTGTTACATTTGAAGGAAAATCTTTATCCTACGATAAATTAAATGCGAAGTCGAACCAATTGGCTAATTATTTAATAAGTCTAGGCATTAAGAAAGGTTCTCTTATCCCCATATGCCTAAACCCCTCTTTAGAGATGATAGTTGCCATTTTTGGGGTTTTAAAAGCTGGCGCGGCATATGTACCTATAGATCCGGAATACCCCTTATTTCGCATTAATCATCTATATGAAGAATCAAAAAGTAACATCATCATCAGTGATAAACTCAATTATAAAAAATTACAGGAAGTAAACGCCATTGATATTTTGGTTATTGATGAGGATAAAGGTAAAATCTGGCGAGCTGAAACCACTACTCCCCCTGTCCTGATAACTCCGAATGATCTTATTTATATCATTTATACTTCAGGTTCCACAGGATTTCCAAAGGGTGTAATGATTGAACATTCTTCTATTATGGATTACCTTTTTGGTTTAAAGGCGAAATTACCTATTTTAAATGAGTGTAAAACTTTTGCTCTGGGATCTGCAATATCTACTGATTTAGGAAATACAACCCTATTTAGTGCATTAACTCTTGGGGCTGAGCTTCATATTTTTGCTAAAGACAGGTTTAATCACGTCTCTTATATCCATGATTATTTTAAGAAGACCAAAATTGATTTTCTTAAAATAGTTCCTTCGCACTGGAAATTTTTAACGCAGGATGATCGGGAACTATTTCCGGAAAAGCTTTTAATGTTTGGAGGAGAGTCTTTACCCGGAGAGTTTATTAAGAAGATTAACGAATCTGGTGTTGACTGCACTGTGGTAAACCACTATGGTCCTACTGAGACTACAATAGGAAAATTACTTCATGTTGTTAATAAAGACAAATTATACCTAACTAGTGTTCCAATCGGTAGACCTTTTTCCAATACCTCTATATATGTACTAAATAAAGACCTGAAATATTGTCCAATTGGTGTTCCCGGAGAACTCCATATTGGTGGTGCTGGGGTTGCAAGGGGGTACTTAGATAATCAAGAGCTAACTCAAAAATTCTTCATTTCGAATCCAACCCCACAAAATGGCGATCATCGCATGTACAAAACGGGCGATTTAGTAAAGTGGTTGCCTGATGGAAATATTCAATACCTCGGTCGCATTGACGATCAGATAAAGATAAGAGGAAATAGAATTGAAATCGGAGAGATACAGAATGTTTTACAAAAGCATCAAAATGTCAAGCAATCAGCTGTTTTAACCGAAGATGTTGTAAATAATGAAAAGCAACTTATTGCTTACCTTGTCACGGACACAGACATTGATAAGGAAAGTATCATTGCTTTTATGAGGGATCGGCTTCCTGACTATATGATTCCTCGTATTTTAATCAGGTTACCGGAAATTCCATTAACTTCAAATGGAAAAGTTGATAGAAATGCGCTGCCAAAACGTGATATACTTAACGTTATTGAAGAGAATACATTTATACCTGCTCAAAATAAAGATCAAGAATTAATTGCTAAAATATGGGCAGAAAGCCTGGGTTTAAAACAAGTGAGCATTACTGATGATTTCTTTGAACTTGGTGGACATTCGATGATCGCCATTAAGGTAATGGTTGAAATAGAAAAACAAACCGGTATACGCCTCCCTCTTGCTATCCTTTTTGATAATTCGACGGTAGAAAAGCTGGCTTTAAATTTAAGTAAACCGAAGCAAGGATTAAGTTGGGATTCACTGATTCCTATAAAGGGTACGGGGAATAAACCTCCCCTTTATATTATTCATGGACAGGGAATGAACATTATCATATTCAAAAGCCTTTTAAATGAAATTGATAAAGAGCAACCAATTTTGGGTATACAGCCCAAAGGATTGAATCCTGAAGATCTACCACATAATGCTGTAGAAAATATTGCTGGCAATTATGTTAGCGAAATTATTAAAAATGACCCTGAAGGGCCATATTTATTAATGGGCTATTCTTCTGGCGGAACAATTGCCCTTGAGATGGCTGAACAATTTAACAAAATGGGAAAAAAAGTATCTTTTTTAGCTCTACTTGATACCTATTATGATGGTGACAGTTATATAAGCCTTATAAAAGATGGTAAAATTCTTGAAGTTTTAGATCATGCTATCAAATCTGTGGGCTGCGCATTTTTATATTTTTCCAGGTATCCAAAGGCTTTTATTGAACACAAAATAAATTTCACCCTTGGAACATTATATAATTACTACAAAAAAATCAGACCTATCAAGGAAGACTTATCAAATCCCTTATATATTTTAGATAGACTTCAAAAAGCTCATCAAAAAGCTTTTAAAAAGTATAGGTTAAAGAAATATAATATTGATGTGACTCTTTTTAAAGCAAATGATAAAAAGATGAATTACATCTCTAATATGCAAAGTAACGGCCTGGCTCCTTACATTGGGGGAAAATTGACATACGTTGATATTCCATTAGAACATTTACAATTTTTCGATCCCAAGTATGTTCATATTTTTGCGGCAAAACTGCAAGAAGAATTAAACAAGATTACACCGCAGTAGTTTTATAATAAGCTCAATATTAGATTGAAAAGTTTTACAGATCACCCGATTATTTGGCAAAGCTATGATAATGAAAGCCTTATAGACAACACACACACACATCTTTTTAAAATATCAATTGATGATTATGACAAAATAGTAGATCTTTATCCGGCTATTCTACGGATGGATGAAATTGAAAAAGCTAGTCGTTTTAGACAAGTAGAGGATGCTAAAAGGTATATTATTGGAAAATTTTTTCTGAGAATGATTCTTTCAAAAACGCTGGTTGTGAAACCTTCCGATATTATTTTTTCATACACGCAAAATAAGAAACCCTACATTGCTTCACAACATTTTAACATTAGTCATAGTGGCAATTATACAATTATAGCAATAAGTCCACTACCTATAGGTATTGATATAGAATTTGTAAAAAGTGATTTTAATTATAGCCCGCTATTAAAGGAATGCTTTACTCCCCTGGAGTTAAGACACATTCATAATAAAATTGATTTCTACACCTTCTGGACTAGAAAAGAGGCTGTACTTAAGGCAAGTGGCGAAGGAATTATTGATAATCTTCATGCCATTGATTGTTCTGAGAGCACTGTATTCAGAGCCGGTTCCAACTATAAACTGATAAGTAATCAGCTAAATAGAGAGCATATAATTAGTCTCGCAATTAATATTTTATGCTTCGAAAATAAATATTGGGCTTTCTAATCTCCATTATTTCATGTATATTCATTTATATTTTAATAGGTACTTAAATTCTAAATTTAACAGTTTGATTCATGGATATTCAAAGGGTTGATGACATCTCTCATCACGAATTTATGAGTAATTTTTATGAACCTGGAATTCCAGTTGTTTTTAAAAACGCATCAAAGGTTTGGAAGGCGAATGGACTATTTAGTCCTGATTGGTTCAGAGAGAACTATGGCGAACGAACTACTAAAAAAAATGGTGAAACATATACGATGAATCAAATCATGGATTTGGTGGAAACCAGCAGTGAAAGCAATCCGGCTCCTTATCCATTAATATTTAATATACCTGAACAATTACCAGAACTACTGCCACTCATCAACCCGCTTAATCTCAATTATGCAAGTCCAAATTGGTTGGAGTCCAAATGGTTCAAAAAGGGATACTGGGGTAGTGCGACCGAACTTTTCATAGGTGGTCCCGGTGGGAAATTCCCTTATTTACACTTAGATTATTATCATCTTAATGCCTGGATAACCCAATTGCATGGTGAGAAGCGTTTTACTGTATTTCCGCGGGGACAGGAAGAATTGCTTTACCCTAATCCAAATGATCCGTGGCGCTCGGACGTAAATATCTTTGAACCGGATTACAGCAAATTTCCAAAATATAAAGATGCAACACCTATTCACTTTACCGTTGGGCCTGGAGAAACACTTTTTATTCCTTTTGGGACCTGGCACTCTGCCTACTCGCTAACCTCTACTATATCAGTAGCTTTTGATCAAATGAATAGCAAAAACCATAAGGATTTTTTAAAAGACGTTTGGTCATTTAAACGTAGAGAAGGAATTATGAAAGCAATAACCATGTACAGTTATGCCTGGCTTGGATGTAAAGTGGGCAATAACTTAAAATAATATATGAAGGCTATAAAAGAGCTTGCCAAGAAGGTAATAAAATTACATCCGCAAACGGATGTTAAACCACTTAAAAATCTGGTTCATGTCGGCTCAGACCATCATGGATACAAGGTCCCGCATGGCTTTTTAAATAAGGATTCTATATGTTATTGTATAGGAGCCGGTGAGGATATCACTTTTGATACTGAACTAAAAGTTTTGTATGATTCAAAAATTTTCATTTTTGATCCTATGCCAGAAGGCATAAATTATTTCATAAAATTGAAAGAAACAGTTGCCAGAGGAGAAACATTTGGTGTTTTTGATGACCCGGTTTTCCGTTACCGCATCAATTCCCAACAATTGGATGAAATTACCTATGTAAATAAGGGGGTTTGGAACGAAGATACGGTACTAAAATTTTATGCACCCAATCTTGACAACTACATATCCCATTCTGTATATCTTTTTAAAGACTCTGGAGAATATATTGAAGCACCAGTAGATCGTCTGTCTAACTTTATGAGGCAGTTTAATCATACTAGTGTTGATTTAGTAAAAATTGAAATCGAAGGCGCTGAATATACAGTTATAGATACCATCGTTAAAGACAAGCTTGATATTAAGGTAATAATGATAGAGTTTGATGAGGTTTACCATGCGAAAGGCTTAGGCCACAAGTTAAGGATAAAGAAGGCATGTGATCAGCTTAAAAAAGCAGGTTATGTTTTAGTGCATTCTACTTATATGCTAAAACGCACATTTGTCCGAAAGGATGTTTACCAGCAACTTAAGTTTATGGAATAATTATAGAGCTTTCCGCTTTGATTTTTCCCAGGCAGCGCTTTGATTATTTCTAAAATATTTGATTATCCCTGCTACAACCGCATAATTCATTATGCAAAAGTAGTACGGAATAAAAAATGCTTTAATGCGTATGTTTCTGCTTTCAAAAAATAAGCCGGCAAGGCTAAGCAAGTAAAACAGCACCTGGCCCGTAAACAATACCCCGTAAACCCCAGATGCCCCTTCTAACACAATCAAAGCATTCAATACAAACGCAACAATAAGTAAAATAGGGATGATTGTCCATCTCAATACTCTATGGCTAATGTATTGAAAAGTAAGAATCGGATAGTAAAACGGGTTAGCAGCTCTCTTTAATCTTAAAATAGATTGTATCCCCCCTGCTGCTATCCTTATTTTTCGTTTTAATTCCTCTTTGGTATTTGCCGAAGCAGTTTCCATGGCATATGCATTAGCCTCGTAAGCAATCACATAGCCGTTTTCAGCAATTCGCATAGCAATCATGTGATCATCGATTATGGTATCAGACTCTACAGGTTGGTAAAGCGCTGTCCGTATACTAAATAGTTCCCCCGCTGCTCCAACATTTGAGTAAAGTTCATAATCCAATTTTTTAAGTAGAGATTCATATTTCCAATAAAACCCTTCACCTGCCGAACTGGCATCGGCTTTATCCCCTACAAGGATTCTTTTTTCACCGGCAACAGCCCCCACCTTTGGATTTTGATAATGCTTTACCAACTCCAGAATTGCATCCTCATTAAGGAATGTGTTGGCATCTGTAAAAACAATTATTTCACTAGCTACAAATGGAATAGCTCTTTTAATTGCAGCCATTTTTCCTGCCCGCAAATCCTGATGTAATAAGATTATTCCAGGACACGCCCTCACCTTTTCAGGAGTTTTGTCATTAGAACCATCTGTAACAAACAAAATCTTAATCCTATCCTTAGGATAATTAAGCTGTAATGAATTTGTTATTTTTTCGCTGATAAGGTCTTCCTCATTGTAGGCTGCAATAACCAGGGTTACAGTTGGCAGCAGATCGATGTTGGTTATAAAATCAACTGCCTTTGTAAATAAACGCTTAATTTTTACAAGGATAAATAATATTAAGCCGTAACCAACAAAAGTATATACAATAAGCGAAAGACAGATCCAAAAAGCTACTACCATTTATTCCTTATATTTTAAAACCAAGTTTATCACTATTTTTTGAGTTTGTAAAATTCCACCATACTCCTTTGAAAACCCATTTAATCAAATCGGATCTTCTCTTTAAAAAGTAAACTAAGATCTGTTTGCTGCAGGCAAATGTGATATAATAGATGCTGAAAAGAATGATGTTTAGCATCCCTGTATTCCTTCTAATAAAAAGCATTCTGTTCCTCGTCATAAAGTAAGTTTTAATGTTGCTTTCCTTTCCTACACTTACAGATTCTTTATGAAAGATTCTTGCTTTACCTGTAAACCAGATTTTCTTCCCTGTTTTTTTAAATTTTTCGCACCAGTCCAATTCCTCGTAATACAAAAAGAACTGCTCGGCCATAAGCCCTACATTTTCTAAATCAGAACGACGACACATCATTGCAGCTCCATGACAGTAGCCAGTTTCTCTACTATCCAAATCGTACTGACCTTCGTTAATTTCCATGTTACCAATCCCCTCGTTTCTGCAGGTTAGATAATTCATTTGGGTAAAGCCTGCATACTGGATAAGTTCTGGCTGATCAAAATACAAGATTAAAGGAGATAAAATTCCTATTTCCGGATTGCTTTCAAACTCAGTGATTAAGGTATCCAAAAGGTTATTTGTTATTTCCGTATCATTATTTAGCAACAGTAAATAATCTCCTTTAGCGACCTTAATTCCTAAGTTATTTCCCCCTGCAAATCCTAGGTTTGTGGCCGATCTGATATAAATAAGGCTTGGATAAATTGCTCGATATGCTTCCTCATGATCTTCCCGACTTCCGTTATCTACTAAAATAACTTCTAATGTTACACCTGTAGTATTATCTTTCACAGATCTGAGAAAATCAAATGTTACTTGAGGTTGATTAAAATTTACTGTGATTATTGAGGTTAGGCTCATTAATGGCGTCGTAATTACAAATAAAAGAAACGGTAGTATGCAAATATATTACTTAGTTCTCTATTATAGATTTTATTTATACTATTTTGCACCCCAATATTATTAATGTTATAGCATGGCCAATATAATTAACCTTACCACATTTAAAGATACCAGAGGCATACTTACCGTGTTAGATCAGGTAGTTGATTTTGAAATCAAACGTTTGTTTTATATATATGCTGTTGACGATTCTGATCGTGGTGGTCATAGGCATCATAACACACATCAAGCAGCAATATGTATTAAAG
Organism: Candidatus Pedobacter colombiensis; assembly: GCA_029202485.1. Classification (NCBI taxonomy): domain Bacteria; kingdom Pseudomonadati; phylum Bacteroidota; class Sphingobacteriia; order Sphingobacteriales; family Sphingobacteriaceae; genus Pedobacter; species Candidatus Pedobacter colombiensis. Next base: position 2,070,491 of record CP119313.1, on the reverse strand, counting down.
GTTGCTGTAAAATAACCAGTAATGACAGCAAAAAAGTAGAGATATTTGAGCTGGATTCACCAGAAAAATGTTTGATTCTAAAACCTGAAGATTGGCATGTAATGCACGACTTCTCTGAAGATGCTATTTTACTAGTACTCGCTTCGACAGCATTTGACCCAAAAGATTATATATATGAGCCATACGACAATTCCCTATGAGAATTTGAAAATTCTAAATCAATCTTTTGAAGAGGAAATGAAATCTAAGTTTTGTGACTTTTTAAACAAAGGTTGGTATATTTTAGGTGAAGAGGTGTCTTTGTTTGAAAAGGAATTTGGTGAATTTCATAATGAAAAATATGTGGCTGGTGTTGCGAACGGACTGGATGCCTTAATATTATCACTAAGATGCCTTAATTTCAACAAAGGGGATGAAGTTATAGTACCATCAAACACTTATATAGCGAGTATTTTGGCGATACTGCAATGTGATCTCGTTCCGGTATTTGTTGAGCCTAATCTAGAAACATATAATATAGACCCAAACAAGATTGCTGATGCTATTACCAAAAGAACAGTAGCAATAATGGTTGTTCACTTATATGGGCAGTGTTGCGAAATGGATCCTATAATCACTATCGCTAAACAGCATGATTTAAAAATAATTGAAGATTGCGCACAGGCACATGGTGCAAAATACAAAGGTAAACTTGCTGGCACTTTTGGAGATTTTGGTGCTTTTAGCTTTTATCCTACGAAAAATTTGGGGGCTTTAGGTGATGCTGGAGCTGTGATTTGCAAATCTGAAGAAGATTATCTGAAAATCAGACAACTCAGAAATTATGGCTCAGAGAAAAAGTACTATAACAATATGGTCGGTTATAACTCAAGACTGGATGAAATTCAGGCCTCTTTTTTAAGAGTTAAATTACCTTATTTAAACGAAATCAATTCGCACAAGCAAAAGCTTGCTACTATTTATCATAATGGCTTGAGTGACGCGTTCATTAAACCTATTCTAACTGATAATTTCGAACATGTGTATCATATTTATAATATAAGACATCCTGAACGAGATCAGATAAAAATATACTTGCAAGAGCATAACATAAGTACAGAAATTCATTATCCAGTGCCTCCACATCAACAAAATGCATTAAAGGGAATGAATCATTTAAATTATCCGATTTCAACAAAAATACATCAAACAACTTTAAGCCTTCCATGTTCTTTTGTACATAGTGCAGAAGATATCATGTATATTGTGGATACTTTAAATAGTTTTAGATAAAAAAACACTTAAGTGTCTAACTATATTTTTCATAAGGCAGTAAACATCTTTACCTGTTGTAATTAAAGTTTTATGAAATAGTAAAATATGTATTACCAAAACTACCCAACCATAAGGTTGAGTCCAGGATGTATATACTAATAAGGATAATGGGAAAAAGATCGTATAAAAGTCCAACATTAGTATTTGAAAGTGCTGGCTCGTTGGGGATACAATAAAAATGATTTTTGATTTAAACTCAAACTGTCTTAATAGAATAAAGCAGGTGTATAAAATTAAAGAAATGTAGACAATCCATAAATTAATAAGGTAAAGTACAATGGCTAATGTGACTAGCTCTACCACCATGATTCCCCTTGCGTTCCATATAAATTGTTCTGGGCTGACTTTATTTGCGAAAGTATTGATTCCTGTTTTTTGATCATTATCCCTATCTAAAAATTGATGCCATAATATACTTCTTACCCCATACAAAAAGGATACTGCCCCTGCTACAATTAACCACCACCAATCGGTAGAGATCGAGGAAGCATAAAAAACAATAGTTATAGCGAATAATGTTGGAAACAAATGTTCTGCCGAAGCACAGGCTATTACTCCCCATATCCCTCTTTTTTTTAATCTGATCGGAGGAAAAGAATACAAACTGATAGATAATGTAATCAGCAAATAGAAAATTATGGCATATCGATTAGGATAAATGAAAATAGTTGTGGTAAAAACGAGTCCTAGCGAGCTTATTGCTAAAAGCCAGCGAACAGGCCCAGACAAGAGTTCCATCATATTTGCTTTATTACAGGCAATATCTATTTCTAAATCTGTGAGATCATTTATAATGCTTGCATATATAGCAATAAATATTAAACTCCCAAATATGGTTAAAAATGGTGGACTTAACAGATTGAAGAGCGGCACATCACCCATTAAGGCTGTTGCATAGGCCAATGAAAGCACCTGAGGTGTTTTATGATCCCACCATTCGTGGGCACGTGTAAGTTGCAAAAACTTACCCTTTTCCATGTAAAGAGGTCAACAAATGATCTACGAAATCTTTCTCTGGTGATTTAGGTATAAGTTGAGCTATATGACTTGCTGCTGTTTTCCCCATTTCCTCCCAGTCTTCACGTTGAGTCCAGGCAAGCTCCATTGCTTCTTCAAATGACTCTTCATTCGGATGTCCACTAAATGCTGTCATTCCCTCTTCGATAAGTTCTATATTACCTCCAGCCTTAGAAATAATAGCTATTCTACCCGCAGCCATTGCTTCTACCAATGATAATGGCAAACCTTCGCTTCGCGATGGCAATATCAATGCATGGTATTGCTTCCACATTTCATCTATATCTTTAACCTGACCAGCAAATTTTACATTCTCTACACCAAGTAATGCTGCCATTTCCTTTAACCCTTCATCATCTACGCCTGAACCTATAAAAGTTATGCTAATGTCTCTATTCTTCCATTTTTCAGTACTTAATATTCGGAGCAGTATATCCTGCCCTTTATCCAGCACAAAAAGGCGTCCAACACAAGCCAGTTTAAGGCCATTTTTGGTACTTGGGTAAGGCTGAATACCACCAATTTTAAGGGGATTAAATATGATGCGGCTATTTTTCAATCTTGCCCCAAACTGTTCTTCCGTTAACCTGAGGTTATGTTTAGATACAAAATAACATGCAACAGCACTCTTAATCACCTGATTCATCATAGGCCGATCACTTTTTCCAGGCCAATAAAAATCAACTGCTTTTTGAGCGACCAAAGCATACGGCAACTTCAACACATAACATGCATACCCATAGCCCAATCCATCAAAATTAATACCTTGAGAGATTAAAGCAAATACATGATTATTCTTATTCAAAAGGCTAATCAAATTATTTACCCATGGGTTATTTATAAAAGTAAAAGTATTATTCTTACCTCTAAGCTGTTCTAATTTATCCATTACCCTTTTGAAATTACGTTGAACAAACGAGCGATGAATATCTATTTCAACAAAAGAAACCTTCATATTAGCCAATTTAATAAACTCAGGATGCACTTTGTTTATTTTACTCTTGTATACAGTAACGGTATAACCTTCGGCTATTAACAAGGGAACACTTTTTCCCCATAATTCTTCACTTCCACCCCAATCTTCGGAGCAAGAAGAAATTATTGCAACATTACCTAATGATTTAGTATGTTCTAAGTTCATCTAATTAACTTTTTGTTCACTTTTATTTTTAAAAAGACGCGCATAATCACCTTCCATTTCCAAAAGTTCTTTGTCGGTACCCTCCTGCAATATTTGTGTGCCAGATAGCACATAAATATAATCAGCATGCTTAACTGCTGAATGTCTGTGGCTAATTACTAGTGCTGCACGATTCCCTATATGTTGCCTGAAAGAATCAAAAAGTTCCTTTTCAGCTACTGCGTCAAGTGCACTGGTAGCTTCATCAAGGATAAGAAATCGGGATGAGCTATACAAAGCCCTTGCAGTTGCAAGTTTTTGCCATTGTCCTATACTTATTTCACGTCCATCATCAAAAACCTTTCCCATCATTGTGTCATATTTATGTTCAAAGTCTTTGATGTAATTATGAGCTCCTGAATGCTTTGCTACATTGATTATATCTTCCATCTGATGCACAAGACGCTTGATATCCCCAAACTTAATATTATCTGCTGCTGAAAAATTATATTTACAAAAATCCTGAAACACGACACTAATCTGTTTACTATAATCAACTTTGGAAAAATCACGGATGTTTTGCCCTCCTAATGTAATTACCCCAGAAATAGGTTCATATAAGCGACAAAGCAATTTAATTAATGTTGTTTTGCCTGCCCCATTCAAACCTACAACGGCTATAATTTTCCCAGAAGGTATTTTCATATTTATCCCCCTCAATGTAAGTTTATTTGTGCCTGGATAAGCAAAATCTACATTTCTTAATTCAAGGTCTAACATCTCATTATTTGGGATAGGCCTTGTATCATCTTCTATTACAACATTCTCTTTCAAATCAAAGAGTTCAAAAATACTAGAAACAAAGATATTATTCTGGTACACTGTAGATATTCCCGAAGCAATATTTTGCAATACATTAAATGTTTGAGGGAATATAACGAGGAACAAGGTCGCATCTCCAAGAGTTGAGTAGCCTTTCGCAGTTCTAAGCATAATATAACCTATGCATACGAAAAAACCTACAGTTGATAATACAGAAGTTGCAACCTCGCCTAAAGTTCTATTAAAGCTAATTTTTAAACGTTCTTCAAGCAAGGACATCCTAATCTGAAAATACTGAGCTTTAAAATAACTACCAAGATTGTAACTTCTAACTTCTTTAGCAGTTGTATCAGAAGTAATCAATGTGCTTAAATAGGATGTCTTTCGTTCGGTTGGTGTATGCCTAATTCTCAGCACATTCTGTTTATCAGAGAAATAGATTCTAACCAATAATGTAGGTAAAACAAACAAAACCAACATAGGTAGTAGCAGCCAATTTATAGAAATCAAAATTAGCGCAACACCAAATAAATTTAGTAGATTTTTTGCAATGTCCAAAAGCGATAAAATGACCTGATTTGGCCTATATGAGCCTGCGTCCTTTGCTCTTTTTAAAACATCAAAATACTCAGGGCTCTCGTAAAAAGATAATTCAAGATTTGCAGCTATGTCATGTATTTTATCGTCAATATTTTCAGACACTCTTGCTGCTTGAATTTCTCCTGTATAGGCCGATAGCGCTCGTATAACATTATATAAAATACCTATCACTCCTGCAAATAACACATACTTTAATACGATGCCTCCATTGGCTAAATTATTCAAATCGGATTTTGAAACAATATCAACTAAAAGCTTTAACGAATAAAGCGATCCCAACATAAAAATGGTCTCCAGAAAAATCATTATTACCACCACTAAGGTCCAACCACGTGCAATAGACCACACAAGTTGAAGTGTTCGTTTGATGTTAAGGTTAGTTTTGAGCTTTTTGATTTTATCTGATATAGATTGATTCATCTGCAATGGGTTGCGTTTGTAAAACAAATATAGATGAATAGAATTTTAAATCTTCCATAATTAATCTGATATTTAAGGAAATTTAAAGGCCATATTATAATATAATATAGCAAGATAATCATTTGATTGATTCAACTTTTATTTTTTAATGTTATTTACACTCTACCAAACATTTACTAAATGACATTCAACAACTTAGTTACGATAATAATTCCAACATTTAATAGAGAGAATAAGCTTCGTGAAGCCATTGAAAGTGCGGTAAATCAATCGTACAAAAACATTCAGGTCATTGTTATAGATGATGGCTCTGTTGATCAAACTGCAAAACTTGTAAAAGAATACCCTCAAATCGAATACTATTACAAAAAAAATGGGGGACAAGCTTCCGCAAGAAATTTAGGACTTTCGTATGCAAAGGGTTCTATTATTGCCTCATTAGACTCTGATGACATCTGGTATATAGACTTTCTTAAAAATTGTGTTGAAAAATTAGAGAAAGATCAACTTGATTTTGTATTTACCAACTGGGATCAGGATACAAGAAACGGAGAAACCTGGGATTTTCTTAATAATGATCCATTTCTAGAACCATATTTATATAAAGAAAAGAACAATTGGGTTAATTTGAGCTATAACGAGGTTAGAGATTTATACATTAAATCATGCCCTTCGCCATCGTCTTCTCTTGTCATGCGCAGGTCTTCCATAGTATCCGGATGGAATGAAGATATGAATATTGGTGATGATTGGTGCCTTTATCTGGAAATGATACTAAACAAAGAATGCCGGGCAGCTTTTACATTAAATAAATTATGGCATAAAAGGATCGATGAGATCAATGTATATGATGGTAGAAAATGGAGTGAGGTCCTGGAATTTTTATATATCGCAGATGCAAAGGCAAAAATCATTAAATTTGACAAGCTACTCAGCCCAAGAGAGAGAAAAACGTTGGAACAAAGATATATGATTGGTCTGGTTGAGTTTGCCAAACACAATTTAATTCGTGAACTTAACTTCAAATACTCATTTATTTTACTTTTCAGAGCATTTGCCGTGAACATTCCTTTCACACTAAAAGAGATCCCTAAAGTTTTTATTAATGGCTTACAGAATAGAAAATTGAAAAAAACAATGTCTTAAGTGCGCATGCGAAAAAAATCCATTTGCTATCAGCTATACTGGGTCAGCGATATCGTTGGGTGGATAAAGAACAAAAGAATAAGGATTGGGTACTGGGCTTTTATAGGAATTAAATAAACCTAAATAATTCACAAGCTTACTTTCATCTGTTTTGTTGATAAAAAAATCGCTCGACAAAAGATAGTACTTAATCAGATTACCAATGCGGTCTGATTTCTTCCAGTTTGAATTTGAATAATACAAAATTTTCCACTTTAAAGTAGAAACCATATCATTTCTAGTGGCTTTAAAATAATCGTCTACATACCTTGATACACCTTCCGATTCCAGTTTTAAGTAGAACAATTCTCTCCTTAGAATGAGCGTGACATATTTTTTCAAACCCGATTCCATGAAATAAAGCGAAGCCGGTATGATACTCATGCCTACCCCAACGCCCGTTAATATTATAAATTTTCTTCTTTCCAATTTTTAAAATATTTTATCTGCCGCAAATAAAGATAAAGCTGATAAGGTGAGCGTAGGATTAGAAGGACCATAAGTTGTAAAAGCACCTGACCCTAAAACAAATAAGTTTCTGTATTGATGATGAATCATATGCTTATCTACAACCCCATCTGTTTTATTGTTACTCATTCTAGTTCCACCAATGATATGTCCTTCATTCGGTTCCGTCCCCTGATATATGATCTTTTCAACTGGTAAACAAGATAAAACATCTGGCAATTTCAACTTTATATTGTCTATAGCTTTTATAGTGTAGTCTGACCGATCATTAAAGTGAATTTCCGGAATCAATTTGTTTGACGAAACAGCAACATGGTTAGTATTTATTGGTAAGTCTTCAAAAACCAGTCTAAAATTTACTACATTTAAATGCTTTCCTCTTTCCAGTCTAATATAATAAGGCGCGTTATTTACCTCAATTAAGCATGCGGCAAAATCTTTTCTGTGGTCTCCATCATAAAACATATAACCATTTGCATTTACCCAGCTACTGCCACCAACATTTTGTATATCATCAAGATAAATCTGAACCTGCATACCTAATTGCTCTCCTATACCTCTACCTGTTAAAGGGTTTTTGTCCCCCGCGTTTAGTAAAATGTTAGAATTGAAAAACGGATTCGCACCAAGCACAACTACATCACTTCTGACTGACAACTCCTTTCCTTCATTCTGGAATAGTACCTTTTGTACTACATCATTCGTAATTTCCAGACTATAAACTGCGCAACCATATTTTATCTCAACACGTTCATCGTCATAAACACCTACATTTCCATTCTCTATAGTGAACTTCGCATTCACCGGACAGGTATGACATGTACTAAGAGCCATGCAGCCATTTCTATTCATCGTTTGCTTGCTAGCTCTTGCGGTAGGCTGGCTTATATATTGACTACCATATTTTTTATGCAGTATTTTATCGACCAAGGTAAAAGCATGCTGAGGTAGTGGATATTTTCCTTTTCTCGGAAAGGGTGTGTTTTCTGGTCCAGATACTAACATCATCTCTTCAGCCTCATAATAATAGAGATCCAACTCATCGTAACTCACAGGCCAGTCCTGCGCAATACCATACAAACTTTTTAACTTAAAATCATTAGGCATAAATCTTGGGGTACAGCCCCACCAGCAATTGGACGATCCTCCATAAGCAGTTGTAAACTGCCACACTTTTTTCTCGTTTAAGTTTACAATGTTATCTTGCCATGGCGATGCATATTTCTGGTACTTTGATGGCAGCCCCTTTTCGACTTTAAGACGCTCTGCATAGGGATAAAAATAACCCTTTTCTAAAACGAGTATTTTTTTATTTTTTGAACCAGGCTTAGACAAATATTTTTTCAAAAAAAAGCTAGACGCAAAACCTGTACCCACCACAACCAGATCATAATGATCATATTTCATGTATTCAACAATTTTGTAAAAAGTTCTGTCAATTAAAATCAATAATTATTTGCATTCTTAAGGAACCAATGCAGCCAAGGTATTTTTACAAACATCAAAACACATAGTAAAGTTGTAAATAATATCAAATATAACATAAACCATTTTCTTGTATAAAGCTTTTCTGAGCCCTGTACAGGAGAATCCTTTAATAAACCTATTCTCAAATACCAAGAAAACAATAAAGCAAAAAAGGGAAAGCTCACTAAAAGCTCAATCCTATCTTTTATTAAAAAAATACCTAAAAAAAAAGCAGAAGTAATTGCATAGAAAAACATCGAAACAAGTAAACTGTTTTCAGTATAATATTTAAACGATCGGCGGTACTGTCCCGCGATTTCCACATTTCCGATCAATCTAAATTCTGCAAATCTCTTTGTAGCCATTAAAAATGCTCCCCCCATCCAATAGGCAATAATTATACTTACTGGTGGAAATGTATTTATCCAATTTAAATCCCATTTACTACTTGGTATACCTAACGACGGAGTAAAAATAAACCATCCCGCAGCAAATCTGATTGGATTATTGACTGACTCACTCAAAACATCAAGGAATACCCTATCCTTACTTCTGAAAGGTTTTACATTGTAAATTACTCCCATAAAAAGAAGAAGCCCTGCCATTAAAAGAAATTTAATTGAAACAGTATAAGATACCCCCAACCCCAAACATCCTAGTATGGCATACTCAATATAAAGAATTCTAGGATTAATGATCGTAACAACCGAAGACCTTTTCTTTTTCAGGGGATGATATTTATCAAATCCCTTGTCTAGATACTCATTTATAACATAATTAGCAGATGCCACAAGGCATATGCTAGCTATGCCAATAACAATCTTAACAATTAGACCAAAGGTAATCGCGGTGTCAAAAATTGACAAAGCAAACAACATTCCAGGTAGCATGAAAATATTCTTAATCCAGTTATCCGGCCTGGCTATAGCTATATATTCAAATATTTTTGCCGGTTCCAAGATATTTTCTCCGTCATTTTTAGAAAGAGAGGAATCATTTACAATAATTTCATCCATTATTAATAATGTATTTTAATTTCTTACATTAATTAGTTCTTTAGAAAGTTTCTGATAAAAGTTCTTCGCAGCAATTCCTTTATCAACCAATAGAAATGAAATATTAGCATACTCGGCACATGAACCATCAAGCCCCTCTCTATCACCAATATATAAACAATTATTTTTATTTGTTATGTTCATTTCCGATAAAATAAATAACAATCCGTCAGGACAAGGCTTAAAACTATTAACTCTTTCGTCTGTCGAACTAATTTCTAAATCAACTTTAATTTGCATATTTTCCAATTTATTTACTGAATCATAATCTGAATAAATTGCAGTTCTTATCCCCTTGACTTTTAAGTCCACTATAAACTGTCTTACCCCTGGATACATACACCTTTTAAGATATCTATTTGGTTCATTAAAAATCCATTGATCAATTACTTTTCTTACTACTTCAACTTTTTCATTCACTTTTTGCGCACACCACTGGTATTGTTTATCTTTTAGATTCTTTCCTCTAAATCCAGCTCTTTTCTCACGCTCCTTCCTAAAATGGTATAAGATAAAAAGTTCATTATACCTATAAGGTCTTAAAATATAATATAAAATTAATCTAACAAACATGATCTTTCTTAACTTAGATTGGTCGTACAGAGTTCCATCTACATCAAAAACAATCAATTCTAATCTATTCCATAAAATATTTTCCACCCTATTTGTTAATTAAAAAATAAAAATATCAAAAATTAGACATTGCATATATAAAAAAATAGTTTAATAATGGATAATTTCATAAATAAAGACATAAACCAGAATGATAAAAAAATTAGTGTTATCATTTTAATTATTTTATTAATTGGAGTAGGATTAAGACTATTCCATTACCTATATAATCGATCATTATGGATGGATGAAGTGTATTTATGCTCAAGTTTTATTCACATGAATTATGTTGACCTTGCAACCAAAACACTTGACTATGGACAAAAGGCCCCCATAGGTTTCTTATGGCTAACTAAATTCGTTGTAAATTTAATTGGTTTTAATGAAATGGCTTTAAGGGCTATTCCCCTTATTGCTGGAATTACTTCACTCTTTATATTTAAAAGGGTATGCAAGGCATTCCTTAACATACAAGGTCAAGTTATAGCTATATGTATATTCTCAATTGCTCCGGCACTTATTTATCACAGTGTTGAAATTAAACAATACTCAACTGAGTGTTTAACTACGGTCATAGCACTTTATTTATATTGCATTTATGCAAATAACAATAAATGGGGCAACAATGTTTTGTGGGGTATTTGTGGTGGAATCCTAATCTGGTTCTCTTTTTCGGTTATTTTTATTTTGCTAGGTATTGCAGCAGGAATATGCTTAAACCACATATTAAAGAAAGACTTTAAATCATTATTCTTCAACGCTATACCGTTTACCATATGGATAATCAGTTTTATTTTAAACTATACATTATTTACCCACAAACAAGAATCAGCATGGGTAGTCTATTTTTTCAAGGTATATGATAATTTTATGCCAATGCCCCCACACACACTTCGGGAACTGAAATGGTTTCCTAGAAATTTTCTCAGCATGATGGATTACCCATTAGGGCTGATTTGGGTTTTTAATAAGGCTAAGATTTCTATGATCAGTCTGGCCTTATCTATCATTCCCATAATATTATTATCCATTGGTATGTTCTCAATTTTCAATACCAATAGAAGGAATTTTTATGTACTAATTTTCCCATTATTAATGGTGTTATTGGCTTCAGGTCTATTTTTATATCCACTTATTGAAAGATTTTGGATTTTTACGACCCCTATATTTATTTTGTTTGTAGCATTTGGATTTGAATATTATCAAAGGAAGATAAAATCACATAAGCTTATTTTACTCATATCTTTAGCAATTACTTCTTGTCCCTTTACTCAGTCTCTTTACTTTGTAATTCATCCTGATAGATTTTATAAACATAAAAATTCTGCTGAAAAAGAGAGTCTATTTTATATAAATAATCATTTTAGACAAGGTGATATTGTTTATAATTATTGGAATAATGCACCTGGTTACAAGGTTTACAAGCACATTTACAATTTTAAATACCTAGCCATACAAGGACATGATTTCAGAAAGACATCTGAAGATCTAACTGACTATAACCATCAGTTAAAACAAGATTTTAATGAGTTTTCAGGAAAGAAAAGAGTTTGGTTACTTTACAACAATCAATTTTTAACTGACATTGGCGATAAAATTGATGATCCGGTATGGTATTATAAGAATCATATTTCACCGACAGATAACCTAGTGGCACAACTAAGCAAAATAAAGAAGCCAATAAAAAAAGAGATATTCAAAGACATAACTATTTATTTGTTTGAAAAAGACTAAATAACAGCTCATTGGCTATCAATATCGATCTTATCTAAAATATTTGGATCGACTTCTATATCAAATTTTCTAGCGAAGAGCATATCTGATCTTAGTAGATCATTTATATCATCAGATACCAAAATCTTTGGATTTGCTTTTCCTTTTGGGAATTCTATGTAACGCAAATTGTCATTTACAATCTTATCTGTTAAATGCGAATTCATTAGCATTGTAGGAATTACAAATTCATCTGTCCCCCAGCAAAATTTAAGAAAACTATTAAACTTATTATTCTTTTTTAAAACCATTATAAGGTATGCTGCACATTCATTATTAATAGTCCACCAACATGCCTTTGCTCCCCCATAAAGTTTTAAAGGCAACGGAAATTTACGCTTAGGAAGTAACATATTTATGATTTTTTCAACCAAAAACTTCCCTGTAAAGTTAAAGTCAGTTAAATGATATTTTTGAAACCTTTGAACTGCGCTCTTCCACCAATCTGATTGACTTCCGTCAACTTCGTAATAAATAAATGACTTATCTTCATTTTTTAGTAGAAAATCATAGATCTTACTATTAGCCTTAAGGGGATAATCTTGAGCACTTAATAAATTATAACAACCATACTGCACATTGTTCTTATGAACTTCTTCTAGTGAATTCATAATAGCTTGTAATGTACTGTAACCACCCCAATTACAGACTATCCGATTTTCTATAAAAAAAACCCTGGTAATATCTTTTAAATGCAAAAAATTTTGAATATCAACTTTTTTATCTATATGAATGTAAAAATCAAATTTTGGATATTGCATCTTTCTTATCAACCGCTCCAGTTGGATAGGATTCTTATGTGCAATTATAATGTGAGCTATACGCATATCAAATCACAAGGATAAATTAAATAATAAAATCTTACCATCGCTAAACTTTTATTTTATTTTTATGAATTGTTAAAAACAATTCCTTATAGACACTATAATCGGAAGGAAAATATAATAGGACTTGCAAGCTCTTCTTTATACCATTAACCATATACCCTTTGGAAAATGAAATAACAGCTTGTTCAAGTACCAAATCTATTTCAATTTTTTTCTTCCATTTTTTTGTCATTGACCTTAAAAAAGATAAATCATTTAATTCGACAACTGATTTCGAATCAAATAAATTGTTAATCAGCTTATCCATGAGTTTCTTTTGTCGGCTACCCCAGTAATGTAAAATAAATTTTTCGGCAGGTCTTATTTCTGTTCTTTTTTGCAAGATTAATGAAAAGGCAAGTTGCTCACTAACAAACCATTGAGAATTAGCATAAAAAGCATCAGTCAATTCATAGACTTCAGGCATATAACTAGCAAAATCCCTAGTTAGGCCCAAAACCCCAGAATTCCAGCTATAATCATATTTATTAAATTTCTCAAGAACCCCTCCTATCATAAAACTGCGATCAGAGATATAATTAATAAACGCCTGCGGATAATGCCCCTGATTAAATGAATTAAAAAAGCTGAGTCCCTCTTCAAAATTATACTCTCTCTTATGCATAAAGCTCTTGCCAGTACAAAATCCGGTTAACAAACCATCAATCTCATGTATAAAAAAGGTATCCGAATCTACAAATAATAAGTCTTCGTCAGGAAAGCGTTGAAAAGTTAAATCTATTACATTAACCTTTCTCCTGTGAATATAACGAGCTTCTCCTGACATTTCTTCTAACATTTCCGTTGTTAAAACAATATACTCAATCTCGAATTTTTTCAAATAGAGATGAAAGAATCTAGTGCTATCAGTATAAATTAAAACTCTAATTCCCTTCTTTCTAGTTTCCATAGACCAGGAAAAATAACTTAGAACACAAAATATTGCCCTATAATATTCTGATTGCCGACCATACGAGAGTAATACTAAGTTCTTGTCTATCACATTAAAAACCTTTTAATGATCTTATCAGCAACTATTATTAACTCTGAAATTAATCGCTCGTTGGACTGTTGATCATATTTGAAAATATAATAGGGATTTATACCTTCTACAAAAAATAGTTTTTAAAAATAAGAAGAAATAGTCAGAATAATAAATTATAATTTTACTGCTCCCCCATTCTCCTTTTCCAAATGTACTCTAAAAAGATTCGTTCAGGATATCAAAGTCACGAACACGTGTGGAATATTTTACCCAATATTTTACCCAATACATTCCTCACCTCAAATAAACAGGCAATAACTTTAGTGATACACTAGGCTTTATTCGTGATAAAAACCCAAAATAAAGCTACTTATGTAATCGTAATGTCATAATAAAAATTAAGATACAAAATAAATACACGCACAAAATACGGGAAAAACATTCCCCATTTATTCAAAATCGCACTTTTCTTAAAATTTAAGATTAAAAATGGAGTATTGGCCATAAAATGCAACAGACTGATTTTATGCTACTTTTACATCATATTCGTTTTACAAGGGATAATAAGTAAAAAGAAAGTATATTTATGAAAAAAATAACAAAGATGCATTACATCTTGTGTATAGCTATTTTAGCTTTAGCTGCATGTAAAAAACAACCGCTCGTTGAACCTGAGCAAACAAAGCCGGGAATAGAGACCCCTGTAATACCTCCTACCCAACCAGATCCAAATCCCAATCCGGGTACCCCTTCGTTTAGTAAAACCTATGAGGTGGGCACAGGTTCTGGAAACTTGACAATTGATGGCAGTACATTTACAATTAGCGGAGCTACTCTTTTTAAAATTAAAGCAGGAAATTACTCAACAATAACCGTTAAAAATTTCGTACAAGATGACGCTAATCCTGTTTATGTTAAAAATAATGGACTAGTTGAAATCACTAGTGGTCAGTCTTTATTTTCAAATCTTAGAAATGTTGTGTTTTCTGGTGATGGAACTCCTGGAATAGATAAGGGATTTTTATTTAGAGACATTAGTTATCGAGCAATTAAGCTTGATGAAAATGCCCCGATAAATAAATTCACCATTCAATACGTTTCTTTTAGGAACATAGGGAATAACGTAATAAACCTAAGTAAAAATGATGTATATGATGGAACATCAAAATCATATGCAGAAAGTTTAAAATTTTTACACTTAGATTGCGACAATACAGGTGGACTACTTTCTGTAGATGGTTCAATCTCCTCTGGTCGACCAACAGGATTGGTTAAAAATATTGAAATAGCTTATGTTAATTTTAAAAACGCACCTAGTGTAGGAACTATTGTTTACATGGGTAATGCTGAAAATTATGATATCCATCATAATATAGTTACTAATATTAATACTCAAACTGACATCCATAATGGCATATTTATGATGAAGGGCAATGGAAGATTCCATGATAATCATGTGAGTAACCACCAAGGTAATAGCATTCGGGCATGGGGTTTTTCAATAGGTACAGTACCTAAAGATATTTTAATTTACAATAATATAATAGTAAACTCCCGCAAATATTCAGGCTTTGAAGTTCAATCATTTGATGATTATATCATTCCTGGAGTTAGCACCTATACTAATGCAAAAGTCTTCAACAATACATGCGGCAATTTAAACCTAAGTAGAGATTGGCAGGGTAATGTTGTAGATGTTTATAGCTTAAAAGGAGGAACTTGTGACGTATATAATAATTTAGCTTTCAATTTACTTAACTCACCTTCCGGGCCAGGAAACATTGCAGGACAAGAATCTGGTTTAACCCCTACAGTATCTAACAATCTCTACTTTAACACCTCAAAAGAGGCAGGGATTCTAGATGAGAATACTATGAAGCTTTCAAGTACTTCGCCTGCGAAAGGCAAAGGTAAACATGAAGCTTTGTCAACAGTTGATTTTTATGGAAATGTTAGAGCAAACTCACCTTCAATTGGTGCGGTTGAATAAAGTTTATATTTATATATAAAAAAACAGGGAGAAGTTAAATAAACTTTCTCCCTGTTTTTTTATATATACCATTTTATTTTTACGGATCTGGATAACAATAATAATTTCAAATTGATCTAATTCAAACTTTGTTAAGCTGTATAGTAATAAATGATCTATATTAGCCACAGCTTTGGAGTTCCTAACATAACCAGATTAACTCGAATAAAACATTAACGATAGATTTAAAGAATGAGTAACCAAAAAAATGCTATCAATGGCGCCAAATGGACCACAACGGCTACAATAATAACAGTTTTGTTTGCTTTTTTTCAGTTGGCAATTATTGCCCGAGTTTTAAAATCCTCAGCTTTTGGCTTAGTAGCCATGAGTACTATAACAATAAACTTCTTCCATATTTTTGCAAATCTTGGTTTTACAAATTCTATTATTTCCAAACAGGAAACAAATAAAAAAATACTTTCAACTATTTTTTATTCCAGTCTTAGTTTAGGTTTTATACTACTGATATTGGTTAATTTATTTTCACATCTGATAGCTGACTATTTTAATGAACCTAGGCTAATTCATATCATAAGAATATCCTCGATCAATTTCCCTCTGATATATGCAGGACAGATATATAACATTCTTTTACAAAAAGAACTTAGATTTAAGAGCCTGGCTATAATCGATGTTTCTTCTAGCTTGGTTGGCACTATTGTAACTACTTCCCTGGCCTACAATAATTATGAGGAGCTCTCATTAATATATGGTGAAGTATTTTATACTGCATTTAAGCTCATACTTTTTGTTACCATTGGTACCAAGCTTTTTAATCCAATTTTATATTTTAATTTAAAAGATATAAAAGATCACTTAAGATTCGGCGTGTATAATTTAGGAGAAGGAATATTATCTTATGCAGGAGGTAATTCAGAGAGCATAATTATTGGAAAAATAATCGGTGCAAAAGCTCTCGGATTATATACTATAGCTTATCAATTAGCTGTATATCCTATTGTAAGACTTAACCCAATAATTATGCAGGTAACCTATCCTATAATGGCAAAAATCAAAGATGTAGCAAGTTTAAAAAGGGCCTATATTAAAATTATTGACTTTATTACTTATTGCAATTTCCCATTATTAGCGGGGCTTTTTATCACTTCTACAAGCGTGGTACCATTGGTTTATGGGAAAGGCTGGATCGATACTATTCCACTAGTAAAAGTTATCGTATTCGTTAGCCTTCTTAAGTGTATAACAGCACCAATTTCATCATTAGCATTTACGAGAGGGAAACCAAATTTAATTTTTTATTTGAACCTTGTTATTTTAATTATTAAACTACCAATACTTTATTTCTTTTCAACTTCATTTGGTTTAATTGGTGTTGCTTATGCTAATTTGCTAACTACTACTATAGAAACTATTCTGACCTCCTTTTTAGCGAAATATTTGATTGGAAACTACTTCAAAGAATTTTTTACTAATATTTATAAACCTATTTTACTCTGCTTAATTATGGTTGTAGTAATTGCAGTTTATCAACATTTTATAATCAGCACCAATTTATTTCATACCATTATTCAAATAGCAATAGGCGGATCAATTTATTTAGGACTTACATTAAAGTATAAACTTTCATTAAGTGAAATTTTAGAACTTAAAAAATCACTTTAGTTTCGATATTACGTAAAAACTAATTTTCCTGTTCTATATTTGTTTATATTAGTTGAATAAAATCAAAAACTCCAAATTAATGCAAAAAATTGATCCCATTGTTATTGTTTGTGTTTGTGACGATCATTATGCCATTTTACTTACCGCTTTAATTAAATCTATTGAACTAAATCATCTTAGCAATGAGAAACTTGAGTTCTTCATTGTCGAGGACAAGATAACAGAAGCGAATAAAGTAAAAATCATCAACTCTATTAATACTCAAAACATTAGCATCCACTGGCTTCCTATGAAAGATTGTCTGCCAGAAAATACAAGGATCCCACTGGATAAAAGCAGTTTACCTCTCAATATATACACCAGACTGTTTATACCTTATTTTATTCCTAGTACCTTTAAAAAAGTAATCTTCCTAGACGTTGATATGATTGTATTGGAAGATATAAGTAAATTATGGCTAATTGACCTTGATTCAAATATTGTAGCAGCAGTTCAAGATCAATTTATTCAAATAGTTAGCAAATGGGGAGGAATTAGTAATTATGAGCAGTTAGGAATTGAGCCCGACAATAAATATTTTAATGCCGGATTGATGGTTATTGATATTAAGAAATGGCAAAAGTCAGATATTACAAATAAAGTAATTGATTGTATATTTGACAATAGCTCTTTAGCTCAATTTCAAGATCAGTATGGATTAAATGCAATTCTAGCTAAAGAATGGAAGGAACTAGATCCTTTATGGAATCGCTTTGCTTATTCTGAAGATAAAACCCCCTTTCTAATTCATTTTACGGGAAGAAAACCTATTTACAAATCTTATAAATACAGTGAGGCTTATAAAGCCATATTTTTTGAGTATTTAAATCAAACTGAATGGAAAGGTTTTAAACCAATTAGCGAGACAAAAAGATATCTTAAAAAGACAAGTAATATTCTAGAGAAATTTAGGAAAAAAATAAGCTAAGTAATCTATCAATCACAATTCACCTGATTTTAATTTTTCAAAAGCAAAATTACAAGCCCTAGCTGTTAAGGCCATATAAGTTAATGATGGGTTCTGACATCCAGAAGATGCCATAGAACTACCATCCGTAACAAAAACATTTTTCACGCTATGTATTTGATTGAATCGATTCAATATTGATGTTTTAACATCAAGTCCCATTCTAGCAGTGCCCATTTCATGGACTGTTGATCCACCAGGCTTATTATAGTTAAACGAACTCGCCTTAAACCCTGCATTTTCAAGCATTTCCAGAGATGTCTCTTGTATATCCTTCATCATTTTGTTTTCGTTATCTCTAAATGAGAAATCAATTTTAACAAGAGGTAGCCCCCACTGATCCTTTTGTTCACTATCAAGAGAGATTTGGTTGTCAAAATAAGGCAAACATTCTCCCCATCCGGCCATCCACACAGTCCAATTTCCTGGAGTGATTAGTTGTGTCTTAAAATCCTTACCAAAACCACCAATATTTATTCTATCCGAATATCCTTGACGTTCACCACCTCCTTGTATATTGTATCCTCTTTTAAAATCATTTTTTTCTTTTTCACTTAGATTTCTATATCTTGGAATTAAAAAACCACAAGGTCTTCTACCCTTATAATAACTATCCAAAAAACCTTCATGAACACCAGATGCTCCTGCAGAGGAATGATGATCCATTAAATTATGGCCTAGCTGTCCACTGTCATTACCTAACCCATTAGGAAAACGATCTGATTTTGAGTTCAAAAGGATTGATGTTGTAGGGATAGTTGAAGCATTTACAAAAATTATTTTGGAAAAAAACTCCACTGTTTCATGGGTGTTTGTATCAATGACACGCACTCCATCAGCTTTTTGTAGCTGATCATTATAAATAATCTCTGTTACAATAGAAAAAGGTCTTAATGTAAGACTTCCAGTTGCAAAAGCAGTTGGAATAGTTGAACTATTACTACTAAAATAACCACCAAAAGGGCAACCTCTGGTACATAAGTTCCGATTCATGCACGGTCCCCGATTATCCCAGCCCTTTGTTAAATTGGCCACTCTAGCTATAGTCAACAACCTGTTTTGTTCATTTTTTTTTATAGATGCAGCTAAATGGTTCTCAATACAGTTTAATTGCATTGGTGGTAAAAAAATGCCGTCTGGCAAATGTGGTAAATTTTCTTTTTGTCCGCTAACCCCTATATAAGATTCAACATAATCATACCAAGGTGCTAAATCTTTATAACGTATTGGCCAGTCTACACCTACATTCTCCTTGAAATTAGCTTCAAAATCTAAATCGCTTAAGCGATAACATTGCCTACCCCACAATAAGGATTTCCCCCCCACTTGATACCCCCTGAACCAATTAAACGGTTTCTCCTGTATATAAGGATGCTCTTTATCTCTTACATAAAAATGTTTATCTCCTGCATAATAAGCTTTACTTTGTACTGGATCTTCCTCCCCATCTTTTCTAGTATTTTGCATTCTAAATTCAAAATCCCAAGGATTAAGATTAGCTGTTGGATAATCTTTTATATGTTGAACATCTCTGCCACGCTCTAGTAATAGTGTTTTCAGTCCCTTTTTACATAATTCCATTGCAGCCCAACCTCCACTAATACCTGAACCAATTACAATTGCATCATACGTATTCTGCTTTTTTGATTTATTATTAATGTTCATAAAGTTCTGTTTATTTTGTAGCCCAGGATTTTTGATGAGGCTGGATTGAAATACAAGCTTCGTAATTCCCCGGTATGTAATCATACGCCAGTCCTTTTGTAGCACCTATTTCTGAGGTACAGTACCCCACGATTACGAATTCTTTTAATTGAGCAAAAAAAGATCTTCCAAACAGTCTATTTCTAACCTTATTTAAGATATGATAAGAATATACATCTCTATTTTCAAAATGCTTTAAAATTTTATTTTTATTCATAATACTACAATCTAAAAAGGAGGATTTATAATTTTCTATACTATAATCTTCTAAATCCTGAAGTCCAGAAATAAAATTATTTTGTTCATGAATATCCAAACAATACAAAACAGTTTGTAATATAAAATCTGCAACATTAGCATCTTTAGCCCCTGGCGCTTCTGTTCTGGGAATAATCATTTCGGATAACTCTTCGATTAATCTCCTTTGGGTTGTTAAAAAAAACAAATCCGTTCTTTTCCTAAAACTACTCCATTTAAAAATAGAAAATGTAGAAGTACCTAATATACCTACTGCCAAAATACTCTTTATAGTAGTTCTCCTATTCATTGTCTTTAATCAGAATTAAAGATAGGCAAGAATTTGGAATAATAATCAATTACAATGCATTTAGTGAAGTACTCCCGGTTTGCTGGACAGCTATAGGTCAAACTTAAGATTATTTAGGACACTTTTTTATTATTTTGATAGAATACCTCATTTGGCGTAAGATCGTCCATTGACCGATGCCTTCGTTCATTGTTATAAAATTCCACATACCGTTTTATACCCTGGAATAATTCCATACCACCGTTAGGTGGGTTAAGATAAATATACTCCTGTTTCAAAGATCTCCAGAATCGCTCAATGAACACATTATCCAAGGCTCTTCCCTTGCCATCCATAGATATACTTACATTACTGTCTTTAAGTGCTTTAGTGAAGATCGGACTGGTGAACTGTGAGCCTTGATCCGTATTAAATATACCAGGTGTACCATGTTCTTCAATGGTTTCAAGCAGTACATCTCTGCACCATTCTACGGTCATGGTATTTGAAATGCTCCATCCGACAATCTTTCGGCTGTACACATCAATAATGGCAAACATATACATGAAGCCTCTGAACATGGGAATATAAGTGATATCAGCCTGCCAAACCTGGCCCGGCCGATCTATTTTCAAGCCTTTCAGCAAATATGGATATTTATGGTGTGCCGCATTAGCCTTGCTCAGGTTCTTTTTAGGATAAATTGTCCGCAGGTTCATCACACGATAAAGACGACGTATACGCTTGTTATTCACATGACATCCCAAATCTTTGTTAAGATACGCAGTCATCCGGTCCACGCCGTAAAACGGGCAGTCAAGAAACTTACGGTCAATCAAATTCATTATCGACTGGTTGAACAGCGACTCGCCTTTAGGCTTGAAATAATAGCAGCTGCGCTGCAAGTTCAGTAGCTTGCACTGACTGGCAATACTCAGCGCCTGGTGCTCCGGGGAAATAAGGCTACGCCTTTCAATCATACTCATTTCCCCAAGACTTTTTTTAGGAAATCAACCTGGATCTGAAGTTCGCCAATCTTGGAGTACAGTTCCTTCTCTTTAGATTCTTCCTTTTCATCTGGTTTCTCTGAACCAAACACCGTATCGGCTTTCTCAAGAAATTCACGCTTCCACGCGGTGATCTGTGTGGGATGGAGACTGTATTTGGACGCAAGTTCTTGCATGGTACTACTTTCCTTAATTGCTTCAAGCACCACTTTGGTCTTGAAAACAGAACTGAATTTTCTACGCTCTTTTTTCATTTTCAACTGTTAAATTTATGAATTTAATCAGCTGTCCAATATTTGGGGAGTATTATATAGAATACTAATTAAGACATATTAAATTTACAAAAAAGTTTTCTCCAAAAACGAATTGACTTATATATTGATAATTTAATTCATGCATTATGAATATTAGCTAACTAGGATTTTTCAGTTTTTATTATGTAATTTGTACTTCTTTGATATATAAAATACATGAATTTATTTAGCAATCCAAAATGGATTAATAATTTTGATTTTAGTTATAATAAACTGGAAGAAGTACCTCAACAAGTATTCGATACAATAAACAGTGATTTAGATCGAATTATTGGGGAATCCCCTCTTGTAACGGTCTTAATATCTGCTTGGAATGAAGAAATTAATATTTTAAAGTGTATTGCGAGTCTTTCTAAAACAGAATTTGAGTTTCCGATAGAGATTATAGTTGTAAACAATAATTCAAAAGATAAAACTCAAGAAACAATCGATAAGCTACATATAAAAGGTCTTTTTGAAAAAAAACAAGGATGCGGTCCTGCTAGGCAATTTGGTCAAGAAAATGCAAGGGGAAAATATATTCTATTAGCGGATGCAGACTGCTTCTATCCATCTTGTTGGGTAAGTGAAATGACAAAAATTTTGCAAAAAAATGGTGTAGCATGTATTTATGGCCGCTATTCCTTTATTAGTGAGCCTCTTTTTCCAAGATGGAAACTTTTTATTCTAGAAAGAATGAAGGATATAATTTCTGAATTTAGACAATTAAATAGGCCCTATTTTAATGCTTATGGATTAAGTATGGGATACGTTAAAGAATTAGGTCTAAAAATTGGCTTTATTGAAACCAATTTTTGGGGTGACGATGGACAATTGTGCCTCGGCCTCATGAAATATGGAAAAATCAAGCAGGTACGTAGCAATAAGGCGAGAGTTTGGACAGGACCGAGAACATTACAAAGAGATGGAAGCCTATCAAATGCATTTTCCGTACGCATCAAAAAAGAATTAAAACGCTTTTTCAAAAATTTCAATTCTAAATTACCAGAAGATGCAATTCACGAGTCGAAAAAAACAACTATTCAATAACGTGCTGCTAAGTATTAGTCATTTAATGTTTCTTTTGATAAATTAATTTCAGAATGCTATCTCCAACTATAGGCCTATAGTGACTGTTTTCATAATAGTTAGTTTTTGATTCAGTAAATTGATTTTTCCCGGAAAAATCATATAAGTTTGTGCCAAATATTTTTGTTAGAATTCTTTTATCTACAGGGGAAAATTTTATTTGTTCATAAAGTGGGCTTAAAATTATTTTATAATTTGTTTTATGCTTTTTCAATATCATGGCAATTTCATTCAACATTAAAGTATGAACATTTTTAATTCTATTGACGGAATCTGTCTTTTCACCCGATCTAGTATAAAAAACATCTTTTTTATCTAAATAATAGTGCTTAGGATTATTATTGATTTCAATCTCACGATCTAAAAATATCAACTGATTGCTAATTGTATCATATTTTATCCTTTTATTCTCAATCACTCCGGCCATAAAAGGTCTATAAGTACCTGTAAGTTTATAAAAATAGAAATCAAAAATAAATTTGGGATTCACATAGGCTTTGAAAAACTCATTTTGAAAATCAAACCTACTTTCACGGGTTACAACTGGGTGTTTGATATAAAGATGGCCTGATGAGTTACCAGTTTCAATAAAAGTAGCATCCCTGCAAATGATTATTAAAGCATTGTCTATATTTACATGTACCGAATCTAAATATCTTAATTTAGTATAAATACCATAAATAGATTCTTTAGAGGCATCGAATAAAAATGGTACATCATCTTTAGAAAGATATTCTTTCCACGATGAAGGTTTATATCCTATTGTCCTTGAACTTCCAAAAATGAAAGAATTATAGTGATACTTCTTATAATTCTTTATAAACATTTCTGTGGAAACATAATCCCTATTAGGAATCACAAATGGATAGGAGTAATCATTATAAGTATTAATAACTTTAAATGGATCGAAATATAAATATCCACAAAACACTATTAAAAACGGGATGGAAGTAAATAGGATAAAGGCAAATAACTGCTTAATAAACTTTTCCATAAATTAAAATTGGAAGTAAATAAATTGTTGTTCTCCTCCTGAAAAAGAAAATATAATAATTATAAGCACCAAATAAAATGCCCACCTATATAATCTATTTCTCTTTATACCAAAAGAAGCAATTGCATATTGCTGTTCTCTCCCAAGCCACTCTATAATCATAAAAAGTAATATTAAAAGAAATAAAGAATAGGGCTCAACTTTTGGCGCTGAGAAAATAGTTGGAGAAAATATGCCATAAATATAACTTACTGCATGATTTAAATCCTGTGCTCTGAAAAATATCCATGCAATAAGCGTTAAACTAAAAGTAAAAAGCATAGTGATAGCTTCTTTCATGGATGGTAAATATTTTCCTTGTGCAACAATATCAAGATTCTTTCTATTTGTTTCAAATAGGATTGAAGGCATAATAAATAGTGCATTTAAAAAGCCCCATATAATAAATGTCCAATTAGCACCATGCCAGAACCCACTCACAAGAAATATAATAAATGTATTACGTACTTTCATCCACGTTCCCCCTTTGCTACCTCCCAATGGGATATACAAATAATCCCTAAACCATGTAGAAAGAGAAATATGCCATCGTCTCCAGAATTCTGCTATATCTCTTGAAAAATATGGAAAAGCAAAATTCCTTAATAATTCTATTCCGAATAATCGAGCAGTTCCCAAAGCAATGTCAGAATATCCAGAAAAATCACAATAAATTTGAAAAGCAAAAAATATGGCTCCTAATACTAAGGTACTCCCAGAAAACTCTGAAGAATTATTAAAAATCATATTCGCATAATTTGCACATCCATCTGCTATAACGATCTTTTTAAACAAGCCCCATAGGATTTGTCTTAAGCCATCCACAGCTTTTGAGTAATCAAATTTTCTTTCTTTCTGAATTTGAGGCAAAAGATGTGTTGCTCTTTCAATCGGACCAGCAACGAGTAAAGGAAAAAAACTGACAAATAAAGAATAGTCGATAAAATCCCTTTCTGGCTTGATCCTTTTTTTATAAATATCTATCACATAAGACAAACCATGAAATGTATAAAAAGAAATACCTATTGGCAAAATTACCTTTAATGTCCACGGATCAACATTAAAACCCAAATTCGAGACTCCTTCTGCAAAAGATCTAGCAAAAAAATTATAATATTTAAATAGCCCCAAAAAGCCCAAATTTATACCAATACTAATCCACAGCCATATTTTTTTCTGGATTTTATTTGAAGATCCAGAAATTTTCAGTCCGGTAAAATAGTCCAGAAAAGTTGAAAATAGAAGCAAAAACAAAAAGCGATAATCCCAACATGCATAAAAGAAATAGCTAGAAACCAGAAGTAATATATTTTGAGTCCTTAACTTCCCTCTGGCAACAAACCAATAAAGAGAAAATACAATGGGCAAAAAAATAGCAAAACTAATGGAATTAAAAAGCATTATTACTAATTATAGAATTATAAACTTGTTCTATTTGTTTTGTCATTTTTGATACATTGAAGTCATCCAATATGGTTTTACCAGCATTTTCACCGATCTTCATCCTAAAGCCTGCATCCTTTACCAATAAGATCAATGCCTCTGCTAACTCTTCAGGATTCTGAACAGGAACAAGTATTCCATTCTCCATACTTCTTATGACTTCTTTTGCACCATCAATCGCAGTAACAACTACCGCTTTATTCATTGCCATTGCTTCTAACATACCAATTGGCAGCCCTTCCCAAAGGGAAGGTAAACAATAGATATCTACTGCATTTAAAATATTAGGTACATCTTGACGAAAGTCCATAAATATTATCCTGGAATAAACATTCAATTGCTTTGCCAATTTTATTGCATCTATTTTCAACTCCCCATCACCAACAAATAAAAACTTGACATCTAAATTATCTGGTATTAATGCAATTGCCTTTATTAAAGTTAACGGATCCTTCTGCTTGGTCATTCTTACTACGTAACCTACCAAAACGGTCCCCTCATCTACACCTAATTCCTTCCTTATATCCTCGAAGGCATTTTCCGGATTAAATTTTTCAAGATTTATACCATATTTAATAACTTTTGTCCTATTCATTGTGAACTCCTTACGAGCATCATTCAGGTTATTATCCGATACGCATATAGTTAAGTTTGCTCTATTTACAAGATATTTTTCTCCTAGTATCCTTAGATTTCTTAAAAAAAATCCCTGATCCGGATGAAATGACCACCCATGAACTGTATAAACTACAGGGATACCTAATTGCTTAGCACTGTTATAGGTATTAGAATTTGCCCTGGTACCATGTGCATGAACAATATCGATATTTTCTGCTTCTAAAATTTCTTTTACCTTACACCATTTTGTAAAATCAAAAGGTCGTTCAGTTTCTATAACATATGTTTTTATCCCTATTGATTTCATCTTATCTACCATAGGACCATGTGTAAATGATAATACTATGCTTTCGTAACCATCTTTATTTAGTTCCTGAACAAGATCTATAACATGGGATTCACCTCCGCCGATTTTACCTTGCCGGATAGTTTGCAATATTTTGATTTTTTTATTTTTATCCATTTCTAGTGAGGTGTTCTACTAAGGTTTTATATCTTCAATTTTAGATTGGTATTCATGTTTTGTAGCTACTGATAGCATATTGGCTTTATTAGCTTTTAGTAAAGCTAATAACTGATAATATATAAATTTGGGTGCATTTTTTAATGATTTATAAATCCTTTCATCAGCCTGAAAATAATTCAAAGCATTAAAAAAAATAAAAACAAAAAGTCCGCTACCTGCGATCCATCCAATAAGCAGTTCTGGAAAAATAAAAATATCTAAAAGACAAAATATACCACATAACATTAGAAGCAAAAACAAGGGGGGACGCAAAAGCATCAAACTAAAAAGAAACTGATTTAAGTTTCTCTTGCCTAAAGATGTTAAATTCATTTTAAGACCAAGAACAAAAAATTTAAACCATGTATTGATCCATCTGGCCCTTTGTTTAACTAGCTGGTCTGATTTTGCCGTTTTTTCATCATAAACTATTGCCTTTTCAGCAAGAGCAATAGTCAATCTTCTCTTGAGGAGCTCATACTGTAAAATTTTATCAAAACCGGCGCCACTAATTTGCAAATCTGCTAAACATGCTTTATAAATAGCAGTAGTAAAAGCCATTCCAGAACCAGCTAAAGATGCAGAGGATCCAGCCTCAAATAATAGTTTTCTATCAATAAACCTATAATAAATATCGCCGGCTTCGTCAAGACAAGCATACTGAGTATTTAAATTTTTAGCTTTTCGTACCCCTTGAACAGCATAAAATCCTTGATCGAATAATTTATTTAGTTCGTTTAGATATTCTACACACACTAAATTATCGCTATCAATAATTGTAAGTCTTTCATGCGCTCTTTTAAAATTGTCTATTGCATAAAAATGAGACTTAACATTACTCGCTAGTGTAGTTTCGGGTCTTAACAGGATTACCCGTGGATCAGAGAACAATAGTGCAGATACATCACAATTATCAGCTACAACATAAATTAAGTAATTGGTATAATTAACACCAAGTAAAGAATTGACTACAGATTGAATCAGATCGGTTTGTTCATATGCTGTAACAATTACTGCATAATCAGCCTGATATCCAGAAGAAATACCAGTATCTTTCTTAAGACCTTTAAATAAGCAAATGAAATATAAAATAAAAGGATATACCAGATAAAAGCAGATTGCACATTGCAAAATGATAAATAAAAAAAGGAACCAATTTATAGAGACATAAATAATCATCGTATAATTTACAAAACTTTAAGCATTTTCTTGATTTCCATAGACATTACTTTCACACTTTCAGGCCAGGTATGAGTTAGGGCAAACGCTTTCCTTTTGTCTTTCAAAATTTCATCATCTTCTTCTAAGGCAACTTTAATTAACGAAATATAATCAAGTGACGTTTCGGCTAGGTATACAAAGTCAGCAAAAAAATCCATTGTTGTCGTCTTGGTTGCAACAACAGCCTTTCCCATAGCTAAATACTCGTCTATTTTCCTTGGGTAATTACCAATTGTAATTTGGTTTATTAATTGAGGGTTAATACACACGTCAAATGAATTAATATAAGCTGGCAGGTCATTAACCGGTTTTAGACCAATAAAAATAACATTTTCTGATTGATGTAATTTACTGGATTTAAATTGATCATCTTCCGGACCAACCAGCACTATATAACATTCAGGAAAACTATCTGAAATACGCTCGATAACCTGAATGTCCAATCGTTCACTATTGAGCGAACCTACATACCCTATTGTCTTTCTTTCAAGATTTTTTAAATCCTCAGGAACCTTAGTTCTAATATTAACAAAATCTTCAACATCACAGCCCTGCCCGACATTAAATGAATTTTGATTAAATTTCCTGCAATACTCAGCAAGATATTCTGAATTGCTAAAACATAAATCACTTTTCGCAATTAAACGTGCCTCTAGTTTTACGCCATGTTTTTTCCAGTAGTCAACACCTATCATATAATCTCTGGAATAATAAATACTTAGCTCAGGCTTCAAAAATTCCTTCAGATAAAATCCTTTAAACATCTCATTATCATTAAATAAAATGAAATTTTTAAAATTGAGTTGCTTAAGTGCCTTTTTTATCGATGAAGAAAATTTTAAATTATTAAATCGGTTTATCAGATTAAACAAAAAATGACTATTTAACCAATTAATAGATTCGACTATACAATCAGGGTAATAATTCCATAAATTATCTTTAATCTGAATCAAACCATTCTCCCTTCCATTAATTACATCGATTCTCCTTTTAATTTTTTGATCATTTCGATCTCTGACAAGTGTAATTCTATCTAATGGAGAATTTATATACAATACTCTATTGGTTTTACTTAACTCGAGGGCAATATCCTTACAATTACTACCAATTTCAGTATCCCATGGCTGTTGGCTAATAATTATTATATCATTTTCAAAATCCATTTATAAAATTCTAGACATCATATTCAAGATTAGTATCTTTTAAAATAGAGACTGTAATTAAAAAGTATATATCTGTATATATATCTAATAAAATTGATATATAAATTATCTCTTTTTCTCCATGAGGTTCTTTCATGGATCATTGTACTAGGCTCTGAAGAAGTATTAATCTGCTCAAAAACAGATTTAAACTCATCAAATAATAACCCTTTACCTTTCTTCTGTAAAAAAGATACCATCATATCAAACTCCGTTTTCTCTGGATTTTTCATCTCTGAGTACCGACCGAATTTTTGAAAAAAATTACTGCGCCTTAAATGTGGATGATCACTATATAATGGAAATTTATCTAAATTACCTGACAACTGATTAAAAATCATTTCTGAAAAACCATTCTTATATGCTTTTTTATTGGGATATTCCAAATAAGAATAGAATCTCACTGTATCATAATATTTATCTTCTTCCAGTATGTTAACTGCATCTCTTAAAGGAATTTCACAACCAGGTAATGGTATGAAATCTTCCTGAACGTACAAAGTATATGGAGACTTCACTATGCTCTGACCCTTATTAATGTTATTTCCTAACCCACAATTTTTCTGTGTAGTAATTAATGTAAATTTAAAACGCGTCTTTAAACTTTCAATAAATGCTAAATGTTCAGCTTTACTTCCATCATCGGACACCACAATTTCATAAAAGGAACAATTAACCTTATCAAAATTTTTCAGCAACCGTTCCAGCGATTTACTTCTGTTATAATGTGTTACCAATAAAGTGACATTCTCAAAATGATTAGCTTTAATTGTCATATATTTAAAATTATATCTTGTCCCATTTTTGAGAAATAGCGTTGTATTGCTTTATCACCTTAGCAGGATTTCCTACTGCAATCGAAAATTCCGGGATATTTTTAGTTACCACACTTCCTGCACCAATTATACAATGTTTACCAAGTGTAACACCAGCTGTAATGACACTATTTGCTCCTATCCATACGTCATCAGCAATTGTTATTTGTTTACAATTGATCTTTTGTTTAGATGGAGAAATAGTAACATCTTCATAACCATGATTTAAGCCTGAAATCACAATATTTTGGGCCAACATTACATCATTGCCGATCTGAACGGGTCCAATAATTACGTTTGATATCCCAATTATAGTTCTGCTGCCAATTAGAACGTTCCCTACCCCATTATTAACTATTGAAAAATCTTCAATTACCGAACGCTCCCCTAAAACAAATTCATTAAACGGAAAAACATCCAATCTAGCTCTTCTTCTAATTATGCACCCCTTTCCCCGCTTATGTTTAAATGGATTCAAAAAGACTCTAACCCATAACCTTGGCTTATGCTCATTTGAAGGGATTAAAAACGCTAGAGCTATTTTTTTTAATCTAGGATTGGACTTTATTTTTGAAATGATCGACATTCTATTGAATTACACTAATTAATTTTTAATATTTAGATCGAATTTATATTAGTTAATTCTAGTTTCGTCGCTCTTTTTCATAGCCTTTAATCCATTCATAAAACCTAAAATAAAACACAGTAAAGCAGGGATTCCAAATATTTCGTAAGGCATCTTAAGCAGTGATTAATTTATTATCTTTAATTTGACGATCTAGCTTTGGCATCTTGTATATCAGAACCCAAGACATATAGATAACAATTGAAGATGGTATAGTATTTATAACTTCATTTCCATAGCTACAGAATAAAATCCCTGCAATTCCCGAAGTTATGGCAATTGCTTTAACTCTTAGTGCCTCATCTTCAATTTCCCAAACTATACCACAACATTTACCAAGTATATACATCATCATCCCAAACCAAATTACAAAACCAACAATTCCCATCATAGCCCAAATCTTCACCCAATAACTATCTGGTTGTACAGTTGAAAGAAATTTATCAGAATTATATTTCATGCCATAATAACCAAGTACCCCTAAGCCTCCACCAAGAGGTCGTGAGCTCATATACTCACTTAAAATTCTTTGGGAATTAATTCTGACATTAAGAGACGGATCATTAGGGTTTAAGGCCGATCTAAATCTATAAATATTATAATTACCATTTCCTATATAAGTAAATTTAAGAAAACAGATAAAGCATATTGCTAAAATACCTCCAATAATCAGAACTTTAAATTTTTTACTCAATAATATTGCAAAAAAAGCTCCCATAATAAGCGCAAAGAATGCTCCCCTAGTTCCAGATATGAGCATACCATAAAACATTAATCCTGATGCTATCCATAAGAATATTTTCACTTTTTTACTGAATGGACCTAAAGCTAGAATTAATGCTAATAATCCAAAATGAGCCTGAGAAGCACCAAATTGGGCAGCTTCAGAATAAAATGAAAACACTCGTAAACGACCCCAAAGCATATGGGTAACAGCTCCACCATTATCCAAAAACCTTTGATCACCAGCTGAAAGTCCAAAATACAATTGTTTTATTCCATATAGTCCCGCGAGAGTAGATAAACCCACTGTAATGAAAAGAAACTTGTCAAGATCTTTATTATTTTTTAAAACCAGGAGAGAAAGTGTAACTACTAAAAATGGGATCAAAGCCACCGGCACTATTTCTCTCAACCAACCATCTATACTTGCTCCTGCAGGGTTAACTACTTCTAAAATACAAATAATCAGCCAAGCTAGAACTATATAAAACAAGTCACTTCTAAGCCCTTCCCAATCTTGCATTGTAGGTTTAAAAGCAGCAAGAATTAGCCCTAAAACCGGCAGCACCAAAATTATGATATCTACAGGTAAATCTAAGCCAAATTGTCTGGTAATTATCCTTACAATAAAGCCAAAAAAAAGTATCAAAAATAATATCGATCTAGAGTTCATAAATACTCACTAAACAATATCTCCATTCTTATATTCACTAAGCTTAATTTTATTTAATACCCATCCTATAAATCCAGGTTGTTTTCTAAGAATATTTATAAAATCCATTTTACTATCTGTTAATGATTTACCTGATTCAAAGACCGCTATATTTTTTTCAGTAAAGGACAACCACTCTTTGGCTATATTAATATCCCGTAAGCTATTAACATCTATAATAACCAAATCAAACTCATCCTTCAAAACTTTAAATCCAGTGTACAGACTTTTTTCATTCTGAATCTCCAATAAAGAGGCACTTTCATTATTTTTATTCAAAATTGTGATTAGATCTTCTGCTACTACTTCCCTCTTAACAAGAAATGATTCAAAATTTTGACTCATTGTTAATGCTTTTGAGTTAGATTTATCGCCTGTTATTGGTTCTTCTCCAATCAATAAAACCTTCTTTCCTATCATGGCAAAGGAATATGCCAAATTATATGCTACCATTGTTTTTCCTTCTCCATCAGACAAACTGGTTATGCCTAAAATTTTACTGGCATCCTCATTCATTTTATTACTGATTTCAAAACGGAGAGATCTTAATAGATTTTTATATGCGGCATAATCAGGATTCCCTTTATCTTTCCATATATTCCTAATACTTCTATCAGAACTAGCAATAAAACTTAAATTACCAACCACATTTAATTTAGTCATTGCTGCAAGCTGTGAGGCTGAATTTATAGATTGATCTAGTAAAGACATGCCCGCAATAACCATCAAACAAAGTAACAAGCTTCCAAAAGCCGAAATAATTAAATATAATATCTTTTTTGAAGGTAATGGGAAACCCGGCAAACCATACTCTTCGATGTTTAGCTTTAAGCCAATATTTTGATCAGTTTTGTTTTGATTATATCGCGTTAAAGCTTCAGTATATTCTTTCGTGGCCAAATCAGCATCACGCATATAATTCTGTATACCTGCATCAAAAGGAACCATAGCATAATACTTACTTTTAGCTTCTGCCAACTCTTTATCTATTGAGTTTACACTACCAGTCAATTGCGCTAAAGTTGTTTCCAATGTATACTTTTGTTGCAGCAAATTTTGTCTTGACACTTGAGGATCAACAATATACCTATCTGAATTTGATGTCGTTAAAGCGTCTTTGACGGCTACCAACGAATCCACTTTTTTCTTATCAGAAAGTTTAAATCCACCATCTACATACCTTCTATTAGCCAATTCAATCTGGCTATTGATTTTAACAATCTCACCATTGTCACGAACAACATTCCCGCCCATATCAGGATCTCTACTACTCAATTTATTATTTATCGCACCAATTGTATTCCGTGTTGATTGGATATCTCTAATAACCTGAGCCTTTCTATCTTCCGCCTGGGTAATCTGTTGATATACCAATTCTGATTGTTTATCAATATTCAGCACACCATTACGCATTTTAAAATCCTTTAAAGCAGCATTTTTTGCATTCATTGTGTCTTCCTTCTTCTTCAGATCGGCATTCAACATTTCAATAGAGTTATGTTGGTTGAAGCCAACTTCTGAACTAAAGTTCTTGATAAACTCAGTGGCTAATGTATTTACTAAAAAAGCAGACAAATATGGATTTTCCGAAGTATAACTGATATCAATAAAATCACTATTATCTACGTGTTTTACCTCAATATTTTCACCCAAAACATATTCACCATACCCCATTGAATTAACTATATCAAACAATCTATATTTACCACTTTTGTCGGCTAGTGTCAAAAGCGACTTACTCGCAAGTTTCTCTTGAAATAACTTGATAACCTCTAATCTGTCTGCATGATTCAATGAATCAACTTTTTTACTGTACTTTCTAAAACTTTTTGCTGGGTCGGAAAGATCATGAATAATCAAATTATAAGAAAGAATATTAAGCATCTTCTTCATCTTTAATTTTTCCATGATATTACTGAACTGCTGACTTATCTTAAAAAAGTCGGTATTTTGTTCCGTAATCACCTGCTTGGATTGATCTAATAATCCCGTTGATAGCTTTACTTGAGCATTATATTCATTAGGTAAATTTCTTACCAAAAAATATGTAATAGTAACAGCTATAACTGGAACAAGAATGACTAACCATTTATATTTGAATAAAAGTTTTAAGAACTTTTTAATATCCATGACTATTTAATTTCTTCTAATTTCTTTCCTATGATCTGCTCCAAAGCATCCTTCGCTTTTAAAAAATTCACTTCAGATTGAATTTGACCTGCACTAACCGCTGATTGGGCAACTCTTGATTGATTATACACATCTAAAGTAATCTCACCCTTCTCAAATTTATTTCTCAAACTCTCTCCCATGCTCTTATTATCCAACACTACCTGAGAGTTTAACTTCAACTCACTTAAAGCTCTGACATAATCGTAATATTTACTCTTAACTTCATTCACTAAAGCTTCATCATACTCTTTTGCTTCCAGCTGAGCAATTTTATAGTCAATTTTAGCTTTTTTAATTAAATAAGGCTTCTGCAATAACGTTCCAAGATTTACGCTTACTCCAAATTGAAAGCCATTTACAGTATATGGATTATTAATATCTATAGCAGCCTGATTATTAGGGCGGTAATAATATGATGCATTAAATATATCCAAATAGCCCAATGTTGTTATAGGTACATCAGCTTTTGCTTTAACAATTTGTAATCCCATAATCTCTCTTCGAGGATTAGCTTTAGCTGCCTGAATATATTTTCCTAAGAGATTAGTGTCAATTTGATTCAAGATTGATCCCTGGGCAAAGGATTTAGAACTACCTAAGCAAAGCAATGCTACGAGTGTTAACAATAAGTTTTTCATTTATTTAATATTTAGATGAGCAATTTTATTTACAATTAAGTTGATTTAAGGTTAGTATTGAACGTAATCTATTTTTATCACATTCATTTCATTTGAAGTATCTTCAAGTTAGTCATTAGATTTAAATTAGTCCATTGTCATTTAATTTAAAATTGCAAAAAATAGTTTTTATTTATTTATCAAAAGAGATTGTATTATCTATAACTTTTCTTTTCAAGATAATATAATTATCCGAAATAAATGACTCTTTTGGATCAAAAAAAGAGCTTTTAGTTCCTGTCACCTCTTGGATCACATTAAAAAAATTATCAGTCATACCCGGTGTATTTTTATTTTTAATTAAATCTTTAACAAGATCCGGATTCTTAAGGATATAATTTTGGGACAAATAAACCATAAAAGGAATTGTAGACATTCCTCTTTTATAATTACCTGAAGAATGCCCATAACCCAGCTCATCCCCGTGATCCGAAAAATAAAAAACAACATCTACGTTATTTTCCTTTGAAATTTTCATAAGATTGCTGACAACCCAATCATTATATAATATTGAATTCAAATACAAATTCCTGCTTAAAGGTTCTTTGGTTTTAAAAAAGTTAAAACGCTCCGGATATCTATCTTCATAATTAACATGATTCCCCATTAGATGCACAAAATAAATTTGTTTTTTACTATCGGAATTGCTGGAAATAAGACTCTTAAATGGTTCCAGTAATTCACCATCAAAAAAGGTACCTTGCGGCGCACCATCATCTCCTACATTCTTTTTAAAAGCGGTAAAATACACGCTATCGGCTGCTGAAGAAATCACTGAAATTGGGGTAGAAAACTTACCCAAAGGTGCTTGATTAGAAATCCAATAGGATTTATACCCTGCCTTATTGAAAAAATCGACAACACTGATACTCTTTTCAAATGGGATCGGATGTTGATTAGTAGAATTGGTCAGAACCTTTTTTAAAGATGGAACAGTAGTTACATCTGGAGAAATTACATCATTAAACACAAACAATCTATCTCTAGTAGAGTCGGAAGCTAGTTTAGACAGAGAAGGGGTGGTATTCCGCTCATACCCATACAACCCCATATAAGATCGATTTAACGATTCGCCAATGATAACTACAACTTTAGTAGCTTGGTTTGGTTCCGTTTGAATATTAAAATTGGTAGCTACCAATCCTTCTGCTCTAGCCTTTACTAACTTTTCCAATTTTCTCTTTTGATATAAGTACGACATAAATTCCGCAGAAAGAGCACCTGTAGGACCAGATAGGCTGGAGGTCAAAAAAGATATAATAAAAAGAAAAATTAAACTTCTACTTATTTTTATTGAATTATCAGGCTTTCTAAAGAAAAACAAAAAGAAAGTTCCTATTAGAAAAATGATTAAGATTAAAACATGTAAAAAAGAAAAATTGGCTACGATATATTCCTTTACTTCCTGAATATTTGAAATAAAAATGGTACTAATTAATTCCTGAGTTAATTTAGACTTTTGTGTGAGAAAAATAAGAATAGGTATAATATTAAAAGAACTAATTATAAAAGCAATAATAAAAACAATCCTGGCTCTAAGATATTTAGAGTTTAAAAAAATAATACCGGTATAAAGAAAGCATAGGGTGGAAAATAAAAAGGCACCAAATCTTAATACCTGAGGCACTAAAAACCAACTCACAAAATACATTAATAGAATAAAAACAAGGGAAACACTCTGTTTTCTGACAACAAACTCGTTATAAATTGCAGTTTTCAGGCTAAAAAAGACTAAAACCCCACAAAACATCCAATATATATATAGAAATTCTGAAGGATAATAATATTGATAAGTAGCTATTACTCCAAATAAGAAACAGAATAGAAAAATGATTATTGAAAGTAAATTTCGTTTTATGGCTATCATAAATAAGTATTTCGTTTCTTTTAAACTCTCTCCTTCTGTATTAAGGCTGGTATTGTTTTAATAATGATCTTCAAATCCAGCAAAATCGAATAATTTGCGGCGTAATAGTTATCTAACTCTTTCCGTTCCGTCTCCGACATATCTTTCTTTCCTCTTTTACTAATCTGCCATAAACCTGTTAACCCTGCTGGCCCCAGGAATCTGGTAGACCACTCATTAGTTGTCAATTGCTCTGCTTCATATAAGGGAAGAGGTCTATTGCCAACCAATGACATATCACCTATTAGAACATTGATCAATTGTGGTAATTCATCGATACTAGTTCTTCTTAAAAAGGTACCTAACTTTGTAATCCTCGGATCATCCTTAAATTTAACAAATGCGGCCTTACCATTTTTCTTATTTGACTCATTCGAGTATTGATTTAACTCTGCAATCGACGCAATCATTTGATCTGCATCACACCTCATAGATCTGAACTTATAAAAGTTAAAAATCTTATAACCAGCTCCAACCCTTTTACTTTTATAAATCACCTCACCTTTAGATTCCAATCTGATCAAAATAGCAACGACAATAAACAAAGGACTCAAACAAAATAAAGCACAACCTGAAGCGATCACATCAAAAACCCTTTTAGTTAAAGGCGTCTGATACTCCACATCCATTTGCTTGGAAAGTTCTAGAAGCTTTGGCTTAATCAACTTAAACTTTATCAGAAAATTGAGGCGTTCATAAAAATCCTCAATTGGAAATGGATAAGTGTAATAATCATTTACTTTTAATTTCAAGGCTTTACTACGCCATTCCTTATCCTCTTTAATTCCTAATAGAACTATAACCAGCCCATGAAGAAGTGGATTGTTCTTAATATAACTTACCTGACCAAAACAATCCTTATTGTCGTCTACCTCTATTAAAATTATATCAGGTAAACTTAATAACGATCTATTATCCAAATAGCTTCTAAAATCATCTGGGTCATCTAAATGCTCAATGTTAAAATTCGAATCAAAATCTTCGAAAATTACACTCTTGAGTAGTTTACCGAAATATACAATTTTCGCATTTATCTCAGGCCGATTAATAGTAGTTGTAATCATCATGTGAGAAGTTCTGTTATATGAGATTTCAAAATTGTAGGATTAAATGGTTTCTCCAGGAAACGATCGATTTTAAAATGCATATCTCTCACTTTATCCTCTAAATCATCTGCGCCAGATAATAATATAACCGGTGTGTTTCTATAAAAGCCACTTATTTTAAGGTTCTTAATCAATGACTCCCCATCAAAATAAGGCATCATTAAGTCAGATATGATCAAATCCGGATCATTCCCCTCTTCTAGCCAGGCAATCGCCTCTATACCACTTGTTCTTATAATCAATGTATATTCAGAAGATAAAATAAAATTCAACAATTTAAGTATGCTTGGTTCATCATCAACAACTAATATTATCTTTTTACTGCCGTCTTTACTCTCCATGGTATATTAAGCGATTTAATTTGTCTGCTTAGTAAAATTAATTCAAACTTAAACAAATAATTCCAACTACTTCTTTATTAAAATAACTTATTATCTGAATAAAAATCATTCAATTTCAGTAAATATAAATATAACAATTTGCTGTAAAAAAAACTAAGTTCATCAGCTTCTTTACAACAAACAACAAACTTGTCATCAAATCGTTGACGTTTTTTTTACTTTATACATCCTTTTCCAGAAAAAGCCATAAATATTATGCAAACAAATATTGATATAATAAGATGCTATGACACATAAATGTGTAGCAAAATAGCATAAATCAAAAAATTATCTTGCATTAATTCGGAAAGATCCTTCCCTTACCTCACCTTGCTGGCAAGAACTAAGTTCATTAGAAACCACACGACCAAAGGAATCAATAACCATTAATCGGATACCTTGATTTTCTAGTGATTTAACTTGAGTTTTCAAGTTGAAGTCCGTTGCATAAAAAAATGGAATATCTTCACTGCCATTTTTTATGTTAACATTATAATCTTTGCTCAATACCGAATAACTTATCTGACAATCGTTGCATTCAACTCTTAGGATACCCTTATTATTAAGTACAACATTTGACAGATCGTTTGTTAGAGCCTCCTTCTTGCAACTGCAAAAGGACAAAATGAGAAGAATCAATAGGGTTGAGATTTTCATTTTAATTACTTTTTCATCCAGTCAATAGAAAAAATCAAGCCATTTAACTATTTTCTTCAATTACAGCGCAAAATTAAGCAAATTAACAGGCTATTTTAGGTCTACTTAATTAAAAAACAATAATTTAATTTAATTAATGATACCACTTCCCGAACATCGACAAAACCAATATTCCCCAAAAATCCCCACAATGTAGATGCAACTCTTCATTCCTCACACCAAACAATCGACCTTTTCTAAAATGACGGCCTTTTCACCCCTTAATGATTTAAAAAAATCAATAAGAATAACCTTTAGAACAAACACCAAACACTTATAAATCAAATAGTTACAAATTACAAAAAGTAAAGAAGTGCTTTTTTATAGCTTTTACTCATGTAGTTTATGTATAAATAACTATTTTTACTCTGTTGTTAAAAGCGGTTTATCGGTAACCTTTCATATGAAATACACTCCTCTTCCCGAAAATGAAAAAGAACGATTAAAAGTGTTACATAATTCTCAAATATTTGATGCTGGATACGAAGCACATTTCGAACGCATCACAGAATTAACATCCTCATTGTGTGACACTAACATTGCATTCATTACTTTGATAGATAAAAACAAACAATGGTACAGATCTAACAAAATTTTCACACCAGAGGAAATTGCTATCGAGAATGATTTTTATAAGCAAACAGTAAAAGGTTCAGGCATCTTCGAAGTTTTAAATGCAGCAACAGATATAAGATTCAAAACAAATTCCAACCACCAGTACATTAAAATTGCCTATTATGCCGGCACACCTTTAATTGATTCCAATGGAGAAAATATAGGTACCTTATCTGTATTCGATACTAAACCTAGAAAAGAACTTACAACTAACCAAAAAAGGTTAATAGAACTGCTATCTCTCGAGATCATCTCATTGGTAAACGAAGTAAAAAACAAAAAGGAATTAAATCACTTCTTAAAATTATACAAGCTATCTCACGATTTAATCTGTGAAGTGGATATCTCTGGCACCTTAAAAAGGATAAATCCGGCATTTACAACTACTTTAGGATGGTCTGAACAGGATCTTTTGAATAATCCGTTTTACAATTTCATTCACCCGTACGACTTACAATCTACTAGCGATGAGTTTAAAAGATTAGGCTCCGGTAAAAACGCTGTAAATTTCACAAACCGTTTTAAAACAAAAAAAGGTGAATACAAAACGTTACAATGGAGTGCCACCTCAGAAACAGACTCTCATAAAATACTTGCAATTGCAAGAGATGTTACCAAAGAAAAAAACCTTCAGCAAAAAATTTTATTAAACGAAAATAAATTAAAATCTTTCGTTGAGAATGCTCAAGGCTTTATGTTCACCCATGATTTATCTGGTAATTTATTATTTATCAATAATAATGGGGCCCAGCATTTAGGTTTTACAAAGGCCGAACTGCAAAGCATGAATTTATATGATTTGACCCCCAAAGAACACCACACCTTAGTTACCGATTATCTGCAAGATATAAGAGTTAAAGGAAAGGCTGAGGGATTAATGACTACCAAACACAAAAAAGGCAAACATATTATCTGGATTTTTAATTGCACCCTTGAAAATACAATATCCAATAAGCCCTATGTCATATGTAACTCGATCGACATTACTGAAAGACATAATTTAACTAAGGAATTAAAAAGCAAAAATAAAAAGCTAGAAGAATCCAATAGTATAGCAAAATTGGGCAGCTGGGAGTTAGATTTAAATGAACAAAAACTTGCCT
Organism: Candidatus Pedobacter colombiensis; assembly: GCA_029202485.1. Classification (NCBI taxonomy): domain Bacteria; kingdom Pseudomonadati; phylum Bacteroidota; class Sphingobacteriia; order Sphingobacteriales; family Sphingobacteriaceae; genus Pedobacter; species Candidatus Pedobacter colombiensis. The sequence goes on along the minus strand of CP119313.1, from coordinate 2,029,955 downwards.
GGTCTGATATTACGAGGAAAATATTTGAAGTTGATGGTGATTTTGAACCTACCCCAGATAATGAACTACTATTTTACAAAGAAGGAAATAGCAGAGATAACCGCTTCAATGCCCTCAACGCTGCCGTACTTCGGGGAACTAAATGGGATCTTGAGTTAGAATTATCAACAGCTAAAGGCAACGACATTTGGATAAGATCAATTGGGATTCCGGATTTTCACGAAGGCAGGTGTTTCAAAATAAGAGGCACAGTACAGGATATTACCAAAATCAAAAATATGGAAGCTAGCTTGGTTTCCGCTAAAGAAGACGCCGAGCTTGCCAATAAAGCAAAATCTGAATTTTTAGCAAATATGAGTCACGAAATCCGTACTCCACTAAATGGTATTATAGGATTTACTGATCTATTGATTAAAACTCAGCTAAACGAAACTCAACAACAATACTTATCCATAGTTACACAATCTGGAAACGCCTTACTCAATACCATTAATGATATTTTAGATTTTTCTAAAATTGAAGCCGGCAAGCTTGAAATGAACCGGTCAAAATTCAATCTTTACGAAATGGCAGAAGAATCTGCTGATGTAATAAAATATCAGGTACAAAGTAAAGGTTTGGAAATGTTACTAAACATTTCCTCAGATTTACCTAAATATATCTGGGCCGATGAACTCAGACTCAAACAAATCCTAATCAATTTACTAGGTAATGCAGTCAAATTTACTGAAAAGGGAGAGATTGAACTTAAGGTCGAGGCACTCACTAATCCGGAATTAAGCGAAATCAACTATCGTTTTGCTGTACGAGATACAGGTATAGGAATTAATCCTGATAAAAAGCTCAAAATATTTGATGCCTTTTCGCAGGAAGATGCATCAACCACGAAAAGATATGGAGGTACCGGATTAGGACTAACTATTTCAAACAAATTACTGGGACTCATGAACAGTAAATTGCAAGTAGAAAGTACCCTTGGAAAAGGAAGTACATTTTACTTTGAAATACGCCTACAATCTGAACCAGGTGAATCAATCGAAATTCAAAATCTGAATACCATTAAAAAGGTCCTTATTGTTGACGACAACACAAACAATAGACTAATCATCAACAAAATGCTCTCTTTAAAGCAAATTAAACCAGTTGAAGCAAATAGCGGTATAGAAGCAATAAAGTTGATCACAAATGGAGAAAGATTCGATGTCATCTTAATGGATTACCACATGCCTGATTTAGATGGGCTAGAAACCATAAAAAAAATAAGAGAAATTTTAAAAGACACCGTTAAAGACCAACCGATTATTCTATTACATAGTTCTTCTGATGAAAAAATCATTAAAGCTTGCGAAAACCTAAATGTTAATCATCGCTTATTAAAGCCAATCAAGCTCAAGGATATGTACAGCTCTCTTTTTCAAGTTATTTCTAAAAAGCCTGAAAAACATAGTACATCATTTCAGGAGCCAGAACGAATGGAAGATCCTATTCAGGTTTTAATCGCAGAAGATAATGCTGTAAATATGCTTTTAGCAAAAACCATAGTTAGAAGAATTGCACCAAATGCAACCATATTCGAAGCTAAGAATGGTCTTGAAGCATTAGAACACTATAAAAATACAAAGATTGACATCATTTTAATGGATATTCAAATGCCTGAAATGAATGGATATGAGGCTACAAAAAAAATAAGATCAGTTAAACATAAAGCACATACCCCTATCATTGCACTCACTGCTGGGAATGTCAAGGGAGAAAAGGAAAAGTGCTTTGCTGCAGGAATGGATGATTTCATTTCAAAACCTGTCGTTGCGCATACCATTGCTCTCTCCTTAAAAAAATGGCTTAAAAACCCTAAAGAAGATCCGCACAGTGATCTATCATTATCACCTTCAGAAGACACCGATTATCACTTTAACATAGAGCTCCTAAAAGAGTATGTTGGGGATGATGCAGGTGTACTAACAAAAGTTCTTTCATTACTAAGAACTGAACTGATGAACTTCTCTAAAGAGTTTAAAGAACATGCGGCCAATAAAGACTTAAGTAAAATCCAAGAGTTGGGACATAAAATCTATGATACAGCTATCGTTTCAGGCTTAACAGCACTGGCAGTTATCGCTAAAAAAATTGGCTCAATCAGCACCTATAATGAACTAGAAGTTAACAACCTATTGTCCTCAACACGACAAGAGATAAAAACAGCAATAAGCCTAATAGTTAAGTAATCTTTCTAATTAATAGCTAAGGATCCTGCATTAAAAAATGCGGGATCCTTAGCTATTAATTAATTTTTGGGTTGTACCCTTCCCGACTTCCGGTCCTGACCTCTTCCAATCAAATAACCTGTACCGGCTCCTACTACACCACCAATTATAGCACCTCTACCTTTCTTCTTATCGATAAGTGCCCCTCCTACTGCTCCAGCTGCTCCGCCAATAACAGCACCTTTAGCACTTTGACTCCAGCCTTTCTTTTTTGCTGGTGCAATCTTCCCGTTGCTGCTTGTACTTACCGATCTTCCAGATGTAGCCTGTTTTACCGATAAAGGCGCCACTTTCTCTTCTTTAGCCTTGGCTAATTTTTGTTGCTCATCTTCTTTAGCTTTGGTTTCAGCTCGTTTAAAGCTATCCAGCCTTATGCTATCTTTAACTGCTACTATTGCTTTTTGCTTAATAAGCGCCTCTTCTTTAGCATTATTTGTACATGCTGATAACAGCATTCCCGTTATCATAACTAAAAGTATACTTCTCATAACTAAATTCTATATAAGGGATTAACGTAGCATAATGCAAAGTATGATGCCAAAGGGTATTTACCCTACAAAAAACTATGAATAGATGCTTTTTTGCCCTGAGTCTGTGATTTTGATATTAAAATTCAATTGATTATTTTCACATCTAAATATATATCAAAATAATATGCGCACAACAGGAAAAGTTAAATGGTTTAATTCTGCAAAAGGGTTTGGATTTATAACTCCGGAAAATGGAGGTAAAGATATTTTCGTACACTTTTCTGCAATCGCAGGTGATTCATTCAGAGAGTTGAATGAAGGAGACAGTGTTGAATTTGAATTAAATGATGGCAAAAAAGGTCCTGAAGCATCAAACGTAACAGTGCTATAGCTGCTAACTAACTTGATTTAAAAAGGGGGAATGTCCAAACATTTCCCCTTTCTTATTTAAAAACAAGGAAAACTATTAAATGAATAATACAACAGCAATTTTTGCTTCAAAAACAATAAGCATTTTAGGTTGCGGCTGGTATGGATTAGAGCTAGCAAAAGCATTAGTTGCAGAAGGTTATCCAGTTAAAGGTTCAAGCACAACAATTGAAAAACTTGAAACATTAGCCGACTTCCAAATTCAAGCATTCTTAATAAACTTTCAAAGAGGAGAAGAATACTACGATCCCATTTTTTTTCAAAGTGATATCCTATTTGTCTGCATCCCCCCAAAAAGAAGCACAGGAGAACAGGCAGATTACCAATACAAAGTAGAGCGGATCATTAATGCAGCAAAGCTCAACAATATTGCCCACCTGATTTTTATCAGCTCAACAGCTGTTTATGCAGATACAAATGTAGAAGTTACAGAATTAGATCCACCAAATCCTAAAACTGACTCCGGAAAAGCCATTTTTAATGTTGAAAATCTGCTTAAAAGTCAAACGGCCTTCACTACTACCATTCTTCGCTTTGCTGGTTTAGTTGGGCCAGGAAGGGATCCGGCAAGATTTTTCGCTGGAAAAACAGAGATACCAAATGGACAGGCACCTATTAATCTCATCCATTTAGATGATTGCATTGGGATAAGCTTAGGTCTGCTTAAAAATAACACATTTGGAGATACGCTAAATGCTTGTGCACCTGATCATCCAAGCAAACAGGAGTTTTATACCAACGCGGCTATAAAAGCCGGCTTACCCCTCCCTGTTTTTAAAAATGAATTGCTAAACTGGAAGCTAGTATCAAGCATTCAGCCCGCATTACTCAATTACAACTATCTTATATCCAACTGGATAGAATGGCTCAACAAAGAAAGTTAATACCTGGAGCATATATACATATTTAAAATTATAAATTGCCCCAATTAAGGATATAGCGTAATTATGAAATTAACAATCTTAGGTGCAGCTGAGCAGGTAACCGGAAGTATGCATCTTCTACAATTAAAGGACTACAACGTGCTAATTGACTGTGGCCTTGATTATGAGAAAGATACCTATCAAAAGGAAAACTTATACTTTCCATTCGATCCGGCAAGCATAGATGTTGTTATATTAACTCATGCCCATATTGATCACTCGGGAAATTTACCCACTTTGGTTAGAATGGGGTTCAATGGACAAATCCTATGCACGCCACCAACGGCCGATCTCACTCATATACTCTTATTAGATTCTGTAAACATCTTCTTAAGCAAACAAAATCGACAATCGAGATCCAAAAGACATAGATCGGGGCCGGAACCATTATACCTTCAAAAACATGTTCAGGAAACAGTAGAACGATTTATCACCATAGATTTTAATAAAGAATTTCATATCAATGATCATCTTTCATTAACCTTTATACCAATCGGGCACTTGCTCGGAGCCGCAGCAATAGTTTTAACCGTGAATGAGGACGGAACAACCAAAAAAATTGCATTTACCGGAGATATTGGCAGAAAAAACTATCCCCTCCTCGTAGATCCACAACCCATTCCGCAAGTAGATTACCTGGTATCCGAATCCACTTATGGAGGTAGGTTTCACAATACAGATACTACACTTGAGCAAAAATTAATAGAAACCATTACTGAATCCTGCATCAAATACCCAGGAAGGTTGATCATCCCAGCCTTTAGTATAGGGCGAACACAGGCACTAGCGTACGTATTAAATAAAATATTCAGCAAAAAACTGCTGCCCCCTGTAAAAGTATTCATCGATAGTCCACTAGCCAGTTCAGCAACTGAGATTTATCATCAACACATCCGTTACCTTAATAAAGAGGCTCAAGACTTTTATAAAAATCAGAATGATCAATCTGATTTTAAGGAACTTTCCTATGTACACGATAAGCGGGAAAGTACTTCTATAAGTAACTATCATGAGCCTTGTATCATTATATCTTCCGCTGGGATGCTAGAAGGCGGTAGAATACAAGATCATTTATATTATAACATTCAGAATTACTATTGTACCATATTATTTATTGGCTACTGTGCCAAAGGTACACTTGGAAATAGACTGTTAAGAGGCGATCCCATCATACGGTTACGAAACCGTGACCTTATGGTATATGCTAACATAAAGCAAACAGATCTCTTAAGTGGTCATGGAGATCATACTGATCTTGTAAGTACAGTCAAACAGCAAGACCCAAAAATTTTAAGGAAAGTCTTTTTAGTTCACGGTGAAATAAACAGCCTTCGAAGCCTATCAGCCGCACTTGAACAAGAAAATTACCATGTCAATATCCCCAAAAAGGGTGAAGTTTTCGAATTATAAATTTTCTAATAAAAGCTAAAAATGTAGCAAATACTATACATTTTTAGCTTTATTTAAACAAATAACGTTTTTTTTCAAAGTTATACTTCATTTCAAATAAAACACTGACTATTAACTCATTCAGAATTAATAATTAAGAAAAATAGCTTTGGCAAGGTTATTACAAGAAGATAATTTCCCGGTAATATTAAAACCGGTCAATTAACATCTAATTATAAGAAAATGAATTCGAAAATTACAAAAACAGCCTTAGTGCTGTCCCTAATAGGGCTATCGTCACAACTATTTGCGCAGGATCAACCGGCAAGTAGATTTTCAGAGAAAACTTTTCGCACCTGGTCAATCGGTGCGCACGCAGGAGTATTAAGCTCAAATACCATCTTCAATGGCAAAGCCCGCGATTTTGAGGCTTCCAAAGAGATGCTGGGATATGGTGCTTATATCAAAAAGCAAATCTTGCCTGCTTTAGGTTTACAAGCTGATTTTTTGGCTGGTAAAGTAGAAGGCTTAAGGGCTTTTAATGGTTTCGATGCAAATTTGAACCCTACCTATGCCAACAACACAGGTTTTAAAACAAAATTAGAGTGGTCTGCTGCTTTAACTGCAGTTTATAACTTAGCCAACATTAGCATCAACCGAGAGAATGCAATACTTATTCCTTATTTAAAAGCTGGAGCTGGTTATATGTCATCAAGTGCGGATGTCGGGAACGGAAGTACAATTAATAAACAACCTTACAAAGATGGATATTTCATTCCGGTAGGAGCTGGATTTAAATTAGGAGTAGCTAAAGGCATCAACTTAGACTTTGGTTATGACGTTAATTTTGTTAAAAGAGGTGATTTTGATGGCTACAACACCGGCAAATTCGATAAGTTCTCTTATGGACATGCAGGTTTAGAATTTGCGCTGGGTAGCAAGTCAAAACCACAACTACAAAACTACAGTTCGTTAGCCAACCTACGTAACCAATCTGCAGCTGAAAGCGCTGAATTAAGAAGAGCATTATCTACAGCTGAAGAAAATGCAGCAAGAGACAGAGCACAATATGCAAAAGATATGGGAGACGATGACAATGATGGTGTTGCAAATAAATTCGATAAATGTCCTGGTACACCTGCCGGCACAGTTGTAGACGGTTCAGGTTGCCCACTTAAAATTCAACGTGAAATTATTAAAGAAACTAAAGTTGTTGTAACCGAAGCTGATCGTAAAGTTGTAGACGAAGCTATCAGAAACTTAGAGTTTGATTTAGGTAAAGCCACCATTCGCCCTAAATCTCATGCAACGTTAAATAAAGTAGCTGAATTATTAGTTGAGAAAAACTTTAGCTTAAAATTAGCTGGACATACAGATAATACTGGCTCAATGGCATTAAACTTACGTTTATCTAAAGAAAGAGCAGAAGCTGTGAAAGCTTATCTAGTGTCACAAGGAGCAAATCCTTCACGTATAGAAGCAACTGGCTACGGTCCAAACCAACCAATTGCATCAAACAAAACTGCCGAAGGTCGTCAGAAAAACCGTCGCGTTGAGTTTACATTATATTAATTTGTAAAATCATTCAATAAAAAGAGGGAGGCTTTATCAATTGGATATGGTCTCCCTCTTTTTGTAATAATAAAATACTAGTTATTTAATAACAGCCTCCTCTTTAGGTGGAAAAATAAGTGAAGCAATAACAGAAAGAACCAATACAGCACCTACAATCGATAATGACAATGGCGACGAAATATGATAAAATGGTGAGATAACCATTTTAATACCAATAAATGCCAGAATAATTGCCAGACCATATTTCAGTAAGCTAAACATGTGAATAAAGTTAGCCAAAAGGAAATACAGCGCTCTTAAACCCAATATGGCAAATATATTAGAAGTATATAAAATTAAAGGATCATCAGGGGCAATAGCAAAAATTGCAGGTATCGAATCCACCGCAAATAATAAATCTGTAAACTCAATTACTGCTACAACAACCAATAAAGGCGTAGCCATTCTAATTCCATTTTCAACAGTAAAGAACTTAGCACCATCAAATTCTTTACTTACTTTAAAAAACTTATAAATCACACGTGCACCCGGGCTTTTACTAAAATCCTTATTTTCCTCATCCTCACTGTGACCACTCCATGATTTTATTCCCGCATAAATCAGAAATAAGCCAAACAAAAATAATACAACATTGATTTGGACAGTATATCCAAACAACACGGTTTCCGGCAAGTATGTTAAGTTGATCAGACCTACACCAGCAAAAATAAAGATTGCTCTAAACACTAAAGCGCCTATTATACCCCAAAACAATACCTTATGGTGCAGCTCTTTTGGTACTTTAAAAAAGCCGAACACCAAAATAAACACAAATAAATTATCTACAGATAAAGCTTTTTCTATCCAATAAGCCGATTGAAATTGTGTAAACTTCTCAAATCCTGAAGTCAAATAAATAACACCACTAAATACCATTGAAAGCGTTATCCAAACTACAGACCAAATTGCAGCCTCTTTGCTGGTTACTGCATGTACCTTTTTATTAAATACCCCCAAATCTAAAAGGAGCATTACTATCACCACTACTGCAAACCCAATAATAACACCGGGATGATTAATCATATTATTCATGCTAATATTTATAATTCTATTTGACTTTATCCAACGGCTTTCTATTGTTCAATTCAGATGATTTATATTTACTTGGAGTAAAACCTGTAATCGATTTAAATTGAGTAGACAAATGAGCACTACTGCTATACCCCATTTTATAAGCTATTTCGTTTAAATTTAGCTCACCATACTCCATTAGCTCCTTTACTTTCTCAATTTTTTGCTGAATGATATATTTTTCAATCGTTAAACCTTCAACCTCCGAGAACTGCCTACTCAAATAAGCATAATCCTTATTCAATCTATCAGCGATTATCTGTGTTAAACTTTGCCCCATCCTATTCAAATCAGAATAATGAACCAAATCAATAACCTGATTTTTTATCTGTTCTACCAATTGATCCTTTTCTTTATCAATCAGCTCAAACCCTAAAGCTTGCATTGCAGAAGCTATGTTTTTTAATTGATTCGCATTTGGTTCAGGCGCTACTTCAATCTTCCCTAAAGATATTTCATTCACCTTTAAACCAAAATTCTCCAACTGTTGTCTCACAATCATGATACAACGGTCACAAACCATATTCTTAACATATAACAACATACACAACCAAATTAATACTTTTCCAGAGCCATAACGCTCTATTTACAAAGATAAAGCAATAATTAATCTATTCAGGCTTTTCATGCTATCGTTACAAAAATCTAACCCAAGAACCCTTATCCAATGCTTATCCAAAACCCGTAAAATAATCAATGTAAATTTTATTTAGGAATAGACATTATATTTGCAAACCCTTCACAAAATCTTGCTCCCTTCTCTCATAGCATAAAATTGTGTTAACCCAATAAAAAACAATGACTCAAAAAAAATATTATAGCCTGATTTTAATACTAGGTTCACTAACTGCCCTTGGCCCTTTTTCAATTGACATGTACCTTCCCGGATTTCCGGCAATTGCAGCAGATCTTCAAACCAATACAGCTAG